>CAWFNO010000004.1:0-371631 GCA_963817155.1 uncultured Pseudomonadota bacterium
AGACGATGCACTAATCAACAGTGGCTAATGCCCCTCGAACGAGACCAGCGTCCTCACCGGAACGCCGAGCTTGCGCAGCCGCTGCGCGCCACCGAGGTCAGGCAGATCAATGACGAAACAGGCGGCGAGCACTTCGGCGTTGAGCTGGCGCAGCAGCATGACCGCCGCCTCCGCCGTGCCGCCGGTGGCGATCAAGTCGTCCACCAGCACTACGCGCTCACCGGCCACCAGCGCGTCGGCGTGCATCTCCACGGTATCCTCGCCGTATTCCAGCGTATAGGAGACGCTGACGCGCTTTGCCGGCAGCTTGCCCTTCTTGCGGATCGGCAGGAAGCCAGCGGAGACCTGATGCGCCACCGCGCCGCCGAGGATGAAGCCGCGCGCCTCAATGCCGGCAACCTTGTCGATCTTCATGCCGGCCCAGGGCTGCACCAGCGCATCCACCGCGCGGCGAAAGGCGCGCGCGTTGCCGAGCATCGTCGTGATGTCGCGGAAGACGATGCCCGGCTTGGGATAATCCGGGATCGAGCGGATCGCCGCGCGCAGATCGTCGTCGGGGATGGGAGACGTCATACGAATTATCCTTTCAGCACCCTGCCCGCCACCGCGTCGAGCTTTTTGATCAGTTCCGGGTCGCGCGCTTCCGGCGCCGTGATCAGCGCAGTGTCGAGCGCGCGGTCCGAGCCGATCGGACAGGCCTCGTGCTCGCGAGGAAAATCGCGCAAGAGCCGCGCCACCAGGCGCTCGGCGCGCTCGGCGTTATCCTGCAGCACGCCAACGATCTGCTGCACGGTCACCGCGTCGTGCTCGGGATGCCAGCAATCGAAATCGGTCACCATGGCGATGGTGGCGTAGCAAATCTCCGCTTCGCGCGCGAGTTTCGCCTCCGGCATGTTGGTCATGCCGATCACCGAATAGCCGAGCTGCTTGTAGGCGAGGCTCTCGGCCAGCGTCGCGAATTGCGGCCCCTCGATGCAGACGTAACAGCCGCCGAGGTGCGGCGTGATGCGTTCGCTGAGCGCGGCTTCCGCAATGCGCGCGCGCAACCGCGGCGACACCGGATGCGCCATAGACACATGCGCCACCAGCCCCTTGCCGAAGAACGAGCTCTCGCGCTTGTGGGTGCGGTCGACGAACTGGTCGACCAGCACGAAGCTGCCAGGCGGCAAGTCGCCCCGAAACGAGCCGCAAGCCGAGAGCGAGACGAGATCGGTGACGCCAGCGCGCTTCAAGGCGTCGATATTGGCGCGGTAGTTGATATCGGAGGGCGAGAGGCGATGGCCCTTGTCGTGGCGCGCCAGGAATACGACCGGCAGTTCGGCGATCTCGCCGATGCGCAAGGCGCCCGAAGGCTCACCCCACGGGCTTTTGACGCGCTCTTCGCGCGCGAACTGCAAACCCGGCAGATCGTAGATGCCGGACCCACCGATGATGCCGAGGACGGATTTGCTCATGCCGGAGATGGCCGCTGCGAAAATGTCATGGCGTCGCAGTCATTCGTTCAAAGTCGTTCCTTCGCCGCCCTTTGTATATCGTCCCGGCCCGCATTTGTCGCAATTTGCCGGGGAATAATAGATGGATCTGGATAAGCGCGTCGATCCATCCTCCGCGCCCGTCAATGGCGTCTACCGTCTGGTCCCGCTGAGCTGGGGCGGGGAAATCTTCGCGATCCTCGGCGGCCTCGTTCTTTCCTTTTTCTTGTTAGGCTATTTCAATCCCTACTGGCGCATTGCCGACCAGGACATTCTGCTGATCTACGACGCGCTGCTGCAGAACTAGGGCCTGCCGCGCGTGGTGGTCTACACGCCCATTTCAGTGTGATCGCGCTCAGCGGCGTGTTCCACCTGCTGCACGCCGCCGGCATCCTGCGCGTCGATTCATTGGCGACCTTGCCGCCCGCTGGCGACGTCAACGCCTATAACGGCGTCTGGACCGCGCTCGTGCACGTCGCGCGGCTGTTGTCGTTGGCCTTTGTGCTGGCCTACCTGACGGCTTTCGTTTTCCTCTTGCGACGCCTGCTGGGCAATTGGCGCATCGCTATTGTCGGTCTGTTCGCGCTCACTTTTTCCGACGGCATCGCCATGTCGGTCCGCTCGGTCAAGCCGGAATTGCTGTCGGAATCGCTTGGCGCGCTTTCGCTGCTCGTTCTGCTCATCGCCGCGCCTGGCGGCGCGGCCTTTGCTGGTCGGCGCTGCCGCGCTGCTGGCAACCCTTGCCCTCGACAACAAAGAGCAGGCGATTTTCCTGATCGCCGCGCTGCCGCTCCTGCTGCTGTCGTTCGGCGAGCCGGCGGAGCGCATTGGCTACTGGAGCGGCCCGCGCGCCGGCTGGGCGCTGGCGGCACTCACCGCCCTCGCTTTGCTTGTGGCGGCGGCGGCGACGCCGCTGCTGCCGCAGGGGCTTTATCCGCAGACTGCGTCTTTCGCTACCGAGCACCGCGCTTTCACCCCCGGCACGTTCCAGGCCGTGCTCGCCGTTTGGATCGGCCTCGGCATTTTGGCATTTGCGGTAGTGTGGCGCGTGCGACTGGCCGAAAGCCTGGCCGCCGCCGCAGCCATCGTCGGCGGCGTCGCGCTCGGGCTATTGCCGCTTTACATTCACCGCGAAACCTCGGTGGTGGCGACGGTGATCAAACCGGTCGATGCCATGCTGTCCTTCGTCTCCGATCCGGCGGGACACTACAGCGCCGGCGGCTGCGGCAATCCGATGGCGCTGTTTTTTCACAGCCTGTGGGGTATGTTCCGCTATCACCCGTTTTTCCTGCACACATCGCCGCGCCCGGAAATCTTCCTCGAATGGTTCATGATCGCCGGCATCGTCTTCGCGTTCCGCCGCGGCGGGCGCAAGGCGGCGTGGAAGGCCGCCTTCCTCATCGCGACGGTCTGGGGGGTCGACACGCTGCAAACGGCGCGCTGGCTCAAGCAGGACTAATTCAACTACACCGACCCGCTCATCATCATCGCCGCGGTCGTGCTCCTGGCAAAGGTCAAGGCGCTGCAAGTCCACCGCTGGGCGTTTTCGGCCGGCGTGGCGCTGGTCGCGGCGCATATCGCTTTAAATCAGGCCGAGCCGATCAAGCACGCCTGGCTCATGCGCTCCGGCCCGGAAAATTAATGCGTAATCGTCAAAGGGCTAAAACAGCTTGAGCCATTCCCGTTCTGCCGGGAATGAGGGCGGGCGCGGCGGCGCGCGCTCAGTGCACCGCCGACCAGACTTTCTTCTTGGTGAAATACAACAGCCCGGTGAGCACAATCAGATAGATCATCGCCTGGAAGCCGATGCGCTTGCGCTGCACCAACTTCGGCTCGGCCGCCCACATCAGGAATGCCGCCACGTCCTTGGAGTATTGCTCCATGGTTTGCGGCGAGCCGTCGTCATAGGTGACCTGTCCGGGCTGCAGCGGCGGCGGCATGGCGATGTTGTAGCCGGGGAAATATTCGTTGTAGTGGCCGCTCGGCGGCAGCTTGAAGTCCTTCGGCGGAGGGTCCTTGTAGCCCTTCAGGATGGCGGCGATGTAATCGGGGCCCTGCTCCTGATACTGCGTGAAGGCGTCGAAGATGAACCAGGGAAAGCCGCGCGGATAGCTGCGTGCCTTGGCCAGCGTCGACATGTCGGGCGGGGCGACGCCGTTGGCGGCGGCGGCGGCGGCCGAATTGGCAAACGGCGCCGGGAAATGATCGGCGGGGCGCCCGGCGCGCTCGACCGGCTCGCCCTTGTCGTCGATGTCCTTGACCTTGTACTCGGACGCGATCTGCTCGACCTGCGCCTCGGAAAAACCGGGACCGCCCGCATCGGCAAGGCTGCCGATCGCCAGCAGGTTCATGGAATGGCAGTTGGAGCAGACCTCGCGATAAATCTTAAAGCCGCGCTGCAGCTGCGCCTCGTCGTATTTGCCGAACGGTCCGGCGAACGACCACTTCAGCTTCGGCGGTGCCACCTGCTCCTCCGCCGCGGCGGGCGCAGCAAAGCCAGTGACCAAGCCGGCAAAGGCAAGGGCGGCGATCGCGTGTTGCGCTTTCATGATCGTCCTCACGCCTTGGCGCCCAGCACCGATTCCAAAATCGATTTCGGCAACGGCTTGGTCTTCTCGAAGATGCCGAGCAGCGGCAGGATGATGATGAAAAACGCGAAGTAGTAGGCGGTGAATACGCGCGAGAGGATCACGTAAATGCCTTCCGGCTGCTTGGAGCCGAGATAGCCCAGCCCCACGCAGGAGATGACGAACAGCCAGAAGAACTGACGGAAAATCGGCCGGTAGCGCGCCGACCGCACCTTCGAGGTGTCGAGCCAGGGCAGGAAGGCGAGGATCAGAATCGAGGAGAATAGTGCGACGACGCCGAGCAGCTTGTTCGGGATCGAGCGCAGGATGGCGTAGAACGGCAGGTAGTACCATTCGGGCACGATCTCGGCGGGCGTCTGCGCCGGATTCGCCGGAATGTAGTTGTCGGCGTGGCCGAGATAGTTCGGGATGTAGAACACGAACCAGGCAAACAGGATGCAGAACACGCCGATGAAGAAGGCGTCCTTGACGGTGGCATAGGGCGTGAACGGCACCGTGTCCTTGTCCGATTTCGGCTCGATGCCGGCTGGATTGTTCTGCCCCGACACGTGCAGCGCCCAGACATGCAGCACCACCACCCCGGCGATGACGAACGGCAGCAGGTAGTGCAGCGAATAGAAGCGATTGAGCGTCGGGTTGCCGACCGCGTAGCCGCCCCACAGCCAGGTGACGATCGAGTCGCCGACGCCGGGGATGGCGGAGAACAGATTGGTGATCACGGTCGCCGCCCAGAAGCTCATCTGCCCCCAGACCAGCACGTAGCCCATGAAGCCAGTGGCCATCATCAGGAGGTAGATGATGACGCCGAGGATCCATAAGACCTCGCGCGGCTCCTTGTAGGAGCCGTAATACATGCCGCGGAACATGTGGATGTAGACGGCGAGGAAGAACATCGCGGCGCCGTTGGCGTGCAGATAGCGCAGCAGCCAGCCGTAATTCACGTCGCGCATGATGGCTTCAACCGAGTTGAAGGCCATGTCGACCTGCGGCGTGTAGTGCATCGCCAGCACGATGCCGGTGACGATCTGCACGCCGAGCATGAACGAGAGAATGCCGCCGAAGGTCCACCAGTAATTCAGGTTGCGCGGCGTCGGATAGGCGACAAAGGAGGAATGAACGAGGCCGCCGATCGGCAGCCGCTTCTCGAACCATTGCAGAAACTTGTTCTGCGGCTGGTAGGTCGAATGTCCGCTCATGCTCGAACTCAGCCGATCTGAATTTTGGTGTCGGAAACGAACTTGTACGGGGGCAGGTAGAGGTTCTTCGGGGCGGGGCCTTGCGGATGCGGCCAGCGCTGTCGTATTGCGAGCCGTGGCAGGGGCAGAACCAGCCGTCATACTGGCCTTCATGCGGTAGCGGGATGCAGCCGAGATGGGTGCAGATGCCGATGACGACGAGCCATTGCTCGTGGCCGGCCTTGACGCGCTCCGAATCCGGTTCCGGATCCGGCAGGCTCGCCACATCGACATCTTTCGCCAGTTCGATGTCGTGCTTGGTGCGATGGAAGATGAAGATCGGCTTCGAGCGCCAGAACACCTTGACGATCTGCCCGTCGGCGATGGGAGCAAGGTCGATCTCGACCGGCGCGCCGGCGGCGATGGTCGAGGCGTCCGGATTCATCTGCGCGATCAGCGGCACCAAGGCCGCGGCCACGCCCACCGCGCCGACGGCGCCCGTGGCGATATAGAGAAAATCGCGGCGGGTATGCTCCGCGGAAGACACGGTCGTCACGTCTTAGTCCCTCTCCCCCGGCTGGCTTAGTCATCCGCCCACAGCTGCAACCGAGGAACAGGTCCCTCGGCGGCGGGGCGGACCGTCGACGACAGTCCTGGGAAAGGCAGGACCACGCTGCGGTGCCGTTTTATTGGCACCCTTGCGCTGATAGCGCAAGCCCAAGAGGGTGGCCAGCCCCTCGAGGTGTATAAACCGTTCGTCCAGCGCGGCTTATCCGCGTCACACTGTGAAATCCGGAAAAAACCGCCTGATGCGGATCGCCCTCTACGAGCCGGACATCCCGCAGAATACCGGCACGATTCTGCGTCTGTGCGCCTGTCTCGGCATCGAGGCGCATATCGTCGAACCGGCCGGCTTTCCGGTGACCGACCGCGCCTTCCGCCGCGCCGGGATGGATTATCTCGACCAGGTGACGATCGTGCGGCACGGCTCCTTTAGCCAATTCGACGCCTGGCGGCGCCGGGGACGGCTTACTTTGGTGTTGATCACCACCGCTGCCGAGCGCTCCTTTCTCGATCATGCCTATGCCGACGATCAGGTGCTGCTGTTCGGTCGCGAAAGCGCCGGCGTCCCGGACGCCGTGCATAAGGCCGCCGATATCCGCCGGCGTATCCCGATGCGCGAGGGCCTGCGCTCGCTCAACGTGGCCATGGCGGTGCGCTTTCGTCGCCGGCGAGGCGCTGCGGCAGACGGCGGATTTGGCCGGCTCTAGGCACAAGTCTATATTCGCCTCCGGAGCCGGTTATGGACGCAGGACAACTCGAAGCCCGCAAGGCCCGCGCCCGTGCCTGGTTCGAGGCGCTGCGCGACGATATCTGCGCCGACTTCGAGGCGGTTGAGGATGCCCTGCCCGCCAAGGCGCCGCTCGCCGACCGCAAGGCTGGCCGTTTCGTGCGCACGCCCTGGGGCCGCACCGACCACTCCGGCGGCCCTGGCGGCGGCGGCGTGATGTCGATTATGCACGGCCGCGTGTTCGAGAAGGTCGGCGTGCATTGCTCGACCGTGCACGGCGAATTCGCGCCGGAATTTCGCAAGGAAATCCCCGGCGCCGCCGACGACCCGCGTTTCTGGGCCTCCGGAATCTCGCTGATCGCGCACCCGCACAATCCGCACGTGCCGGCGGTGCACATGAACACGCGCTTCGTCGTCACCAGCAAAGCCTGGTTCGGCGGCGGCGCCGATTTGACGCCGGTGCTCGATAGGCGCCGCACGCAAGATGATCCGGATTCGCATCGCCTTTCACGCGGCGATGAAATCGGCCTGCGACGCGCACGCCGAAGTCGCGCCCTACGACAAATACAAAAAATGGTGCGACGAGTATTTCTTTCTCAAGCACCGCAGCGAGCCGCGCGGCATCGGCGGGATTTTCTACGACTGTCTGGAAACCAATTGGGACGCGACGTTCGCCTTCACGCCAAGATGTCGGCCGCGCCTTCCGCGGCGTCTATCCCGAGCTGGTGCGGAATAATTTCGCCGCGCCGTGGACCGAGGCCGAGCGCGAGGAGCAGCTGATCCGCCGCGGCCGCTATGTCGAGTTCAATTTGCTCTACGACCGCGGCACGATTTTCGGCCTGCGTACCGGCGGCAATGTGGAATTGATTCTGTCGTCGATGCCGCCCGTGGTAAAGTGGCCGTAGGGTTTGTCTTCATAAGTAACACTGTGCGCTGCGTCCGCACAATGTCTGCTTTAGCCGCGATTGTGTTGCAAAAGTCTTTTTGCAACACAATCCCCCCGATACCGGACATTCTGCGGTGCATCCAAGCCAGCTTTCGACCGGCCATTTAAGTCGAAACGGTGCGTGCCGCCATATCGGCGATTTTCTTGAGCGCCTTCGGCTCATCCGGAAACCCCGCCGCAATCCAGGCCGCTTCCGCAGCGCGCCGCGCCTCGCCCAGCGCCGGACCTTGCGCAAGGCCGCGCTTGATGAAGTCCGCCGCCTTCAACGGAAACTCCGGCGCCGTCCAGCGTTGCGGCAATGTCGCAAGCGCCTTCCAGGCCACCTCGTGCGCGCTCGCCTGCGACCGCGCCCAGCCGAGCAGCGCGTGGTCGCAGAACGCCTCCGGCCCGAGGCGGTAGAGCAGCGCGCGCTGCGCCTGCTCGCTTAATGCCGGCGAGATGCGCCGCCAGCCTTCAGCCATCGAGGCCAGCCGCTCGTGCTCGGCATTGGTGAGCCGCAACTTCCGCCACAGCCGCTCGGTGTCTTCCGCTACCATCACGCCCAGCGCGCCGAGCCGCTGCACCGCATCGGGCGCGGCGCCGATCGCCGCTTCCACCTTGGCCATGTTCTCGAATGCCGCAAGGTATGGAACGCCGCCGAGCACGCGCAGCAACAGCCCGCATTCGGCCATGGCGGCGAGCGTTGCTGTCGCCCGCGTCGCCACCAGCAGCTTCAGCATTTCCATGCGCACGCGCTCGCGCGAGAGCTGTTCAAGCCCGTCGCGCCCGGCGATGCAGGCGGCAAGGCCGGCGGCATCCGGATGGCCGGTCGCGTAGGCCGCATGAAAGCGGAAGAAGCGCAGAACGCGCAGATAATCTTCCTCGATGCGCCGGTTCGCATCGCCGATGAAGCGCACGCGGCGCGCTTTGATATCCTCGAGCCCGCGGACATAGTCGTAGACCGTGCCGTCGCGCGCGGCGGAGAGCGCGTTGATGGTGAAATCGCGCCGCTCTGCGTCTGTTTTCCAGTCGCGGCCGAAGGCGACCTTGGCGTGGCGGCCGTAGGTCTCCACGTCCTGCCGCAGCGTCGTCACTTCGAAGGGATTCTTGTCGATGACGACGGTGATAGTGCCGTGCTCGATGCCGGTCGGCACTGGTTTGAAGCCCGCCGCCTGCACCCGCCGCACGACTTCCTCCGGCACCGCGGTGGTGGCGACGTCGATTTCGGCGACGGGCCGGCCCATGAGCGCATTGCGCACCGCGCCGCCGACCGCCCGCGCCTCCTCGCCGTCGCGGTCGAGCACCGAAAGCAGCCGCGCCAGCGGGCTGTCGTTGAGCCACGCGGCATCTTTCAGACTTTGCGCGATGGCGCCCGGCGGCGGCATCACTTGACCGTCCCCGGCACGAATTTCCCGTTTTCCATGTGCGCCGGCACATAATCGGCACCCGGCGGCGCGCCGGAAAAATGCGCGAAGAAAATGAAGCTGCCGGTAACGAGCAGCAGCGCGACGATGGCGAGGCTCATCACGTGTCTTATCGGCCACGACTGCAACGCCAGCACGCCCGAGCGAGTGGCGAACAGATACGCCGCGTAAAGCGCAAACGGCGCGAGGAACAGCACGAACTCGGTGAACGCAGGGCGGATCATCGATAAATTCTCTCATGCAGATTGCGCAATATACCCGCGGTCACGCCCCAGATGTAACGCTCGCCGAAAGTGATCGCGTAATAGTGCCGCGTCATCCCCTGCCAGTCGCGCGAGTGGCGCTCGACGTTTCGCTGGTCCATCACGAAGGCGAGCGGCACCTCGAAGGTGTCGTCCACTTCATTCTTGTTGAGCGTGAGCGAAAAGCCGGGCGCAACGCGGGCGACCGTCGGCACGATGCGGTAGCCGAGCGTCGTCATGTAAAGGTCGAGATAGCCGAACGGCTCGACCAGTTTGCGGTCGAGGCCGATTTCTTCTTCCGCCTCGCGCAAAGCCGAAGCCAGCGGGCTGGCATCAGCCTCGTCGATCTTACCGCCGGGAAACGAGACTTGCCCGGAATGATCCGGCAGGTGCTGGGCGCGTCGCGTCAGCAGCACCGTCGGCTCCGGACGATCGACGACCGGTACCAGCACTGCCGCCGGGCGGATCGGCCGCACCGTGGCGATCTTCTCTATCACCGGGTCGGCGTCATGGTCGCCGCGCTTGGGAATCACCTTGGGATCATCGATCGCCGGCGGTGCCTGCAGCGACAGGCGCGCGCGGGCGCGGGCGAAAAACTCCTCGGCGCTCAAGATCGTTGCCGCCGTGTCCGTCATCAGGCAAACTCCCGCAATGCGCTTGCCTCCGCCATGGCGAAAAAGGCGCCGCCGGAGACGACGCCGAACATCGCCTTGCCGCCGATGTCGCGCTCCTCGCCGCGTTCCACCAGGTCGTAGAACAGCGGCCGCGTCACCTTGGCCCAAAGGTCGCGGCGCACGTGCAAATAGGGCTTGAGGCCGCCGTTTTCCGGGTCGAGATCAAAGCGCAGGGCATGCTCCGGCCCGGCAGCGACCCAGTCGTCGACATTGGTGCGGAAGCTGAGGATCTGTCCGCGTCGATTCCCGTTCGACTTTCAGTTCCACGGCCATAAACGGCGCGTCATCGACTGCGATGCCGACCTTCTCCACGGGCGTAACCAGGAAATATTTTTCGCCCTCGCGCTTGAGCACCGAGGCAAACAACCTCACCAGCGCAGCCCGCCCAATCGGGGTCTTTTGATAGAACCAGATACCGTCGCCGGCGATTCGCATGTCGATATCGCCGCAAAACGCGGATTCCACAGATGCACCGGCGGCAGGCCCTCGCGTTGCCCATGGGGCAGCGTTGCGGCAATCGCCTCCAGCCCGCTCTGCCCTGTCTTCGCCATTGTTTTCCTACGGTAATTGGCTGCCTGGCTTTGCTGTTCGCATCTTCGTGATAGGGCGACCCCGGCAATAGAAGATAGCGTAGATTAGGGCAGAATCGCCTGCTGGTGCGTTTGTTGCATGGTCTTTAGGCAGACTTAAAGACCGGCCTCTCGCCGGCGGAAGGGCCGGAAGGGTCCAACGAAAGGAAGAACAATCATGGCGGTTGCAAGCGGCGAAAACCTGGAGAAGCTTGAAGACATGATCGTGCGCGCGGCGGAATCGACCGCGGCCCATGTGCGCGCGGCCAAGGCCGCCATTGGCGCGGTGATCTTCGGCCAGGACGTTGTGGTCGAGCGCGCGCTGATCACCATTTTGTCCGGCGGCCATGCGCTGCTCATCGGCGTGCCCGGGCTCGCCAAGACCAAGCTGGTGGACACCATGGGCACGGTGCTCGGCCTCGACGGCCGGCGCGTGCAGTTCACGCCCGACCTGATGCCGTCCGACATCCTCGGCAGCGAAGTGCTGGAGGAAAGCCCCGGCGGCAAGCGCAACTTTCGCTTCATCGCCGGGCCGGTCTTCGCGCAGCTGTTGATGGCTGACGAAATCAACCGTGCCTCCCCGCGCACGCAATCGGCGCTCTTGCAGGCGATGCAGGAACAGCACGTCACCGTCGCCGGCGCCCGCCACGATCTGCCGCGGCCGTTCCACGTGCTGGCGACGCAAAATCCGCTCGAGCAGGAAGGCACCTATCCGCTGCCGGAAGCCCAGCTCGACCGCTTCCTGATGGAAGTTGACGTCGGCTATCCCGATCTCGACACCGAGCGCAAGATACTGTTCGACACTACCGGCGCGGAAGCCGCGCGCGCCACGCAGGCGATGACGTCGGACGACCTGATCGCCGCGCAGCGGCTGGTGCGCCGCCTGCCGGTCGGCGCAACCGTCGTCGAGGCGATACTGTCGCTGGTGCGCTCGGCGCGTCCGGGACCGGACGCCGGCGATATTGGCAAGCTGATCTCCTGGGGACCGGGGCCGCGCGCGAGCCAGGCCTTGATGCTTGCGGTGCGCGCCCGCGCGCTGCTCGACGGGCGCTTTGCCCCGTCGGTCGACGACGTGATCGAACTGGCCGAGCCCGTGCTCAAGCACCGCATGGCGCTCACTTTCGCCGCCCGCGCGGAAGGCGAAACCATTCCCGACATCATCGGGCGGCTGAAAGCCCGCATCGGATAGCAGGATGGCCGAGCCCAGGCTCAGCGACATCGAGGCAACCGCGGTACGGCAGGCGACCGGAACCGGGCGCGCCATCGCCGACACCATGCCGCGCCTCATCCTTGAGGCGCGCCGCGTCGCCGCGACCGTCATTCACGGATTGCACGGGCGCCGCCGGGCAGGCCCCGGCGAGAATTTCTGGCAATACCGCCGCTTCACCTCCGGCGAGCCGGCGCAGCAGGTGGATTGGCGGCGCTCGGCGCGCGACGATTTTCTTTACGTGCGCGAGCGCGAATGGGAGGCCTCGCACACGGTGTGGATCTGGCCCGACCGATCACCCTCGATGGCCTTTGCCTCCGCGCTCACCACCGACAGCAAGCTCGAGCGCGGCCTCGTGGTCGCCTTTGCACTCGCCGAAGTGTTGGTGCAGGGCGGCGAGCGGGTGGGCTTGCCCAGCCTGTTGCGCCCCACCGCCAGCCGCAACGTGATCGAAAAAATGGCGCAGGCGATCGTGCACGATCCATCCGAGCGCGCCAGCCTGCCGCTGTCGTTTGCGCCGTCGCCGCTCGCCGAGATCGTCGTGCTGTCCGACCTGTGGAGCCCGATCGGCGAGGTGCTGGCCACCATCGGCCAGTTATCCGCCACGGGCGCGCAAGGCCACGTGGTGCAGATCGTCGATCCGGCGGAGGAAAGCTTCCCCTATTCCGGACGCATCGAGTTCATCGAGCCGGAAGGAGCCGGCACGGTCACCGCCGGCCGCGCCGAAATATGGCGCGAGGACTACCATAGGCTGCTGGCGCGCCACCGCGCCGCCATCCGCGCCGAAACCGACCGGCTGGGCTGGACCTTCACCGTCCACCGCACCGACCGGCCGGCAAGCGAATTGTTGCTGGCGCTGCATTCGCGCATGGGCGCCAATTCGCAATTAAATGCGATCAGCAGCCGGCACGCGCCGATGCAGGCCGGGAGGCAGGCATGATCGCCGACCTGCCGCTAGGCTTTGCCCAACCGCTGGTGCTGCTCGGCTTACTCGGCCTGCCGGCCTTGTGGTGGCTGCTGCGGCTCATCCCGCCGCGTCCGCGCCGCATCAATTTCCCGCCAACGCGGCTGCTGTTCGAGATCGCACCGAAAGAAGAAACGCCAGCGCGCACGCCCTGGTGGCTCACGCTGCTGCGGCTGACGTTGGCCGCGCTGGTCATCGTCGCCGCCGCCGGGCCGTTGTGGAATCCGCCGCTCGCCACTTCGAGCCGCGCCGCACCGCTGCTGGTCGTGATCGACGACGGCTGGCCGGCGGCGGCCGCCTGGGCCGAACGACTGCGCACCGCCGATGAGATCATCGCCCGCGCCGACGCCGACAATCGCGGCGTGGCATTGTTGCCGCTATCGGAGACCGGGCGCGACATCACCATGACGACGGCGGGCGCGGCGCGCTTGCAGGTCAAGCAGTTGAAGCCGAAGCCGCACAGCGTTGACCGCACCGATGCGCTGCCGCTGATCGAGCGCTTCCTTGCCGGCGCGCCGAATGTCGAAATTGTCTGGCTGTCCGACGCTACCGATCTCGGCAAGGGCGGTCAATTCGTCGCCGGCCTGCAAAGCGTCATCGGCAGCCATCCGCTCACCGTGGTTGACGGCGGTCTTCCAATCGCGCATGCGCTCGCCGCCGCCGACAACGCCGCCGGCGCGCTGACGGTCAAGGTGCTGCGCGCGCAAACCGGCGGCGCCGATGCCGGCTTGGTGACCGCGACCGATCTCAAGGGTCTTGCGCTCGGCGAGGCGCCGTTCACGTTCGTAGCAAACGCGCGCGAAGCCGAAGCGACGATCGATCTGCCGGTCGAGATCCGCAACGACGTGGCGCGGCTAGATATTGCCGGCGAGCACTCGGCCGGCGCCGTGCAATTGCTCGACAAGCGCTGGCGCCGCCGCACCGTCGGCGTGATCTCCGGTTCCGCCGCCGACCGCTCGCAGCCGCTGCTCGGCGCGACTTACTATCTCACGCGCGCGCTCAACCCCTTCGCCGACGTGCGGCTGGCGGAAGGCGTCGCACCGCCGGTCGCGATTAACCGCTTCCTCGACCAGAATCTGCCGATGCTGATCCTGGCCGACGTCGGCAATGTCGCCGAGGCGCGCGACCGCCTCAACTCATGGATCGACAATGGCGGTGTGCTGGTGCGCTTTGCCGGCCCGCATCTTGCCGGCTCAACCGACGACGACCTGGTGCCGGTGAAGCTGCGCCACGGCGGCCGCATCCTCGGCGGCAGCCTGAGCTGGGACAAGCCGCAGCAGCTGGCGGCGTTCTCGCGCGACGGTCCGTTCGCCGGCATGACGGTGCCCAATGACGTGACCGTCAACCGCCAGGTTCTCGCCGAGCCCGACGCCGAGCTTCCCGACCGCACTTGGGCGACGCTCGCCGACGGCACGCCGCTGGTCACCGCGCAGCGCCGCGGCAAGGGATTATTGGTGCTGTTCCATGTGACCGGCGACACCCGCTGGTCGGACCTGCCGCTGGCCGGCACCTTTGTCGAAATGCTCAAGCGCATCGTCGCGCTCGCCAATTCCACCGCCAGCGGCGACAGCGACGGCGACGGTACTTTGGCCGCTGCCAAGGGCAAGACGGCGCAAGCGGCGGTGCCGCCGACGCGCGTGCTTGACGGATTCGGCGCATTTTCCGTGCCGCCGGCGACCGCGCGCCCGGTGCCGGTCAATTTCACCGGTCGTGCTGACGCCGACCATCCGCCCGGCTTCTACGGCCCGCCGGAAGGTCTGGTGGCGGTGAATACGCTGGCGCCGAGCGACGCGCCGGCGCCGCTCGACGTCTCCGCGCTCAACGCCCGCCACGACATCTACCGGCACGGCGAACCGCTCGACCTGCGCGGACCGATCTTCCTTGCCGCGTTGGCGCTGCTGGCGCTCGACGCCATGGTGGTGATGTCGCTCTCCGGCGGCTTCCTCAGCATGCTGCCGCGCCGGCGCGCCGCCGCCGCCATTCTCATCGGTATCGGCATCGCCGCCGCCGCGCTGGCGCCGGCATCGACTCATGCGCAAAACGTGAGCGCGCCGGCAACCGACTCCGCCGCCGACGATTTTGCCTTGAAGGCGACCCTGCAGACGCATCTCGCCTACATCATCACCGGCGATGCCGATGTCGATGCGATCAGCAAGGCCGGCCTGCAAGGGCTCTCATCGTTTCTCACGCAGCGCACGGCGCTGGAACCGGGCGAGCCGATGGGGCTCGATCCGGCGCGCGACGAGCTGACCTTCTTCCCGCTGATCTATTGGCCGGTGGTGCCGGGCGTGGCGAAGCCCTCGCAGGCCGCGCTCGATCACATCGATGCCTACATGAAACGCGGCGGCACGGTGCTGTTCGATACGCGCGACGCGATCGACGCGACACCCGGCGTCAACGGCCCGGCGAGCACGCCCGGCATGGTGGCGTTGCGCACGATCCTCTCCTCGCTTGACGTCCCCGAGCTCGAGCCGGTGCCGCGCGACCATGTGCTGACCAAGACGTTCTTCCTGCTGCGCGACTTCCCCGGCCGCTTCGCCAGCGGCCAGCTCTGGGTCGAGGCGCTGCCGGCGGGCAACGAGGACGATCCCAGCCGGCCGGCGCGCGCCGGGGACGGCGTCTCCTCGATCATGATCACCTCAAACGATCTCGCCGGCGCCTGGGCGATGCGTCCGGACGGACAGCCGATGCTGCCGCTGATGCCGGGCGAGCCGCGCCAGCGCGACATGGCCTTCCGCGCCGGCGTCAACATCGTGATGTACACGCTCACCGGCAACTACAAGGCCGACCAGGTGCATATCCCGGCGCTGCTCGAGCGGTTGGGGCAGTAGGAGTTTGCTTTGAATCTCGGCGTCGCATTTGCCCCGCTGGTTCCAGCCTATGTCGTGTGGACGGCATTCGCCGCCGCCGCGCTGATTTCAGCCATGCTGCTGCTCGCGCGCAGCCGCGGCGCCGTGGTGCGCGCCATTTCGCTCGCGCTGATGGTGCTCGCCCTGGCCAATCCGTCGTTTACCCGCGAGGACCGCGATCCGATCCCCTCGGTGGCCGCCGTCATCGTCGACAAGAGCCCGAGCCAGGAATTCGGCGACCGCGAAGCGCAGACGCAAACCGCGCGCGCGGCGATTGTCGAACGCCTCAAGCATATCCCGGGCCTCGAAGTGCGCGTCGCCGAAGCGGGACAAGCCGACGGCGAGAACGACGGCACCAAACTCTTCTCGGCGCTGTCGGCGACGCTTGCCGACGTGCCGCCGGACCGCATCGCCGGCGCGATCATGATCACCGATGGGCGCGTGCACGACGTGCCGGACGCCGCGTCGGCACTGGGATTTGCCGCGCCGGTGCATGCGCTGATCACCGGCCACAAGGATGAGATTGACCGCCGCGTGGTGCTCACCGTCACGCCGCGTTTCGGCATCGTCGGCCAATCGCAGACCATCGGCTTCCGCGTCGAGGACCAGGGCGCCAAGGCCGGCGCCGCCGAGGTGATCGTGCGCCGCGACGGCGAGGTACTGGAAAAGCGCGTGGTCACCGTGCACACCGACATCAGCCTCAACGTGCCGATCCCGCACGCCGGACCCAACATCGTTGAGATCGAAGCGTCGCCGCTGCCAGGCGAGTTGACGCAGGTCAACAACCGCGCGGTGATCTCGATCGACGGCGTGCGCGACAAGCTGCGCGTGCTCCTGGTTTCCGGCGAGCCGCATGCGGGCGAGCGCACCTGGCGCAATTTGCTCAAATCCGACGCCTCAGTCGATCTCGTGCACTTCACCATTCTGCGGCCACCGGACAAGCAGGACGGCACGCCGATCAACGAACTGTCGCTGATCGCGTTTCCGACGCGCGAGCTGTTCCAGCAGAAGATTTCCGAATTCCAGCTCATCATCTTCGACCGCTACGCCCGCCAGGGCGTGCTGCCGATGATCTATTTCGATAACATCGCCAAATATGTGCGCGACGGCGGTGCCGTGCTGATCGCCGCCGGTCCCGACTACGCGAGCCCGACAAGCATCTGGCGCACGCCGCTCGATTCCATTCTGCCGGCCGAGCCGAGCGGCGACGTCACTGAACAGCCGTTCCGCGCCATGCTGACCGACGCCGGCAAGAAGCATCCGGTGACGCGCGGGCTGGAAGGCGCTGAGGATAGTCCGCCGCACTGGAGCCGCTGGTTCCGCCTGGTCAATACCAGGCCGATCAACGGCACCACGGTGATGCAGGGGCCGGACGGCAAGGCCCTGCTGGTGCTGGGGCACGAGGGCGAAGGCCGCGTGGCGCTGCTATTGTCCGATCACATCTGGCTGTGGGCGCGCGGCTATGAGGGCGGCGGACCGCACCTCGATCTGCTGCGGCGTCTGTCGCATTGGCTGATGAAACAGCCGGACCTCGAGGAAGAGGCGCTGCGCCTGATCGTGCACGGCCGCGACATCACGGTGCAGCGGCAGACCATGGCCGACACGGTGAACGAGGTGACTCTGACCTCGCCGACCGGGGCGACCCGCACGCTCGATCTGCAGGCGGTCGAGCCCGGCTTGTGGCGCACCCAAGTCACCGCCAACGAGCTCGGGCTGTGGCGCGCGACCGACGGCAAGCTCACCGCGCTATCCAATGTCGGTCCGGCCAATCCGCGCGAGTTCACCGAAGTCACTTCGACAACCGACGTGCTCAATGCACTCGCCAACGCCACCGGCGGCTCGTCGCGCCGACTCGACGATAACGGCACGCTCGACATTCCGCGTGTGGTGCCGGTGCGCACCGCGACCTCGTTCAAGGGCGACGACTGGATCGGCCTGAAGATGCGCGACGTAAGCGTGGTGCGCGGCATCGGCGTGCTGCCGATCTTTGCCGGATTGATTGGGCTCTTGCTGCTGATCGGCGCGCTGGCGGCGACGTGGGCGAGAGAAGGCCGCTAGTTATTTCGCGTCCCAATCCGGTCGGATCATGCCGCCGACGCCCTCGAAGGCACCGGGCGCAAGTTCCGCCACCAGCAGCCGCGCCGGGTCGACCGGGCCGGGCATTTTTGCCCGGCCTTTTGGGATGCGCTTGAAGCCGTTCTTCGCGTAGACCGGCTCGTCGCCCACCAGCACCACGAGCTTGTGGCCCTTGGCTTTGGCATCTTTCAGCGCGCGCTTGACCAGCGCGGTGCCGATGCCGTGCGCGCGGAACGGCGGCTCGACCGTGAGCGGGCCGAGCAGCAACGCCGGCGTATCGCCGACGCAGATGGGCGTGAGCCGCACCGAGCCGACCAGCAGCGTGCCGATGCGCGCGGTAAACGACAAATCGAGCACATGGCCCTTGCTCTCGCGGATGCGGAAGGCGCTGCGCGCATAGCGGCCGGGACCGAAGGTGCGCTCATGCAGCCGATCGATCGCCGGGGCGTCGTCGGGCGTTTCCGGCAGAATTGTCAACGAGAGTTCGCTCATGCGCCCGTGCGATTAGCATTTGCGCCGATTCCGGTCCATGACCCATAGCCTTGCGGCCGCCGAGTGCCTAAATCAACGTTAAAGCAACGGAGCATCTCCCATGGGGCTTCTGGTCGATGGCGTCTGGCAGCAGGATGGATTGCGCACCAAGGACGGGGAATTCATCCGCCCGGCCACCCGCTTCCACCACTGGGTGACGGCGGACGGCAGCGCCGGCCCCAAGGGCGAGGGCGGCTTTGCCGCCGAGCCCGGCCGTTATCACCTCTATGTCTCGCTCGCCTGCCCCTGGGCGCACCGCACCGTCATCTTCCGCAAGCTCAAGGGCCTGGAAAACGTCATTTCCTTGTCGAATGTTTCGCCCGACATGCTCAAGGACGGCTGGACCTTCAACAGGGAGGAAGGCTCAAGCGGCGACGAGGTCAACGGCAAGAGCAAATTGTCGGAGATTTATCTGCTGGCCGAGCCAAAATATTCCGGCCGGGTCAGCGTGCCGGTGCTGTGGGACAAAAAGCGCAAGACGATCGTTAATAACGAATCACCGGAAATCATCCGCATGCTCAACTCGGCGTTCGACAAATTTACCAACGTCCACACCGACTACTATCCGCCGCCGTTGCACGCGGAGATCGACCGCCTCAACGACAAGATTTACACAAACGTCAACAACGGCGTCTATCGCTCGGGCTTTGCCACCTCGCAAGCGGCTTACGAAATGGCGTTCCGCGGCCTGTTCGACACACTCGATGAGATGGAGCAGCTTTTATCGCAGCGCCGCTATCTCTCCGGCAACACGATTACCGAAGCCGACTGGCGCTTCCTCACGACATTGGTGCGCTTCGACGCCGTCTATTATTCGCACTTCAAGTGCAACTGGCGGCATATCTATGAATATCCGAACCTGTCGAACTACACCCGCGATCTCTACCAGCAGCCGGGCGTCGCCGAGACCGTGAGTCTAGCGCAGATCAAGCGGCACTATTATTTCAGCCAACGACAAGTGAATCCGACCGGGATCGTGCCGGTCGGGCCGCAGCTCGATTTTGCGGCACCGCATGATCGCGGGAGATTCACTTGAATTTGCGCATGATTTTGTCCGAAAACCGGTTCCCACTTTTCAGGATCATGCACTAGAGCGGTTTCCACTTTTTGTGAATCGAGGGGATTCCCTATAGGCCGCGAATAAGTAAGATTTTGCGGCCTTCTCAGCTTGAGGAGGTCTACGATGGGCTATTCGAACGATTTGCGAGTTCGAATGATCCAGGTGGTCGAAGGCGGGATGGCGGCACGGGCTGCGGCGCGGCGGTTCGTGATCGGAGACTCAACGGCGATCCGCTGGGCCAAGCGCTGGCGGGAGACCGGCAGCTTCGAAGCCAAGTCCAACAAGGGCCAGAGCCGCTTGCCGCTCAAGCACCACGAGGAATGGCTGCTTGAGTTGGTGCGGTGGGAGCCCGATCTGACGTTGGACGAAATCCAGCGCCGCTTGTTCGATGAACGCCAGCACAAGGCGGGGCTTGGGTCGGTCTGGCGATTCTTCAATCGCCACGGCATCAGCTTCAAAAAAAGGCGTGCGCGCAGCCGAGCAGAATCGGCCTGACGTTGTCGCGGCGCGCACCGAATGGGCCG
The DNA here is from genome assembly GCA_963817155.1 of uncultured Pseudomonadota bacterium. Classification (GTDB taxonomy): domain Bacteria; phylum Pseudomonadota; class Alphaproteobacteria; order Rhizobiales; family Xanthobacteraceae; genus Pseudolabrys. The sequence goes on from CAWFNO010000004.1 coordinate 19,572, forward strand.
AGGATCAAGCCCATCTCGACCCTGACCGCTTGGTCTTCATCGACGAGACCGCTACCTCAACCAACATGGCTCGGCTGCGCGGGCGGGCCCCGCGCGGCGAGCGACTGATCGGCAAAATCCCGCATGGGCACTGGAAAACCACGACTTTCGTCGCAGGCCCGCGATCGACCGCCCACACTGCACCCTGTGTCATTGATGGCCCGATGAACGGTAACGCGTTCTTGGCCTATGTCGAGCAAATCCTCGCGCCGAGCCTTGAACCAGGTGATATCGTCGTGCTCGACAATCTCAGCGCTCACAAAGTGCCGAGCGTACGCGAAGCAATCGAACCTGTCGGCGCAAGACCGCTCTACCTGCCGCCCTATTCGCCAGACTTCAATCCGATTGAACAGCTCTTCGCCAAACTTAAAGCCTTGCTTCGCAAAGCCGCCGAGCGCTCCCTCGACGCCCTCTGGAGCCGCATCGCCGATCTTCTCGATGCCTTCACGTCCTCCGAATGCGCCAACTACTTCCGCAACGCGGGATACGCTCCGCACTAAGTGGAAACTGCTCTAGGCGGTGTGGACAAAATCATTGACGTGTGAATCTCGTTTTGATTCAAGGCTGCAGATTCGAGGAGGCAGCCTTGAGCCGCGGCGATCTGACAGAGGTCGAGTGGCGTATTTTGCGAGTTTTGTTGCCTGTTGAGCGAGAGCCTGGGAATCGTGGCCGTGGCCGGCCGCCCGAGGATAATCGCAACATCATCAATGGCATTCTGTGGCGGCTACGCACCGGCGCGCCATAGCGCGACGTTCCTGAGAAGTATGGCAACTGGAATTCGATCTATCGGCGATTCCGACGATGGAGCGTCTCCGGTGTCTGGGAGAGCGTCGCCGTAGCGCTCGCCGAGACCATGGTGGAGAGCGGGCACTACAACATCGACAGCACCACAGTTCGCGCTCATGTCTCGGCAGCGGGCGGAAAAGGGGGGCTCATCAACGTGCTCTTGGCCGCTCGCGGGGCGGGTTCACCAGTAAAGCTCATTGTATCGGTGATGCCAGAGGTCGGCGTATCGCCTTCCACCTTACGCCCGGCGAAGCAGCGGACTGCAAAGCTTACGATACGCTGATCGATCTTCCGGAGCAGGCACCAGGTGCTCTTCTCGCCGATAAGGCCTACGACACCGACGCGATCCGAGCCGACCTGAAAGAGCGCGGGATCAAACCCGTCATCCCGCCGAAATCTAACCGCACCGCGACGATCCGCTACAGCAAACACCTCTACCGTCAGCATAATTGCATCGAACGGGTGCTCGGCCACCTCAAAATCAACCGCGCCATCGCTACGCGATACGATCAACTCGCCGAGAGCTTCCTCGGCATGCTATTCATCGCCTCAGCTCGTTATTGGATCAAATTTGTCCACGCGACCTAGGCGGTGATATCTCTTTATCTTCTGCAGATATTCGTCCCGGTTGATATCGCCGCGGGCGTAGTGTTCCTCGAGCACGGCAAGGCCCGACGAGCGCCGCGCCACGGCAACCTGCCCGCCGGCAGACGTCCGCACCAGCCACACAACGCCGACAATGACGGCGAGCAGGATGACAACCCAGAATGCGGAATGGAAAATTCCATTTCCGCCGTATCCCCAGCCACCCATCATTCCCCATTACGGTCCGTATCCGTATCCCATGGTCATTGCTCCGGTTGCACGAAACCGTTGTGCCGATTGAAATCGAGATTCTGCACCAGCGCGTTGCCCTGCTTGGTGACGACGTCGGCGACGATCGTGTCGGCGTCTTTTTCCTTGACCTCACCGACCGTCAGATTCGGATTGCGAATCATCTGTGTGAGATAGGCCTTGACCTGATCCGTGGTCAGTTTCACGTCGCCTTGATGGCGGAATAGCCGTGCCCGTACATCATGCCGGGTCCGTAACCGTTCATCATGCCGTAGCCGGGGCCATAGCCACCGCCCATCATGCCCGGCCCCATCATCCAGCCGTGACCGTAGCCGGGACCCATCATTCCGTAGCCTTGGGCGTAGCAGCCCCTCATGCCGGGGCCGTAAGGCTGTGCCACCGCCGCCAAACCGCAAAGGGCGACGGCTACAGCGGCGCCTGTCGCGAGAACCAGATATTTGCGCATCGAAATCTCCTCTAACGCCCTTGCTGTGACGTATCGCCGGGGGGCGAATGTGACGGCATTGACCGAGATCAAAGGAGGACTTGGATACCGGCGCGCGGCCAGCTCACCACAATTCGCTCGCCACGACGCCGCCAAATACCTCTGCGAGGCGCGCGCGGGTGGCGCGGCCGGTGTCGGCAGGCAGCGCATCGAGGCCAAAGAAGCCGTGCTCGACGATTTCATAGTTGGGCAGCGGCTGCGTCTCCTGACGGAACTCGCGCACGATGAACAGCGCCACATGGTCGCGTCGCGATATGCGCTTGTTGAAGAACACGCCGTGCAACTTCGGCGGCGCGGTCAGCCGGATATTGCCCTCTTCGGCGAGCTCACGCGCCAGCGCTTCGAGCATGGTCTCGCCGGTCTCGACTCCGCCGCCGGGCAGATGCCAGCCGTCGACGTAGGAGTGCTTGACCAGGAAGACGCGGCCGCCGCCGTCGATCACCACGGCGCGCGCGCCGAGCGTCGCGCCGCGCGACCAGCGCCAGTAGAAATGCACAAGCGGGCGGATCACCGGTTCCAGCGCGCGGCGCAGGCGTTGCAGGGACATGAGCTTCTTTTGCCTAGCGAAATTCTCGACGCATGGCGTTATAGCGGCCTCTTTGCTGTGTGGAAAAGTTCCAATATACAGGGTCTTCCAGCCCACCGCCCGAGGCCGCCGTGAAGCGATTTTCCGACCTGACCGAACAGGAAGTGCTGGCGCTCGCCATCACCAACGAGGAAGAGGACAGCCGCATCTATCGCGGCTTTGCCGAAGGCCTGCGCGCGCAGTTTCCGGCTTCCGCCAAGGTGTTCGACGAGATGGCGGAAGAAGAAGTGCATCACCGCACCATGCTGTTCGACCTCTACAGGCAGAAATTCGGCGATTATCTGCCGCTGATCCGCCGCCAGGACGTCAGCGGCTTCATCCGCCGCAAGTCGACTCCGTGGCTGATGCGCCCGCTCGGCATCGACGCCGCGCGCAAGTTCGCCGAGGATATGGAATACGAGGCCGAGCGCTACTACCGCAAGGCGGCGGAAAGCGCGCGCGACCTCTCGGTGCGCAAGCTGCTGGTCGAGCTAGCCGAGGCCGAAGCCGGACACGAGACGCTGGCGCACAAGCTCGCCGAAACGATCCTCACCAAGGGCGCGCGCGAGGCGGAAGAGGAAACTTCCAAGCGCATGTTCATGCTGCAATACGTGCAGCCCGGCCTCGCCGGCCTGATGGACGGCTCGGTGTCGACGCTGGCGCCGCTGTTTGCCGCGGCCTTTGCCACCCACAACACCTGGGCGACGTTCCTGGTCGGCATGGCCGCCTCCGTCGGCGCCGGCATTTCCATGGCGTTTGCCGAGGCGCTGTCCGATGACGGCTCGCTCACCGGCCGCGGCTCGCCGATCATCCGCGGCGTCGTCACCGGCGGCATGACCGCGCTGGGCGGGCTCGGCCATACGCTGCCCTATTTGATCCCACACTTTCTCACCGCCACGATCGTGTCCTTCTGCGTCGTCGCGGTGGAGCTGGCGGCGATTTCCTGGATTCGCACCAAATACATGGACACGCCGTTCCTGCAGGCGGCGTTTCAAGTGGTGGTCGGCGGCGTGCTGGTGTTCGTCGCCGGCATATTGATCGGGAGCTCGTGAGCCTGCTCGGCCCGCCGCGATGGCTTTCACCCTCGCCCATCTCTCCGACGCGCATCAGGCGCCGCTGCCGGCGCCCCGTGTCGGCGAACTCTACCTCAAGCGGATCGCCGGCTACGTCAACTGGCTGCGCAGCCGCCGGTTCATCCACCGGCGCGAGGTGCTGGAGAAAATCACCGACGATCTGACGGCGCAAAAGCCCGACCACGTCGCCATGACCGGCGACATCGCCAATATCTCCCTGCCGTTCGAATTCGCCCGCGGCCGCGATTGGCTCGGCAGTCTCGGCACGCCGGAGACGGTGAGCTTCGTTCCCGGCAATCACGATATTTACGTGCCCGGCGCCGAAGCGCTGGCCAGCCAATACTTCGGCGCGCATATGCGCGGCGACTCAGGCGAGATCGGATTTCCCTATCTGCGCCGGCGCGGGCCCGTCGCGCTGATCGGCCTTTGCAGCGGCGTGCCCACGGATTTGTTTCATGCCAGCGGCCGGCTTGGGCCCGATCAGCTTGAGAGGCTCGCCGTCATTCTCGACGCACAGAAAAAGGCGAGCGCCTTTCGCGTCGTGCTGATCCACCATCCGCCGGTGAGCAAATCCGCGCAGCGCAAGCGCCTGGTCGACGCCGGCGAACTCATGCGCGTCATCGCCGCACACGGCGCCGAGCTCTTACTGCACGGCCATGATCACCTGCACATGCTCAACTGGCTGCAGGGCCCTGACGGCACCCGCGTGCCAGCCATCGGCGTCGCGTCGGCCTCCTCGGCGCCGGGCAAGGGCAAGGCGAGCGCCGCCTATAATCTCTATCGCGTGGATGGCGCGCAAAACGCATGGACCTGCGAGATGATCTCGCGCGGCATCGGCCCGACGGGCGACGTCATCGAGCAGAATCGGATGAAGCTCGGCGTGGACTGACGAACGGGTGCGGCTCGGCCGCCGCACGCAAGTGCAGGCTAACGCACTCTGTAGAGCGCATGCCGCCGGTTGCTGGTGAACGGCCTCACCTCACCGGGCCAGCGTCCCGCTTCGACCGCTTTCGCCCATTCGTGGCTCGCCAAAACATGCGGACCGTCGATCTCATAGACTGCGCTATGGCGAGGGCCATCCTGCGCGACGCGCTTTTCTTCGCCGCCGATGCTCATGACGAACGGCTCACCCTCCATGCGCGCGACGGCATGCACGCCCGGCACTTTCAGGAGATTGGGCACGTGCTCGGTGTCGTAGACCTCATTGAAAAGCGCCTCCTTTTCAGGGGCCACATCCATGCTGGCGATGAAAAGATATTTGGACTTGATCGGCATCAAACCTATTCCTTGCTGCGGTCTGCTCCACGTCAGAGCACGACACGAGCAGACTAGCCGTGCGGACCGCCCCCGCCAACGGCCGAAAAGCGAAACCTAGCTATCCTCGGCGGCATGTGATGGAATTATCCCATGTCGACCGCAGTGAATATGCCTCCAGGACCGATCGGCATTCCGTCCGCGTGGCGCGGGGAAGACATGGCGGCGAACCCCGACCGCTGGCTCATGCGATTGAGCGCCGGCGAGATCGCCGAACTCGAGCGGGCAGCCAAATCGTTTCTAGCGACGACAAAGGAAATCGGCGAAATCACCAAGGAGAAATTTCCACTGCCGGGTTTCGGCGCTCACCTGTCGCGGCTGAAGGAGAGGCTGATCCATGGCATCGGCTTTGAGGTGATCCGCGGCCTTCCGGTCGCGAAATACAGTCAGGAATTTGCCGCCACGATCTTTTGCGGCGTCGGCGCGCATCTCGGATCGGCGCGGTCGCAAAACGCGATGGGTCATATTCTCGGACATGTCCGCGATGTCGGCGCGGACGCCAAGGATCCAAACACGCGCATTTATCAAACCGCCGAACGGCAGACATTCCACACCGATTCTTCCGACGTCGTCGGCTTGCTTTGCATCCGCGAGGCAATGGAGGGAGGCAAATCCCTGCTCGTCAGCACGGCGGCGATCTACAACGAGATGTTGCGTCAGCGCCCGGAGCTTGCTGCCTTGCTGTTTGAGCCTATCGCCACTGACCGGCGCGGCGAGGTGCCCGAAGGGCAAAAGCCGTATTTGCAGATTCCACCATTAAGCTGGCACGCGGGCTTCCTCACCGGCTTCTACCAGCGCCAGTACATCGACAGCGCGCAGCGCTTTGCCGACGCGCCGCGCTTGACACCGGCCCATGTCGAGGCGCTCGATCTGTTCGATGTGCTGGCGAACGATCCTCGCCTGCATTTTGGCATGCAGCTGCGGCCGGGCGACATGCAGTTTGTTTATAACCACGCGCTGCTGCACGACCGCACTGGCTTTCGCGATTGGCCTGACGCCAACCAAAAGCGGCATTTGCTGCGCCTGTGGCTGAGCGTGGCGGGCGACCGACCGCTGCCCGAGTGCTTCAAGCCGCGCTACGGCTCGATCGAGATCGGCAACCGCGGCGGCATTATCACCAAGGGCACAAAGCTCAACGTGCCTCTGGATTGAAACTCTGAATTATTCTGCCGAAGGCTAGTGATGCGCAGCGTAATACAGCGCCAGCGCAAACAGCGCGGCGACGCCGACGATCAGCCCGAAGATGAAATTGCGCAGGCCGCGGAAGAAACGCCGCCGCTTCTCGCTTTGCGTGATGTGGTCCGGCATCGTCCGCTGGTGCGGCGCATCGTCGGCCAACACGCGTTCGCGCTCGACCAGCCGGCGCGCCACGTAGCGCGTCACCGCCTGCACCATCTCCGGCACCTCGTAGGATTCCGCCAGCACCGCGCGGCCGAAGCGGGTGTCCTGCACGAAGCGATATTGCCGCTTGTCGCGGCCCATCTCGATATGCGCGATCACGTCGACCCAAAGCCGCGGCGTGTCGCCGCGGCTGATACCGCGGTCGATCAGGTCGACATTGGTCGGTACTTCGGCAAAGACCGGGTCGAGCGCCTCGTTGAGCAATTCGAGACGCGCCACGTCGGCGTCGCGCAGATCGACGACGACGCCCGATTTCTCAGCCGCCTCGATGCGTGCCTCGCGCACGGCGTCCTTCAGCGGCTTCGACGTTTCCGGCGCCGCCTCGTGCTCAGCTTTTTTGCGTCCCCACATGAGGCTGAATCTACCAACGCCGCGCGCCGGCGCAAAGCGGAAAATCTCGTCTTTTCAAGGCTTTCGATGGTTAAAAATGCTTAAAATTGTCACGATTGGTAGCTCAAACGCAGCGCCCGCCGTCCACCTCCATGATGTTGCCGGTGAGGAATTTTGCCTCGTCAGAGGCGAGAAACAGCGCGGCATCGGCGATGTCCTGCACGGTCGCCAGGCGCCCGAGCGGAACCGTGGCGATGAACTTCTCGCGCATGCCCGGCGCGGGGCCGAGAAAGGTCGGCAACAGCGGCGTGTCGGTCGCCACCGGCGCGATGGCGCAGACGCGGATCTTGACGGGCGCAAGCTCGACCGCCAGTGTCTTGGTGAGGTTATGCACGGCGCCCTTGGTGGCGTTATAGGCGGAGAGACCGGGGCGCGGGCGGATGCCGGCGGTCGAGCCGATATTGATGATGACGCCGCCGCGCCCGCGCATCAGCGGCACCACGGCCTGCGTGAACATGAACAGGCCCTTCACGTTGACTGTGAAGACGCGGTCGAATTCCTTCTCGCTGATGTCGAGCACCGGCTTGTTGCTTTGCGCGACGCCGGCATTGTTGACCAACACGTTGAGCCCGCCGAATTTGGATGCGGTTTCCACCACCGCAGCGTCGATGTCATTGCGCTTGGTGATGTCGCAACGGATGGCGATCGCCGCATTGCCGATCTGCGACGCCACGGCTTTTGCCGCGTTGCCATCGATGTCGACGACGGCGACATGCGCGCCTTCCTGCGCATAGGTCTCGGCGATGGCTGCGCCCATGCCGGAGCCGCCGCCGGTGACGATTGCAACTTTGCCCTGCAGACGCATATTGTCCTCCCTCGCCGTTTTTTCCGTTTTATGAAAGCCGTGGCGGCACGACGCCATAAGGCTGCGCCCAGCCTAATCCATCTTCGGTGCGGCCGCGCGGCCGGTATTCGGCGCCGATCCAGCCGGTATAGCCCAGCCGGTCCACCGCCTCGAACACGGCGCGATAGTTCACCTCGCCCTCGTCCGGCTCGTGGCGCGAGGGCACCGCGCCGCATTGCAGATGGCCGATCACCGGCAGATATTGCTCCAGCCGGTGCAGCAGGTCACCGCCGACGATCTGCATGTGATAAAAATCGAACTGCATGCGCAGGTTGGGCTTGCCGACTTTGGCGATGAGGTCGGCGGCATGCTCGGCACGATTGAGGAAATAGCCGGGCCGGTCGCGCGCATTGATCGGCTCGATCAGCAATTTGATGTTTTTCGCCGCGGCGAGATCGGCGGCGCGCGAAAGGTTGGCCACAAAGACGCGGTCGGCGGCGGGGCGCTCGTTCGCCTCGACTTTGCCGGCCAGGCAGTGCACGGCGCTGCCGCCGATCGCCGCGGCGTAATCGAGCGCCCGTGCGAACTGTGCGTCCCAGTCCTTCTCGCGGCCGGGCACCGCGGCAAGGCCGAACTCGCCCTCGCGCTCGCCGCGCGGCGAATTGATCCCGAGGATGCCGAGCCGATTGCGGACGATCTCCGCCTTCATGGCGGAGGCCGGCACATCATAGGGAAATTGCAGCTCGATCGCCTTGAAACCGGCAGCGGCCGCCGCGCCGACGCGCTCGAACAGCGGATGCTCGGCGAAAAGGTAGCCCAGATTGGCGGCGAAACGCGGCATTGGCGGACTACTCCCTTGCGCGCGGACGCGCCACCGTATTGATTAGCGCGGTCGCCCTCTCCAACGCCAGCCGGAATTGCCGCATGTCTGCCAACACCGCTTTTCACATCGCCGTATTGCCCGGCGACGGCATCGGCCACGAAGTGATGGCGCCGACACTGGACATTCTGCGGCATATCGAGAAAACGACGCCGAGTCTGAAATTCCGCTTCAATGAGGCACAAGCCGGGGCCGAGGAATATCGCGCCACCGGCAAATCGATGTCGCAGAAGACGATCACGCTGTGCGAGGAAGCCGACGCCATCCTGCTCGGGGCCTGTGGGTTGCCCAGCGTGCGCTATCCCGACAACACCGAGATCATGCCGCAGGTCGAGTTGCGCTTCATCTTCGACCTCTATGCCGGCGTGCGGCCGGCGCGGCTGGTACCGGGCGTGCCGAGCCCGATCGTCGGCGCGCAAGAGCATGGCATCGATTTCGTCCTGATCCGCGAGTCGACCGAAGGCCTCTTCGCTTCCATGGGCAAGGGCGTTACCACGCATGAAGAAGCGCGCGAGACGCTTGTAGTGACGCGCAAGACCACCGAGCGCCTGTTCGATTTTTCGCTGCGGCTGGCGCAACGGCGCAAAGCGCGCGGCAAGCCGGCGCGGCTCACGCTGGTGGACAAGGCCAACGTGTTCAAGGCCTTCAACTGGCAGCGCGACATCTTCGCCGAACGCAAAACGAAATTCCCCGACGTGAGAACCGACATGCTCTATGTCGATGCTTGCGCCGCCATGATGGTGAAGAAGCCGTGGGATTTCGACGTCATGGTGATGGAGAACATGTTCGGCGACATTCTCTCCGACCTCGCCGCCGGACTGATCGGCGGCCTCGGCATCGCGCCGTCCGCCGACATCGGTGACAAGCACGCGGTGTTTCAGCCCTGCCACGGCACCGCGCCCGACATCATGGGGCAAGGCAAAGCCAATCCGACGGCGATGATTTTATCCGCGGCAATGATGCTCGACTGGCTCTCCGATAAGCATGAGCACGCCCCGGCGGCGGAAGCGGCTCTGCGCATTGAGCACGCGGTGGACAAGGCCTACGCCTCCGGCATCAAGCCGGTGGAATACGGCGGCAAGGACGACACCGCTGCGATTGCGAAAACGGTGATGGCGGCACTAAACTGATCCGTCATCCTCAGGTGGCGCGAAGCACCATCGAAGGATGACGGGCAACGCGCGGGCTATCACCCTTCGAGGCTCGCTCCGCTCGCGCCTCAGGGTGACGGATTACAGCCCCACAAAATCTTTGATCGCATCGAGAAACGCTTGCGGCTGTTCCAGCGGCGGGCAGTGGCCGCAGCCCGGCAATTCGACATAGCGCGCGCTCTTGGTCTTTTGCGCCACAGCCTTATTGAGCGCCGGCGGCGTCGCCTGGTCGAATTCGCCGCACACGACCAGCACCGGCATTTGCAGCTTGTGCAATTCCGGCGTGAGATCGATTTCCTGCAGGATCTTGCAGGCGGCCTGGAACGCCTTGGGATCGATTCCCAGCAAGACTTTCTTGCAGTCCTCAACCGCCTGCGGATGCGCGGCGAGGTAAGCGGGCGAGAACACGCGCTTGGCCGCGATGTCGGCGATTGCCGCGAGTCCGCCGTCGGCCACCTTCTCTGCCATCGCCGCAAAGCCCTGCTTTCCCTCCGGTGGAAAGCTCGCCGCCGCGTCACACACGACCAGCTTGGAGATACGCTCGGGATGCGCGAAAGCAAAGGCCAGCGCCAACGTGCCGCCGAAGCCATTGCCGACGAGGATGGCGTCGTTGCCAATCTTCAGCTCGTCGAAGCCGTCCTCAATCGCCGCCACATAGGCGTCCATCAGCGCCACCACCGTCGGCTGCGAGCCGGCAAAGCCCGGCAGGTTGAACAGCGTGACGCGATGCTTGGCGGCAAGCGCCTCCAACACCGGGTCGAAAGCGTGCCAGTCGGCGAGCAGAGAATGCAGCACGACCAGATCGCGCCCGACGCCGGTTCGCGCCGCCGTGAGCGTGCCGTGGCCGACGCTGAGTTCCTGCATTTGCATGACATCCTCCGCTGGTTTTCTCCGCCAAGCCAAATCCCGTGGGCACCGTCCCACGCAACATAAGTATTTATAACGCCTGGCCTCGCCTTGATTTCCGTCCTGTGCAAAATTGGCGAGACAATACGACAAAAGGCGACGGTCAACCGCCGCCGTCCGCAAGGCAGGGCAAAGGTTCCGGACCCGATCTACGATAATCCACCAAGGGGAGGTTTAGCTCATGTCGACCCTGATTTCGCGTCACGGATTGCACTGGCTCCGCTGGGGCATGGCCGGCTTTGCCGCGCTCGCCCTCTCGCTCGGCGCGGCGTCGGCGCAGACTTACGGCTTTGCCACTCTGCCGACCGGCTCGCTCAATTACATCACCGCCTCGGCGATCGCCAAGGTGCTGAAGGAAAAGGCGGGCATGAACGTGCTGGTGCAGCCGACCGCCGGCGATTCGGTCATCATGCCGATGGTCAACCGCAATGAGGCGCAGATCGGCATTACCAACATTCTCGAATTCGCCGACGTGATGCACGGCACTGTCCAAGATCGGCAAGTTGCCGCAGTTGCGGCTCATCGGCATACCGCACACCTTCCGCGGCACCTTCTGGGTGCGCAAGGATTCAGCCATGAAGACCATCGCCGATCTCAAGGGCAAGAAGGTGCCGCTCGGCTATTCGGCCATGCTGACGATCGACAAGCTGTCGAAAGCGCTGCTTGCCACCGGCGGCCTCAACGAAAAGCGACATCACCCCGGTCCTGGTGCCAAACGTCATTCGCGGCGCCGACAGTTTTGCCTCGGGCTCGGCCGACACGTTCACCTTCGCCTTCGGCGCGGCGAAGCTGCGCGAGGTCGACGCCACCGTCGGCGGCATCCGCGCGCTGGAAATTCCGGCAAGGGGCCTCACGGCGGCAAAAAAGATTTTTCCCGACGGCTATCTGGTCAAGGCCGTGCCCAACCCCTTCTTCACCGGCGTCGATCATCCGATGGACGTCTATGCCTGGGACAATCTGCTGATCACCAACGACAAGGTGCCGGATGCGGTGATCGAGAAGATCATCGACACTTTGGTCAACAACGCCGCGGACCTTGTCGCGGTGCAGCCGGCGCTGCGCGGCATTTCGGCACAGGAAATGTATGTGGGCTACGACCTGCCTTATCACCCGGGCGCGCTGAAATACTACAAGGACCACAACATCGCGCCCAGAGCGATTAAGTGACGCACGACGAGCCCGCGGACGCGGCGCTGCCGCCGCGCGGCGTCGCCATCACGCGCGACGTCCTGCAGGCGCTGCTGCTGATCTGCGTCATCGGCTGGGTGCTGGACGTGCCGACCTGGCTGTTCGGCGGCGGCTTCTACACCGAGCAGATGCTCGCCATCTCGCTCGGCCTGGGGCTCGCGCTCAGTCTACCTCTCGGGGCGAGACCGCCCGCGTATCCTCGACTGGTTCTGCGCGGCGGTCTCGCTCGCCATCTGCGCTTACATCGCCGTCCGCTACGACGCCATCACCTACGAGATCGCGCTGTTGCCGCCCGATCTCGTCGGCGGCGCCGCCATCCTCATCGTTCTGGTGCTGGAAGCGACCCGCCGCTCGTCCGGCGGCGTGTTGGTCGTCATCATCCTGGCAATTTCGGCCTACGTCTTCATCGGCCCGCATATGCCCGGCGATTTCGCTACCATGCCGGTGTCGCTGCCGCGGCTGATCGTCTATCTCGGCCTCGACACCAACGGCATGATCGGCGTCATCTTGCACGTTGCGCTGCTGATCGTGGTGCCGTTCACGCTGATGGGACAGGTGCTCGGCCGCACCGGAGGCGCCGCCTATTTCGCCGATCTCGCGATGTCGGCGATGGGCCGCTTCCGCGGCGGCGCCGCCAAGATCGCCGTGTTCGGCTCTGCCCTGTTCGGCATGATCTCGGGCGCGGCGGTGAGCAACGTGGTGGCGGTCGGCGTCGTCACCATTCCGCTGATGTCGCGCTCGGGCTTTTCGCCGACGCGGGCCGCGGCGATCGAAGTCGGTCGGCTCCACCGGCGGCCAACTGATGCCGCCGGTGATGGGCGCCGCCGCCTTCATCATGGCGGAATTCCTGCAGGTGCCCTACGGCGCGGTGGTCATCGCCGCCATCATCCCGGCGGTGCTCTATTACGCGGCGCTGTTCATCCACGTCGATCTGGAGGCGGCCAAGCAGCGCATCGGCGCCGCCCAGGTCGAGGACCCGCCGAAATTCCTCGAGGTGCTGAAATCAGGCTGGCATTTCCCGATTCCGCTGATCTTCCTCGTCGCCACCATCGCCTATCCGAACATCTTCCAGATCCCGATCGAGCGCGCCGCGGTCTACACCACGGCGATCCTGATCGTGCTCAGCATGAGCTTCGGCTACCGCGGCAACCGCGTCACGCCGCGCGAGATGCTGCGCGCCGTGCTCGACACCGGGCGCGCCGCGCTCGACATCGTGCTGATCGGCGCCGCCGCCGGCATGGTGGTCGGCGCGCTCAGCGTCTCCGGCATTTCCTTCGGCCTGACCTTGCAGTTGATCGAGCTCAGCGGGCAGAGCCTGTTCGTGCTGCTGCTGCTGACCGCCGTCATCAGCATCATCCTCGGCATGGGCATGCCGACGGTCAGCGTCTACGTGCTTGACCGCCACGCTGCTCGCGCCGTCGCTGATCAAGCTCGGCATTGAGCCGATGGCCGCGCATATGTACGTGATGTATTTCGGCATGCTGTCGATGATCACGCCGCCGGTGGCGATCGCCGCTTACGCCGCCGCCAATATCGCGCGCGTCTCCGGCTGGACCACCGGCTGGACCGCGGTGGTGGTGGGCTGGAGCACGTTCTTCATTCCGTTCCTGTTCGTCACCGAGCCGAGCATGCTGATGCACGCGAGCTGGCCGGTGATCGCCTGGAATTTCGCCCGCAATATTCTCGGCATCTTCGTCGGCACCGCCGGCATCGTCGGCTTCGCCTTCGGCGCGCTGTCGGTGCCGATGCGCATCGCCTTCGGCGGCGCGGCGCTGGCGATCCTGATCCCGCCGCACGCCTTCCCCGGCGCCGGCATGCTCGACTGGATCGGCCTCGGCGGCGCCGTCGCGGTGCTGGGGATCAATTACCTGCAGAACCGTGCGGCAAAACAAACAGCCGCGCCGCAAGCGGCGCAGCCGTGATTGATCGCCAGTGATTGACCGGCTAGTTACCCTTCGCGCCAAAGGCCGAGCGCTTCCTGCGCCGGCCGGTCGGAGATCGAGAACAGCACCGATTCTTCCGCGGCGTTGTGCTGGTAGCGCTTCCACGGCGGCACGACAAACACGTCGTTGACCTTCCACTCGAACGGCTCGCCGTCGATCATGGTGGTGCCGCGGCCTTCGGCGCAGGCAAAGACGGTGCCGTCGGTCGACCGGTAGGGCTCGCCCTTGAAGCCCTTGGGCAGCAGCGCCAGCCACGCGCCCATGGTCGGCATCACCGGCCCGCCATTGATCGGGTTGGCGTAGCGCACGCGCGCACCGTGGCGCTTGTCGATGTCGCCGGTCTTCTTCAGCCGCTCGAGGATCGGCTTCAACTTGGCGTAGGGATAATTGATGACCGGCGTGCGGTTGGTGACCGCCAGCTCGCCGTCGGGCAGCACGCCGGTGGCGTAGCGCTCGAACGAGTCGCCGTCCTCGTGATTGACGTTCTGCATCTTCTCGTCGAAGTGATTGGAAAACGACGCCTGGAAGTGATTGACCGTCGGCATGTCGAGCACGTCGAGCCACATCACCGGCTCCTTGCCCGGATTGCCGTGATCGTGCGGCGCCCAGTTGGCGGTGATGATGAAGTCGCCGTGCTCCATGCTCGACTTCTCGCCCTCGACCGCGGTGTAGGCGCCCTTACCCTTGAGCACGAAACGGATGGCGGAGGCGACGTGCTGATGCACGTCGGCGATCTCGCCCGGCATGATGAGCTGGATGCCGGCGAACAGCGAATTGGTGATGCGCGACTTACCGGGATCGCCGGGGTTCTCCAGCACCAGCACGCGGCGCTCGGCTTCCTCGGCGGTGATGACGTCGCCCGCCTCGATCATCAGCTTCTCGACGTCGTCGAACTTCCACAGCGCAGGCACCATCTGCGTCTTCGGCTCCGGCGTCACCAGACCCTTGAGCACTTCCCAAAGCGGCGTCAGGTGATATTTCGCGATCTTGTCGTAATAGGCCTCACGCGCGTTCTTGATGTTGTGTTTGGGATCGGCCTGAGCCGTTGCGACCGCCATGGATGTCCTCCGTCGGAACCGATTGTTTCTGTTGGAGCCAGTATAGCGCAAGCCGGCGCGGCGCGGTACAGGCCAAAAACCCTTGGTAGACTGCTAATTATTCACCGATCCCCCGTCCACCACGATCGACTGCCCGGTGACAAAATCGCTGTCGCTTGAGGCAAGAAAGACCAGCGTGCCCAGGAGGTCTTCGGGATAGGCGTCGCGGTTGAAGGCGCGGGAATTTCTTACCGGCACGCGCTCGTCCTCGACGTGCTCGGTGTTGGCGAGCCCGGTGTCGGAAAGGATGTAGCCGGGCGACAGCGAATTGACGGCGATGCCATATTCGCCGAGCTCGCGCGACAGCGAGCGGGTAAAGGCGATGATCGCGCCCTTGGAGGTGACGTAAGGCAACATGCGCGGCACGCCCTTGTAGGGCGCGCCCGAGGCGATGTTGATGATCTTGCCGGAGCGGCGCTCGATCATGTGCGGCGCCACGTGCCGCACCATCAGCCAAGGCCCGCGCACATTGACCGCCATCACCTTGTCCCACAGCTCCGGGTCCCAGGCGTCGAACTTGCGCGGCTTGAGCGTCGAATAGACCGCGGCGTTGTTGACCAGTACGTCGATCTGCCCAAAGCGGTCGAGCGTCTGCGCAACAAGCGCCTTCACCTGCTTCTCGTCGCTGACGTCGCATTTGGCGCTGGCGACCGAGTTGGCGCCGTGGCGACTGGCGATTTCCTCGGCAAGCGCGCGGCCGTCGGCGATGTCGGCGATCATCACCCGCGCGCCCTCGGCAGCGAGCGCCTGCGAATAATGCCGGCCGATGCCCTTGGCGCCACCAGTGACGATCGCAGCCTTGCCCGCAAGCCTTGCCATGGGCTCACCCCCTGCCGGCCATTTCCATACCAGCTATGCGGCGTGGCTCAAATGCCGGAAGCTGTGATATTGCAGACGGCCGGGCGCGGGGGAAACGCGCGGGAGGGGGCAACATGCCGTGGGCCGACAAGTTCAACCTGCTCAACGAATTCAACATCCTGCGCATCATCTGCGGTGCCTTCTTCATCCCGCACATCGTCGGCAAGATCACCGTGCCGGCGACGCTTGAGTTCTTCGTCAAGGCCGGCTTCAAACCGCCGGCTACCTGGATGTATGTCGCCGGCGCCATCGAAACCGTGCTCACCCTCGGGCTTGTGTTCGGCATCTACACCCAATTTGTCGCCTTCATCGCTTTCATCCACTTGGTGGTCGCGGCGGCCGCCACCTACAAGGTCACGAAATGCTGGATCTGGGTGATCGGCGGCGTCGAATATTGCATCTTCTGGGCGATCTGTTGTCTGGTCGTCGCCGTGCACGGCTAAAGCGAACAAAATCTTCAAACAAAGGAAATCGAACCAATGGCTAGCGTTCTGTTCTCTCCCCTCACCATGCGCGGGCTCACGCTGCCCAACCGCGTCGTCGTCTCGCCGATGTGCCAGTACGCCTCCAACGATGGCTCGGCCACCGATTGGCACCTGATGCACCTCGGCTCGTTTTCGCTCGGCGCCGCCGGGCTGGTGATGTGCGAGATGACCGATGTCTGCCCGCAAGGGCGCATTTCGCCCAAATGCGCCGGCATGTGGTCGGACGACAATGAGAAGGCGCTCAAGCGCGTGCACGATTTCTGCCGGCAATACGGCGTCGCCAAGCTCGGCGTGCAGTTGGCGCACGCGGGACGCAAAGGTCCCACCACGCCGCCCGCCGCCGGCGGCAAGCCGATCCTCGAAGGGCCAGACGCCTGGACGCCGGAAGCGCCGTCCGCCATCCCCTACGACACCGGCTGGCCGGTGCCGCACGCCATGACCAAGGACGATATCAGGCGCGTCATCGGCGAATTTGCCTCCGCCGCCAAGCGCGTCGACCGCATTGGCTACGACGTGATCGAGCTACATGGCGCGCACGGCTATCTCACGCACGAGTTCCTCTCGCCGCTCTCCAACAAGCGCACCGACGAGTACGGCGGCTCAACCGAGAACCGCATGCGCTTCGCCATCGAGTTGTATGAAGCGGTGCGCGCGGTCTTGCCGGACAGCAAGCCGCTCGGCATGCGCGTCTCCGCCACCGACTGGGTGGACGGCGGCTGGACGCCGGAAGAGACCGTCATGCTCGCCAAGGAGTTGAAGAAGCGCGGCATGGATTACATGGACGTCTCCAGCGGCGGGTTGTCGCCAGCGCAGAAGATACCGCTGGCGCCCAGCTACCAGGTGCCCTTCGCCGAGAAGGTGAAGAATGAAAGCGGCATCACCACCATGACCGTCGGCCTCATCGCCGGCTACCAGCAGGCGGAAGACATCGTCGCCTCGGGCAAGGCCGACCTCATTTGCCTCGCTCGCGCCGCCATGTGGGACCCGCGCTGGGCCTGGCACGCCGCGGAAGAACTCGGCGCCGAGACGCCTTACGCGACGAAAACCATGGCCGGACACCCGAAGCTGCGGCCGCAACTGTTTCCCAAGCGGGCGCAGCCGGCGACTTAATTCATGCCCTTGTCGGCAAAGCCCTTCGCTCCGAAAAAATTCGCCACCGTCAAAGGCAAGCGCATGGCCTATGTCGAGGCGGGGCAAGGCGAGGCAATCGTCTTTCAACACGGCAACCCGACCTCGTCCTACCTCTGGCGCAACGTCATGCCGCATTGCGCGCGACTCGGCCGTCTCATCGCCTGCGACCTGATCGGCATGGGCGACAGCGACAAACTCGAAAACTCAGGGCCCGGACGCTACACCTACGCCGAGCAGCGCGAGTATCTGTTCGCGCTGTGGGATCATCTTAAGCTCGGCGACGAGATCGTGCTGGTGCTGCACGACTGGGGCTCGGCGCTCGGCTTCGACTGGGCATTTCACAATCAAGCTCGCGTCGCCGGCATCGTCTACATGGAAGCGATCGTCACCCCGCTCAGCTGGGCCGACTGGCCGGAAAACGCGCGCCGCGCCTTTCAAGGCTTTCGCTCCGACAAGGGCGAAGAGATGATTCTGGCGAACAACGTGTTCGTCGAGCGCGTGCTGCCGTCTTCGGTGATCCGTCCGCTCACCGATGAGGAAATGGCAGCCTACCGCGCGCCGTTTCTCAATCGGGGCGAGGACCGCCGCCCGACGCTCACCTGGCCGCGCATGATCCCGATCGAAGGCGAACCGAAAGACGTGGTGAAGACAGTCGAGGATTATTCCGCCTGGCTGGCGACGTCCGGCGTACCCAAGCTGTCCATCAACGCCGATCCCGGTTCGATTCTCACCGGCCGCCAGCGCGAGCTGTGCCGCCGCTGGCCGCAGCAGACCGAGGTGACGGTGAAGGGCCGGCATTTTCTGCAGGAGGACAGCCCGGACGAAATCGGTAAGGCTGTCGTCGATTTTGTGCAGCGGGTGCGACCGACCTAGGCATTCTGGGGCGCTCGCGAAGCGAGCGGACCCGGAATCCATAAACGCCTGCTAGGGCTATGGATTCCGGGTCCGCGCCTTCGGCGCGTCCCGGAATGACAGCGCTGAAAAATTAGCGCTTCATCTTCACGATGAACTTGGCAAATGCCGCAAGCTGCGTCTTGATGATTTCCCTGGTCGGCTGATCGGTCAGCGTCAGCGTGTCCTTGTCGAACTTGCTTGCCGCGTTGCCGACGAAAATCTCCGGCGTCCCGAAAATATAGGCGCCGAGAAACGTCATCGACATGCGCCAGTGATACTGCATGCGCGCGCCGCCGAGTGGCCCCTGCGAGCAGGACTGGATCGCCACCGGCTTTTCCTTGAACGGCTGGTCCTTCATGCGCGAGACCCAGTCGATGGCGTTCTTCAGGACGCCTGGCATGGACCAGTTGTATTCCGGCGTCACGAACAGTACGGCGTCGGCGTCCTTGACCGCCTCAAACATTGCGACGGCCTCCGGCGGAAAGCCGGCCGAGGCATGAATGTCGGCATTGTAGAGCGGAAAAGTTTCGATCGGTGGTGAAGGTATGAGTTTCAATTCCGGCGGCGCCAGTTCGGGCAGCGCGCGGGTGAGCGCGGCGTTATACGACCCCTTGCGCAGCGAACCGCAGATCACCAGCACCTTCAATTGCTCAGTCATTTGCAAACCCCTTTACGCTTTTTCGTCGTCAATCGAATTGCGCAATATCCCGATGCCATCGATCTCGACCTCGACACTGTCGCCCGCCTTCATCCACACCGGCTCCGGCTTTCTCGCGTGGCCGACGCCGGACGGCGTGCCGGTGAACAGGATATCGCCCGGCTCCAGCGTCATGCCCTCGGTCAGATAGACCAGCGACTCCGCCACCGGAAACATGAAGTGCTCGGTGTTGGACGACTGCATGATGCTGCCGTTGAGGCGGGTCATGATCTTGAGGCCCTTGCCGCCGCGCGGCACTTCGTCGGCGCTCACCATCCACGGACCGACACTGCCCGTCCTGTCGAAGTTCTTGCCCATGCCCCATTGCGTGGTGTGACGCTGATATTCGCGGATCGAACCTTCCATGCCGCAGCAATAGCCGGCGACGCAGTCGGCGGCATTCTCCAAGGTCAGGTGCTTGGCGCGCCTGCCGATGACCACGACCATTTCGCCTTCGTAATCGAACTGGACCGATTTCCTCGGCCGCATCAGCGGCTGCAGATGCGGCGTGAGCGACGACAGCATGCGGAAAAAAATGGACTGGAATTTCGGTACGTTGTCACGCTGAGGCCCTTCCTTGACGTGGTCAAGATAATTGAGCCCGAGGCAGACTATCTTGCCGGGCCGCGCCACCGGCAGGGCGAATTTCAACCCGGCGAGCGAACGACGCGCGGAGGCCGACGCCTTCTTCGCCAGATCGGTGAGCGGCGCGAGATCGCCGTTATTGCGGCGCAGAAATTCGCCGAGATCGGCGGGCACATTGGCATTCACCGCCTGCAAATCGATAACGCTGTCGCCCTCGACAATGCCGAGATGCAGATTGTTATTCGCTTCAAACGCGACGATCTTCATGAACACCCCTGCCATTGCCGTTCCATGGGGCAGAGCCTTAGCGCAGGCATGCGCGTTGCGAAAGATGGGTCAGATTTTGACTGCCGGCTCGCCGGCCAGCGTGAACGCCTGAATGGAGAAATACTTGCGCGCATCGGTCCACACCCCCGCCGGCAGCCAGCCGACGCCACGCGCCAGGGCGCTGAGCGACTCCGGGCTGTATTTGTAGCTGTTTTCGGTGTGGATGGTTTCGCCGGCACGGAATTCGACAGTTTCGCCGGCCACCTGCACCTTCTGCCGCTTCAGGCTGGCAAGATGCATCTCGATGCGGTGCCGCTCGCGATTGTAGAAAGCGTGATGCTCGAAGCTGTCAAGTTTGAAATTGCCGCCCAGCTCGCGGTTGATGCGGATCAGCATGTTGAGATTGAAATCGGCGGTGACGCCCTGCGCGTCGTTATAGGCGGCATTGAGCACGTCGACCGGCTTGATCAGGTCGGCGCCGATGATCAGCCGCCCGCCAGGGCCGAGGATTTTCGCGGCGTTGCGAAGGAAAGCCGCCGCCTCGTGCGGCTCAAAATTGCCGATGGTCGAGCCGGGGAAAAAGCCGACGCGCACGGCTGCGTCTCTCGCTTCCTCCGGCAATTCGAACGGGAAACAGATGTCGGCCACCACCGGCAGCACGCTGAGCTGGGGGAAATCCGGCCGCAGTTCGGCAGCCTCCTGCGCCACCATCTCGGCGCAGATGTCGACCGGCACATAGGCGGCGAGCGGCGGCAGCGCACGCAGCAGCACGCGCGCCTTGCGGCTCGAGCCGCTGCCGAATTCGATGAGCGCGCTGCCTTCCGGAACGAGGCTGCCGATATCGGCGGCGTGCTCGCGCAGGATCTTGATCTCGGTGCGTGTCGGGTAATATTCCGGCAAATTGGTAATGCGCTCGAACAGGCGCGAGCCGGCTTCGTCGTATAAAAATTTCGCCGGCACCCGCTTGGGCGTCGCGGTAAGGCCGGCCAGCACGTCGGACTCGAAGGCAGAATGCTCCGCGCCTTGCGGCTGACGGCGGGGAGAACGTGCGAGCGCAACCATGAACGGCCTTTCTCAATCAAACTCGACAAGCCGCACGCCGCTGAATTGCCAGCGTGCCGGCGGATAGAAGAAATTGCGGTAACTCGGCCGCGCATGACCGGCGGGCGTGGCCACCGATGTGCCACGCAATACCATCTGGCTCACCATGAACTTGCCATTGTATTCGCCGAGCGCGCCCTCGGCGGCCCGGTAGCCCGGATACGGTAGATAGGCACTGCGCGTCCATTGCCAAGCCAGACCGAAGGCATCGCCGAGCAGCCCTGCGCTCGCCGCAACCTCCCATTCCGCCTCGCTCGGCAAGTGTTTTCCGGCGAAACGGGCGAAAGCGTCGGCTTCGTAGTAGCTGACGTGGACAATGGGCACCTTCGCATCGACTGCTTTGCGGCCAGCAAGCGTCATCGTCGTCCAGCCGCCGTCTTCGCGCCGCCAGTAGCCGGGCGCCTGCCAGCCTTCGGCTTGCACCATGGCCCAGCCTTCGGACAGCCAGAGCGAGGGCGTCTTGTAGCCGCCGGCCTTAATGAATTCGAGCCAGTCGGCATTGGTCACGAGCGCGCGCGCGATGCGCACATCCGCGATCAATTCGTCATGCGCCGGGGTCTCGTTGTCGAAGCAGAAGCCCTGCCCGTCATGACCGATGGTCTTGATGCCGCGCGGCACGGTGACGAGCCCGGACTCTTTCGTCAGCTGCGGCCATGTCCATTGCACGTCATAGACCGGATCGGTCAGGTTTTGCGCGAAGGCGTGCAGAATGTCGGTGAGCAGCAATTCCTGGTGCTGCTGCTCGTGATACAGGCCGATTTCCAGAATAGAGAAAACGCGCGCGGCATCCGCCGGCGCGACATTGGCGATGAGCAGCTCAACCGCCGCATCGACATGCGCGCGGTAGGCGGCGACATCGTCGGCGCTCGGCCGCGTGATCAGCCCGCGGTCGGGACGTGCATGACGCGGGCCGGCGGCGACGTAATAGGAGTTGAACAGGAAGGGGAACCGCTCGTCGAAAATCTTGTAGGCCGCATCATGCGGCCTAAGCAGAAACTGCTCGAAGAACCAGGTGACATGCGCGCGGTGCCATTTCGTCGGACTGGCATCGGCCATCGACTGGATCTGCTGGTCCTCGGACGACAAATGCGCGGCGCGCGCCTCGGTCTCGGCCCGCACTCGCTGGAAGGCTTCCGCCCAGGCCGCGCGAACCTCGTCCGCCGATTGCTGCAGCGAAGCCGGACCCAGCCTGACGCTGTGCGGAACGGACGAGATGGCGGTGCGCGCCATGCAATATCTCCCGGGCCAAATTCAGAGGTCAGCGGCAGTGAGATCGACGTAGGGATACGAATGATGGAGGCAATTGTTCCATCGGCGGCTGCCAGGGGCAACCTCGAAGGCCAAAGGATTTCCCCATCTGACACGTTTGTGATCTGCGTGTGGACAGGCCTCTAGTCCCGGAAATCGGTAGCGGGAGACAAACTCGAACCCCCGACCTCCGGATTATGATTTAGCTGCCAGTGTCCCACTCACCCCGGCATCGGAGGCACGATGAGGAAGTAATCGGCAGTTTACTTCCCTTTGGCTTTCCTGGCGAATCCTTGCCGTCATTGCATAAACGCTGACATGGTGGCACCGTTGACTCGTTTCGCCGACATGCGGCTTTATGATCCCCGGATCACCCCCAGCGCGACGATGCCAAAAATCACCCCAAAGCCGTCAATCACCGCCAAGGGCGTCGAATCCGCTCTACGGAAGGCCGTCGACGGACAGGACGGCGAAATCAAGGACGGCGCCTGCCGCGGCCTGTCGCTCCGGTTCCGCGACGGCAAGGTGAACTGGTCGATCCGCTGGAAGCTCGGCGACACCTGCCGCCGCTGGAGTCTCGGCGACCATCAGGTGCTCCCCGACGAGGCCCGCCGGCGGGCGTGAGGCGTCGGCGAACGGTCCCTGGTGCCGACCATCCCGTCGATCATCAACGCGATCTACGACGCGGTCGGCGTGCGCATCACCAATCTGCCGGCGACGCCGGAAAAGGTGCTCATGGCGCTTCGCGACAAGGAACGGGCGAGCCTTCGCGCAGCACCGCAAGCCGCCGAGTGAGCGCGAAGCGTGTAATCGCAGGATATTCTCATCTGGCGGCGCGCGATCAATTTATTTCTGTTCGGCGGGAACGGGTCCGATGTGTGCCATACGGCTCGGTAGTTTTCGACTGAGCGTGGTCTCAAGCTCAAGTGTAACGGCACGCAACTTTCGCCAGTCGACGCCCGTCTTGATGCCCATTTCGTCAAGCGCATAGACGGCATCTTCCGTCGCAATGTTCCCAGACGCGGACGGGATGAACGGACAGCCGCCGAGCCCGCCAACTGCGGCATCGTAGATTGTGACGCCCGCCTGCAGGCCAGCGAACATGTTGGCAAGGCCGAGACCGCGGGTGTCGTGCAAATGCAGCGAAATTTTTATTTCCGGTCGTATGCCTCCGCGAACCGCCTCAACTGTCTCGTATATTTGCTTTGGATTACCAAGGCCGGCGCTGTCGGCAATATTGATTTCATGGACGCCGATGCGGCTGTAAAGCCCGGCTATGTCGACCACACGCGCTCGCGGGATGGCGCCTTCAAAGCCGCAGCCGAGTGCCGACTGAATGCCCGCACGAACCGCAATGCCTTCAGAGAGCGCACGCTCGATGGTCGGCGTGATCGCAGCAAGCGCCTCGCTCACCGATTTATTGGTGTTTTTCCGGCTGTGCGTCTCGCTGGCCGAGACAGAAATCGACAAATGTTTCGCGCCCGCTACAAGCGCGCGCTCAAGCCCGGCCATGTTGAGGATCAGCGCCGTGTAGGTCACGCCGTCCACGTGCTTGAGCGCAGCAAACACTTCATCGGTATTCGTCATTTGCGGCACCCATTTCGGGTGAACAAAGGAGCCGACTTGGATGCGCCGCAAACCGGCGGCGACAAGACCATCGACGACGCGCAACTTTTCAGCAACCGAAAACTCCCGCTTCTCATTCTGCAATCCGTCGCGCAGCGCCTCGTCTTCGATCAGAACTTCGGTAACCAGTTTCAAAGGCGCATCCTCATTGGGGATGGTGAAACGTTTGCAATCGCACAATGCGATCACCACAAATACTAATACCAAAGGTGCCGCCACAAGAGCTAGAGGCGATATTTGTCTTTAGTCGCGGCGGTGGCATCGGGAACAACTTGGTTCCATCCAGGGGCCGCTGGTCTTAATGAATTGTGAACTCCCCGGTGAGTTACTTGCTCAATCAATGGATCTGTGCTACATTAAATTCAAGAATCGGCGTATTTCCCGATTGCGCTTTGGGACGGCTGACATGCCATATCAATTTTCATTAGCGTACCTGACTGTCATGGGGTGCTCTCCGCCGGAGATGACCTATATAGCGGCGCGGGCTGGCTATGACTTTGTCAGTTTTCGGCTTATTCCGATGGGCGTTCCGGGCGAGACGTCATATTTACCGAGCGACACCGATCTGATCCGCGCAACCAAAACCGCATTGCGTGAAACAGGCGTTCGGGTGCTCGATTTGGAATTGGCGCGCATTGTGCGCAATGTTGAACCAAAGACGTATGTTCCGGCGATGGAAGCGGCCGCCGAGATGGGAGCACGCCATGTTATTTCTAGCGCGTGGACCCGAGAGCGCGACGATCGAAATTTCCTTATTGAGCGTTATGCGGAAATCTGCGACCTGGCCCGCCCATTTGGCCTAACCGTTGAGCTTGAGTTTCCGACCTTCTCACGCCTCACGAATCTTCGCGAGTGCGCTGACATCGTCCGCGCCGCTGGGCGACCGAACGGCGGTATTCTAATTGATACGCTGTACTATCACTTCTCTGGCGCGACGCCGACCGAAGTGCGGGCATTGCCTACGGACTGGCTCCATTTCCTGCATATCTGCGACACCCCCGCAAAAATTCCTTCGACGGTCGACGGTATGAAGCATATTGCTCGCGACGTGCGGCTATACGTCGGTGAGGGCTGCATCGATTTTGCAACGATTTTGGCCGTAATGCCGCAGATTCCTTTGTCGATCGAACTTCCCAATGCGCAGCGCGTAAAAGAGCTTGGATATGCAGGACATGCTCGGCGCTGTCTCGAGACTGCAAATGCTGTGATCAATGGCAGTTTCAACAAGCATCGCACAGGCACGGCCGCTTAGTGATTGTAACGGCGAGGCGCCCCAAAGAGGATAGCGCTTCGAGTCCGCGCATCAAAACTAACGGCAACTAATATTTCACAATCCAGGCGCTTGCTTACCAAAAAGTTGCCGGGCCCCGACGAGGGCGGCAAGTTAATCGCCGCCGGGAGGATTGGTAGCGAGAAGTCGGCGATAAGTCGCAAATTTCTGCAGGTTCGGCTGTCTCCCTTCACACGGCCACTTTATTTAAAAACTTTCCACATGCTTCCGCAACTCGTTGGCTGCGGTCTCAACGGACTTTGACGCCGTGGGCACGTTGCCTGCCGAGCCGTGCGTGTCAACAGTACCATCATTTACTTCAACGAGAACCTTATCAATCGCTTGTGTCTCCGCTGCTGCGCCACCCATAATGCGAGCGATCTCCTCAATCGCAGATGTTTGTTGTTCAATACCCTTTGTGATCGCTGACGTATAATGATTAATCTCCTGTAGTCGCTCTGTGTTGCGATGAATCGATTCGCCGGCACGTGCCGTCGAAGATTGAACTGCCGTAATTTTCTGAACGATCTTTTCTGTCGCCTTCGCAGTCTGTACGGAAGGCGCTTTAACTTCCGACGCGACTACGGCAAATCCCTTCCCGGCCTCGCCGGATCGCGCTGCTTCGATCGTCGCGTTTAGCGCGAGCAAGTTGGTTTGCTTTGCGATTTGGCGAATTATATCGACGACTTGCCCAATTTCCTGAGTCGAACTAGAGAGGCCGCCGATTTCATCGTTCATCGTGCGCGCATCATTGACTGCTACCCATACAAGCTCTTCCGCCGCACGAAGCTGGCTATTCATATTCGCTATTGATGTCAGCAATCCTTCAGCCGCTCCGGCGGCCACACCGATGCTTGCGGACGCTGCGAGTGACGATTGAACGGCTGCGGCCGTACGTTGAGAGGCTTGGGTAGAGGATACTGTCAAAGTGGTGGCGGTCGAGCGCAAGTTAGCCGCGTTTTGTCCTAGAGCGCTCAGCAGTCCCTCAACACTACCGCGGAATGAAGTAATTGCCTCATCGACCGTCGCTCGATATTTCTGCTGTTCTGCAATTGCGACGCGTTCTTTTTCGGCTCGATAGCGGTCTGTAACATCTTCGTCGGTCGCAACCCATCCGCCGCAACTCATCGGAGCACGTGCGACCTGAATAACACGGTCATCATTTTGATGAATCAAGCCTTGATACGGCTTGTTTTCGCTGACACTGGCCATGCGCTCTTCAATATATTTCTGCGGATCTGTACCTGGAAACTTGCCAATAGATACACGGCGCTCGAACAATTCCCGCAGCGTCGTACCGGAGCGACTCAATCGGTCCGGTAAGCCATGAAGTCCGGCATAACGTTTATTGCATCCGACAAGGCGTTGTTTGCGATCATAAATGCAAACGGCTTGGGGGATTTTTTTCCAGCGCTTCACGTAACAATTGGGTATGATTTGACCCGCTGTGAGAAATTCCAACCCAATAACGAATGCGCTCAAAAGCTTGCGGAGTCAGGATACTGAGAACTAGGAACGTAATCGCCATAGCGGCAATTATGGTCGAGTCATTGTTGGCAACAAAGTCCATTTTGGTCTTGGACATGCCGCTACCTCGTTATCAGGCAGCATGCAACCAGCCCGCTAAGCTGATTTGGCCGATAGTATTTGCTTCGTGTTTTGGATTTTCGTTTGATTTTCTTCCGAGGCCGCATCGAGGTGCTTTCGCGCAACGGCAATCGCGAGGTGCGCCACGACTGCGGGGCCGACAGCTATGGTAAGCTAGCGTAACACATGTACGTCGCAGACTTACGTATCGCGTACCGGCACCCGGCGCGGCGGCCAGGTCGCCAGGAATCAATGAAGAAAAAGTCGGCTTCGATCCCGTTCATTCGGTGCTGACATGCCCCACTTTCTTGTGCGGTGAGTAAATGTCCAGGATATTCCAGTGGCCGGCTGTCGGGGTTGGGTTATTGCGCATGGCAACGTCGATTAGGTAAGGCTTGCCCGACTTAATCGCCTTTTCCAGCGCCGGTTTGAATTCCGCGGCATTTTTGATGCGCACGCCTTCAATGCCGTAGCCTCGAGCGATCGCTGCGTAGTCCGGCTTGGTCTCTTCGCCGTCCTTCTCTTTCGGAAAGGTGGTGCCGTGGGTCATGCCGAAATGCGCTTTTTGCAGGCCGGCGATCGTGCCAAATGCGTTGTTGTTCATCACGACCCAGACCACCGCCACATTCTCATCCATGGCCGTCGCAAGCACCGATGGATTCTGTCCGAAACCGCCGTCGCCAACGAGCGAGATAACAACCTTGTTCGGGGCCGCGATCTTGGCGCCGAGCGCTGCCGGCGGGCCAAACCCCATCGTTGCATAACCGCCAGGCGTTAAAATGCTGCCGGGCGTGTAAATGGGGAATTGCTGGCCGACACCATTCTTGTTCCAACCCACATCCGTAACGATTATGGCATCGCGCGGAAGAACTTGACGGGCTTCCGCAAGAATGCGTTCCGGCATCATCGGGAAATCTGCGCTTTCCTCCATCGCCTTGTTGCTTTTCTTAAACGCGGCGCGGACGTTGGCAATTTCACGCTCTAAGGCCTCATTGCGGCGCGCCTTTGGATAAATCTCTTTGGCGATCCGCGTGAGCGTCTTGAGCGCCTGCTTGAGGTCGGCAACCGCGCCGATTTCGGTGGGGAAGTTGCGGCCGATTTCGCTCGGTTCGATATCGATATGGATGAGTTTTGTGGGTGGGAAGGAAAATGTATATTCTGGCTCCCAGGAGCTGCTGTCGGCCTCCTTGAAGCGCGTGCCGAGGCCGAGCATCCAATCCGCTCCTAGGCATTTAGAATTGATAAACTCGGTGCCCCAAAAACCGGTCATGCCGAGCACCAGCGGATGATCGTCGGGCACCGCGCCCTTGCCCATCAGGCTGTGCGCGACCGGGATCGCCATATGGTCGACGAATTCGCGCAATTCATTCGTGGCTTGCGCCAGGACGACACCGCCACCCACGTAAAGAACCGGGTTCTTGGCCTCGCCGAGCGCGCGAACGATTTTCGCCGCGACATCGACATCAAGGTCGGGCTTTGCCAATGTCTTGGTGTTGTGCCGCAAGCGGTCGAAGCGTGCGACGTCGACTTCTTTGGAGAAAATGTCCATCGGCACGTCGACCAACACCGGGCCCGGCTGGCCGCTTTCGGCCAGTTGGAACGCCTTCTCGATTATTTCTGGGAACAGCTCGGGGCTCTCGACGCGCCAGGCGCGCTTCACGAACGGCTTGTAGATCTCGTACTGCGCCGCGTCGCCGTGGAGATTGACCTCCTGGTGCGGATGCTTGCCGTAGTAATGCGTCGGAATATCGCCGGCGATCACCACCATAGGGGTGCAGTCGAGCGCCGCGTTGGCGACCCCGGTCGCGGCGTTGGTCATGCCCGGCCCGAGATGCGTGAGCAGGACCGACGCTTTCCCTTTCACGCGCGCATAGGCGTCGGCGGCGTGTGCCGCGATCTGCTCATGCCTGACGCTGACGAAGTGGACCTTGCTGTTCGCCATCGCCGACAGCACGGCGATATTCGTGTGTCCGCACAATCCGAAGATATCTGTGATGCCACGGCCCTCGAGGTAGCGGATCAGCTGATGGGATACGAGATCGCGCATGGAACCCTCGCGGTGTTTGGTTTTATCTAGCATAGCTCCGTCCTACATCACTTCAGTACCGTAAAATTCGCCGAACAATTCTTTCTCCGGCGGGCGGTCCTCGGCCGTCGGGCGGCTGACCCAGGTTGTGTTCATGTAGTGGCGCAAGGTGATGTTCTCGTTGGTGATATTGCCGCCCCACACGCCGCAACCCAGGCTCGAAGTCATCGGCATGCCGTTGTTGAACGCGCCGGCGTTGGCCTTCGATTGCGGCTGACGGACCATCATCCGGCTGACCGGCGCCGTGCGCGCGAGTTGATCGATATGCTCGTCGTTGAACGAATAGATGCCGCAGGAATGTCCCTTGCCGCCAACCTCATAGATGCCTTCAACCATCTTGAGCGCCTGCGGGAAGTCGTCGAATTTGAACACGGCTAGAATGACGCAGAGTTTCTCGCTGGAGAACTTGTGCTGCGGGCCGATCTCCTGCTGGCGCACGAACAGGAATTTGCGATCGTCGGGAATCTTGAAGCCAGCGAGTTCGGCAATCCGCTGCGCCGAGATGGCGACGGTGTCGCCCCGGCGGTGGCCTTCCTCGTCCCAGAGGACCTTTTCCAGCAAAACCTTCTCGCGGTCGTTGCAAAGATAGCCGCCCTCTTTCTGCAGCTGTTCGATCATCGCGTCGTAGAGTTTGGCATCGACCAGCATATTGCCGTCGGCCGAGCAGCCTGATCCGAAATCGGAGGTCTTGCTGATGCGCGTGTTCTTCGCCGCGTCGGCAACGTCCGCGGTGTCGTCGACCACGATAGTTGAATTGCCCGCGCCCACGCCGAAAGCGGGCCGGCCGGAGCTATAGGCGGCGCGAACCATCTGCTGTCCACCGGTCGCCATCGTCAGGTCGGTGATGGACATCAGCTCTTCAGTGAGTGGGATGCTTGGTTTGGCGACGCACTGGAAAATATCCTCGGGTGCGCCGAGCTTCTTCAGCGTCTTGCGCATCACCTCGACCATTTCGAAGGTGGTCTTTTTGCTGCGCGGGTGCGGGCAGAAAATCACCGCGTCCTTGGCCTTCAGTGCATAGATGCCGGTCACCGGCGGCGTCAGCTCCGGATTGGTGGTGGGCACCAGCGAGGCGATCACGCCCGCCGGCTTGCCGTATTTGACCAGGCCCCTGGCCTCGTCCACCTCGATGACGCCTATGCTCTTTTGGCGCAGCGCGTCGCGCAGGACGCCTTGGATCTTGAAGCGCTTGGCACCGCGGCCAGCGCGGTCGCCAATGCCGCTTTCATCGACGCCCATCTGGGCGATCCGCAGGAAGGTCTTTTCGTTCCCGGTAGCCCAGCCAATTGCTTGGCACAGACGATCGATCTTCGCCTGATCGTAGCCCTTGATGGAGTCCATCGCCCGGCGCGCTTTTGCCAGGAGATCGGCTGCCAGCTGTTTTTCCTCCGAGGTGATTTCCCTAGCCATGACCCGTGCTCCTCTAGTCGGAATTGCCCATGCTGGCGCAACTCCGCTTGTGCGTTACCATTTTGGCAACCGTGTCCTATGCGTACGGAGCAACCCATCCATGACAGGTTCCTGCGCCTTGCTGGAAGCTGGAACCACGCGCCGGGGCGGAACCAGCGTCGGAAACAACGACCCGGACCGGCCTGCGCGGCAAAGCGCGGGCGCTCCGACTGGCATTCCGGCCTGCTGAACCACGGCAAAAAACCTTGATCGTTCCACTTTAAATCCGGGAGCGGCGCCCGCGATCGGAACAGCCGATCTCCACAATTCCCCGACCTTTTTATTGTGATGGTGAGTTAATTAACTCCCGAGTGAGTTATGTGTCAAGTAACAGTGCGCCGCAAGACCCGGCCCAACTGCCGGGCTATTTGCCCGAAGCCGTTCCAATAATGCCGTCGCGCTGTAGGGCGTCGATTTCCTGCCGCTCGAGCCCGATTTCCTTGGCGACGGCAACGCTGTGTTCGCCGGCACGCGGGACATCGAGGCGACGCTCCAAGCGCTGCCCGTCGAATTCCAACGGCAATGCAGGGAGAAACGTCGTTCCGCCGCCGGGCAGGCTGACCTCCACCATCGCGCCGGGCGCTTTCAGCTGCGGATCATCGAATAATTCATCTGGACGCGTGATCGGCGCAAACGGCAAATTGGCTCGTTCGCATGCGCGCGCCGCTTCTGCCCGTGTGAGGCCCTTAAAAAGCGCACGCAATCTCGGAATTACACGATCACGCCCGGCCACGCGTTGAGAATTAGTTTCCAGGGTGCGATCAGCTGCGAGATCCGCCAATTCAAACATCTCACAAAATACACGCCACTGCGTGTCGGTCACAACTCCAACGAAGATCTGCAGATCATCGGCGGTATCGAACACGTCGTACACGGCCCATGCGGAAATGCGTGCCGGCATTGGCGCGGCCGGCTTCCCGGTGATCGCGAATTGAGCCATCGCCGTGGACACCAGAAAAACAGTATTCTCAAACAGCGAACTTTTGATGTGTTGTCCGACGCCAGTTTTTTCTCGCTGTCGCAGCGCCGCCAGGATGCCGATGGCGGCGAACATCCCGCCCATCATGTCATTGACCGGTGCGCCAGCGCGCAATGGCCGGCCCGGCGGCCCCGTCATGTAGGCTAGGCCGCCCATCATCTGCACGACCTCATCGAGCGCGGCGCGATGTTCATACGGACCCGAAAGAAATCCCTTGAGCGAGCAATAGATCAACCGGGAATTAACCTGTTTAAGAATATCATAGCCGAGGCCGATCGCATCCATCCCGCCCGGCCGAAAATTCTCTATCAAGACGTCCGCGCGAGAAATTAACCGCCGGGCCACTTCGAGACCGCGCGCTTTTTTCACGTCGAGCGCAAGGCTGCGTTTATTGCGGTTGAGGCTGATAAAAAAGCCCGCACCGGACCCTGGCAACTCACGTGTGTTGTCTCCATTCACCGGCTCGACTTTGATAACGTCGGCACCAAGGTCCGCAAGCACGACGCCACACGTCGGCCCCATAACCATATGTGAAAATTCGACGACTCGTACTCCTTGGAGCGGAAGCAATTTGTTCACGGCGCCAATCGCCTAACTACAATAATTCAGGATTTGGCGCCGATCCAGTGCGCCATCTGTTGATTACGAATAACTCAACCTCGAGTTACTTGTCAATTGAACCGCAGCAGTTGGGCCGTCATCGGCAGACATACCGTAGGATGATTTTAACAATTTCTTTTTTGCGACGCTCAAACGCCCGCGCCGACGTCATGTCGTAAGAAAAAATCGTCCCGAAAGTGTAACGGTTGCTGACGTAGAAAAAACCGAGCGCAGAAATTGTCAAATGAAGATCGATGGGATCGATGCCGGATCGAAACAGGCGTTGCGAAACGCCCCGATTCAAAATACGTTGCAAGATTCCAATTATTGAAGAGTTGAGTGCCTGAAATGATTTCGACGAGTCGAGATGACGCCCCTTCATGACATTCTCAAGATTTATGAGATGCACGAACTGTTCGTTGTACCGATAATAGTTAAAAGCAGATTCAGTATATTGGCGAAGCGCTTCAACGGGCGGTAGATGGTCAAGGTCTAGTTTCTGATCAGCCTCTCGGATTTTTCTATATTCATCTTTCAATACAGCAATATAGAGTTCGCGCTTGCTCCCAAAGTAATAATAAATCATCCTTTTGTTGACGTGCGTGCGTGCCGCGATGCTATCGACGAAAGCGTTTGAAAATCCGCGCTGAGAAAATTCCGCGGCTGCCGAGGCAAGGATCAAAGCTTTCGTCCGTGTAGCATCGCGCCGCAAACGACTTTTATTTGACTTCGGTATTTTCAATTTTTTAGGAACCTACATCCCGGCTGGAGATTGGAAAATCGCCGTTGTGAGCAGGGCAACTTTTAGCAATGAATGGCGCCTCTGTCATCGATTGGATCAGAATACCAAAGGCAGCTGACGGCAGTCTACAGTAGCGGTCCGCGTAGACAGGTACCGCACACTATGCATTTTAGTGGAACGTGCAGCCACGGAGTAAATGAGAAAAGCTTTACATGGCGCACCGCCCCCTTCCGTCCCTTATACTCCTCAAGTTAGAAGGTGTGCGCCCTGCGCGACCAACCGGCGGCCCGAGCATTGTCGTTTTGCGCTCACTTTGCTTGGGTTTAAGATCATGCTACTCGTCAAACGACAAGGTCACTTGAGTGTGGGATGTGGAGGAAACTCATCAGCTGGAAGGCATTTCGGCATGGTGCTCCACATTTGAGTTTACGCAAGGTAATTTGACTATTTGGAGCACAGCATGAGTCGGCTCATCTATGTATTGAACGGACCAAACCTTAATCTTCTCGGTAAACGTCAGCCACATATTTATGGCCACGAAACGCTCGCCGACGTCGAAAGGGATTGCCGCGCATTAGCAAAGGAATTGAAACTCGACATCAAGTTTCACCAGAGCAACCGTGAATACGAGATCATCGATTGGATCCACGAAGCGCGTGAGACTGCTGGCGGTATCGCAATCAATCCGGGCGCCCTCACTCACACCTCAATCGCAATACTCGACGCACTGAACGCGTTTGACCCACCAATCATCGAGGTACACATTTCCAACATCCATAAGCGAGAAGCGTTCCGCCACCATTCCTATGTATCTAGCGTCGCTTCGGGTGTTATCGCTGGTTTCGGAACGCAGGGTTACATATTTGCTGTGCGGCGATTGGCACATCTGATCGATATCGCTAAAAAATAATGGCCACGCGCGCTAAGGCGCGCAGTATCAATTGTCGTTACTAGCTGGCAATTTGGGTCCCGCGCCACGAGATCGATGTGTCATCGCACGATGATTTCTAAAGCCACGATACGCCGACCTAATTCGTCGTTAGAGAGCCAACTCCGACCGCTCGCGTGCCAGTCGGGATTGGGCACTGAGGCGGATTGGAGCATTAATTGCGCCAAAGCCCTTGTAGCCCTTGCGCTCGACGATCTCCAAAAAGAACAGATCCTTGAAGCTCTTGGTGTAGAGCTGCAGATATTCGCCGTAATCATCCCTGTCGTAAAGAATGTTGTTGGCTTTGAGACTCTTCAGCCGCCCAGCGCGCAGATCGGCGCGGGCCTCAAGGTCCTCATAGTAAATTTCCGGAATGGCCAGGACTTCCACACCGTTCGCCTTTAGTTTCGCCGCCGTAGCCACGATATCGTCGGTGTCAAATGCGATGTGCTGGACGCCAGAGCCAAAATATTCGTAGAGGAATCGTGACGACTGAGTGCGTTGGCTTTGTGACGCATTCATCACAATCCGCAACGCACCGTCCGTGCTTTCAATGACTTGGCTGCGCACGAGGCCACCGGGATCTGTGATGTCGACCTGCGGCGCCTTCGTGACGTCGAGCATCGAGACGTAGAATAGTAGCCACGACAGCATATCTTCGTAGTAGGTCGATTGCGAGATATGGTCGACTGTGGTGAGGCCAGCTTCGGCGCTGTCGCTGACAGTCTTCACCGAGTCAAACTCAATGTCCCAAACCTTCGCCAAATTACTAATTGGGTCGAGAAAATAGATCAGGCTACCGCCCATCCCACGTACGGCCGGAATTTCCAGTTCGCCCGACCCAACTTTCTGGCGAAACGGCGTGTCACACAGCCGCTCGGCGCGGTCGAGCGCCTGCGCCGCGTTCTCCACTTTCAAGCCAATGGCACAAACGGACGGTCCGTGCGTGACGTAATGCGAGTGCGCGAAGCCTTCCTTCTCTTTGTTGATGACCAGATTGATTGATCCTTGCGTCCAGCGCGCTACGGCCTTCGATTTGTGTTGTGCTGTTTTGTGAAACCCGAGACCCGCAAAGAATTC
Source organism: uncultured Pseudomonadota bacterium (assembly GCA_963817155.1). Taxonomy (GTDB): domain Bacteria; phylum Pseudomonadota; class Alphaproteobacteria; order Rhizobiales; family Xanthobacteraceae; genus Pseudolabrys. The sequence continues at coordinate 54,041 of CAWFNO010000004.1, forward strand.
TTCGAGTTCGTCGGCCACGCGATCGTCAACAGCGAATTCGATGAATTCAACGCCTAGGCATTTCGTGCGTGCCGGCATTGCCGAAATATCGAGTGAAGCAGCGCTGCTCTTCCCGCGCAGTTGATCCATCAAATAAACCAGAGAGCGTTGACCATCTACAGCAACTGAACGCGGAGAGCCGGCGATGAATTGATCGTTGAATATTTTGAGCGAGAGTTCACCACTGTATCCAGTGGCTAACACCGCCTGCATGAATTCAACGAGTGGTAAATCCCCCTGCCCGGGAAAACAGCGGAAGTGTCCGCTCCATGACGAAAGCTCCATGCTGAGCCAAGGTGCATCGGCAAGTTGGACCAGAAAGATCTGGTCGCTAGGAATTGCTGCAAGCGGCTTCAGATCAATCTTGCGCGCGCAAGCGTGGAAGCTGTCGAGCACCAAGCCAACGGCGGGATGTCCCGTGTGACGTACCACCTCCCAGGCGCCGCGGTAGTCATTAATAAAACGCCCCCAGGAGAGCGCCTCGAAGCCGACCCGCAGTTTGCGTTTAGCGGCTCGGTCGCCAAGTTCGCGAAAATCTGCAACAGCGCGGTCGATCCCGCCGAGCGAATCCGGGGAAACATTGCTAGAAATCAGCAACAAGTCACAGCCAAACTCTTGCATTAAATCGAACTTGCGTTCGGCACGATCAAACGTGCGCGCCCGCTGCGGCTCCGGCATACCCTCAAAATCGCGGAATGGCTGAAACGTAATCGCCTTTAATCCTAGATCGGCCAATTCCTTGGCAACATCGGCTGGCGTCCCATTATACGAGAGTAGATCGCTTTCGAAAATTTCAACACCGCGAAAACCGGCCGCGGCAATCGCCTGCAGCTTCTCGCTCAGGTCTCCGCTCAGGCAGGCCGTGGCTATTGATGTTTTCATGGCTCTCGTCCTTCGGTTTCTCAGCGTCGGATCATACTGGTTCGGCTATCGCAGCATCGCGCGCAGCAAGCGCACAGGCAAATGTGCGGTGCATGCGCTTGATGTCGGGCTCGATGCCGACAAACAGCCGGAACGATTCGGCGGCCTGATGCACGCACATGCCGCCGCCGGTCAAGACGCTGGCGCCCTTGCCCGCCGCGGCCTTGATGAACGCGGTTTCGATTGGCGTATAGATAACGTCAGCAGCCCACTGCCCGGCATGCAAGGGCGCAACCGGCACCGGGTTGCCGGGAAAGCCGTGCATGCCAACGGGCGTTGCATTGACGACGCCGTCGGCCGCCGCAATATCGCGTTCGAGATTGTCCGACAGGCGGCAGCGCGAAGGGCCATAGTCCTTGGCTAGATCTTGCATCAATGCCTTGGTTCGCGCGGCATCGCGGTCGTAAAGAACGACTGTAGCGACCCCCAAGTCCATCAGCGCGAAAGCAACCGCGCGCCCGGCGCCGCCTGCACCGACCAGCACCACGGCGGCGGCGTCTGCCCTGGCGCGGCCGAGCCCAGCCTCGAAACTGCGACGAAAGCCGCGCCGGTCGGTGTTGTAGCCCACGGTGCGGCCATCCGGCGCAATGGTGACCGTGTTGACGGCGCCGATCTGGCTGGCTTCGCGGTCAATCCGGTCAAGCAGCGCCAACACCTCCTGCTTGTAGGGAAACGTGACATTGGTGCCGGCGAACCCTGAGGTTTTCACCGCTCTGAGCAGTTGCGGCAGGTCCCGGCCCTTGAGCACGTCGATATCCATCAGGTGGTAGTAGCCGTCGATCCCGTTGGCGGCGAAGGCATCGATATGCAGCGCCGGCGACAGCGATTTCATGATATTGGCGCCGATCAGGCCGACGAGAAATTTGCGGTCGCTCATGACAATTCCGCCGGTTGCACAAGACCGCTGCCAAGAAACAATTGCGCGATGCGCTTGTCGGCGAGAATGCGCGACGCGGTGTCCTCGATGCGCGTTTGCCCCTGCTTCAATACCTGCCCGTAATCGGAAATCTGCAGCGCCTGCTTGGCATCCTGCTCAATCAGCAAAATAGCCATGCCCCTGTCGCACGAATCCATGGGAATGGAAAAAACCTTCTGCACCAATGCGACGCTGCCGAGTTCGAGATTGTGCCGCACGCTCCGCTTTGGAAATACGTTCGGCCCTTGTTGGCCTTGCCTATACTACCAAAGTTCGCAAGTGGCCTAAGCTGGCGTCAATTACTAGAATGATCGTAACCCCAAACATGATGTTATTTCCTGCATTTTTGACCACCCGTATGGCATTTCGTCGGCGTTACCTAAATCCGACCTGCGGCGAGCGTGTGCTCAACACCGCCGGCGATATGAGCTGCCAGAACTTTGCAGGCGGTGTGGGCATCCCGCTTCAAGGCACAATCGAGCAGCGTGCGGTGCTCACGGATTGCGATATCGCCGCGATTGCTCATAGCCAGCATTTGATAGCGGAGATATTTGTCGAACACGCTGGCGTGGGTTTCCATCAAGGCACGCGATCCGCAGGCCGAAATGAGGGCTTGATGGAACTGCCAATCATACCGTTTCCACTGCTCGGTTTCGCTGCGGTCGCCGGCCTTCATCCGTTCTTCCATCGAAAAAAGCTTGTGATGCGCGGCGACCACATGCCCTTCCCACTCGACATCCCCACTGGCAAAGGATTGCGCGATGGCATGGGACTCAAGCAATTGCCGCAAGGCGGCGACCTCCTCAAGGTTTTCTCTTGAAACGGGCGAGACCTCGAAACCGCGCTGCCCCTCGGCTAGCACAAGCAATTCTGACGACAATCGATTGAGGATTTCGCGCAGCGTACTGACGCTGACACCGTAGTCTTTTTTCAGTTGATCGAGTTTCAGCTTCTGCCCGGGCGGCAACCGCCCAAAAATGATATCGGATCGTATCCGCCGGTAAGCTGTTTCTCCGACAGTGACGGGTGCGGAGGCTTTGGTGAGCATTTCAGGGCCTCATCCTATGATCTAACGATTACCATAGAGATCGTAATAATTATGGTACAGCTCAATTCAGCGGCAACAGATGATTTAAAAGAGATTATCATACAGATCGTCAAGTACGTACAATAACGTATGATGATTTTTATTTCACCTATTGATTTGCGTTTCAATAGAGACATAAGTTGGCTTCAACTTCGCAAGGTCAACGGCGAAGCGTCTGAAGGAGGATCAATCAAATGAATTCAGCATTCACGCGCCGCGCCGTCATGGCCGGCGGCGCCTCGCTAATCGCACTAACTTCGCTCGGCGACGCGAAGGCTCAAGACAAGCCCAAGTTCAAATTGAGCCTCGCGCCTTCGGAAACGGATCTGCGCGCCGAGGCTTACAAGGCGTTTGCTGCGGCGATGAAGGACGACTTCGAATTGGAGCCGTACTGGAACAACACGCTATTTAAGCAGGGCACCGAGCTCGTCGCGCTCCAGCGCGAGAACCTGCAACTCTGTAATCTCGCGCCGGCCGATATCTCCAAACAACTTCCGGCCTGGTCGTTGCTGACCTCCGCCTATCTGTTCCGCGATTACGCGCATCTGAAGAAGACGTTCCAGAGCCCGGTCGGCCAGGACTTTATCAAGATGGCGCGCGACAAGCTAGGCATCGAGGTCATCCGCCCAGTCTATTTCGGCGCGCGCCAGGTCAACCTGAAGCCGGACAAGAAGATCAACACGCCCGCCGATTTGGCCGGCATCAAGCTGCGCATGCCGCCCGGCGAATTCTGGCAGTTCCTTGGTGAATTGATCGGCGCTAATCCAACGCCAGTCGCTTTCTCGGAGTTGTATACAGCACTGCAGACCGGCGTCGTCGACGGGCAGGATAACCCGCTGGTCACGGCCAAGACGATGAAGTTCGACGAAGTGACAACGCAGTTCGTCCTCACCAGCCATGTGATCGGTTACGACATGCTGACGGTGTCGAAAAAGACTTGGGAAGGCCTCAAGCCGACCCAGCAGGCCAAATTCCGCGCTGAGGCCGACAAGGCCTTCGACGCGAACGCGGCCAAGTACGATGCGCAGGCGAACGACGCGATCGAATACTTCAAGAAGGAAGGCAAGAAGGTTTATACACCCGACCAGGGTGCCTTCCGCAAATTCGCGCAGAAGAAGTATGTCGATAAATACGGTCACGACTGGCCGAAAGGCGCGCTCGAAAAGGTCAACGCCATCTAGCAGCTTCTGAACTTTGAAGCGTCGATATGAAATCTGGCCGTTGTCAACCTTGATGACGGCCAGTCTTCGTTTGTAGGGTGGCTAGCCGGGTTGTCCGATCCGAGGCGGGTAGGCGGGGGATCGACATGAATTTTGATAAGCTGGTCGCTATCGGCCGCTGGTTCCGCAGAAGGGCGGAGAATGTCGCCGTCGCCCTGCTATCGTTGATGTTCGCCTGCTTCATCTTGCAGATCGTTTACCGCTATGTTTTGGACGACCCGCTGGGTTGGACCGAAGAGGTCATCATCGTGACCTGGCTCTGGACCGTGCTCTGGGGGGCGGCTTTCGTCGTTGGCGAGGCCGAAGAAATCCGCTTCGACGTGATCTACACGCTTATGCCTGAGGCCTATCGCCGCGCCTCTACGGTGATGACCGGCATCGCGCTCATTACGCTGTACGGCATTTCGCTTCCCGCCGCGTATCGTTATGTGGCCTTCATGCGGGTCGAACACTCGGCCTATCTGCACGTGCCGATCGACCTGCTTTACTCCATCTATATTATTTTTTCCGTCGCGTGCATCTGCCGTTATTGCTGGCTGGTCTATCACGCCATTCGCGGCGACAAGTCACCCGCGACCGATCCGGCCAAGGTCAGTGACTGATTATGCCGATCAGCCCATTTGCACTCTGCATAATCGCGATCGTCCTGCTCGGAGCCGCCGGCTTGCCGATCGGCCACTCGATGATCATCGCCTCGATCTTCTATTTGCTGATAAATGGGTTGGATCTGGGGACTGCCGCCGAACAGCTGCTCAACGGGCTGTTCAACAGCTACGTCTTGCTTGCGGTGCCGCTGTTCATCCTGGCGGCCGATTTGATGAATGTCGGCACGCTCACTGACCGGCTTTTGCAATTCTGCCTCATTTTGGTCGGCCGTTTCCGCGGCGGCCTCGGCCACGTGAATGTCGTGGCGAATGTCATTTTCGCCGGCATGTCGGGTTCGGCGATCGCCGACGCCGTCGGCATCGGCCGCATCATTATCGGCATGATGACCAGGGACGACCGCTATCCGATCGCCTACGCCGGCGCGATCACCGCCTCGGCCGCGATCATCGGGCCGATTGTTCCGCCGTCCATTCCGATGGTGCTCTATGCGCTGGTCTCGGATGCTTCGATTGGCTTCCTTTTCCTCGGCGGCGTCATCCCGGGCCTGATGCTTGGCGTGGCGTTTATGATCATGAACTCGATGATTGCACGGCGACGACATTATCCCGTCGAGCCGGCAGTACCGATCCGTGAAATTCCGAGAATTACTTTCCGGGCCCTTCCCGCGCTGATGCTGCCAGTCGTCTTGCTTTTCGGCATCTATGGCGGCGTGACAACGCCGACCGAGGGCGCCGCGCTGGCCGCCGCCTATGCGTTATTCGCGTCAACCGTTCTCTATCGGTCGATATCGTTTCGGAAACTGTACGACGCGCTTCTCGCTTGCGCCAAATCGACGACGTCGGTCGGCATTCTGATCGGCGGCGCGCTGGTCTTCAATTACGTGGTGACGATCGAGAACATTCCGAATTCGCTTCAGCACTTCATCAGCGGCTTCCATCTTTCCGCCGGCGGCTTCCTGCTGCTCGTTAACATTATCCTGCTGGTGCTTGGCTGCCTGCTTGAAGGCACCACGATCCTCCTCGTCATCGTTCCGATTTTCATCCCCACCGCCAAGGCGCTAGGCATCGATTTAGTCCATTTCGGCGTCGTGGTCGTCGTCAACATCATGATCGGGCTGGTCACGCCGCCTTACGGCCTGCTGCTCTTCGTCATGGCCAACCTGACCAAGCAGCCGTTGGCGGCGATCGTGCGTGAAACTATCCCGTTTATTCTGATTGCGCTCGTCGTTCTCGCCATCATCACGGCGGTGCCGGAGACGGTGCTCTGGCTACCGAGGATGATGGGATACAAAGGCTGAATTGCAGATTAAATGAAATGTGAACAAGAAAACTCATCGCCGGATTGGGGTTACGAGCGTTTAGCGCATCTGACCGACAGCACCAAAACATTGAGTTCATATCGCGTAGGGAATAGCCATGGAAGATCGACTTGCATCTAGACCATTGCGAATTGGCATCCTCGGCGCGGCAAACATCGCGCGCTCTTTTATAAATGGTGTCGCGCCGTCAAAGACGGTCACGATCACCGCCGTCGCTAGCCGCGATGCGGCAAAGGCCGAACGTTTTACAAAGGAGTGCGGGATTGCGCGGGCGCATGGATCATATGATGCGCTGTTGGCCGATTCCACCATTGACGCTGTCTACAATCCGTTGCCAAATACGATGCATGCCGAATGGTCGATTCGCGCCATCGAGGCGGGCAAGCATGTGCTACGCGAGAAGCCGCTTGCAACCACGGCCGCCGATGCCCGTGCGATGTTTCCCTCGGCTCGGCGCCACAACGTTCATCTCGTCGAGGCCTATCCCTATCGCGCGCAGCCGCAAACTCTTAAGGGCACCTCGAACAATAGCGTTTTTGTTGCGTGATCGTCAGCCTGTGCAGATCGGCGGGCAATTGACAGGTGATCTGACGCCAGCACGGCTCCACCATTTGCACTTGGCGTCCTGTTGAGGGCTGCACAAGCTGACTTTTCTCTCATGCTGTGGCTATCCGCTCCAACGTCACGAGGCGGCGGACGTTGTACACGAGGTTCTGCAATCCGATCTTCGCTCGCGCTCTGACGATGCCGATCGTCCGCACCAGCCGGCTGCCGGCTGAGGTCTCCTGAGCTCCAAACACATGCTCGATGCGAACTCGAATCTTGCTCTTCTTCCGGTTTGCTTCCTCCTGCCGCCGTGAGAGCGGATGATTGCGCGTCGCGCGGACGTGGATGCGACTGCGAAAGCCGCGGGCCTTGAGCCTCGCCTCAGCCTCGGCCGAGCGATAGGCGCTGTCGGCGAACACATCCGCAGACGTGTTGGCTTTGTTCAGAAGCGCGTCCAGCTTCTGGCTGTCATGGACTGCCGCGTCACTCACGTCATAGCGCCGGATCAGCTTGTGCATAGTGTCCGCATTCACATGGTTCTTATAGCCGTAGAAGCTCCGCCCATGCTTCTTGGTCCAGCGCGCATCCTTGTCCTTCTGCCGGTTTTTGGCTGGCTTCTTCTTCCAGGCCTCGGGCGTCTCACCACTCTTGATCGCCTCGTTCTCCTCCCGCGTGTTCCGTTGTTTGGGCACAGGCACGATGGTGGCATCGACGATCTGTCCGCCGCGCGCGATGTAGCCCTTCGCGCCGAGATGCTGGTCGAAGCGATCGAACAGCTTTTCAATAGCGCCAGCCTTGGCGAGCTTCTCGCGGAATAGCCACAAGGTCGTGCCGTCTGCGATGCAGTCCTCGATACCGGATGTGAGGAACCGCGTAAACGAGAGCCGATCGCGGACCTGATACTCGACCTGCTCGTCCGACAGATTGTACAGCGACTGCAAGATTAGCATTCGGAACAACACGATCGCATCGATCGGCTTCCGACCGGCTGTGCTCTTGCGCTCTGTCTCCGGCGTCAGCACCGCAGCCTCAATGTCGACGCGAAAGCTTTCCCATGGCAGCAGCCGATCGATGGCCTCAAGCGGATCGCCCTTCGCCGAGAGTGCCGTCAGCCGATTATCCGCATCAAAGAATCCGAGCTGCCCCATCGTGCGTCTCCGAGAATCATGCCGTCAGGCAGCAGATTCGCACGAGTACGAAAGATCGGCTATTTTTCGAGGTGCACTAAAGCTTGTCGAACTCCTCACGGCCGGGCCACTAAAGTTATCGACAATGTTGATTTTAGAAAGTCACCAGCTGGGTCCTTCGAGTTCCATAAGACTTAAGCGTAGTCGCTGTCGGGCACTTCAGCACCGGCGGTGGCGCGTAATATGTTGGAACGGCACTGAATCCCGCCAGTCAGTTTCCTTGGTGTAGGCGCTAAGTTTCCTTGGCTTAGGCGCTATTCGTCCGGCGATGTACCGCGCATCAAATTGAATTTTACGTCCGGAGGCAGCTCAAAAAAACTATCGGGAAGGTCAACGTTGCTTTCCATGCCGCTGTACAAATATTCCTCCAAATAGGTCATTCCGTCATCCGTTCTAACAACAGAAAACCACGTCCGGGGGAGCGAGGTCTTCGCGGATAATAACACATCGGCGATCGCGTCTGGAAATGTTTCTCTCAACTCATAACGGTAATAAACGTCGCCTTCGATTAATTCCGACCGAGTCACTTTCGCTTTTGATTTAATATATTCAATCTGTCTAATTAATCCCATTGCTGCTAACCCACTTACTTCGTGGCGCGTTCCCGTGTTTTCTCTTTCTCGATACACATAAATTGTGTTGCCTCTCTGAACGGAAATCACTTTTGCTGTATCAAGGAGCATCTCTATCCTTGTGTTATTACCCTTCGCCCAGACTTGGGTGGCTATTGTCGTGGTTCCGAGGTTGCCATTCGCTTCTGTAATGATGTGAAGCGTACCTTTTAGAGATTCAAGTTTAGGGGGTCCCGATTGCGTAGTGGCCGCATCTGCCGAGACCATTGCGCACCAGCAGAGAAGAAATACGCTGAAAAGCCCGATCTTCATTCGGGTGCTCTACGTCCCAGATTCGCCACAAGATTTGGAGTTGATGCCGCCGTTCGACGGGTCGTCTATATCCGAATAAAATGCCTGCGCCTTATCTGGTTTCAACTCAATGATTTGGATCAAACTGGTCGCGTTCCGTGTAAGCTTTGCCATTCCTGACCGTGCTTGTAGACTGACGCGCCCGAAGGAATGTCTCGCGCGATATGTTCCCCTCTGCCGGGCGTCGGAGGCAATTACATCCACTGTTCAAGCTATCGGCTTCGTCCGCCGACTACAGCAGGAAATCCTTGGGCAAATCCGCCTTCCGATTACCCCGGACTCACCCCCGGCTGACCCGCCTACCGTCGGCGGCCAAGCGATTGAGAGATTAGGCGCCTACAACCATCTGATCTTAAACGATAAAAAGGTGGTTGGTAGCGGGGGAGGGACTCGAACCCCCGACCTCCGGATTATGATTCCGCTGCTCTAACCAGCTGAGCTACCCCGCCATTCCGATGCGACATGTGCCGGAATGGGCGCGATATAGGAAGCGGCGGCAAACGCTGTCAAGCCAAGCGGGCAAATCTGCCGCAGGGCTCGAATTGCGCGGTTTTCAGCCACCAAACACAACCGCGTACATGATGTGGCCGGGCCACAGCGCGAACAGCCCGGCGATGACCAGTGCGCCGAAGAACAGACTGAGCATCACCGCGCGATGCTTGGCAACCTCATGGTTATGCGCCCGCCATACGGCGACCGGCAGCATGATCAGCGTGAAAATCGCCAGCTGCTGCTTACGCAGCCTTCCGGCTGCCGGCTTCGATGCGCCGGAAGCGGATCAGCGAGAAATGCCCGAGCGGCGGCATCGGCCGATGCTCGACGACGCACACGCCGCCGTGGCGCGTCGCCCAATCGCTCAGACGGTCGAAGCGGAATTCCGGCCGCCAGCCGAGCCGCCGCGCGATCGGCGCAAAGCATTGCTCGAACAGGCGGCGCGGGCCGTCTTCGGCGCCGATGTGATTGACCAGCACGATCTCGCCGCCGGGTTTCAACACGCGGGCGAATTCATCGAGGGTTGCTTCCGGGTTGGGCACCGCGGTAATGACATACTGCGCCACCACCACATCGAAGAAATCGTCGGGCAGCGCCAGCCGCTCAGCGTCCATCACCGCCAGCGCTTCGACATTGGTGAGATTCTGCTGCACCACGCGCTCGTGCGCCTTGCGCAGCATCGGCTCGGACAGATCGACGCCGGTCAGCCGGTTCCGGCGCGCGTAGTCGGGCAGCGAAATGCCGGTGCCGACGCCGACGTCAAGAATGCGCCCGCCCACCGGACCGCAGGCGGCTTCCGCCGCCTCGATTGCCGCTATGCGCCCGCGCTCGAACACGGCGCCGAAGACCAGGTCATAGACCGGCGCCCAGCGCGCATAAGCGCGCTCCACGCTGTGCTTGTCGATGTCGTCGCCCATGCAGAGGTCAGCCGCGCGCGGCGGACACCATGCGCTCGTCACGCACCTGCGCGCGGTCCGCCGCCGCCACCGCGCTCTTGATGAAACCGCCGCCAAGCACGCGCGCCTGGCCCTCGCCCGCGTCGTAGAACACGCAGGCCTGCCCCGGCGAGACCCCGTCCTCGCCGTCGATCAATTCAACCTCGTAGCCGCCGTTCACCGCGCGCAGCCACGCCGCCTGCGGCGGCCGCGTCGAGCGGACCTTGACGTAAATTTCACTGCAGACGGCGTCGTCGATGTCGCCATCGCCGAGCCAGTTCACGTCGCGCAATATGATGCGCCTAGTGCGCAAGGCTTCGCGCGGGCCCACCACCACGCGGCGGCGCTCGGCGTCGAGCCGCACGACGTACAAAGGCGCGCCGGTCGAAAGGCCGAGGCCCTTCCTCTGACCGACGGTGAAATTGATGATGCCGGCATGCGCGCCCAGCACCCTGCCGTCGCGGTCGACGATCTCGCCGGCTTCCGCCGCGCCGGGCTTGAGCCGCTCGATGACCTCGGCATAGTGCCCTGACGGCACGAAGCAGATGTCCTGGCTGTCGTGCTTGTCGGCGATGGCAAGACCGAACTTGCGCGCCAGCTCACGCGTTTCCGCCTTGGTCCACTCGCCGAGCGGAAAGCGCAACAGCTGAAGCTGCTCGTGCGTGGTGCCGAACAGGAAATAGCTCTGGTCGCGCTCCTCCTCGCGGGCGCGGTAGAGCGCGCGTCCGCCGCCAGCGAGCACCCGCGAGGCGACGTAATGGCCGGTGGCCAGCACGTCGGCGCCGAGCTCGCGCGCGGTGATGAGGAGATCGTGAAACTTGATCGCCATGTTGCACTCGATGCAAGGCACCGGTGTCTCGCCGTGAATGTAGCTGTCGGCGAAACGGTCGATCACCGCTTCCTTGAAGCGGCTCTCATAGTCGAGCACGTAATGCGGAATGGCCAGCGCAGCGGCGACGGCGCGCGCGTCGTAAATGTCTTGGCCCGCGCAGCAGGCGCCCTTGCGATGCGTCGCCGCGCCGTGGTCGTAGAGCTGCAGCGTCACGCCGACGACGTCATAGCCCTCGGCCTTGAGCAGCGCCGCGGTCACCGAGGAATCGACACCACCGGACATGGCGACGACGACGCGGGTGTCTTGCGGCCGGTGGGAAAGATCGAGGCTATTGGGCATGGCTTCTTGTACAGGTGGCGATGCATGGCGCGCAATGAAAGGCGCAAGGAATGGCACATGCGCGCCCGGCAAATCTTGCCGCTATGAGCAGACGGTGCCGGGTCGCAGGCCAGGCCGGCGTCGATAGTTAAATACTAAGTTACTGAAAATACATCCATTTCGTCTTTGGCCCGGGCTGGCCTGCCGCTTACAAATCAGGTGGCGGATATTCTGAGGTTCCAAAGTGCCGCAAGTTGCGTCTGATCCCAGTTCCGTTGTCGCCAGCTTTTCGCCACCGAGCCCGCCCCGCACGTCGCCTGCGACGGCCCCGGCGCAGGTCACGCCCTTCGAAAGCATGCTCGACACCACACAGGCCGCCGACGATCAGCCGCCACCGCCGCAGCCCGCGGCCGCCGATCGTGACAATCAGCCCGATCTCGGCAAGCCGCCGGCAAAGGCCGTCGACAGCAAGCCGGCCGTCCGCGCCGACAGCAAGACCAAGGACGGCAAAGCCAAGGATACAAAAGCCGCCAGCAGCGACGACGCCAAGGCGCCGATCAAGCAGGCAACGATCACAGCCGGCACTACGAATGCCAAGGCCATCGCCGCGAAGCTGGCCGGCGACGGTAAAACAAACAGCAATGGCAAGACCGTCGACGCCAAACCCTCCGATGGCAAATCCGCCGACGCAGTCGTCATCGCGAGCGCAGCGACAACGGCCGTCACACCGGTCACCCAACTTGACGCGGGCAGCGCAGTCGCGGCCGTGATCGGGCCGGCCGCGGATGCGGTGGCACTCCCGGCCGCGGCCCTGCAAGCCGCTCCTGTCGCCGCCGCCGCTGCGACGGTGACGCTGCCCGATCTTGCTGCGTTGAAGACGTCCCTCGCCAAGGAGGACGATACGGGTAAGCTGCAAGCCGCGGCAAGAAAAGACGACGACGCCAAGCCGGAGGTGAAATCGGATACCCTACCGGCCGCCGACCCGTCGGCGCTGGTCGATGGCGACGGCAAGCCGCAGGCAACAGCCGCCAATGCCGGCAAAGTACAACTCGTCCATCCGCACGACGATGCGCCGGCACATCACGCCGACGTAACGGATGCCACGGCTAATGCCGATACCGCCGTGGCGAACGTTTCCACCGCCGCCCAGCCGCTGACCGCTGCCGCGGCGGCCGCGCAAACCGCAGCGCCGCAGGCGCCCGCCGCTCCGGCGGCGCAAGCAGTCGCTGCCGTGCCGATTTCCGGCGTCGCCGTCGAAATCGCCAGCAAAGCGCTCGCCGGCAAAAATCGCTTCGATATCCGCCTCGACCCGCCCGAGCTTGGCCGCATCGACGTGCGGCTCGACGTCGACAAAAACGACCAGGTGACGTCGCATCTGACCGCGGACCGCGCCGACACGCTCGATCTGTTGCGCCGCGACTCCGCTGGGCTCGAACGCGCATTACAGGACGCCGGCCTGAAGACCTCCGACAACAGCCTGCAGTTCTCGCTGCGCGACCAGAGCCTGAGCCAGCAGCAGGACACTGCGCCCACGCCCGGCGCGGCGCAGCTCGTGCTCGAGGACGACACCTTCTCCGCCGCTGGCGGCCAGCGCGGCTGTGCCCGATACGCTGGCATGGGCAGCGGCATCGATATTCGCGTCTAAAGGATCGGCCATGACCGTCGCCGCGGCCCCCGCTACATCAACCGCGTCTACCGCATCGGTCGCGGGCACCGTCGATAACACTGAGATCGCCAGCAATTTCACCGAATTCCTGCAATTGCTGACGACGCAGTTGCAGAACCAGGATCCCTTGAGCCCGATGGGCACCAACCAGTTCACCCAGCACCTGGTCGAATTCGCGCAAGTCGAACAGCAGATGAAGTCGAACGACTCCTTGAGCATCTTGGTGACGCTATAGCAGAGCGCGCAGGCAACGCAGGCGCTGGCGCTGGTCGGCGCGACCGTGGTGGTCAACGGCTCGAGCGCGAGCCTCGCCAACGGCCAGGCGTCGTGGACAATCAACGCCACCAAGCCGGCAACCGCCACCATCACCATCGCCGACTCGACCGGCCGCACCGCCTATTCCGGCAACCTCACCGTCAATGCAGGCGCCCTGAACTTCGTCTGGGATGGCCGCGGCAACGACGGCACGCTGTGGCCGGACGGCACCTACACGCTGACGGCGACCGGCACCGACGCCAATGGCCAATCGACCGCCATATCGACGCAGGTGCAGGCCAAGATCGATTCGATGGACCTGACGCAAAATCCGCCGGTTCTGTCTATCGCCGGACAGAACTACACCGTGAGCCAGCTGCAGCAAATCGTCGCCACCAATTAGTTTTATCGGGCGCAAAGCGCAAATCACGCCGGCGCTTTGCCACGTCCGTTAACGATCCGAAGTGGATATTGCCGGATCGAAAGGTCAACGAATCCGTGCGTCGAGCGCGGCGTAAACTGTGCCCAGCACCACGCTGTAGGTCTCCAGCATCGCAAGCGACAGCAATGCCGGCCCGACGCCAAGCCGAACCGAAAGGGCAAACGGGCCGAGACCGATCAAGGGAAAGAATATCAGCCCCATGAATATCCAGCCGATTATGCCGAACGTCACTCCTTTGCTGGCGCCAGTTCGGCCGGACAGGAATTGATTAATGCGCGCAAACAAAAATCCCAGAATGGCCATGCCGTTCAAAAAAGATAGCGCCCAAGGCACGATGGCAGGAACACTGGCGCCGACCCAGTGGCTAAGTGCGGCCTGAAAGCTTTGGTATGGCTGAAACGACGGCAGCAAGCCGATCCGCGACTTAAGGGCACCTCGAAAAATAGCCGATCTTTCGTACTCGTGCGAATTCTGCTGCCTGACGGCATGATTCTCGGAGACGCACGATGGGGCAGCTCGGATTCTTTGATGCGGATAATCGGCTGACGGCACTCTCGGCGAAGGGCGATCCGCTTGAGGCCATCGATCGGCTGCTGCCATGGGAAAGCTTTCGCGTCGACATTGAGGCTGCGGTGCTGACGCCGGAGACAGAGCGCAAGAGCACAGCCGGTCGGAAGCCGATCGATGCGATCGTGTTGTTCCGAATGCTAATCTTGCAGTCGCTGTACAATCTGTCGGACGAGCAGGTCGAGTATCAGGTCCGCGATCGGCTCTCGTTTACGCGGTTCCTCACATCCGGTATCGAGGACTGCATCGCAGACGGCACGACCTTGTGGCTATTCCGCGAGAAGCTCGCCAAGGCTGGCGCTATTGAAAAGCTGTTCGATCGCTTCGACCAGCATCTCGGCGCGAAGGGCTACATCGCGCGCGGCGGACAGATCGTCGATGCCACCATCGTGCCTGTGCCCAAACAACGGAACACGCGGGAGGAGAACGAGGCGATCAAGAGTGGTGAGACGCCCGAGGCCTGGAAGAAGAAGCCAGCCAAAAACCGGCAGAAGGACAAGGATGCGCGCTGGACCAAGAAGCATGGGCGGAGCTTCTACGGCTATAAGAACCATGTGAATGCGGACACTATGCACAAGCTGATCCGGCGCTATGACGTGAGTGACGCGGCAGTCCATGACAGCCAGAAGCTGGACGCGCTTCTGAACAAAGCCAACACGTCTGCGGATGTGTTCGCCGACAGCGCCTATCGCTCGGCCGAGGCTGAGGCGAGGCTCAAGGCCCGCGGCTTTCGCAGTCGCATCCACGTCCGCGCGACGCGCAATCATCCGCTCTCACGGCGGCAGGAGGAAGCAAACCGGAAGAAGAGCAGAATTCGAGTTCGCATCGAGCATGTGTTTGGAGCTCAGGAGACCTCAGCCGGCAGCCGGCTGGTGCGGACGATCGGCATCGTCAGAGCGCGAGCGAAGATCGGATTGCAGAACCTCGTGTACAACGTCCGCCGCCTCGTGACGTTGGAGCGGATAGCCACAGCATGAGAGAAAAGTCAGCTTGTGCAGCCCTCAACAGGACGCCAAGTGCAAATGGTGGAGCCGTGCTGGCGTCAGATCACCTGTCAATTGCCCACCGATCCGCACAGGCTGACGATCACGCAACAAAAACGTTATTGTTCGAGGTGCCCTTAAGATACATGAATAGAAAATGCACGATCGATCCCGACGTGCCGGCAAAAATCGCCTTCCAGATCCAGCCCTTTACGGTCATCTGGTGCCCACCCAAACCTGGCGCCTGGGCTTGAGTTAGATCAAGGACGATCGACGCAGGTGCTCCGTATTCTATTCCAGATTGCGGAGGATTAAGGCCCATGTGGAATGCGATTATCGAAGGAGTTTCTCCCCACTTTGTCGCAGGCGGCATCACGGTTTCAATTATGGGCGTGATGTTTTTCATTCACAAATGGCGCGGCGGAAAGCACAAGCCGGAAGATGCATTCGAAGTTTTGCGGGTGAGGTTCGCACGCGGCGAGATCAGCCGCGATGAGTATGAAGAATGGCGCAAGGTTCTTTCCACGCGATAACCAAAGCCGTAATTCGACAGGCACATGATACAAGAGACCTTCCGAAAAGATCTGACCCACCTGACGTGGGACGAGGTTTACGCTCGACAGGCGCAACGTGCCGGTCTCGTCGGCGCATGGATGGATGCGCTGCGCCTCAAGAAGGACGACCGTGTATTGGAAATAGGATCGGGGCCCGGCTATGTGAGCCTCGTGCTTGCCGGGCGGGTCGGCCCGACGGGCGCCGTCTATGCAGTCGACATTTCAGCCGAGGCGCTCGCTCATCTCGCCCGCCTGCAGAAGGAACGAGGCGTCTCCAACATCAAGAGACTTGTCGCCGACGCGGTAACGCTGGAACTGCCAGGCGACCACGTGAATTCGGCTTTGGTCTCGATGGTCCTGCATCATACCGACGATCCCGCCGGAATATTGCACAACGTTGCTCGCTTGCTTGGTCCGGGCGGGCTTGCTGTCGTCGCTGAATTCCATCCCGATGGGCCCTGCAAGGCGGGGCCGCCGCGGCTGCACCGATTAGGGCCCGGCCAAGTCCGTACCTGGTGCGAAGCTGCTGGCTTTTTGTCGGTCGAGGAGCGGCGGCAAACTCCGGAACATTACATGGTGCTTGTGCAGCGCCCAACTTGATATCTGCGCCGACCCAGTCGCTAGGGCACTAGTGCCGCGCGGTCGCGCCCATTGTCTCGCTTGTTGCCGCGCCCATTGCCGTTCATCGCCGTCTCGATCGCCCATTCCAGCGCCGACAGTTCGAACGGCTTGCGCAAAATATCGAAGCGGCCGTCGGCGGCGCTCGCCGCGTCGGAAAACCCGCTGGTCAGCAGCACCGGAATGCCCGGATAGCGTTCCTGGCAGGCCTGCGCCAGCGCGATGCCGTCCATCTGCCCCGGCATGACGATGTCGGAAAACAAGAGATCGACCTCGATGCCCTGCTGCAGATGGCGCAGCGCCTCGGCGGCGTTTTCCGCGCGCACCACACGGTAGCCAAGTTGCTCGAGCAAGGTGGTGGTCACGTCGGCCACGTCGCGGCTGTCTTCCACCACCATGATCGTGCCCTGGTCCTGTTCGGGCGCCGATTTGATGGCATCGCCGGCGCCCATCGACGCCGTAACGGTGCTGCGCGGCAGATAGATGGTGACGACGGTGCCATTCCCTGGCTCGCTCGTCGCGGTCACGGCGCCGCCCGACTGGTGGGCAAAACCGTGCACCTGCGAGAGGCCGAGCCCCGTTCCCTTGCCGACCGGCTTGGTGGTGAAGAACGGCTCGAATACACGTGGCAGCAGTTCCGGCGCGATACCGGCGCCGGTATCGATCACCGCCAGCGCGACGAAGTCGCCCTCCAGCGGGCCCGCCGCAGAGCCTGGCTTGAGCACGACGTTGCGCGCCGACAGCGTGATGCGGCCGCCGTCCGGCATGGCGTCGCGCGCATTGACGCCGATATTGACCAGCGCCAATTCCAGTTCGCCCTGATCGACCTCCACCGGCCAGATATTTTCCTCGACGTCGACGACCAGCTCGATATTGCCGCGCAGCGAGGCGCCGAGCATGTCGCGCACGGCGTCGATGCGCGCCTTGAGATCGACCACTACCGGCATCAGTTGCTGGCGGCGCGAGAAGGCGAGCAATTGCCGCGTCAGCCGCTCGCCGCGGCCGGCGGCGGCGCGGATCGCCTGCACCGCCTGCAAATCCTTCGCCCCCGAGAGCCGACTTTGCAGGATCTGCGCGTAGCCCGAGACGATCATCAGCAGATTGTTGAAGTCGTGGGCAATGCCGCCGGTCAACTGGCCGAGCGCTTCCATCTTCTGCGCCTGCGCCATCTGGTCACGCGCTTCGTCAAGCGCGAGCTTGGCTTCGTGCTGCTGTGTGATGTCGCGCACCAGCTTAGCAAAGCCGATCAGTTCGCCGGCGTCGTTGCGGATCGCGTCCATGACGATGCTGGCGTAGAAGCGGCTGCCGTCCTTGCGCATCAGCCAGCTTTCGCCCTCGAAATTACCCTCGCGCGCGGCCGCCACCAGAATCTCGCCCGCCATGCCGGCGGCGCGCGCTTCCGGCGGCAGAAAGACACTGAGATTGCGGCCAACAATTTCGTCGGCGCTGTAGCCCTTGATGCGCTGGGCGCTGTCGCTCCAACTGCGCACACGGCCTTCGGTGTCGAGCATATAGAGCGCGTAGTCGCGCGCGCCCTTGAGCAGGAAGCGGTAGTTCTGCTCGGATTCGCGCAGGGCGCTTTCCGCCTCCTTGCGCTCGGTCACGTCGAGACAGACGCCGAGCATGCGCAGCGCAGCGCCTTTTTCATCGCGTACCACTTCGCCGACACTTTGCAGCTGGCGGATCACGCCATCGGGGCGAACGATGCGCTCCTCATGCGTGAAGCTGGTGCCCGATTTGAGCGCCGCGCCAATGGCGGCGCCGACCCGGGCGCGATCGTCCGGATGAATGCATTCGACGAAATCGTTGATCGTGCCGCCAAAGGCCTCGCGCTTGATGCCGTAGATGTCGAATAACCGGTCCGACCAGGCGACACGATTGGCTACGATGTCCCACGACCAGCTGCCAAGATTGGCGATGCGCTGGGCTTCCGACAACTGAATATTGGTGTCGGCGAGCTCGGCGGTGCGCTCCTTGACGCGAGTGTCGAGCTCGGCCCGGGTGCGCTCCAGCGTCGCCTCGCTCTGCCGGCGCATCGCCACGTCGGCGCTGAGCGCGAGACTGGGCAGCGAGACGCTGATCATGAAGGTGAGCAGTAGCAGGAAGGATTCGTCGAGGCCGATGTTGCCGAACGGGCCGACATTCTGCACCGTCGCCCAGACGGCAAAGGCGGCGAGGATCAAGCCGACGGTCGCCGTGTCGCGCGGGCCGCGGCGCAGCGCCGCCCAGAACAGCGGCAGGATCGCCAGAAAGCCGAGCGGGCTTGAATATTCCGAGCGCTGCAGCAGCGGGCTGAAGGCGATGAAACCGACAGCCGCGGCAAGCCCGAGCACCGCGATGGTGTCCGTCAGTTCATCGAGCGCAAATGAGCTGCGGCTGCTTCGCGCCCACAGCACGATCACTGGCGTGACCACTAGCGCGCCAGCGACGTCGCCCAGCCACCACGTCGTCCAGATCGCCGCGAATTTATCCCACGGCGCAAAGCCGGCCACGCTGAGCGTGAGCACGCCGATGGTGGCGCTGATGACGGTCGCCGGGCCGGTGCCGATCAGCGCGAACTTGGCCACCCACCCCGGAGCGGCAAAGGTCTCGCGGCCGCCCGCCCATTGATTGATCAGATAACCGCCGACCAGCCCTTCCAGAGCGTTGCCGAGCGCGATCAGGGCGGAAGTTTCCAGGTTTCCGGCGGTGGTGGCATTGGCGGCAAAGGCGCCGACGAAGATCGCTGGCCAGACGCGGTAGCCACATAGGAGGACGGCGGCGAGGGCAAATCCGGTCGGCGGCCAGATCGGGCTGGCGCTCGGATTGATCGAGGCGAGCTGTAGGCCGAGTTTGGCCAGCACGAAATAGGCGCCGGCGACCGCCACCAGCGTCACGGCATAGATCGCAGCCGCGCGCCAGGCGAGGATGGCTCGACCGGCGTTGAGCGCATTCACTGCCATCCTGAATCTCCCCTCCGGGCCCATGATAGCGCAAAGCCGCGCGCCCGGCATCGCGATACTGACCGTCGCCAAGGTCTCATCCGTAACCAAAAGGTTAGCGAAAACAGGGCAAAGTTTTCCCTGTCCACGCCTCCCGCTTAGGCAAATCTTAAGCCGCGGCCTGTAGTTTTCGCCTCGTAAGCAGTGTCTGTCAGTCGAGTTTGTGAGTGTACCAATGACCGAACCCCACCGCCCGAGGGTCAAATACGTCATCGGGCCCGATGGTAGTCCGCTCACGATTGCGGACCTGCCGCCGCCTTCGACCAAGCGCTGGGTCATCCGCCGAAAGGCTGAGGTGGTCGCCGCGGTGCGCGGCGGCCTGCTGTCGCTTGAAGAAGCCTGCGGTCGTTACACGCTTACCGTCGAAGAATTCCTCTCCTGGCAGTACTCGATCGACCAGCACGGCCTGGCCGGCTTGCGCACCACGCGCATCCAGCAGTACCGCACCTGACCATCGCCAAAGCGTTACTTATTACGCCGGCCGGTTGCGCCGGCGTTTTCGTTTGCACGCTTGACGCTGGCAATCGACACGGCCGGGTCGTGGATTGCGACGACGCGAATCGAAATTTCTTCTGAGTTAACCGGACGCTAACCATAAACTGGGCAAATCTTGCCGTGTCGAACGCAGGACGCTGCGCCCATGCGGTGGGAAGGAAACCGGTGCAAGGTTTTTTCGATTTCGTGAAGTCGCTGGGTGCCGTCGGTGAGCTGTTGAAGCTCGGGCCCGGCGCGGTGCTCGAACTCGACCGCAAGGTCGGCGAAGCCATTGATATCTACGTCAACAACCGCCTGGTCGCGCGCGGTGAAGTGGTGCTGGTCGAGGACAAGCTGGGCGTGACCATGACGGAAATCATCAAGGCCGACAAAAATTAAAGGGATAAAGCCATGCGCCTATTGATCGTCGGCACGTTGGGAGGGCAGCTCACCACCGCGAGCAAGATCGCGACGGACAAGGGCGCCTCCGTCACCCACGCCGAAAGCAACAAGCAGGCGCTCGCCGTGCTGCGCTCCGGTCGCGGCGCCGACCTCTTGATGGTCGACGTCGCGCTCGACATCGCCGACCTCGTCAAGCGGCTCGACGCCGTGCGCATCCATGTGCCGATCGTCGCCTGCGGCGTCACCAACGACGCGCGTGCCGCCGTCAACGCCATCCATGCCGGCGCCAAAGAATATATCCCGCTGCCGCCCGACCCGGAGCCGATCGCCGCGGTGCTCGCCGCCGTCACCAACGACACGCGCGAGATGATCTGGCGCGACGCGGCCATGGAGCAGGTGGTCAAGCTTGCCCAGCAGATCGTCGATATCCGCATCATCGCGACGTCGAACCGCAACCTCACCGAGGCGGTGCGCGAGGGCAAATTCCGCGAGGATCTGCTGTTCCGCCTCAACGTGGTGAACCTGAAGATCCCGCCGTTGCGCGAACGCGCCTCCGACATCATCGAGTTGGCGCAATATTTCATCAAAAAATATTCCGAGGCCAACGGCCTGGCCGTCCGCCCGCTCTCGGCGGAAGCGCGCCGCGCGCTCACCGTCAACCGCTGGCCGGGCAATGTGCGCGAATTGGAAAACACGCTGCACCGCGCGGTGCCGCTCTCGACCGGCGCTGAAATCGGCGTCGACGGCAACTTCACTCCGGACGGCGCTCGGCTCGACAGCGTGCGCGGCACCGGCACGGCGGTGCAAGCGGCGATGGCCGCCGAGCAGGTCACCCGCAATCTGGTCGGCCGCACCGTCGCCGAAGTGGAGCGCGATCTCATCCTGGAAACGCTCAAGCAATGCCTCGGCAACCGCACGCATGCCGCCAATATTCTCGGCATTTCCATCCGCACGCTGCGCAACAAGCTCAACGAATACGCCGCCGACGGCGCGCCGATCCCACCGACGGGCGGCAGTGAGGCGATGAGAGGCGCGGCGTAAACAACACCAATCGCAGACAAACGAAAAGCCCGGCGCAAGCGCCGGGCTTTTTGATTCGATGGAATCGCGCGGCTGTCAGGACGTCGGTGCTTGCCCGGCCGTGCCGACGCCTTTCGCGTTCTTGTCCCGACTGGTGTCGATCTCGACCACCTTGGCCATTAATTCGTTGCTGATCGCCTCCAGGCGCTCCACCAGCTGCCGCCCTTCGCGCGCCAAGCGGATGCAGCGGTCGGCGGTTTGGATTAGGTATTCCTCGGTTTTTAGCTTGATATCCCCGTTTCATTTGCCCGGGGATATGTGGGGCAATAGCGGCATAAACAAGATCGGGCGCGGAAAATGCCGGTCATCTACAAAATCTGCGACGCAACTTTGTGGCGCGAAGCCGAACGCACCGGCACGTTTCACGGCTCAACGGCCGATCGGCGCGACGGATTTCATTCATTTCTCGACCGCCGCGCAGGTTGCCGAGACCGCGGCGACACATTTTGCCGGACTACGTGATCTGCTGCTGGTGCAGGTAGACGCCGCCAAGCTCAGCGGCGCGCTGAAATGGGAGCCATCGCGCGGCGGCGACTTGTTTCCGCACCTTTATGGCCCGCTCAACCTCTCGGCTGTCATCCGCGTCGAGCCGCTGCCGCTTGGCCCGGACGGAGCCCGCCAATTCCCGCCGCTCGCGGGCAAGGCCACCGCTGCCGGTACCCATTAACCGCCCGCTAACCATAAAATGGGCAAATATTGCCGGGGGATACGGGAAAACACCGCCCTCCTCCCATACCCGGCATAACCACCGGGCGACCGGTTTCGAGCCCCCCTGAATGAGCGACATCAGCGCTGCACCGGCGACCGCCACCAGCAGCTTCAAGCTTCCTAGGCTCGACGAGATCGGCGGGCTGCTCAAGCGCGGCGACATCGCGCTCGCCGTCGGCGTGCTCACCATCCTGGTGGTGCTGATCTTGCCGCTGCCGCCGGCGCTGTTCGACATCAGCCTCGCCATCTCGATCATTCTCTCGGTGCTGATCCTGATGACGGCGCTGTTCATCCACACGCCGCTGGAATTCTCCTCGTTCCCCACCGTGCTGCTGATCGCCACCATGTTGCGGCTGGCGCTCAACCTCGCCTCCACGCGCCTCATCCTCGCCCACGGCCACGAAGGCACCGACGCCGCCGGCCACGTCATCCAGGCCTTCGGCAATTTCGTCATAGCCGGCAATTTCGTCATCGGCATCATCGTCTTTACGATTTTGGTGATCGTGAATTTCGTCGTCATCACCAAGGGCTCCGGCCGCATCGCCGAAGTGGCGGCGCGCTTCCACCTTGACGCCATGCCGGGCAAACAGATAGCGATCGGCGGCGACCTCTCCGCCGGCCTCATCAACGAGCAGGAGGCACGCAAGCGGCGCAAGGCGTTGGAGGACGAAGGCAGCTTCTTCGGCGCCATGGACGGCGCTTCAAAATTCGTGCGCGGCGACGCCATCGCCGGCCTGCTGGTCGTCTTCATCAATGTCATCGGCGGCATGATCATCGGCATTGCGCAACAGGGCTTGAGCTTTGCCGACGCCGCGCACTCCTACACCATCCTCACCGTCGGCGACGGACTGGTGACGCAAATTCCCGCGCTGATCGTCTCCACCGCCGCCGGCCTGCTGGTGGCGAAGGCCGGCGTCTCCGGTGCCGCCGACAAGGCACTGCTGGCCCAGCTCTCCGGCTATCCCAAGGCGCTCGGCATGTCCGGCGCGGTGATGCTGGTGATGGCGCTGTTGCCCGGCATCCCCATGCTGCCGTTTATGGCGCTCGGCGGCGGCGCCGCGGCGCTCGCATACATGTTCGACAAGAGTGTGCGCGTCGCCGACGTCGCCGAGGCCAAGAAGGTCGATTCTCAAGGCCAAGATCGAAGCCGCCGACGAACCGATCGGCACCGCGCTGCGCATTGACGATCTCAAGGTGGAGCTCGGCTACGCGCTGCTGCCGCTGGTCAACGCGCCGGATGGCGGCGATCGCCTGACCGAGCAGATCAAGGCGCTGCGCCGCTCGCTGGCGGTCGAGATGGGCTTCGTCATGCCCGCCGTGCGCATCCTCGACAACGTGCAGCTCGACGCCAACGCCTACGTCATCAAGATCAAGGAGGTCGAGGTCGGCTCCGGCAAGATCTGTCCGGGCCAGTACATGGTCATGGACCCGGCCGGCGGGCAGGTGAACATTCCCGGCACGCACACGACCGAGCCCACGTTCGGCCTGCCGGCAACCTGGATCGACGCTGGTCTCAAGGAAGAAGCCTCGATCAAGGACTACACCGTGGTTGACGCCGCCACCGTGATGTCCACTCATTTGACCGAGTTGCTCAAGCCCAACATGGCGGAGCTCTTGTCCTACGCCGAGGTGCAGAAGCTCATCAAGGAAAGGCCCAAGGAACAGTCCGAGCTGCTGAAGGACTTCGTGCCGGCCCTGATCACGACGTCGGGCATCCAGCGCGTGCTACAGATTCTGCTGGCCGAGCGCGTCTCGATCCGCGATCTCTCCACCATCCTCGAAGGCATTGCTGACGGCATCCAGGGCACGCGCAATCCGGTGATGCTGGCAGAGCATGTGCGCGCGCGCCTCGCGCGCCAGATCTGCGCGCAGCACACCTCCGCCGGCGGCTACCTGCCGCTGATTGCGCTCACGGCGCAATGGGAGCAGGCCTTCGCCGAGTTGATGGTCGGCGAGGGCGACGCGCGCACGCTGGCGATGCAGCCGTCGCGCCTGACCGAATTTATGAACCTGGTGCGCGAAAAATGCGAGGAAGCCGCGCGCGAGGGCGAGGCGCCGGTGCTGGTCACCTCCGCCGCCGTCCGCCCCTATGTGCGCGGCATCGTCGAGCGCTTCCGCGCCACGACGCCGGTCATGGCGCAATCGGAAATTCATCCACGGGTGCGGCTGAAGACGGTCGCCAGCATTTAGCCTGCGCACCGAAGAGCGCGCGGCGAATACCCCCCGACGCATGCGCATTTACCCTTCCGCAACCACAACCGACTTAAGGTTCCCTCGGGCGACAGATCCACGCCCGGTGTCAGGCAATCTTTGCCGCCGCCGCGCAGGAAACAGCAGATGCAAGTAGCCCGCTCCCATAAAATTTTTTCGTTGCTGAAATTGCGCGGCGTGTTGGCGGTATTATTTTTCGGCCTCTTCATCGTATTCGCCACGAAGATGGTGCTTGACAATTCGCCGGGCCTGGCGAATCTGTTCACGTTCGCGGCGGCCGATGACGGCTTCACCCTCACCGACAAGAACGGCCAGCCGGTCACCCAATACAATCTGTTGGGCAAGCCGAGCGCGCTTTTCTTCGGTTACACGCATTGCCCCAGCATCTGCCCCACCACGCTGTTCGAGCTATCGACCTGGCTAAAGAAGCTCGGGCCCGACGCCGACAAGCTCAACGTCGTCTTCATCTCGGTGGACAGCCAGCGCGACACGCCGAAGTCGATGAAACAATATCTGTCGTCGTTCGACCCGCACATCCGCGGCTTCACCGGCGGTGCAAAGCGGATCGAAAAAATCACGTCCGAATATCACGTCTATTTCAAGCGCATCCCGCTCGATCATGGCGACTACGCCTACGACCATTCGGCGCTCATCCGGCTCGTCGACAAGGACGGCCATTACATCGGGATCATCTCGCCGAACGACCCGGATGCCACCGCGCTGGCGAAACTCCGCAACCTCGCAAAGAATGGGTAACGGTACGTTGCTTCCTATTTCCGCGGTCGATCCGCGTTCCACCTTCTGCCGTCGCACCGGCCGCAAATGCGCGTGCCTTGCCCGCATACTGATCGCGGCGTCGCTGCTGTTAACCACGGCCGCCGGCCCCGCTTTTGCCGGCCCGCTCGAGGACGCAAAACGCGCTTACGCGCAGCAGGACTTCGCCACGGCGCTCAAGCTGCTGCGGCCCTTGGCTAGCAACGGAAACGCGCAAGCGCAGGCTGCGCTCGGGCTGATGTACAACAACGGCCAAGGGGTCGCGCAGGATTTTGCCGCGGCCATGCGCTGGTGGCAGTTGGCGGCGGCGCAGGGAAACGCGTTGGCGCAGGTCAATCTCGGCCTCGCCTATGGCGTCAACCAGGAGTTTGGCCGCGCCTATACCTGGCTGAGCGCGGCGGCCGCACAAGGCTTCCCCAATGCGAAGATATTCCGCACTACGTTCGCCGAGCGCATGACACAAGAACAAATCACCGAGGCGCATGCCGAGGCACAGCGGTGTCAGGCCTCAAATTACAAGCTTTGCGAGTGAGCCAAAGCCTTTAAATGGCCTCTGGAAATGCGGCATTTACATCCCCATATAGCCTCTATCGATTCAATCCATTCGGTCACCCGGAAATTTTGGAGTTCATCGTGTCAAACACATTCGATTATCAAGCCCCCGCGGAGCTGTTTCCCTCGCGCAATCGCAAGATCACGACGAAGGTCAAATACCGCCGTTTCGACCATGCCGCAGACGCTATTCGCTTCGCCGTCGAGGAATTGCCGGAGCCGTTGCTGCTGGGCGCCTATATCCAGATCGACGAGCAGCGCCTCGGCCACCAGGACATTCGCGCGCTCTACGCCAGCGACAGCTTCCCGCTCGCGCGCGTCGCCTGATTTCATTAAGTCTTCCGGCCAATTTGTGACGGCCGTCACGCGCTTCACGCTTGCGTGAGGTGTGATGTGGAACAGCGCGCGCCTTCCCACGTTAGGGCTAGGAACGAGCGTTGAACCTTTTTCCGGGCGGGGCCCACCAAACCTTAAGGCTTTGGGTCAAGACCTTGGAGGCTGTCATGAACTGGTCGATTTACACCGCCGACCGAACCACCCACCTCAAGATCGTGGTGGTCGGCCTTTGCGCCGCGCTATTGATCGCGGTGATCGGCATTGCCGCGCACAACTTCAATCTCGGCACCGATATTTTGACTTCGCAAGCGCCGACCGTGATCAAGGTCGGCGGACCGGTGGTCTTGACCGACCGCGACGGGCCGACGATCCGCTAAACCATAGTTGTCCTCCCCCGCCGGATTCGACGAGACCCGCGAATTCGGCACTCTGCACCGCGCCGCATTTGCGGCGCGTTTTTTTATGACATAGCCAAACCTTGAAGAATCGACGACAAGGCCGGGCATGCGCCGCCACCTGCTCTGCTGTTTCCTGCTCGCCGCCGCGCCGGCCGGCGCCGCCCTGACGCAGGACGCGCCGCCCGCCGCGCTCGCCGACTATCAGGCCAAGCTCGCGCAGTACGACGCGGTTCATGGCGCCTACGAGCAACAGGCCGCCGCCTATTGGGACTCGATCGCCGGCAAACGCCGCATCCGCAACGCCAAGCGGCGCGAGAATCAGCCGATCGCGCTCGCCGACTACATGCTGACGCAGCCGCCGGTCTATTCCGGCCCGCCCAAGCCGATCAGCCCCTTCCCGCCGCCATCTCCGCCGCCGGTGCCGCCGAAGCCGAAAATTCCGGTGTTCGCCGATTTCCTTGCTGCGGCAAGCGCCGAATGGGGCTTCATGCCCGACCTGCCGGCCAGCGATGCCGAATTCATGCGCGCTTATGCCAGGGCCGCGCGCGCGGCCGGCCTCACGCGCGAGCAGATCGTCGGCGTCTACGCCTTCGAGACCGGCGGCCATGGCAGCTACAACTCGCAGGCCGGCCTCACCACTCCGCGGCCGAACGCGCACGCGATCTCGCCGGCGATCGGCTACAACCAGCTGCTCTCGACCAATACCGTCTCCCTGTTCGGCGAAAGCGGCGAGCACTTCATCGCCACGCTCAGCGCCAAGGCGAAGACCTTGCAGGGCGCGCGGCGTACGGCCTTCGAGCGCAAGTTCGCCGTGCTCAAGCGCATGATCGCCTATTGCCGCAGCTTGCCGCACAGCTGGGCGAAATACGACGAAATCGCCAAGCACACGGACAAAGGCTGGGGCATCCACGCCGCTGTGCTCGATATCGACGTCGGCCCGCTGCTGCAGGTGCAGAAGCTGCTCGACTCCGTGCATTTCGCCCGCGCCAAGGGCTATGCCGCGCCGCTCACCGCCGCCGAGCTCGAGTTGATGAACCTGACCGGCGATGGCAACGGCATCGACATTGTCACCATGCCTGCCGACATGCGCGCGCGCGTACCCACCGCGAATTTCTTCCAGCACCAGGGCTACGAGCGCAACCCGGTGGCGCAGCGCACCGGCGTGGTGGCGGTGCTTATCGCCGAAATCGAAAACAAGATGAAAAGTGCCGCCCGCTCGCAAGGCGCCAAGGATCTGGCCGCGGCGTTCTAGATGACGCCTAGTGCACCGTCACCGATGGCAGCCACAGCGACAGCGCCGGGATGAAGGTGACCATCATCAGCACCGCAAACATCACGGCGTAGAACGGCCAGATCGTGCGGATCACATCTTCCATCCGCACATTGCCGATGGCACAGCCGACAAACAGCACGGACCCCACCGGCGGCGTCAGCAGGCCGATGCCGAGGTTCATCAGCATGATCATGCCGAAATGCACCGGATCGACGCCGAGCCGCATCACCACCGGCAACAGGATCGGCGTGCAGATCAGGATCAGCGGCGCCATGTCCATCAGACAGCCGAGCACCAGCAGCATGAAATTGATGAGCATCAGGATGACGTATTTGTTTTCCGAGACGCTGAGGAAAAACGCCGTGATCTTGGTCGGCAGCTGCATCAGCGCCATCACGTAGCCGAACGACGAGGCCATCGCGATCAGCGTCATCACCATGGCGACCGTCTTCAGCGTGCGGTGCACCAGGCCCGGCAGGTCCTTCCAGTGATAGTCGCGGTAGATGAACATGGTCACGCAGAAGGCCCAGATGCAGGCCACCGCGCCGGCTTCGACCGCGGTGAAAATGCCGAGCAGGATGCCCGCGATAATGATGAAGATCGTGATCAGCCCCCAGAGGGCGTCGATGGTGATCTTCACCGCGTCGCGGATCGGCACCGACTCGCCTTTCGGATGGCCGTCGCGATAGGCGATGAAAATGCACAGCATGGTCAGGCAGACGCCGAGCAAAAGCCCCGGCACGACGCCGGCCATGAACAGGCTGATGATGGAAATGGTGCCGCCGGTCGCCAGCGAATAGATCACCGCGTTGTGGCTCGGCGGCACCACGATCGCCTGCAGCGAGCCGCTGATGGTCACGTTGGTGGCAAAGACGCGCGGATAGCCGACCTTCTCCATCTGCGGGATCAGCACCGAGCCGATCGCGGAGACGTCGGCGACCGAAGAGCCGGAGATGCCGGACAGAAACGTGGTGGCGAGGATGTTCACCGCGGAGAGGCCGCCGCGCACGCGCACCACGCCGACGATGACATTGGCGAGCTTGACCAGGCGCTGCGCCATGCCGCCTTCCGCCATGATGGCGCCGGCCAGCACGAAGAACGGGATGGTCAGCATCGCCACCTTGGAGACGCCGTCGGAGATTTTCAGCATCACCGCTTCCGGCGGGATGCCGATCCACAGCGCGCCGACCAGCGCGCCGAAACCGAGCGCGTAGGAGATCGGCATGCCGATGCCGAAGCACAGGAACAAGGTTCCGAGAAGAACAAAGAGGTCCATGCGCTCAGTCCACCCCTGGCACAATATGCGGATCGGCTTCCTTCGCGGGCCGTCCGATGGTGAGATGCTCGATGATGAACAGCAGCGTGAACACGCCGCCGCACGGGATCGGCGAATAGACGATGCCGACGCGCAGCAACGGAAATTCGGCGATGGTGTTGTTCCACGTGGCGACGCACAGCCTGTAGCCGTAGACGATCATGAAGATCGCGAAAATCAGCATGATGATCTCGACGAGGAAGTCGACCGCGTGGCGCGCCCGCGGCGGCAGCGCGCTGATGGCGACCGTGACGTTCATGTGGCTGCCGAGCCGGTAACATGCGGCGGCGCCGTAGAACGTCAGCACGACGGTGAGCAGCACCGCCGTCGGCTCGGGCCATGAGGCGGCGCTGTTGAGCACGTAGCGGGTATAAACCCCCCAGGGGATCACCGCGGATATCAGCACCAGCGCGGTGCCGGCGACCACCACGCAGATGAAATAAGCCCAGTCCATGGCCTGCCGGTATAACGCCGCCATAAATCCCCCAAACACCGCCCGAACTTGAGGATCGTAGCACACGATAAACGCAGTCGCGCCACGCCGTTCCGTCCGCTGAATTCGCTTACGGAAAGGCGTGGCGCAAGTCCTTTGGCGCTATTTCGTCGCTTCGATGCGCTTGATCATCTCGGCGTATTTGGGGCCGTATTTGTCCCAGACCGGCTTCACCGCCTCCTGGAAATTCTTCTTCTCCGCAGCCGAGACCTGGGTGATAACGATACCGGCGGCCTTGGCCTTGTCCATCGCCTTTTGCTGATAGATGTCCCAGTACTTGCGCTCGTCAAACTGGGCTTGTCTGGCGAACTTTTTGACATCGGCCTGCTCGGCCTTGGACAGCGAGTCGTAGATCTTCTTCGACATCACCAGCATCTCCGGCACGATCAGGTGCTCGTCGATGGTATAGAACTTCGCCACTTGGTAGTGGTTGTCGAACACGAAGCTCGGCGGATTGTTCTCGGCACCGTCCACCACACCGGTCTGCAGCGCGCTGAACACCTGGTCGTAGCCGAGCGGCACGCCATTGGCGCCCATTGAGTTCGCCATATCGACGAACATCGGATTGCCCATGACGCGGATCTTCAGGCCCTTGAGATCGGCAAGATCCTTGATCGGCTTCTTCGTGTCGTAGAAGTTGCGCGCGCCGGCGTCCATCCAGCACAGGCCGATAAGGCCCTTGCCGCTGTTGGTGACGTCATTGAGCAGGTCCTGGCCGATCGGCCCGTCGATCACGTGCCGCATGTGCTCGGTGTTGCGGAACACATAAGGCAGGTTGAAGACGTTGAGCGCGTCGACCACCGGACCGAGCGCGCCGACCGAGACGCGCGCGAATGCGATGGCGCCGACCTGCGCCTGCTCGATGGCTTCCTTCTCGCCGCCAAGCTGCATCGACGGATACATCTGCACGGAGAGCTTGCCCTTGGTCGCGGCCGAAAGGCTCTTGCCCATGTCTTCCACTGCCTGCACGGTGGGATAGCCTTCCGGGTGCACGTCGGAAGCCTTGAGTACGATTTTATCCTGCGCCACGGCGGAGCCGGACGCGAACGCGGTCGCAGCGACGATGAGGCCGGCGGCGATCGTGGCAAAGCTTGCTTTCATGTTGAACTTGTCCTCCCGAGGTTTTCTTGAACGTACGAACAACGAGTGCGGCATTTTCGGCGTGGTTTATCGGCATGGCTCATTGATCGAGGCGGCCACGCATGTTAGTCATCATGTCATATGATGACCTTACTCAGTAGCCTGGTGTCAAGCCGTTGAACAAGCGCTCGCAAAAAAATCTTGCTCTGCTCAGGCCGCTGGCGGCGCCGCGCGGGCTGCCCGGGGAACTGGTCGCCCGCTTCACCGCCGACATCGTCAGCGGCAAGCTTTTGCCCGGCTCGCGGCTGCCGACCGAGCAGGAAATGATCGCCGCTACGGGCGTTTCCCGCACCGTGGTGCGCGAGGCCGTGGCCGCGCTGCAAGGCCGACCGACTGGTGGTCACCCGCCAGGGCGTCGGCGCCTTTGTCGCCGATCACGTGCGCCGGCCGTTCCGCGTGGAATTCGACGAGCGCACGCCGCTGCGCGAGGTGCTCAACGTCATGGAACTGCGCACCGGCGTCGAAATCGAGGCGGCAGGGCTTGCCGCCGATCGTGCCTCGCCGACCCAGGTCAAGAAAATCGCCGACCGTTTTGCTGCAGTGCAAAATATGATCGAAAAGGGGGACGCCGCGGTCGATCAGGATTTCGCCTTTCATTGCGAAATCGCCGACGCCACCGGCAATCCGCAATTCCGCCGTTTCCTCGAATATCTCGGCCGCTTCATCATTCCCCGGCGCAGCGTCTGGGGCCGCTCGGCGCCGGCCACCAAGCGCAGCCAGCTCGACCTGTTTCAGGCCGAACATGCGGAAATTCTCGCGGCGATCCGGGCCCACGCCGTCAACGAGGCGCGCGACGCCATGCAGCGGCATCTCAACAACAGCCGAGTCCGCTACGAGAAGCTCGCCGCCGAGCTTGGGATCAAGTAGCGTCGCACGGGGGTCGGCTCGCGGCCCGCGCCCAGTCAAGAGAGACCCATGCAAAAAATTCTCGTTACCGGCGCCGCCGGCGGCATCGGCACTTCGTTGCGCAAGCTGCTCAAGGGCAAATACAAGAGCATGCGCTGGAGCGACATCAAGAAGCCGGACGATCTCGCGGCCGATGAAGAGTTCGTCGCCGCCGATCTGTCGAAGATGGCGGAGGTTGAAAAGATCGTCGCCGGCATCGACGGCATCGTCCACCTCGGCGGCTATTCCATCGAAGGCCCCTGGGAGACGATCCACAGTTCAAACATCGTCGGCTGCTACAACGTATTCGAGGCCGCTTACCGCGCAGACGTCAAGCGCATCGTATTCGCCTCCTCCAACCACGCCGTCGGCTTCTACCCGCGCGCGCAGAAAATCGGCGTCAGTGTCACCGTGCACCCGGACAGCCGCTACGGCATCAGCAAGGCCTTCGGCGAGGCGGTCGGCGCCTTCTATGCCGACAAGCACGGGCTTCGCGTCACCTGTCTGCGCATCGGCAATTTCGGCGATGTGCCGATCGACAAGCGGCGGCTGTCGATCTGGCTCAAGCCGGAAGATCTGGTGCAGCTCATCAACATCGGCTTCACCCATCCCGATATCCGTTTCGAGATTTTCTACGGCGCCTCCGACAACGTCGACATGTGGTGGGACAACAGCAACGCCCGCCGCTTCGGCTACAAGCCTATCGGCAGGGCGGCGGAATACGAGGCGCAGGCCATGGCCGGACAGGCCAAGCTTGCGGCCGATCCGATCGGCGACCGCTTCCAGGGTGGCCCGTTCTGCAGCAATGAATACGACGCCGACAACCGCGGCGGCTGAGATGGACAAGTCCGCGGACGATACGGTGACCGTGCCGGCGGATCTGTCCGGCTATCAGCTCCTGTCCGACGCGCGGCTCAACAAGGGCACCGCCTTCGGCGACGACGAGCGCGACACCTTCGGCCTGCACGGGCTATTGCCGCCTACGGTCGCCACTATCGACGAACAGGTCAGCCGCCGGCTGCTGGCGTTCCGCGAATTTTCCACCGACCTCGAGCGCTATGCTTTCCTGCGCGACCTGCAGGACACCAACGAGACGCTGTTCTACGCGCTCTTGGCGCAGAACATCGAGGAGTTGTTGCCGGTCGTCTACACGCCGACGGTCGGCGCCGGCTGTCGCTCGTTCAGCAGGCTGTTCCGCAAGCCGCGCGGCCTTTTCTTAAGCATCCCGCACCGCTCGTCCATGCGGCAAATTCTTGGCAACCCGCAATTCGACAAGACCGAGGTCATCGTCGTCACCGACGGCGAGCGCATCCTCGGCCTCGGCGACCAGGGCGCCGGCGGCATGGGCATCCCCATCGGTAAGCTCGCGCTCTATACGGCCTGCGGCGGCATCGATCCGGCGACCGCGCTCCCCGTGCTGCTCGATGTCGGCACCGACAATCCGGAGAACCTGAAGGATCCACTCTACATCGGCTGGCGGCATGAGCGCGTCCGCGGCGCCGACTACGACAATTTCGTCGGCGAGTTCATCACTGCGGTGAACGAGCGCTGGCCGCACGTGTTGCTGCAATGGGAAGATTTCGCCAAAGCCAACGCCACGCGCCTGCTCGACGCCTATCGCAAGAAGCTCTGCACCTTCAACGACGACGTTCAGGGCACCGCGGCGGTGGCGACCGGCACGCTGTTGTCGGCGATCAACATCACCGGAGCGCCGCTCAAGGAGCAGCGCATTGTCATCCTCGGCGCCGGCTCCGCCGGCAACGGCATCGCCCACCTGCTGCACGCCGCGATGGTCGATGCCGGGCTCGACGCCACGGAAGCCGCGAGGCGCTTCTATTTGGTCGACCGTGACGGGCTGCTGATCGAGGGCATGGAGGTCATGCCGTTCCAGGCCCGCTTCGTGCAGCCGCGCGCGGCGGTCGCTAACTGGTCGGTCGGGCGCAACGGCCGTATCTCGCTCCTCGAAGTCATCTTCAACGCCAGGCCGACGGCGCTGATCGGCGTTTCCGGCCAGGCCGGCGCCTTCAACGAGTCGGTGGTGCGGGCAATGGCCAAGCAGAACGAGCGGCCGATCATCTTTCCGCTGTCCAACCCGATCACGCACGCGGAAGCCGCGCCCGCCGACGTCGAGCGCTGGAGCGAGGGCCGCGCCATCATCGGCGCCGGCTCGCCGTTCCCGCCGCTCAAGCGCGATGGCAAATCGTTCAGCGTCGACCAAACCAACAATTCGTATATTTTCCCCGGCGTCGGTCTCGGTGTCATCGCCACGCAAGCCCGCCGCATCACCGACACCATGTTCATGGCCGCCGCCATGGCGCTGGCTGATCTGTCGCCGGCGAAAAACGATGCCGGCGCCAATCTCCTGCCGCCGGTCACCGCGCTGCGCCAGGTGGCGACGGCGGTCGCCATCGCCGTCGGCAGGCAGGCGCTGAGCGAAGGCTTAACGTCGGGCGTTTCCGCCGATACGATCGAAGCGGCGGTGAAGGCGAGAATGTGGACGCCGCGCTACCGGCCGTACAGACGCGCCGGCGCCAATATCTAAACGGCCGCCGCGCAGCCGCGCTTTGCCCAAGCGATCGGCGCACGCCTCAAGCCGCGTCTGCTCCGGTACCCGCCTCAGGATGCTCGCTGAGAAAATGCCGCAAGGCCATGAACAACTCGGCGGCGTGTTTCACCCGCCCCGCGTCGAGCGCCTTGTGAATATCGTCGACGATCATGCCGCGGATTTTTTCACTGCCGTGCGGCTGATGCAGCAGATAATTCGCCAGCGCCGTGGCCGCGATTTCCGGGATGTGCTCGTGTTCACTCAGCGCCGCGACCTCCTCTTCGCTGAGGCCGCAGAGAGCGACGCAGTCCTCCATTGAAATCATGACCTGCCCCTCCCCCGATATTTCTAGGGCAATAAAGCGAAACCGTCTTGATCCGCGTCAATTTTGTGACGCTTTCGTAACCTGACATTCGTGATGGCCGCCTCGCCCGCATTCCGTGACATCGAGATGACGCATTGATTTGTAAAGGTTTTTTTGGTGCGCCTTTTGACCGTGATCAATGTGCGAGGCGCGCGATCGGACCATCATTATTTTGCAATTCGGGAGTAGCCCCCCATGACCAAACCAGTCCGCATCATCAAAGCCATGAGCGACGTGCAGCCGCCGTGGCCGGCCGCGAAAATGGAAGCGCAACCGCCGATGTCGGCCGCGCAGGACGCCGAGCTGCCCTCGTTCGAAACGCTGGACCACGTCGCGCGCGCGCTGATGGCGCGCGTCACGCAAGGCGTGTCCCCACACGTTATCGCCGCCGCCTGGTTCGACTGGCTGTCGCATCTGTCGCGCGCGCCCGGCCGCCAGCTCGGACTGGCGCTGCAGGCCTTCATCTTCACCGGCCGGCTGATGGGCTGGGCAACCGGGCGTGACGGCGTCAATGCCGCCCTGCCGTTTCCGCCCCACGCCGACGACCGGCGCTTCACCGATCCGGCGTGGCAGAAAATGCCGTACCTGTTCTGCGAGCAGGCGTTTCTTGCGCAGGAGCAGTGGTGGCAGAACGCGACGCGGCAGATCCGCGGGCAAAACGCCAGAAGCGCCGCGCGCGTTGCTTTCATGGCGCGCCAATTGCTCGACGGCGTGTCGCCGTCGAACGTTCCCTGGCTCAATCCGGTCATCGTCGGCAACACACTCAAGGAGTCCGGCGGCAATCTGATGCGCGGCGCCAACAATTTCGCCGAAGACTTCTATCGGCAGCTGGCGATGCAGCCGCCGGCGCCGGAGCCGGGTTTCCGCGTCGGCGAGAACATTGCCGCGACGCCGGGCGAGGTGATCTACCGCAACAATCTGATCGAGCTCATCCAATACCGGCCGACGACCCCCAATGTCTTCGCCGAGCCGGTGTTGATCGTGCCGGCTTGGATCATGAAGTACTACGTGCTCGACCTGCTGCCGGAACACTCGCTGGTGCGCCACCTCGTGTCGCGCGGCTTCACCGTGTTCATGGTCTCATGGCGCAATCCGACCGCCGGCGACCGCGACATCGCTTTCGACGACTACCGCACGCAGGGCGTTATGGATGCGCTCCGCGTCATCAATATGGTCGTCTCCGACCGTAAGGTGCATGCCTGCGGCTATTGCCTCGGCGGCACGCTGCTCGCCATCGCCGCAGCGGCCATGGCGCGCGACGGCGACGACCGCCTCGCCTCGGCGACGCTGCTCGCCGCGCAGACCGACTTCAGCGAAGCCGGCGAGCTGATGCTGTTCGTCGATGAGAGCCAGATCGCGTTTCTCGAAGACATGATGTGGGACCAGGGCGTGCTCGATACGCGGCAGATGGCCGCCGCCTTCACCGCGCTGCGCTCGAACGAATTATTCTGGTCGAAGATGGGGCGCGAATATCTTTTGGGCGACCGCGAGCCGGCAACCGATCTCACCGCCTGGAACGAAGACCGCACCCGGCTGCCTTACCGCATGCATTCGCAATATCTGCGCGGCCTGTTCCTGGAAAACCGGCTGAGCGCCGGCCGCTATGCCGTCGACGGCAGGGTGATCGCGCTCAAGGACATCGCGGTGCCGATGTTCGCGGTGGCGACCGAGACCGACCACATCGCGCCATGGAAGTCGGTCTACAAGCTGCATCTGTTCACCGACGGCGAGTTGCGCTTTGTGCTGACCAATGGCGGGCACAATGCCGGCGTCGTCTCCGAGCCTGGCCATCCCGGCCGCCATTATCAATTTGCCACGCGGCAACCGGGCGACCGCTATGTCGAACTCGGCGACCTGGCGCGCGCACGCAGAACGCGCCGACGGATCGTGGTGGGAGCAATGGCAGGCCTGGCTCGCCGAGCGCAGCGACGCGCAGCGCATTCCGCCGCCGTCGATGGGTGCGCCGGAGCACGGCTTCCCGCCGCTCTGCGCGGCGCCGGGAACCTACGTGCACCAGAGCTGATGTTGGCCGCTTAGGCCGTCGCGTTGCCGGTGGTGAAGCGCAGCGCGGCGATGCGGTCGAGTTCGGCCTGTTCGCGTGCGTTGGCCTCGGCCTTCTCGCGGGCGTGGTCGCGCTCGTCGAGCATCTCGACTTTTTTCAGTTCCTCGAAGGCCTCGCCGAGTGTCGCCTTGGCGTCGTCGAGCTGGGTTTTGAGCTCGTCGGCCGAGCGCTTGAGGTTCTCGCGCCGGGTGATCGCCGCCTTGGCGTAGGTCGGATAGGCGAAATGCGCGGGGTCATGGATGCCAACGCGGTCCTGTTCGGTCTTGATCTCGCGGTCGAGTTCGCCGGCGATGCGGTCGAATTCGGCGATCATCGCCTCGATCTGGGCGACCTTGCGCCGTTTCTCGTCTACCTGGAATTTCTTCAGGCGGATCAGCGTTTCGCGTGACTTCATCGACACAATACTCCCCCCGAAGCCCCGAAGTCCGTCGCCGCGGCCGCAACCGATTGGCCCTGCGCGGACGTCCCGGACCGTTGAACGGGCCGACTGTGGGGCAATATCGTTAGTTTTCGGTTTCTAACCCATTCAGGATTCGCTCGAGCCAGCGGTCGCCGTCCGCCATACTCGTTGACTCTTCCTTAAGCTGGGAAAGGAAATCCTCCAGCGGCTTGTGCAGCGCAATCGCCTCGTCCAACTCGGCCGAGGAGCCGGGCCGGTAAGCGCCGAGGCGGATCAATTCCTCCATGTCGGCAGAGGTCGCCATCACCTGGCGCGCCCGGTTGATCGCAGAAAGAAAAGCGGGGGTCGGCGGCGCGCGGCATGGTGCGCGAGATCGACTTGAGGATGTTGATGGCCGGATACCGGCCGCGCTCGGCGATGGCCCGTTCCATGACGATATGACCGTCGAGGATGCCTCTGACAGCATCCGCCACCGGCTCGTTATGGTCGTCGCCGTCCACCAGCACGCTGAAAATGCCGGTAATGGTGCCGGCTTCGGTGCCCGGCCCGGCGCGCTCCAGAAGCCTCGGCAGTTCGGTGAACACCGTCGGCGTATAGCCGTTGGCGGTCGGCGGCTCGCCGGCGGAGAGGCCGATCTCGCGCTGCGCCATGGCAAAGCGTGTGACCGAATCCATCAGCACCAGCACGTCCTTGCCGAGGTCGCGGAAATACTCGGCGATGGAGAGCGTGAGATAAGCCGCCTGGCGGCGCATCAGCGCCGGTTCATCGGAGGTCGAAACCACCACCACCGAGCGCGACAGACCCGCCGGGCCCAAATCGTCCTGCAAGAACTCCTGCACCTCGCGGCCGCGCCACCCGACCAGCCCGATCACCGAGATGTCGGCAGCGACGTTCCTCGCCAGCATCGATAACAGCACCGATTTGCCCACGCCAGAGCCGGAGAAGATGCCCATGCGCTGGCCGCGGCAGACGGTGAGGAAGGTATTGAGCGCGCGCACGCCGAGATCGAGCGGCTCGCCCACGCGCATGCGGGCATGCGCCGGCGGCGGCGAATTGCGGAACGGGTAAGGCGCCGGCCCGACCGGCAACGGGCCCTGCCCGTCGATCGGCTCGCTTATGGCGTTGATGACGCGGCCGAGCCAGCGTTCCGAGGGGCGCACTGCACTCGCCCCCGACGTCACCAGCGCGGAGCAGCCACGCCGCACCCCATCGAGCGCGGCAAAGGGCATGACCAGCGCGTTGTCGGCGTGGAAGCCGACCACCCTCGCAGGGGATGGTGCGGCTGCCGGTCTCGATGGTGAGCCGGGCGCCGACGGACATGGCGTGGATCGGCCCCGCCACCTCGACCATCAGCCCGCGCACGCCCACCACGCGGCCGTAGATTTCGACGCCGTCGAGGTCGATGAGCTGTTCGGCCAGGGCTTTCAAGATTTGGCTTTCAAGAGGCGCCCCGCGTTTCATCGCTGTCATTCCGGGGCGCGACCGAAGGTCGCGAACCCGGAATCCATAACCCCAGCGCTGCGGAGTATGGATTCCGGGCCCGCCGCTTCACGGCGTCCCGGAATGACCGATGCCATTCACGAGCCCTTAGGCTTACTGGCCTGCCGGGTCTCTTAACTCGGTGTTTACCCGGGTCGTTAATCATTGGGTCATCGTCCGTGGGAATACGGCCAATCGAATCGCCCAGGGCGAACTAAGGGCGAGTCCTCAGAGTTGGTTAGGCCCGAACTCTTAAACTAGGGCATGAAACGGTCCGTGGCTAAAAAACCACTCTCTAGCAATATCTTACCCCAATTCGGGGCGATCTTGCTACGCCGCGCTTGCGCAGGAGAATCATGTTTTGTTAACCATGTCCGCATAGTGTCGAATCGGTTTGTCCCACCGCGTTTTTCAAACCTCGCCGCATTTGCGGCACTGATCCAAAGCCTGGCTGCGGCGAGATAGGGGCCCCCAATGCGCGTTCTTTTGATTGAAGACGACAGCGCGACAGCTCAATCCATCGAATTGATGCTGAAATCCGAGAGCTTCAACGTCTACACCACCGACCTCGGTGAGGAAGGCGTCGATCTCGGCAAGCTATATGATTACGACATCATCCTGCTCGACCTGAACCTGCCCGACATGTCGGGTTTCGAGGTTCTGCGCAGCTTGCGCGTCTCCAAGGTGAAGACGCCGATCCTCATCCTCTCCGGCCTTGCCGGCATCGAGGACAAGGTGCGCGGCCTTGGCTTCGGCGCCGACGACTACATGACTAAGCCGTTTCACAAGGACGAGCTGATCGCCCGCATCCACGCCATCGTGCGCCGCTCCAAGGGCCACGCGCAGTCGGTCATCAACACCGGCGACCTCGTCGTCAACCTCGACACCAAGACGGTCGAAGTCGGCGGCCAGCGCGTGCACCTGACGGGCAAGGAATACCAGATGCTCGAGCTGCTCTCTTTGCGCAAAGGAACGACGCTCACTAAGGAGATGTTCCTCAACCATCTCTACGGCGGCATGGACGAGCCGGAGCTGAAAATCATCGACGTGTTCATCTGCAAGCTGCGCAAGAAGCTCGCCAACGCCTCGAGCGGCAAGAACTACATCGAGACGGTCTGGGGCCGCGGCTACGTGCTGCGCGAACCGGTCGAAGTCGAGGAGAGAATTCCGGCTTGATGATTTCCCGTCATGGCCGGGCTTGTCCCGGCCATCCACGTCTTACTGAGATCCACATGCAGCGTGACTACCCTACGTCCAACTTGAGCCTTCCTGGCTCTCTCCAAACTCAAACCCTGGCTGCAAGGCCGGGGTTTTTTCATTGGAAATTTATTTCTGCGCAGCATTGACTGCTTGATGCTGAAGGTCGGCTGTTTTTATCGCTTGTCGAACCTGCATTTTCGCAACCCGTACCCGCTCAATTTCAAGTACCTGATCAGCGTCTTTTTCTTCCAACCCCGTTGCCGTCTCCTTCCGTCCCTGCTCCTGGATTATCGCGTAATAGCCAATCCATATCTTGTACTGAGTATTAGAGCAGATTCCGCTCAATTTGGTCCATATCCGGCGTTGGTGAAATAGTAATGGCATTCCTGTGGGGTGATTGTTTGGAGGATAGTTCCGATCCGATGCCAGAGGGCGGGAATGGATCGCTCGCCGGCTTTTCGCAGATGAGCTTTAAGTTTGGCGAAGGACTGTTCGACCGGATTGAGATCGGGGGAAGAGGGCGGAAGCAGCCGCAGCTGCGCGCCGGTTGCCTCGATTCTTTCGCGCACGCCGGCAACCTTGTGAGCGGGGAGATTGTCCATCGTCACGATCTCGCCGGGCGAGAGGGTCGGCACGAGATATTGTTCGACATAGGTGAGGAAGAATTCACCATTCATCGGGGCGTCGACGACGAACGGCGCGGTCATGCCATGCTGCCGCAGGCCAACGACGAACGTAGTCATCTTCCAGTGACCGTGTGGAACCTTGGCGACGAGCCGCTTGCCGCGCGGGCAGCGTCCGCGCAGCCTGGTCATATTGGTCGAAGTATCGGTCTCATCGATGAAGATGAACTTGCTCGGATCAAGCCGCGGCTGCCCTCGCTTCCAGTTCGCGCGTGCCGCGCGGTCGTCTTCGCGCTCCTGTTCGGCTGCGTACAGGCTTTTTTTTGACGGTAATGTCGTGGCGCTCGCAAAACCGCCATACCGAACTGGCGCTGACGGCAATGCCACGCTCGCGCAACCGGCCGCGGATTTCTTCCAGCGTAAGGTCCGGTTTGGCGGCTATCAGCTCCAGCAGCCATCGCTTGTGGGCCTCCAGCGGCGAGCGCTTACCGCCCATCGGCTTGGCCGCCACCGATCGGTCTGCCGCCAGCGCGCAACCCGGCGGATCGCCGAGCTCGGGCTGACTTCAAATGCTGCCGCGGCTTCGTGGCAAGAGGCTCCCGCCTCGACCGCACGCACTACCCGTTCACGCAAGTCACGCGAATAGGGCTTCGGCATCGTCACCTCCCGAATCAGTCGGAAGAGACCCGCCCATCAGAACGACTTTGAGAATCCCCGCCGATTGGCCTTCGATTCAATCCAATCGGATTATGCTCTAAACGCCGCGACACGCCACGCTGGACCATTCTTTAGCGCGTCTAAGCGAGTTTACGCGCGTCTTCGACGCGCTATGGCGAGCGAACCCGGAATCCGGTAGTGTCCATATTCTTTCGCACATTTGATCAGGCAACGGCTCCGGTTTGCATGGTCTGCGGTTGATAGAGAGGCCGCATGTTCATGTAGCGCTTAGTCGACCATGCGGTGCCGGCGATGTAGCGCAGGCGAGCTGCGGCCAGGTTGAGACAGGACTGGCCGTCCGGAAAGGCGCCCACGACGCGTGTTCGGCGGCGGATCTCTCTCATGATGCGCTCCAGCGGATTGTTGGTCCGAAATCTTCTGCCAGTGAATATCCGGAAAGGCGTAGTAGGTCAGCGTCTCATGAACGGCCTGTTCGACGAGCTCGGCTGCCTTGTTCATCTTGCCGGCTCTGAGATCCTCGATGATTGCTTTGGCCTTCCGTTCGGCTGCTTCCCGGTTCTCTTGCGCATGAATGGCTTTGAGCATGTGGCTCACGTCACGGACCTTCGTCGCCGGCACATGGCTGAAGACATTGCGGTAGAAATGCACCATGCAACGTTGCCAGCGTGCCTCGGGTAGATACTCCGCGACGCTCTCAATCAGGCCGCGGCAGGCATCGGAAATGATCAGCTGAACACCCTTGAGGCCGCGATCAACCAGATGCCGTAGGAATGCCGCCGGAATCCATAACCCCAGCGCTGCAAATTATGGATTCGGGTCCGCGCCACCGATCTCGGGTCTACCCGAGATCGGCAAACTTAAATGCCTAGGTCGGCTAAAGCCGACTCGGGTGGCGCGGCCCGAAATGACGAGTTAAGCCTTCGCCGCGAACCTCAGCACCTTGCCTTCGCTGCGCGCGGCGTTGGGCGCGTAAAGCCCGCGCTTGTCCGCCACCGGCTTGAAGGCGTCGGTCAGCCCGATCACGGTCTCGGCCGCGCCGAGCAGCAGATAGCCGTCGGCGGGGATCTGCGGCACCAGGCGGTTGAGCACGTCGGTCTTGGTCTCCTGGTCGAAATAGATGAGCACGTTGCGGCAGAACACGATGTCGAATGAGCCGAGCGCGGAGAAATCGTTGAGCAGGTTGATCGGGCGGAACTGCACCATGGCGCGCAACGCAGGCAAAATCTGCCAGGCCTCGCCGACCTGCGTGAAATGCTTGACCAGCAATTGAATCGGCAAGCCCCGTTGCACCTCGAATTGAGAATAGAGGCCGGCCTTGGCATTCTCCAGCACCTCGCCGGACAAATCGGTGGCGAGGATATTGACGCGCCAGCCGGCAAGCCTCGCCTTCAGGCCGGCAAGGATCATCGCCAGCGAATAGGGCTCTTGCCCGCTCGCCGCGGCCGTGCACCAGATGCGCAGGCGCTTCTCGCGCGCCCGCGCGGCGATCAACGCCGGCAGTGCGGTGTCGCGCACGTGGTCGAACGGCGTCTTGTCGCGGAAGAAAAACGTCTCGTTGGTGGTCATCGCCTCGACCACATCGGTGCCGAGCGGCGATCGCTCCGCGCCCTTCAGTCTACCGACCAATTCGCTCAACCCTGCAAAGCCGTGCTTGCGCGCGACCGGCAGCAGCCGGCTTTCGGCGAGGTATTGCTTCTCCGCCGACAGCACGAGGCCGGAGCGCTGCTTCAGCAGCTGGCGCAGATAGTCGAAGTCCTGCGGGGTCATGCGACGCCCCCGAACAGGCGCGAGAGCTTCGGCGCGATCTCCTCGAGCGGCAACACGGCGGAGCAGATGCCGGCTTGCGCGACCTGGCCGGGCATGCCCCAGACGACGCTTGAGGTCTCGTCCTGCGCGATCATGGCGCCGCCGGCGGAAACGATCGCTTGCGCCCCGCGCGAGCCGTCGGCGCCCATGCCGGTGAGCATCAGGCCGAGCACCCACGAGCCCCAGACCTGCGCCGCGGAGGAAAACAGCGGATCGACCGAGGGCCTGCAGAAATTGACCGGCGCGCTGTCGTCGAGCGCGATCACGGCGATGCCGTCGCGGCGGGCGACCCGCATATGCCGGCCGCCGGGAGCGACATAGATGGTGCCGGCGTTGACCTCCTCGCCGTCGACCGCCTCGCGCGCCGGGCGTTTGCTGACGCGGGCGAGATGCTCGGCGAATATGGCGGTAAAGGTCTGTGGCATGTGCTGGATGACCA
Source organism: uncultured Pseudomonadota bacterium (assembly GCA_963817155.1). GTDB lineage: Bacteria > Pseudomonadota > Alphaproteobacteria > Rhizobiales > Xanthobacteraceae > Pseudolabrys. The sequence continues at coordinate 97,084 of CAWFNO010000004.1, forward strand.
GCACCGGCGCGCGCTCGAGCACGGCGCCGAGACGGGCCATGAGCACGTTGAGCGCCTGCGGCCCCCCGGTGGAAGCGCCGATCACCAGCACGCGCGGCACCGACACCGGCATTGGCCGCAAGGCGAACGGCGGCAGAGCCACCCCCGCCTCGGCGGGACGCTTGCCGAGGATCGCCGCGGCCTTGCCCGCCCCCTGCCCCCGCGCCCGCATGCTGCTCGACAGCCGCAGGCGCTTCGCCCGCAGCCCGAGCGTGCGGATCTTCTCGATCAGCTCGCGGCGGAAGCTGTTGGAGCCGCCATCGTCGTGGCTCGACGACGGCTTCGGAATATAGTCGGTAGCGCCGAGCGACATCGCCTTGAGGCTGATCTCGGCGTTTCGCCGTGTCAGCGTCGAGGCCATGATAACGACGAGGTCGCGCTTCTTCGCCAGCAACAGCGGCAGCGCGGCGAGCCCGTCGAGATCGGGCATCTCGATATCGAGCAGCACCACGTCCGGGTCGGCGCTTTCGATCTTGTCAATCGCTTCGCGCGCGCTGCGCAGCGAGGCGACCATTTCCAGATCGGGCTCGGCCTCCACCCAGCGCGCAAACAAGCCGCGCACGACCACGGCGTCGTCGACGATCATGACGCGGATCCGTCGGCCGATCGTAGCGGCTGGCGATTTTGTTGCGATGGCGATATTCATCGGGCGCGCCCGGGGTTACGCGACGCGCCTCAGATCAGCCCCACTTCCTGGAACTTCGCCTCGACGATCTCCCTGTCGAACGGCTTCATGATGTATTCGTTGGCGCCGGCGTGTAGCGCACGGGCGATATGGGCGACATCGTTCTCGGTGGTGCAGAACACCACCTTCGGCGCGTCGCCGCCGGGCAGCCGCCGCAACATGCGCAGGAACTCGTAGCCGTCCATCTTCGGCATGTTCCAGTCGAGCAGGATGGCCTCGGGAAGCTGGCGTCGGCAGGCATCCAGCGCCTGCTCGCCGTCCTCAGCCTCCACGATCGAGAACTCCAAGCCTTCGAGTATTCGCCGCGCCACCTTGCGGATGACGCTCGAGTCGTCGACTACCAGACACGTTTTCATCGCTCAGGCCTCGTCATGTTCGCGCGCGGATGATCCCGCGGCATGGTTCATTGGTCGTAAGCTGTTGGTCCTCACGCGGCGACCACCCGCATTCCGATGTCGAGAATGCGGTCGACATCGACGATCACGAGCAATTGCCCTTCCAGCCGGTAGATGCACACCGACATTTCGGCAAGTTTGGAATCAAGATTGACCGGGTTTGCTTCGCGGCTCGCTTCGTCGAGCTTGAGCACCTCGCCCACGCTGTCGATCAGCAAGCCGTAGGATTCCCCGTGCGCTTCGACGCCGATCGCCATGCTCGGCACGCCGTCCTCGCGCGCGCCGAGCCCGAGCCGGCGGCGCAGGTCGATCAGCGTGACGATGCGGCCGCGCAGGTTGAGCACGCCGGCGATCTCCGGCGCGGCGAGCGGCACGCGCGTGATGCGCTCCGGCGCGAACACGTCCTGCACGCGCAAAATCGGCAGGCCGAAAAGCTGCTCGCCCACCAGGGCGGTTACGTATTCCTTCAGTTTGGCGTCGGATTTTTCGGTCATGGCCTCACGCTGCCCGCCCGGCATCGGAATGGTCTTGCGACCCATCGTGCGTCTGCTCCTGCAAGGCCGCGATCAGCCCCTGACGGTCGAACTTGGCGACGAAGTCGTGGAAGCCGGCATGGCGGCCGCGCTCCACCGTTTCGACGGATATGACGGACGCGAGCGCGATCACCGGCAGGTGGGCGGTGCGCGGGTCGGCGTGCACGGCTTGCGCGAACTGGAATCCATCCATCTCCGGCATTTCAATATCGGTCACCGCGACGTCGAAGGAGCGACCGTCCTTGAGCAGGGCAAGCGCCTCGGACGCGCTGCCCACGGCAGTCACCTGATAGCCGGCGGCCTGTAATACGGGGCTGAGCATGTCGCGGAAGAACCGAGAATCGTCAATCAGCAGCACCGAGCGCGCGGACGCGCGGGAGGGCTGCTCCTTGCGGCGAAACCAGTCCTCAAAAGCCAGCGGCAGGAAATGACCGACGTCGATGATCTCGGTCGCCTGCCCCTTGATGATGGCCGAGCCGAGCACGCCGGCATCGTCGCTTTTCACCTGGATGTCGAGGCGCTCCTCGACGATGTCGACGATCTCGTCGACGACCAGCGCCATCGAGCGAGCCCCATCGGAGAATACCAGCAGCGGCTGGGCGCCTTCGCCTTTGACGCGCACCTCGTCGTTCATGCTCACCAGCGGCATCAAGTGTTCGCGGTATTGCACCATGTGCCGGCCGTTTGACAATTCGATCGTGCGGGCGTCGATTTCTTCCAGCCGCGTGATCAGCGACAGCGGCACCGCCTTGAGCTGCGGCGAACCGGCGCGGAACACGAGCAGCGACGTAGCCACTTTTTGTGCCTGCGCGGGTGCGGTGTTCGCCAGATCCGCCGCCGCCATCTGCGAGGTCACGGTGCTGCCGAGCGCGCGCGCGACGCCGTTCGGATCGATGATCATGATCACCGAGCCGTCGCCGAGAATGGTGTTGCCGGAGAACATGGAGATGTGACGCAGCTTGCTCGACAGCGGCTTCACCACGATTTCCTCGGTGTGAAACACGGCATCGACCACGACGCCGAAACTCTGGCTGCCGACCTGAATGACGGTGATGAAACCGTCGTCGTCCTTGACGCAGGCGCCGGCATCGGTGCCGAGCAGATGGGTGAGACGGGCAAGCGGCAACAGCTTGTCGCGCAGACGCAGAACCGTGGCGTCCTTGATGCGCTTGAAGCGGTGATCGCTGCCGGCGCGCGCGCGCACCAGCTCCACCACGGATAGCTGTGGAATGGCAAAACGGTCACCGCCGGACTCGACGATCAGGGCGGCGATGATGGCGAGCGTCAGCGGGATCTTGATGGTGAAGCTCACACCCGAGCCTGCGACCGATTTGACATCGATGGTGCCGCCGATCTGGTCGATATTGTTGCGCACCACGTCCATGCCGACGCCGCGGCCGGACACGCTGGTGATCTCGGTCGCGGTGGAAAATCCGGGCACGAAAATGAACTTGTAAATCTGCGATTCCGACAGCTTGCCGATCTCGGCCTCGGACGCGAGCCCCTGCGCCATCGCCTTGGCCTTGATCCGTTCGGTGTTGAGCCCGCGCCCGTCGTCGGCGACCTGGATGATGACGTAGCCGCCTTCGTGATAGGCCGAGAGGCGGATACGGCCGCGGTCGGACTTGCCGGCGGCACGCCGCTCATGCGGCCGCTCCAAGCCGTGGTCGGCGGAATTACGCACCATGTGGGTGAGCGGATCCTTGATCAGATCGAGCACCTGGCGATCAAGCTCAGTTTCAGCGCCCTGCATGTCCAGCTCGATCTGCTTGCCGAGTTCGGCGGAGAGATCGCGGACCATGCGGGGAAATTTCTGCCAGGCATTACCGATCGGCTGCATCCGCGCCTGCATCACACCTTCCTGCAGCTCGGCGGTGACGTTGGAGAGGCGCTGCAGCGGCACCTTGAATTCGGAATCCTCGTGGCGGCGCACGATTTCCAGAAGCTGGTTGCGGGTCAGCACCAGCTCGGAGACCATGGTCATCAGCCGTTCGAGTGAATCGACGGCGACACGGATCGATTGGTTTGCGTTTCTTGCGCCGTCGTCGTCAGCGATATCCGGGGCAGGCATTACCGGCTTGGCCGCGATCGGCTCGACCGGAGTTGCGCCGAAGGCGAGCTCGAGGTCGTCAAGCGCGTCCTCGCCGGGAAGCAGCGGACGTTCCAGCACCTGCGGGGCGAGCGTACCGACAGGGTGCTGCGCTGTGGCGGGCGCGCTAACTTGCGCTGCCATGTGTTCGAGATCGGAAATGAGGTCGCTGTCGGCGCCTTCCGGCTCGCGCTGCTCGCGTTCGAGCGCTTCGAGGATACCCTTGATGCGGTCGATGGTCGCCAGCACCAGCGTGACGGCTTCGCCCGTTGCCGGCGAGCCATCGCGGAATTTTCCCATCAGCGTCTCGGCGGCGTGCGCCAGCGCTTCCAGGCGGGGCAAGTTCAGAAATCCGCAGGTCCCCTTAATGGTGTGGACAAGGCGGAAAATGTTGTCGAGGATCTTGGCGTTGTTGGGGTGTTGCTCAAAACGGACAAGTTCGACGTCGACCACGTCGAGACTTTCATTGGTCTCGGTCACGAACTCCCGCAACAAGTCGTCCATTGAAAAACGCCTTCATCGACAGGCTTTAGCCCTGTTCGCTCATCCCCGTCGGGACAGCGCGAGTGTGTCGGTGAAGGGTTTAATTTTGGTTGCGGGTTGCGCCGCTAGCGACCGCGATTAACGCTTTGTTAACCGCGCTGCGGCGCTCTCACTTGGCGGTAACGACGACCGCCTCGCCGTCCATCGCAATGCCGACCGAAATGCCGCAGGCCTTGGCAAGCAGGCCCGTATAGAATGGCTGGATGCGGTGCGCGTCGAGCCCCTCGATCGTCTCGGCGGCGAGCAGCGGTGGCACGGTGGGCGAGATCTTGGCATTGGCGCCGGCGGCGCTAACCTTGAAGCTCATGGTCTCGCCGGTGCCCACGGGATCGACCGCGAGGGTGCCGCCGCGCGGGATGGTCTGGCCCGCGATCAGCAGCATGTTGAGCAGCAGCTTGACCCGGTTCTTGGCGAGCAGCGCCCGCGGCAGGTTCCAGGCGAGCTTGGTCTTTTCGTCCTCGAGGAAGCCGCGCGCAATCGAATGCGCATCGCCGAGATCGATCTGGGCGCCGGCGGAACCCGCGGCGCCGAAGGCGATGCGGCAGAATTGCAGCTTGGCCGAGGCCGTGGCGGCGCTCTTCTTGATCAAATCCAGGGCGAAGGTCTTGGTTTCCTCGTCCTTTTCCTCGGCCATGACTTCCAGGCCATTGACGATGGCGCCGACCGGGCTGATTAGGTCGTGGCAGACGCGCGAGCACAGCAGCGCGGCAAGGTCGAGAGCATCAATGGTGGGTCCAGACATGGACGGGTCTCCGGAGGACAAGGGTGGCCGCGCTGGCGAATCGCCGGACAGCCGCATCTTGGCGTGATACACCGCACCATCACGACCGCCAAGGACTGATGACGGAGACGCCGAACCGTGAACTCGAGGCTGCGAAATCACCGCGCAGGATGCAAAACCGCTCCTCGATTCGCTGACCGACATCGTGACACGCGCAGCAGCCGCCACGCTTGCCATCTCGTTTTCGTCGGTTGCGCGGCGAATCAAGAACGACCTCTCGCCGGTCTCAGCCGCCGACGAAGCATCGGAAGCGGTGATTATCGAGGGTGTTTCCCGCCTGCTGCCCGGCATTCCAATCGTCGCCGAGGAGAGCGTTGAGCACATGGCGGCGACAAACCTCGATGGGAGCTTCGTCCTGGTCGACCCGCTCGACGGCACCAAGGAATTTCTCGCCGGCCGCGATGAGTTCACCGTCAATGTAGGCATCGTCACGCGTGGCGTCCCTATTGCCGGCGTTATTGCCGCGCCGGCGCGCGGTCTGTTGTGGCGCGGTGCGGTCGGCGGCGGCGCCGAGCGGCTGCAATTGCGGTTCGGCGAAGACAACGCCGAAGCGCATGGCCGCCGAACGATCCGCACGCGCAAGGCGCCGGAGCGGCTGACGGTTGCCACCTCGCGCAGCCATCTTGACAAGGATAGCGAGGCCTTTCTCGCGCGCCTCCCAGTCGGCGAGCGCCAGGGTTGCGGCTCCTCCGTGAAGTTCTGCTTAATCGCGCAGGGTAACGCCGATGTCTATCCCCGGCTGGCGCCAACCCGCGAATGGGACATCGCGGCGGGTGCCGCCATTCTCGCCGCGGCGGGCGGCAAAGTATCGGCGCCGGACGGCAGCACGCTGCGCTTCGGGCGCATGGCGGACAAGTTCCTTGTCCCCGGTTTCATCGCCTGGGGCGATCCGGCGATGGCTGCATCGGCAAGTATTTGATTGTCAGCGCGCAATCGTGCACGCGACCTTGGACCATTTGCGCGATGCGCGATCGATGATGCGGCCGGGATCGGCGAGGAAATCGGCGTGCGCTTCCTCGCTGTAGAAAACATAAAGCCGCTCGCCCGCACCGTCCAAAACAAGGGATGGCCCGGCACCGAGGTGCCGCGCGCAATGGCGACCGGGTCGTAGCCCCCGAAGCGCGGCACATAGACCTCGGGGTGCTCGGCAAAGGCCGCGCGATTGCCCTCGTTGCGGAAGCGCCAGACCGCACCTTCCAGCATCAATTCCAGGTCCGGCCGTCCGGCCTTGGGGGCCTTGTCGGTGAAATAGGCGACCGGGTCGAAGCCGCTGATCGCCAGGCCGGTAAAGGCGTTGACCTCCACGGGAGGCGCGGGCCCCGCGGTGCCCGCGGCGGCGGGCGCCGCAATTCCGCCCAGCAGCAGCAAAACAGCCGCCAAACCCGGCCAAAAGCGGCCCGGCGAAGACTTCCCTGGCCGCCGTGGTGCAGTCATAGTCCTCGGTGACATTCAAGCGATTCGGACGAATTACCCGGGCAGGTTACGGCCTGCAGCGTGAGTAACTGGTTAAGCGGAGCTCGCGCACCTCACCATCGCTGAAGGAGCTACCCGATGCGCGCCATGCTGCGTCTAGCCGCCCTGACCCTTTGCCTCGTCGCTTTCGGCGCCACCATTGCGGGTGCCCAATCCGGCCTGCCGCCGGAACACAAAAAAACCTTTGGCCCGGACAAGATCATCCGCGAAGGGCACCGCTTCTTCGGCACCGTTTCGCGCGGGCTAGCGGAGATCGTTCAAGCGGCTTTCAGCAAGTGGGGCGAGCCAAATGGCTATATCCTCGGCCAGGAGGGCAGCGGCGCCTTTGTCGTCGGCCTGCGCTATGGCGACGGCAAGCTCTACACCCGAAACGCCGGCGACCGCCGCGTGTTCTGGGAAGGTCCGTCGATTGGCTTCGACACCGGCGGCGAAGGCGCGCGCACCATGATGCTGGTCTACAGTCTGCCGGCAACCGACGCGATTTATCAGCGCTTCGCCGGCATCGACGGCTCCGCCTATTTCATCGGCGGCTTCGGCATGACGGCGCTGACCGCCAACAATATCGTTGTGGTGCCGATCCGCTCCGGCGTGGGCCTGCGGCTCGGCGCCAATATCGGGTACTTGAAATTCACCCCGAAAGCGACCTGGAACCCGTTCTAGGGGCCGATTTCGCTCATTAACTGCCAGAACTGATCAGCCCGGCCGCGACGGCCCGCCGGGTTTAGGCTAATCTTGGCTTATGCTGGCAGGCCTTGTCCCCTCGTGTAATGGTTTCCGTGGGGTTATGCGGGAGAGGCGCATTGGAGGCGTCGCTTCATGATTGAACCGATCATGTATTTCGGGATCGGGTTCCTCGTCGCGGCCCTGATCGGCCTAGTTGTCATTCCCCTGGTGCACGGCCGCGCGGTGCGGCTGACCATTCGGCGCCTCGAAGCCGCCACCCCGCTCTCAATGGCGGAGATCCAGGCCGACAAGGATCAGTTGCGCGCGGAATTTGCCATGTCGACGCGGCGCCTGGAAATGAGCGTCGATCAGCTCAAGACCAAATCCACTAGCCAGCTTGCCGAACTGGGCAAGAAGGGCGATGCCATCAACCGGCTCAAGATCGAGCTCGGCGAAAAGACCGCTACGATTTTTGCCCTGGAAGCGCGCGACAAGGCGCTACGCGATCAGTTGCGCACGATTGAAGAGGAATTCTCCGATAAGACCGGCGCCATGCACTACGCCGAACGCGCGCTTGCCGACAAGGAGGCGGAATTGGCGAACCTCATGGGGGAGCTCGACGAGCGCTCGAGCCTGGCCGACGCGCAGAAGGTCGAAATCGTCGCGCTGAAGACGCAGGTCGACGCGCTCAAGGACCGGCTCACCGAGGCCGGCGAAGAGGTCAAGGCCGTTGAAGATCGCCGCGACGCCGAGCGGCTGGAGCTGAAAGCGGCGACGCAGGAGCTGACCGAGGAGCGCACTAAGGTCGAAAATCTCGGCCGGCGCGTGTCCGAACTCGAGCAGCAGCTTGTCGCGCAGACGACCGAAGCCGAGATCCTCGGCCGTCGCGCCATGGATCTGGAAAACCGCCTGACCGATCAGACGAAGCTGTTGACGCAGAACGAAACCGAGTTTCGCCATCTGATGGGCGAGATCGAAACCGCGCGCAAGACCGAATCCGATCTGCGCGTTGCACTTGCCGAACTCGACGGGCGCACCAGCTCCGCCACGAAATCGCTCAAGACCGAGCGCTCGCAGCTGCAGGCCGAACTCGCACAAGCCAACAACGAGCGCGCCCGCCTTGCCCGCGAGCTCGCGACCTACAAGCGCGAGACCGAAGAGTCCTGGGCCTCCGAGCGCGTGGAGAACGTGCTGCTACGAGAGCGCATCAACGACGTCGCCGCCGAAGTCGCGCGGCTTGCCTCGGCGCTGGAAGGCCCGAACTCGCCGATCGACGCCATTCTCGCCACCGAGATGGCCAAGGACCAGGCGAGCAACGGCAATACAAAAGAGCATGGCGAGGAAGCCTTCGCCGACACCGGACCGGGCAACGGCGGCAATCTCGCCGACCGCATCCGCGCGCTGCAGAGCCACGCCTCGCGCCTGCCGCACAACGACAAGCCGAACTGACGCGGCGGGCCAACGCCGCCTCGCTTGACACCTCTCCGAAGCGCTCCTTATATCGCCCGGCCGTTACGGCCGGGCGCTTAGCTCAGCGGGAGAGCGTTCCCTTCACACGGGAGAGGTCGTAGGTTCAATCCCTACAGCGCCCACCATTTAACTTTCTGATTTATATCGAAGACTAAATTTTGCGGTCGTGACGCAAGTTTTTGCGCCCATGATATGGCCCAGGAAATAGCTATCTCTCATCGCCTAAACCTGCGAAGCTTCCTTTGACCTTTTGAGCACAAAGAAAAAGACCTGTCCCTACCGCAAATCAGATCCGGACGTACTGATGGTGGAGTCCACCGAGGATAGGCCGCATCTCGATACGCCCGTGGCGCAGAATGGGCCTTCCATTGGGTGCGTCCTTCCCTAACGAGAGGTGCGTGCGCACCGCGTTGTAATAGTCCAGGTAGCACGCGAGGATATGGCGAAGGTGCCGCTCGCCATTCACCACCACGTGGTCCAGGCATTCCCGGCGGATCGAGCCGATCAGGCGCTCCGCATACCCATTCTGCCACGGCGAACGCGCAGGTGTGGGATGGTCGCGAATCCCAAGCGAGCGAACTCGACGAATAAATAGACTCCCGTAGCAAGTATCCCGGTCGCGGATCAGATAGCGAGGAACTTGCTCCCAGCCAAATGCGGCCGTCAGCTGGTTGGCAATCCATTCCGCGGTGGGGTGGGCGGTCACGCCGAGCCACAGGATTTGCCGCCGGCCGTGGCCCATGATCAGCAACCCATACAGCAGTCGAAAAGACAAGGTCGGCACCACAAACAGGTCCATGGCCGCGATACCATCCGCATGGTTGTGCAGAAACGTCTTCCAGCCTTGGGACGGCGGCCCTCTCTTTCGCACCATGTACTTGGCAACGCTGGTCTGGCCAATGTCGATGCCGAGCTTCACCAGTTCGCCATGTATGCGAGGTGCGCCCCACAATGGATTGGCAAGGCTCATCTCGCGGATCAACTGCTGGATCTCGGCTGGTACTCCGGGGCGGCCCCACCGAGGCCTCGACTTCCAGCGCCAGTAATACCGAAAACCTGCGCGATGCCATCGAACCACGGTATCAGGCCGAACGATGGCAAGCGCCTTGCGGGTCTTTGGAAACAGCTTACAAATCCAGCCCAGAACCATCCTGTCGGTTGTCAAAAATGGCAACCGACCGGGCCTGCCCCGTCGCAGCACGATAATCTGCTGCCGCAATACGAGGATCTCGGCTTCCATCGCCGCGCGCGGCCGAACCAGATCGACGACAATCCCAAAAATTAGTCTGCAGAGATCCGACATCCGCAGAGGATCACCCGATCCTGCGTTTTACGCCAACCGGACGGAATTTGCGACAGGGACAGGGATGCAGCTTATTGATTTGGGCCTTCCGGGAACATTAAACGCGGTTTTGTCCAAATCGTATTTCGCAGCGGCCTCATAAAGCCGCGGCCTCGCGTCCTCAATGCACGACGGCACTTACGGTGCCAGTATCGCGATTGACGATGACGTCGTCGCCCCCCGACGCCCCGACGCCCCATTGCGGGTAACCGGGGACGCTTCGCAGCGGCATACTACCCGGCACTGTATCGCCCACCGAATATTGCCCCGCGCCACTGCCACCCGAGCGTTGCAATTTTTCGACGTAGCGCTTGACGTCCAATGGCGGCTCGTCGGAAGTGCCCGGTGGTCTGCGAACCGCGCTGGTGCTGACGCCGGTATTGACTTGGCCGCTGACAGTACCGCCCGCCGATGTATTGACCGACCCGCCGGCCGAGGTGTTGATCTGCGCAAGTCCGGCGGTTGGCGCAACGACAAGCGCAATCGCAAGCAAATATTCGCGCATCACTGCTACCTCCATAAATCACGCCTATGCTGCCGCGAGACCTGCCGTAAAGTCAACGCCCATAGAAATTTCAGTTCCACTAGCCATCATATATTCATCAATGCTTTGGAATACAGCGACGCGTGCGCTCAATTCTTTTCGTGCCGCCGACTTTTATGTGATTGCCTCCAATGACCTCTTTTATTTGACCCGATGGACATATCCCATCATCGACCAAAACACGCTCGTTTTCCATGAGCGCGCCCATCGGGGGTTCACGTTTTAGTGGCTCTGCGATTGCTATCAAATCGAAAGCAAAAGTCGTGTCACGATAATCAACAATGACAAGCCACAGCAGCCGATTACATCCGCGCGCGGACTGACCGCTCCGACGCGGTGAAATTCTCTCCCGGGCGTTCGCTGTTACCTTGTCACCCGTGTGCAGTTGCAGAGGTGGAACGGTGAGCGGCTGCCCGACGCCGAATGGGCGTGACCGTAACAACCCTTGTTGGCCCTTCGCTGCGTTCGCCGCCCCGCAGCGGTTTGGTCGCTAATGGCACTAAGCGGACATCAGATAGTGCACTGCAAATTTCCGCTTTCGGCGGTGTAGCGGACCTCGCGGATTAATGAGTACACGCCCTAATTTCCATTGCAGCTTCGACCAACTGCCATACAATACATTCAATTCAACTTTCAAACTGCGCATTGAATGATTGGCAAACGCGCAAAAGTTCTTAGCTTGGCTAACGTCGAAGACCTGCTGTTCTTCGCTCACCATACCCGACACCCGACCCGCAACCAGGCTATTGTGCTGCTGTCAGTCAAGGCTGGCCTGCGCGCTGCGGAGATCGCCAAACTGACCTGGGACATGATGGTCGACCCGACGGGCGCAATTGCGACGACTCTGGAGTTGCGGGATCATATTCACAGACCAGATCTGTTTGCCCGGCGGGTTCGCCGCACCTGACCCGGTCCCAATTTGCCAAAATCTCATTTTGCCAACTCTGATGCGACAATCGCTCTACTATCTCGCGCCGCCCATAGCATAAGTATGCAATGACACCCGCAATATTGAGCAAACGAGCGCAGGCTTTCAGGCTGACATCTTCGACTGTGAGGTAAAGTCCAAGTGACCGACATTTTGCATGGCTTCCCAACGTTCGAATGCAGTTTCGACCGCTAAAAAGGATTCATGCTCATTGTACTTGGGGTGCTTCTTGATGACGGCGCGAGTCCTTGCGAGGTGGCCACGGCGCGTCGGGCCATTAGAATTTTCCGCAAGCACTTCCATCAATGCGTCGCTGAATCCCCGATAGGGCGCCGAAATGTCGCTGGTGTTACTCATGACCTATCTCCGCCTTTTGGCAATTCCGCTAGACTACGAACCGAACGGCCAATTATGGCTTTACAAATGTAAGGCGCGACTGAGCCAGCTTTGCACACCAATATCGAAAAATTTTTGATATTTTGTTGTGCGACTGCCAAAGTAACGCAATGATTTAGATCAATGTCGCAAGAGGACTGACACGCCGGATATCGAGCGAACAAAAAGCTGGCTTACAGTCCATCAATTCACCGCTGATTAAATAAGGAACCGCCATGTCCGACGATGAGCTGAGAGCTGAGCTTGAGCGCCTACGCAACGAAAATGCGGCTTTAAAAAAGGGAGCCTCTTCCGGGATCCGTATGAAAGTGAGCGAAAAAGGCGGCCTCTCCATCTACGGCATGGGTCGCTTTCCAGTGACCCTGTATAAAGAACAGTGGTTGAAGCTGTTGGATATGTCTGCCGAAATTCGGGCGTTCATTGCTGCGAATGAAACACAATTGAAGACGAAAGAGAAACATTCACTGTAGAAGGTTTTCTGCGCGGGCTTGACTGAGTGCGCTGCTAGACTTGGCCAAATGGAAGAAGCCTAAGGACAGACAATGTTGAGGGACGCTGGAAATATTGGAGCTGGGCGGCAGCCTAACCCCCGCAATGTACTCGGCGAGCCGCTTGAAGCCTGCTCAATCAACCCGATGACCGGTTTTTATCGGGACGGCTGCTGCAACACTGGCCGAGAGGATGTCGGTAGCCACACGGTTTGCGTTGTGTTGACTTCAGCGTTTCTCGGCTTTTCCAAATCCCGCGGCAACGATTTTTCGACACCTGTGCCGGAATTCGATTTTCCTGGCCTAAAATCCGGGGACCGGTGGTGCCTATGTGCGCCCCGCTGGCAGGAAGCTTTCGAGGCACGCCAAACCCCTCACGTGGTCTTGCGGGCTACTCATGAGGGTGCTCTGGCCCACTGCTCGCTCGCCGATCTCAAACGCCACGCCATGGTCCTGGCGTGACCACGAAGGAAATCGCAATGACCGAGACCGCTCAACGGATTGTTCTTGCCTCGCGGCCGGTTGGGGAACCGACGTTAGACAATTTTTGCTTGGGGGAATTCCCGATTCCACAGCCCGCACCAGGCCAGATGCTGTTGCGGACGCTGTGGCTTTCCCTCGACCCCTACATGCGCGGCCGGATGAGCGATGCGCCGTCTTACGCCAAGCCGGTTGGCATCGGCGAGGTAATGGAAGGCGGCGCAGTCAGCGAAGTGGTCGCTTCGAACGTCCCCCGCTTCGCCAAAGGCGATATCGTCGTAGGCCGTACTGGCTGGCAAAGCCATGCGCTGTCAGATGGCTCTGGTTTGCAAAAGGTAGAATCTACGCGAGCACCAATTCAGACGGCTCTCGGCGTCCTCGGGATGCCGGGCATGACCGCTTACATGGGTCTACTCGAGATCGGCAAACCGGTCGCTGGTGAGACCGTGGTGGTCGCGGCAGCTTCGGGTGCGGTCGGCTCGGTTGTCGGCCAGATCGCCCGGATCAAGGGTGCCCGCGCCGTCGGCATCGCGGGCGGACTAGACAAATGCAGGTATGTGACGGAGGAACTCGGCTTCGACGCCTGCATCGACCACCGGGCAACTGATTTCACCGCCCGTCTTGCCGCAGCGTGCCCGAAAGGTATCGACGTCTATTTCGAGAATGTCGGCGGCGCGGTATTCGAGGCCGTGTTCCCACTGCTCAATCCATTCGCCCGCATTCCGGTGTGCGGGCTGATCTCGATGTACAATGCGACCTCGCTGTCACCCGGCCCAATCTTATTACCCCACCTGATGCGGGCAATCTTGACTAAGCGGCTAACGCTTCGGGGGTTCATCGTCTCCGATTTCATCGGGCGCTATGGGGATTTCATGCGCGATGTCTCGGCCTGGGTCGGAGCGAGACGGATCAAGTATCGCGAAGATGTGGTTGATGGGCTCGAGAGCGCGCCGCGGGCCCTCATCGGTCTTTTGCGCGGAGAGAATTTCGGCAAACTTTTGGTGCGCGTTGCACGCTGACAATAAGAAGAGCTGACCGTCGATCGGTGGAGCAAGATACCGCCTCCGTAGGGACGATGTTTTTGGGAGCGTATGGGGTGCCGACCCTCGCGGGGAACGCGCCGTAAGTTGATGACAAGTACCGCCATTCTGCGATCGATCTCGGCCGCGACTCATGTCAAAAAACATAGTTCAGGTGGACCACTTTTCAGGGGGAGGACCAGCATTCCGCTCACGCGCGGGTCCGCTTTTCACCGGCACTGACGGCGTTTGACGCCGTTACATTGAGTTCGCCGCAAACTTGACCGAACAGGACCAGGACCGGTCCGCGCAGAGCGGCCTTCTCGATTTGCACCGCAAGTACGGAAATCGGCGCCGCTATGACTTTTTGCTCCGGGCGCGTCGCGGAGGCGATCGCCACTGCGGGCGTCGTGGGGTCGAGTCCTTCGGCGGTCGCCCTTGTGACCAGCGCCGCAATGGTCCGCGCCGGCATGTAGATCGCTGTGGTGGTGGCCGGGTCGGCGAGGCTCTGCCAATCGATATCTTCCGGCATCTTGCCGTCCTTGGCATGGCCGGTGACATATTGCAGGCGGCGCGCATGTTTGCGGCCGGTCAGCGGCAACGCCAATTTTGCGGCAGCGCCTTGCGCTGCGGTGATGCCGGGCACGACCTCGACGGAGATATTTGCGGCCTTGCAGGCCGCGATCTCCTCGGCCGCGCGGCCAAAGATCAGCGGGTCACCGCCCTTGAGGCGGACCACGCGCTTGCCCTGCCGGGCGAGGCTGACCATCAGCGCGCTGATGTCGTCCTGCTTGCAGGACGGACCGTAGCCGGTCTTGCCGACCAGGAGCTTTTTCGCCTCGCGGCGGGCGAAGTCGAGCACGTCGTGGGAGACGAGATCGTCGAACAGGATCACGTCGGCCGATAGCAGCGCGCGCACCGCGCGCAGCGTCAGCAACTCGGCATCGCCCGGCCCGGCACCGACCAGCGTGACCGAGCCATTTTCTACCGCCGCACCTTGCCCTTGCACCGCAGCGATGAACCCGGCGAAGTCGTTGTCGCTCGGCGCGCGATCGGGATGCGTCACTGCATGCGCGGTGAATAATTGCCAGAATTTGCGCCGCCCGACGAAGGGCAGGCCCGATGCCTTCACCGCCGAGCGCCAGCGCGAAGCGGCCTCCGCCCAAAGCGCAAAGCCCTGCGGCAGCAGCGCTTCGAGCTTTGCCCGGATCGCCTGCACGAAAACCGGTGCCGCGCCGTCGGTCGAGATGCCGATCACCAATGGCGAGCGGTTGACGATGGAACCGAAGGAGAAGTCGCAAAATGCCGGCTTGTCGATGACGTTGACAGGGACGCCGGCGGCGCGGGCGGCGGCGGCGAAGGCCGCGGCGCCGTCATCGTCTTCGAAGGTACCAACAGCGATCGCCGCGTCCTTCACGTCGTCCGCCGTCCAAGCGCGTGAATGCAAGACAATTTCACCACGCGGCGGGTCGGCCGCGGCCTGCAGCAATTCCTCCGACGGCGCCTCGGCGTAAACGTCCACGCGCGCGCCCGCGGTCGACAGCAACTCCGCCTTCCAGGCCGCCGCCGCGCTTCCGCCGGCGAGCACTGCGCGCTTACTGTCGAGCGCGAGGAACACCGGCAGCCGCGCCAGAGCGTCAATGCGGGCCGGGCGCGTTTCGGAAGGAGCACGGGAATTGGTCACGGCAAATGTCCTCTAATAAACGTCAGCCTGATAGCGATCGTTTTTCTTCAGGTCAGCGACGAAACGAGCGGCGTCTTCCGGGCTGCGCTTGCCGTGCTCGGCGACCACATCGATCAGTGCGCGCTCGACATCCTTGGCCATGCGCAAAGCGTCGCCGCAAACGTAGATGTGTGCGCCTTTGGTGATCCATTCCCAGAGATCGCGGCCGTCCTGGCGCATACGGTGCTGGACATAGATTTTTTCCGAGCTGTCACGTGACCAGGCCAGCGTCAGCCGGCTGAGATGCCCGGCTGTGCGCATGGCGACGAATTCCTCCTCGTAGAAGAAATCGTAGTCGCTGCGCTGATGTCCGAAACAAAGCCAGTTAGGTCCGGGCGCCTTGGTGGCGATGCGCTCCTGCAGAAAGGCGCGGAAGGGTGCGACGCCGGTGCCGGGTCCGATCATGATGATCGGCTTCGCTGGATCGGCAGGCAGCGCGAAATGCTGCGCCTTTTGCACATAGACCTTGATCCGGTCGCCGGGTTTGATGCGGCCGCCGAGGAAAGTCGAGGCAACGCCGAGCCGCGTGCGCTCGTTTTTGTCCACCTGATAGCGCACGGCATCGACGGTGAGTGACACCCGCCCCGGATTGGACTTGAGCGACGACGAGATTGAATAGACGCGCGGCTGCAGCACGTCGAGCGCCTCGATGAAGGCCTCCGGGTCGGGCCGGATACCGGAAAATTTCTGCAAGGCCGCGAGCACGTCGAGCGCCGCGGCATCGCCGTCCGGATCCTTGCCGTCGGCCAGGGCCTGCGCCTTTTTCCGCCGCTCGCCGCCGGTCAAATAGGAGATGAGCAGCAACAGCATGTCCGGCGCCGGGGACAGCGACACGCCGTCGGTCAAGACCTCGCGTATGGTGCGCCCGCCGATCGAAAAATCCGCAGGAATGTCGAGCGTCGCCAGCACGGCATCGACCAGGGCGGGATCGTTGGCCGGATAAATGCCGAACGAATCGCCGACGGTGTAATCGAGACCGCTGTCGGTTAGATCGAATTCGATATGCCAGGTTTCCTTCTCCGAGCCTTCCTTGTTGAGGCGGCGGCGCGAGAGAAACGTGGCGGTGACCGGATTGTCGCGAGAGCGTCCGGGTGCGGCGATTGGTGCGGAGGGTGCTGGTGCGGATTCCGCGGCAGGCGGTTGCGGCAAGCCAAGCTCGCTGTAGAGATTCTTGAGCATGCGGGCCGTGTCCTTGCCGCCCGGCGCGCAGAGGTTCAGCCGCAATTCTTTTTTACTAGCCAGCGCATCGGCGTAGTCCTTGCAGTTGTATCCACACTGGCTGCAATTCTGCTGCGCCATCGCCGCCATCATTCGCCGCGGCAGCGCCTTGCCATCGGCGAGTTTCATGCGATCGGGCAGCGGCATCGCCGGATCGTGCCACGGCGCGCCGTCGTCTTCCTCGGCAGGCTCAACCACGTCGGCAGGCGCGTCGACCAGGCCCGGAAAAAGCCTGGCCACGTCCTGCTTCGACAATGGCGTCACCCCTCCCTCAACCCCGAACACCCCGGCAAACAGACCGTTCAGCCAGGCGCGTTGGACCGGCGTGAAGGGCGCGGATTCCGGAATGAAGGACGGCATCGACGGCCGCGGCGGCGTGATGCTCATTCGGCAGCCTCCAGCTCGGTCATCGCCTTGAGCGCACCGATCTCATGGCGGCGGGCGAAGGCGATGAAGCTTTCTTCGCGCGAGGCGCGGTGCGCGAGATAAGCCTTGAGAATGAGCTCGATTGTTTTCGGCGCGTCGTTGGCCTTCACGTCACGATATAGCTCGCGGCCCAACTCGGCGTATGGGCCGAAGCCGCCGCCGATCAAGACGTGATAGCCCTCAACCTGATCGCCGTCCTCGCCCTCCGGCACCTTGCAGGCGAGCATGCCAATCTCGGAGACATAATGCTGCGCGCACGAATGATGGCAGCCGGTGAGGTGGATATTGACCGGAGCATCAAGCGCGACGCGGGTCTCGCACCAGGCGGCAATTTCTTCGGCGTGGCGTTTGGTGTCGGACGCGGCGAACTTGCAACCGGTATTGCCAGTGCAGGCGACCAGCCCGGAACGGATGGCGTTGGTTTCAATGGCGAGCCCGAGTGCCTCGATGGCGGCCGTGGCCGCATCCAGCTTGTCGGTGGGCACCCCTGAAATCAGCAGGTTCTGCCAGACCGTGAGACGAATATCGCCGTCGCCCATATCGCGCGCGATTGCCGCGAGCCCGTGCATTTGCGCGACCGTCAGCCGCCCCACCGGCACAACGATGCCGACCCAGTGGAGGCCATCCTGCTTCTGCGCGTGAATGCCGAGGTGTGCCGTGCGCGAGAACGGCGGCCGTGGCGCCACCACCCCCGGCACGGCGCGATCGAGCTTGCGGCCGAGCTTTTGCTCCATGAGCAGGAGGAATTTTTCGACGCCCATCTTGTCGAGCACATATTTCAGCCGCGCCTTGGTGCGGTCGGTGCGGTCGCCATAGTCGATGAAGACTTGCACCACCGCGTCGGCCACCTTGGTGGCGTCCGCGGGCTTGACCAGCACGCCGGTGTCGCCGGCGAAGCTGTGATGTCCGGTGAGCCCGCCGAGGCAGAGCCGGAACCAGACGCCAGGCGTCAAGCCGAAGCCGTCCTTCACCGTCACGGCCTGGAAGCCGATGTCGTTGGTATCCTCCAGCACGGGGATAACGCCGGCGCCATCGAAGCCGACATTGAACTTGCGCGGCAGGCCATAAAGCGAACGGTCGTTAAGAATGTGGAAATGCCAATCGCGCGTATAAGGCCGCGTATCGATCAGTTCCTGCGGATCGATGCCGGCGGTGGGCGTGCCGGTGACGTTGCGGATATTGTCGGCGCCGGAGCCGCGCGAGCAAAGCCCCAAGTCCTGCACCGCCTCGATCATATTGACGGCGTTTTTCGCCTCGACCTCGCGGATCTGAAGATTAGCGCGGGTGGTAATGTGCGCATAGCCGCCGCCGTAGCGTTCGGCGAGATCGGTAATCCCAGCAAATTGCGCCGCCTTGAGGATGCCGTTCGGCATGCGCAGCCGGCACATATAGGTGTTCTGGTTCGGCGCCACGTAGAACAGGCCGAAAAACCGCCAGCGGAAATTGTCCGGCGGTTTTGGGTATTGATTCTTGGCGGCGAGATCTTTCAGCCGTTCGTAAGTGTCGAACGGATGCTCCTCGCGCTTGAACTTTTCCGGATCGGACAACTTGCCGCCGGACGCCAGAACGCGGTTTTGCGCCTTCAGCGCGGCAGCGTCCGGACCGACCGGCTCGGCAGCGGCCGGCGCGCCAGGACTTGCGGTCACGGCGCCCGTGACACTCTTTGCGGCCTTGGCGATCTGCGCGCCGGCGACGAAGCCTTCAAGATAGCGTTTCTGCTCGGCGTCGAAGTCGCCAGTCACTGCCTCGCCCGCCGGCTTGAGAACGCTGCCGGCTTCGCTGCTCATTCGGCCGGTACCTGCGTCGGCATGGTTCGCGGCACAGCCACCGTGGCCGGCCTGTGCGTGATGTAAATCGCCAGGCCGGTGAAGATGAACCCGCCGACCAAATTGCCGAGCGTGACCGGGAACTGGTTCCACAGCCACCATTCCGCGACCGTGACCTTGGCGCCCATCATCATCCCGGTCGGGATGATGAACATGTTCACCACCGAGTGCTCGAAGCCCTGGGCGAAGAAGATAAAGATCGGCATGTAGGCGCAGGCGATCTTGCCGATGGTCGAGGTCGTGGTCATGGCCGCGACGATGGCGAGGCAGACCATCCAGTTGCACAGGATCGCCTTGACGAAGACAGTCACCAGCCCAGCGAAGCCAATCGCCTCGTAACCGGTGGTCTTGGCCTGCGCAATCGCAATAATGGAGGCTGCCACGCCGGTTGGCGCTGCGGTGCCGAAATTGGTGAGCACGATAGCGAGCATCGCGCCATAGGCCACACTGCCAATCAGATTGCCGAGGAAGATCCAGGCAAAATTGGCGAGCAAGCTCGGCGCACTGGCGTCGCGTTCGATCCAGGGCAACGGCACCAGGCCGAAAGCGCCGGTGACCAGGTCGAGCCCAAGCAACACGATCAGGATCAAGCCGACGGGGAAAATCAGTGCGCCGACCAGCGGCACATGGGTTTGCACCGTCCCGGTCAGGGCAAGACTGGTGGCGGCCGCCAAGATCGCGCCGGCCAAGCCGCCGCGGATAACGAGGTCCATGGGCGACAGCGTCAGCTTGCGCCGGCCAGCCTCCACCATCGCAGTAGCGACGTCGACGGGCTTCACATAGTCCATTGCTCGACTCCCTTTGCTGAAGGCCGCCGAGAACGGTCTGCGTGTGAATCCGGCCGGCCTTTGCTGGTTCTATGCTGCGAAGCAGCAAATACCGTGCCAGCTGCAATGATACTGATTGTGCTCGTTTATTTTTCAGAAATCGAACTTGATTCGGGCGACTGCCCTGCATTGCAGCAAGGCTCGCGGAAACTTTGGGCAAAGCCCGGCGTGTGGACATCACAGTGAACTGTGGCGCCGGCCGACATTGGCGTGGAAATCACGGCCGTTGCCGGTCGCCGCGACGAAACCGGCGCGGATGGCGAAATCGCCGAAGCGCTCACCCTCCTGCCGCTCCGCTGAGTAGGCGGCGAAAATGGGATCAAGCGCGGCGATGATCGCCTTATGCTCGAGGTCTTCGGCATAGAGCTTGTTGAGACGCGAGCCATCGAAGGCCGCGCCGAGATAGAGATTGTAGCGGCCGGGCCCTTTGCCGACCAAGCCGATCTCGGCAAGGTAAGGCCGCGCGCAACCGTTCGGGCAGCCGGTCATGCGGATGACGATGTCGTCGGCCGAGAGCCCATGCACGGCGAGCCGCTCATCGAGCGCGCTCAAAAGATCGGGCATATAGCGTTCGCTCTCGGCAAGCGCCAAGCCGCAGGTCGGCAGCGCCACGCAAGCCATGGTGTTGCGGCGCAAGCCCGACCAAGGCGCGAGCAGCCCGGCCTCTTTCGCCAGCCAGTGAATCTCCGTTTGCCGTCCTGTCGGGATATTGCCGACGATCAGATTCTGGTTGGGGGTGATGCGAAAATCACCATCGTGGGTCTGTGCGATCCGGCGCAGCGCGGAAAGTTGCATGGCGCCGGAGCGATCGAGTAGCCGGCCATTCGGCACATACAGCGTGAGATCGCTGCGGCCGTCGGCGCACCCGCTCCAGCCGTAACGGTCGCCGGTCGATGTGAAGACGAAGGGACGTGCCGGTCCAAGCACCACGCCGGATCGCTTCTCAATCTCGGAGCGGAATACGTCGAGCCCGCGATCCTCGATCGTGTATTTAAGCCGCGCATGCTTGCGGTTTGCCCGGTCGCCCCAGTCGCGCTGCACAGTCACCACGGCTTCGGCGACGGCGAGAACGTCATGGGTTTCGCAAAATCCCATCACATCGGCGGTGCGCGGATAGGTGTCCGGCTCGCCATGCGTCATGCCCATGCCGCCACCGACGGTGACGTTCCAGCCGGCGACGCCACCAGCGGCGTCGGCAATGGCGATGAAGCCGAGGTCGTGCGCGAACACGTCGACGTCGTTCGAGGGCGGCACCACCACCACGATCTTAAATTTGCGCGGCAGATAGGTCTTGCCGTAGATCGGCTCGACCATGTCCTCATCCCCGCCGAAAACGCGCTCGCCCTCAAGCCAGATCTCGCGATAGGCCGGCGTTTTCGGCGTCAGGTGATCGGAAATCGCCTGCGCCAGCTTGAGCGCATGCGCCGGCGACTGCTCCGGATTGGCTCCGCACATGACGTTACGGTTGACGTCGCCGCAGGCGGCGATGGAATTGAGCAGCGCGGCGTCGATCTCTTTCAGCGTCGCCTTCAAGTTCGACTTGATGACGCCGTGCAGCTGCACGGTCTGCCGCGTGGTGAGCCGCATCGTACGATTGCCGTAGGTACGCGCGACCGCGTCTAGCGCCAGCCACTGCTGCGGCGAAACCTCGCCGCCGGGAACGCGCACGCGGATCATGAAGGCGAAGGCCTTCTCCATCTTCTTGCGCGAGCGCTCTGGCCGCAGATCGCGGTCGTCCTGCAGGTACATGCCGTGGAATTTCACCAGTTGCTGATCGTCTTCGACGATTGAGCCGGTGATTTCCTCGCGCAGGCCCTCGGCGAGCGTGCCACGCAGATAGTCGCTCGCTTCCTTGATGCGCTCGTTGCGCGAAACGTGGTCGGTCATTGGTTTTGCCGATGTGCGGCTTTAATACGTGTCTTGCAGGTAGCGCTTGTCGCGCTCGAGCTGGCTGACGGCCTGCTCTGCCGCTTCGGCGGTCAGCGATTTCACGTCGGCATAGGCGCGCGTGAGCGTCGCGCGCACGTCTTTCGCCATGGTTTTGGCATCGCCGCAGACATAGAAGAACGCGCCACCGTCGAGCCATTCGATGAGGTCGCGGCGTTTCTCCCACATTCGGTCCTGCACGTAGACCTTTTGCGGCGTGTCGCGCGAAAATGCGACATCCATGCGCGTCAACGCACCGTCCTTGAGCGCGTCCTGCCACTCGAGCTGGTAGAGGAAATCGTGGTTGAATTGTCGGTCACCGAAGAACAGCCAGTTGCGGCCCTTGGCGGCCGTGGCGCGGCGCTCCTGCACAAAGGCGCGGAACGGCGCGACGCCCGTCCCCGGCCCGATCATGATGATGTCGCGGTCGGCGGCGGGCAGCGCGAAATGCCTGTTCGACCTGAGCTTCACGCGCACGCGCTCACCACGCTTCTTGCGCGCGGTCATGTGGTTCGAGGCCACGCCCTTACGCGCGCGGCCGTGGCTTTCGTAACGCACGGCGGAAATCAGCAGATGCGCTTCGTCGCCAAACTCCCGGCGCGACGATGCGATCGAATAAGCGCGCGGCGCCAGCGGTCGAGTCAACGCGCGCAAGTGCTCGGCGGTGAGCGCGGCGGGGAAATACGTGACGAGGTCGATCAGCTGCCGGCCGGCGATCCAGGCCTGCGCCTCGCCCGCTTCGATCAACGCCTTGATGTAGTGATGACTGACGGCGTTGCCATAGGTCTCCAGCGTCCTCAGCGACAGTGTGCGGATGTCGCGCGACTTGATGAACTCGTTGCGCAATGTGGCGTCGGAGGAAAGTCCCGTCGCCTTGAGCAACTCATCGACGTCGGCCGGATCGTTCTCCGCGTAAACGTCAAGCGAGTCGCCCGGCTCGTAAGGCGGAGCCGCGCCATCGAAGGTGAGCGCGAGGTGGATCGTCTCCTTGTCGGAACGCGATGAATTGAGATTGACGTGCTCAGTAATTTCCGCATCGACGATGTCGGTCTTCGACTGCGTGCCGGTCTTGCCGAAATCGACGGCGATCACCGTGCCGCGCGCGGCCTCCGGGGGCGCCAGCGCCTTGACCGCGTTGCCGATCCAGTCGGCCGCGGGCGTGGCGAAATCCAGATCGCAGTCGATGCGGTCGACCACTCGCTTGGCTCCCAGCGCCGCCAGGCGTTCGTCGATCGCCTTTCCGATGGCGCAGAACTCGACGTAAGCCGTGTCGCCGAGCGCCAGCACGCCAAATTCGACGCCATTGAGGCGCGGTGCCTTGCCGCCCATCAGCTCGGCATAAGCGTGCGCGGCGCGCGACGGCGGCTCTCCCTCGCCCCAGGTCGCGGCGATGAACACCAGGCGCTTCGTCGCCGCGAGCGTGGCAACGTCGAGGTCCGCCATATCGACGAGCACCGGCTTCAAGCCGTTCTTGCGCGCGATCTTGGCGAGGTCGCCGGCAAGTCGTTCGCAATTCCCCGACTCGCTGGCAAACACGATGATCAGCGGCTCGGCCGCGACCGGCGGCGCGGCTGTTTGCGCTGGTGCGCCCGATGCATCCAGGCCGGCGAGAAAGCCGGCGAGCCAGGCGCGCTGCGTCGCCGTCGCCGGGCCGACGACGCGGTTGAGCAGCTCGAT
The DNA here is from genome assembly GCA_963817155.1 of uncultured Pseudomonadota bacterium. Lineage (GTDB taxonomy): Bacteria > Pseudomonadota > Alphaproteobacteria > Rhizobiales > Xanthobacteraceae > Pseudolabrys. The sequence goes on from CAWFNO010000004.1 coordinate 120,575, forward strand.
CTCCTCGTCGGGAAACGGCGCGGTTTTTGGTATCGGCGACATGGTTGTTTTGGCGCTTTAGCGCGCTATGCGGACTGCGTCGCCATCCAATAGATGCGCCCCCGCCGGACGGCACAATAAATGCCGAAAAATAAAAAGGAAATTCCAATTCGCGGCGCCGCCGCGCGTGAAATATTTTGCGTTTGTCGGAGTTGTCAGGCCATGCCGACTATCGCGGTTGGCCCGAAAATACCGTCATTCCGCCGTCAGAGCTTGGCGGCGTGGCCGCAGCTGCCTTGACTTAGCCCTGCAGTTATCCGATTTTGCCGCGATCAATGCCGGCTGATCCTAGCAAGGCGATGTGGTTCGGTCTAAACCGCCCTTGAAGGGCCGATGGCTCCTTTCATCCGTGTCCGGACGAGCGGAGCCGTACGTGAGCCGCCTTACGATTTTCCCGAGTTGATCCGATTGCCTGCGTTATCGGTGCGTGCCGATCGGCCGCGCATGCTTTAGTCTGCAAAGGCAGGGAGCATCGATTCGATGATGACCTATTTCTGGATCGCCGTCGGCAGCGCGCTCGGCGGCGTATCGCGCTACGGATGCTCGGGAATCGCCGCCCGCCTGATCGGCGAGACCTTTCCCTGGGGCACACTCATCGTCAACGTCGCCGGCTCCTTCGTCATCGGTTTCTTTGCAACTCTGACCGGCCCGGATGGCCGCTATTTCGTCGGCTCGATGGCGCGGCAATTCGTCATGGTCGGCTTCTGCGGTGGCTTCACGACATTCTCCTCCTTCAGCCTGCAGACGCTCAATCTGATGCACGACGGCGAATGGTTCCACTCCGGTGCAAACATCGGCGGTTCGGTCATATGCTGCCTGGTCGCGGTCTGGGCCGGCCACCTGCTCGCCGCCAGCTTCAACACCATGAAGTGGATTTGAACCATGCAGATTCCCCGCGACGCCGTGCTGCTGCGCATCTTCTTCGGCGAAGACGACAAATTCAGCGGCTTGCCGCTGTACGAAGCCATCGTGCTCAAGGCGCGCGACATGCACATTGCCGGCGCCACCATGTTGCGCGGCCATGTCGGCTTTGGCCATTCAAGCCGGATTCATACGACCAAGATCCTGCGCCTGTCGGAGGACTTGCCGATCGTCGTCGAGATCGTCGATTCCAAGGACAAGATCGACGCGTTTCTACCGGCGCTCGATGAAATGATGTCGAGCGGCCTGGTCACGCTGGAAAAAGTGCAGGTCCTGCAATACGGCGACAGCAAGCTGATGCCGGGCCGCCCCTAGCCCCGCCTCGATACACTAATCACCATTTCCACTGCTCAAACCGGACCAACCGTTGGCAGTGGTCACATTTAACCGACCACATAATTTTAACATTGCGATCACCGCCGTACGCTATATTTGCTATAGTTAGCCGTCTGAAAGAGGGGCCTAAGTATGAAAGCATTTATCGTCGCTTGCGCGGCGGCCGTCATCATCGCAGTGATCGGAGCGGTCGTGCTCAATAGTGTGCAGGAGCCAGTTGACAAGGTCTTCACCACTGCGTCGGTGCGACTGGGCGCTTGAGTTCGTTCCGTTGCGCCGCGTAGATTGCGACGCCGACGCGGGCGACGCACGCTTGATCGTGGCGGTTATGCAAAACGCCCGGCGTTACCGCCGGGCGTCTTTCCGGAAACGATCAGGATCGCGATTATTCGGCCGGCGTGCCCATTGGCTGCCGTTGCGATTGATTTGGACCGGTTCGAGCCTTTTCGTCCGTCAGCCAAAGGCTATGGTGCTCCTTTGCCCAATTGGCGTCGACGGTACCCTCGCTCATCGCCTCGAACGCGCCTTCCATGCCGAGCGACCCGATGTATATGTGACCGATCATAACAGCGATGTAGAGCATTGCGACAGTCGCATGCACGATTTCGGCAAGTTGCATGTTGTCAACGTTGGTACCGTAAAACGGGAAGATCAGCAGATAACCGCTCATCACCATCGCCGAACCGCCTAGCACTTGAATCCAGAAGATCGCCTTCTGGCCGGCGTTGAAGCGGTAGGCGGGAGGATGATCGTGGCCAACAATGCCGCCGCCACGTTTAGCCCATTCAACATCGACACTGTTTGGAATATTACCGGCGACCCACATGAAGAAGATTACGACCACCCCAAGCGTGAATGGAAAGCTCAGGAAATTATGCGAGTATTTCGCCCATTCCGAAAGTGCGGTGAACACTTCAGGTCCCAGCAGCGGGAGCAGCAGCGGTCTGCCGAATGTGATATTGAGACCGCTCAATGCCAGCACGACGAAGCAGGCCGCCGTCATCCAGTGCACGAACCGCTCGAAGGCATTGAAGCGCACGACCTTGTGCCCTGAACGTCCGCTCTCGATCTTCACCGGACCGCGCACAAGATAGAAGACGATCACGAGCGCGATGGCGCCGATGATTGCGATGGCGCTGATCCAGCGCAATGTGACGGTATTGAATTCACGCCAGTCGCGGCCCGCCGGATGCTCAAGCACGTAGGACTTCACATCCGGGATCGTGCCGCGTCCCTGGATTTCCTTAAGTTGCTGGAGCAGTTGCTGCTCCTTAACCGCGTCGGCATTAGGATTGACCATGTTCGGTTGCTGCGCCGTCGCCGGCATCGCAACCGCGACAATAAAAGCAAGCGCTAGCGCACCGGCGATGAATTTGATCTTTGCGAATATCGTCGCCATGCCATCTTCTCCCATAGTTCAGAGCATTTTTTTGTTGACTCCGCCGGCGCGGGTCTTGCTCCGCGCCGGCGGCGATGGATCAGGTTGCAATCAATTCGTGATACGCGGTCTGCCAGCCCCAAGCGCCAGAACCATAACCGCGCTTGGACACTCGCTCCTTGTAGATCTGAGCAATTACGTCGCCGTCACCGGCCAGCAGAGCCTTGGTTGAGCACATCTCAGCGCAAAGAGGCAGCTTGCCCTGGGCAAGTCTGTTGGCGCCGTACTTCTCATACTCTTCCTTGCTGTTGTCCGCCTCGGGGCCGCCGGCACAGAAAGTGCACTTATCCATCTTGCCACGCGAGCCGAAGTTGCCGACTTTTGGATATTGCGGCGCACCGAACGGGCAGGCGTAGAAACAGTAGCCGCAGCCGATGCACAGGTCCTTGGAGTGCAGCACCACCGCGTCGGCCGTGGTGTAGAAGCAGTTCACCGGGCAGACCGCCGCGCAGGGCGCGTCGGTGCAATGCATGCAGGCCATGGAGACCGAGCGTTCGCCCGGCTTTCCGTCATTGAGCGTGACGACGCGCCTTCGGTTGATGCCCCAGGGCACCTCGTGCTCGTTCTTGCAGGCGGTGACGCAAGCATTGCACTCGATGCAACGGTCGGCATCGCAGAGAAACTTCATCCGAGCCATGGTCCCGCCTCCTTATGCCGCTCTGATCTGACAGAGGGTGACTTTGGGTTCTTGCATGCCCGTCGCCGGGTCGTAGCCGTAGGTGGTGATGGTGTTTGCGCTTTCGCCAAGCACGTAAGGATCGGCGCCCGTCGGATATTTGCTGCGCAGGTCGGCACCCTCGAACCAGCCGCCGAAGTGGAATGGCATCCAGGCGACGCCTTTGCCGACGCGTTCGGTGACTAGCGCTTTCACCTTGGCCTTGGAGCCATTTTCGGCGCCAGTGACCCAGACCCAGCCGCCGTCGTTAATGCCGCGATCGGCGGCATCAGCGACGCTGATCTCTATGAACATTTCCTGTTGCAGCTCGGCGAGCCATTTGTTGGAGCGAGTTTCCTCACCGCCGCCCTCGTATTCGACGAGACGGCCGGACGAGAGGATAAGCGGAAACTCCTTGGCGATGCCCTTGTCCACCGCCGTCTTCTGTATGGTGTGCCCGATGTTCGGCAGGCGGAATTTCTTGGCATCAGGATAGGTCGGGTACTTCGCGATCAAGTCGATGCGCGGCGAGTAGATCGGCTCGCGGTGCGTCGGGACCGGGTCGGGCAGATCCCATGCAACTGCCCGTGCCTTGCCATTCCCGTAGGGGATGACGTTGTGCTGCACGCAAATACGCTGAATTCCGCCGGAAAGATCGGTTGACCAGGCCACCCCGTCAGACTTATCCGGCCCGCCGCCGATCTTCTCGATAATGGCGACTTCTTTGGGCGTGAGTTCCTTGTCCCAGCCGAGTTTCTTCAGCACGCCGTAAGTGAATTGCGGATAGCCGTCCTTAATGTCCGAGTCCTTGGAGTATGTCTCGGACAGAAGGCTCACCTTGCGGGTGGTTCCGTCAGACAGCTTCTCCTCACGCTCGTTGCCGAAGCGCGCGCGGAAAGTCCCGCCGCCGTCCTGTATGCTCTTGGTGGTGTCGTAGAGCAACGGCGTGCCCGGATGCCTGACCGAGGGCGAACCCCAGCACGGCCACGGTAGCCCGTAATAATCGCCGCCGACCTCCGGATCGCCCTTCGGCGCACGCATGGTGACCAGGTCGAATTTCGCCTGGTTTTTCATATGCGCCTTGAGCCGTTCCGGCGACTGACCGCAATATCCCGTAGACCATGAGCCGCGATTCATCTCGCGCAAAACGTCCTCGGGCGGCACCTTGGTGCCCTCGATCTTGATGTTCTTGAACATCTTGTCTTCGAAGCCGAACTTCTTGGCAAGCAGATAGATCACCTCGCTGTCGTCCTTCGATTCGAAGATTGGCGGAACGATCTGTTCGCCCCACTGGATCGAACGGTTGGACGCGACGCGGGAGCCCGACGTTTCGAACTGGGTGCAGATCGGCAGCAGGTACATATTGTCCTTGCGGCCAGCATTGACTGCGAGCGAAGCCCAGGTGGTCGGATGCGGGTCGGCGACGACCAGCAGGTCGAGTTTGGCCATGCCCTTGGTCGATTCGGGAATGCGGGTGATGGAGTTGCTGGCATGGCCGAACACCATCATCGCCTTCACATTGTCGCTCTGCTCGACTTGCTCCTTCGGCAGCAGCACTGCGTCGAACCAGCGTGTCAGCGGGATGCCGGGTGTCCCCATCATCTTCTTCGGATTTTTCGGATCGAACTGCGACTGGATCCAGTTGTAGTCGACCTCCCAGACGCGGCTCCAATGCTTCCAGGCGCCTTCGGCGAGGCCGTAGTAGAACGGCAGCGTCACCACATCGAGGCCGATGTCGGTGGCGCCCTGCACGTTGTCGTGGCCACGGAAGATGTTGGCGCCGGTGCCGGACTTGCCGACATTGCCGGTGGCCAGTAGCGCGATGCAGCTTGCCCGCACATTGGCGGTGCCGACCGTGTGCTGGGTCTGACCCATGCACCAGATAAGCGTGGCCGGCTTTTGCGTTGCAAACATCTTGGCGACGCGTTCGAGTTGCGCCCCTGGAACGCCCGAAATGTTCTCGACGACTTCCGGCGTGTATTTATCGATTTCCTTGCGCGCCTCGTCCATGCCGTAAACGCGCTGCTTGATGAATTCCTTGTCTTCCCATCCATTTTTGAACACATGCCAGAGCATGCCCCACAGCACCGGGATATCGGTGCCGGGACGGATGCGCACATATTCGGTGGCGTGCGCCGCGGTTCGCGTCATGCGCGGATCGATAACGATGACATTCGCCCTGTTGAGCTCGGCGCCTTCAAGCAAGTGCTGCAGCGACACCGGATGGGCTTCCGCCGGGTTGCCGCCCATGATGATCTGCGTCTTCGAATTGCGGATGTCGTTGAAGCTGTTGGTCATCGCGCCGTAGCCCCAGGTATTGGCCACGCCGGTCACCGTCGTCGAATGGCAGATGCGCGCCTGGTGGTCCTGGTTGTTGGTGCCCCAGAACGCCGCTAGCTTGCGGAAGAGGTATGTCCCCTCGTTGGAGAACTTGGCCGAGCCAAGCCAATAGACCAAATCGGGACCCGACTTGCCGCGAATCTCCATGAGCTTGTCGCCAATCTCGTTGATGGCCTGGTCCCATTTGATACGGGTCCACTGGCCGTTGACGAGCTTCATCGGATATTTCAGTCGCCGCTCCCCCATGACCAGCTCGCGCACCGAGGCGCCCTTGGCGCAATGCGAGCCACGGTTGATCGGCGAATCCCAGCTCGGCTCCTGGCCGATCCAGACTCCGTTCGACACTTCGGCGGTCACGGTGCATCCGACTGCGCAATGCGTGCAGACGCTCTTGCGAATCGTCACCGCGGCGCCCGCGGCGGGCGGCGAACCAGCTTTGGCCTTTTGTACGCTGCCGAGCTGCACGGCGCCGAGCGTGGCGAGTCCGCCTACGGCCAAGCCGGAGCGGCGCAGGAAAGTGCGTCGGTCGAGGCCGTTACCCGATTGATCGGCAAGCGCAGCAGCGAGCCGGCCGCGGCGAGCCTGACGTTCTGATTTTTTGATGAGCACGGCGTGCCTCCCTCAGCTCGGGTAGCGGTTGACGCGGTAATAGGTTTTGACCTCGGCAAAGTCCGCTTTGTAGCGAGCCTTGCGTTTTTCGTCGTTATTTTCGCTGTCGGCTGCCGCCGGTGTTGCCATAGGCGCAGCAGACACAGCCGCAACGCCGGCCCCGGCGCCCAGCGCGCGAAGAAAATCGCGGCGTCCTAATTTTTCTTTGCCATCGGATTTCATCGCAGTCCTCCTTGTCGAATTCGGTTCGCTCCCGCGCGAAGCGCTTTATTGCGCATGATTATTTTTAAAACTTTATATCCGTTTTATTCCATCATGCACCTAGCGCGAATGCCTCCGTCTCAATTTCTATGAACAATCGGCCGATCGTGCCGACCGGCTGATAGAAACGCGCCGCGCCAGCGTGCTCGAGATCGGTGAAGAAACGGCCCATCCACGGCGCGAGATGTTTCTCGAAAATCTGCTGGTCGCTGCCGCCGGGGGCGCCGAATTTTCCACTGGCGAGCCCTGCCATGATCTCGCACAATGTGGCTGCATGATCTTCCGGTTCTGCGTTGCCTTCGGTCCGTTCGATCCGAAGCATTCCAAGATCTTCGCGCAGCCGTGCCAGCGGGCGCTCGTGCAGAAAGCCGGTGAGATAATAGGACCCGTAAGGCATCAACTCGCCACGCCCAATGCCGATGAAGAGATCGAAGAATTCGCGTTCGATTTGTTCTGTCGTGAATCGATTCGCAGTTTCCGCCAGCGCGACATGAGCGACACCGAGCGGACTCGCATCGCCACGCAATCCGGACAACCGCCCGACCAGCGCAGCGTCCGGCGCGCGCGTCAGCAAGGCCGAAAGCAGAGCATATTCCTGCGCGCGTGCCGGATCGATTTTATCGATGTCGCCCGACATTTTTTCTTCGCCGTAAAGATCGGGCCGCAGCACGACACGATCAACGCCGGTCAATTTCTCGACTGAAATAACTCTTTCGGCGGGGACGCGAGCCCAGTTGGAAATCGAGGGTTGAGAAATTCCCAGCTTGCGCGCGAGTTCGCTCACGCCGCCGACGGATTGAATCGCTTGATTGAGGCCTTCGTCCCGCATCCCGGCTCACTTGCAAATTAATCCAAAGTGGACGTAACGACGCATGAAACTACTGGTCAATAGCCAAAAGCTATAATCAGTATCACGATTGGGGGATAGCCCCGCCACGCGAGCGCTGTGGCTTTGCCGACGTCGAGTCCAATTCTTATTTTTCTTTTTGCGGCGCAATATTCTCTTCGCGTCGCACAAGATTATTTCGCTCGAGAAAACTTTCTCCTGCGGGGCTGTTGCCCAACGGCTCGCGCGCCGATGCGATCGCCGCACGTTCGCCACCCGCAGAATTTTCCTTAGTTGCAGGCGTTTGCAGGTCCGCGCGTTCGGACTCATCGGCCAGTTCGAGCTTTGGCGATCCGCCAAACAGCGCCGCCGCCATCTTCTTGACGTCGATATCGGGGCTCAGCGGGCCGAAGCCGGGAATCCCGTTCGGGTCGTTGAAGTTCCAGTCGTTCTCTTGCAGGCCCTTGAAGTCGCGAATCGCCGGATCCACAGACCAAGCGCGCCGAAGCGCCGCGTACCGCAAATCGCTCGGCACGCCCGGCTTGAGGAAGGCGCTAATGTCGGTTTGCGCACCGATCGATTCGATCGACGGCAGGCTGGCGGGATCGAAGGCCGGCGCGTTCGCCGTCGATTGAGCCGCCGCGGGTGGTCTGCGCGGCATTTCGCCTAGCGCAGGTGCTGGGCTGGAATCCACGGCCGGCGGCGTGGCGGCGTCTTGCCTGCCGTCGCGCTTGGCGATCCGCCTGTCTTGGCCGTTTTCTTCGCGCTTTTTGCGCGACCAGCGCGAAAGGAAATGTTCTGGATCGTTCATTCGCGATCGTCTTTCAAAGGTGCCCGGTGCGCGAGCGCCTCAGGATCGGCGCGATCGCGCTTGCGCTTGATGAACGGCGTCTCGACATGATGTTCGGCGACAAATGCGGCGATCGTTTGCTGGATCACGTCGGGCATCGGCACTTGCTCGACTTGGTCGGTGGCCGTCTCGGTGAGACTTTCACCTTCTGCCGGATCGGCGGTCACCATTGCGACCTCGAATGGGGGGTCGCCCTCGGTTTGGCGCAGCGCGACCCAAAGCGCCGGCATCCCCGAAGCAAGATTGGCTCGGTAATACGTCGTCTCGGTGCGATATAGTTCGATTTCGACTGAGCAGGCGTAAAATGTCGCTCGCTCGCCATCGTCGGACAGTTTTGTCCAAGGCGCGGTATCAGGCTCGCCGATCAGCACGCTTACCGGGCGCCAATAGAAATCGGTCCAATGGTTCATGCCTTTGGTGCGCTCGACGACGACGCCGACCGGAATCGTGAGGAGCGGGCGTGCGATGCTCAACGGACCGCCTCCGGATGCCGCTCGAAGATGATCGCCAGCGGACAGCAACCGCACAATGATGCAGCCTTCTTCATGTCCGCTCCCGCCCGGCTATGGCGATGAGATCGACCGCATCGTCCGCCAACTGGTCGTCCTCGCTTTCCACGTCCATAAAAGAGAATGCCCGCGCCGGTTTCTGCCCATCGCGCGGCCGCAACGTGCGGAAGGATTCGCGGATGGCGCCATCCTCGGACGAACGATGAACCGCGATTAACGTCCCCTGTGGCTGGGAGCAAAGCGACTCGACAAATTTCACTTCATCTAGTGCCGCCGTGCGAGCGGCCTTTATATCGGGCGCGCCATAACCATCGACGAGGCGCTGTGCCAGCACCTCCAGCAGATCAGCGCGCTCCGCCTCGGTCGCGTCTACAATCTGCGCCAAGGTCGACCGGCCAAACGAGTTGACGCCGAGAAAGCCGCCACGGAATGCCGAGCGTGCTTTGCCCTCAAGCTTGGCGGGATCGGCGTTCCAGAACGCGAATGCGCCGGAGACCGCCCACTCACCAGGTGCGGCGGCGTTCTCGAATATAAAAGTATCCGACGCATCGAGCTGTATGGTGCGCAGCAATTTCATAGCCGCGGCCCTCGCGTTTTCGGATCGAGCCAGCTCGGCTTGGCCATCAGCGGCAGCAAAGTCTTGCGCTCGGTGTTATCCGTGCCGAGGGGCCGCACGAGCAGATCACCATTTTCGTCGAGATCACGGCGCAGACCGTGCTCGGGCGAAAGACGCCGAATGAAATCCTTTGCAAGCCTAGCAAAGCCGTGCTCCTGCCATGCGTCGAGCGCAACCATAAAGTGGCGGGCGAAACTTTCAACCAATTGACCCGCCAGTACGTTGGTGAAGCCCTCCTCCTCGAGCGCCGTGGACAGCGGGTGCAGGCCCGGATCGGCGCCGGACATCGACACCGTGCGGATCATGGCACCAAATACCAACCATGGCGGCGTCGCGTCCTCTTTTGCGTTGCGCGGCCAGCCGAGCCGGCCGCCGCCGACCAGTCCGCGATTGACGGACAGCGCATCCGGCCAGTCGATGCCAACCGATGTTTCCGGTTGCGCATGCGACGTGAGCGTGTCGGCTAACGCCACCATGCCGGCGTAGAATGCGCCGCGTGCCTGTCGCAGTGGCGCCTCCGGCTCGAGCACCACAGCGAATTCGGCGAGATCGAAGCGGCCGACATAGACCAAAGTACCAGCGCCCCGCTCTTTCGCAATCGAGGTTGCATGCGCGAAGGCATCGCCCACCTCGCGCAAGGCGACCAGCGTGAACGGCGGCGGCAGGACGAGTTCGGCCCTTTCCGAAGTCATAATTCGCGTGTCCGCCGGCATTGTTCCTCGCTTTTCCTTTCTTCTTCTTTTCCCTATATTTATAGCATCATAGCCCCGCGAGGCCCAACGGCTGTAGAGCCAAGATGCAAATGGGCTCGCGGTACCAAGAATAAGGGATAATGAGCCGATGGCCGAACGGCCGCGCAACATTGTGATTTGCTCGTGCGAAGACACGATGCCGCTCGATGCCGGAGCGGTGCAGCGCGCCTGCCGCGGCGCGAAGGTTCTCGAAGGACGCCAGCTGTGCCGCGCCGAGCTTGAGCGATTTCGCGTGGCGACGTCCGACGGCGCGCCGCTCATCGTCGCTTGCACGCAGGAAGCACCGTTGTTCGACGAGGTCGCAAGCCAACGCGAGATTGCGCCGATCTTCGTCAATATCCGCGAGACCGCGGGCTGGTCGATCGATGCCGGGCGCGCCGGCCCCAAAATGGCGGCGCTCATCGCCGCTGCGTCCGAGCCGATGCCCGATGTCGCCTTCGTGCCGCTCGAAAGCGACGGCGTGACGTTGATCTACGGCAAGGACGAGCAGGCAATTGAAGCCGCAACGCTGCTCAAAGAACATCTCGACATCACGGTGCTGCTCAAGCCGCCGGGCGACGTGGCGCCGCAGCGCGTTACCGATTTTCCGGTGGTGAAGGGAACGATCCGCCAGGCCAAGGGTGCGCTGGGCGATTTCGAGATCACCGTTGACGACTACGCCACGCCTGCGCCGTCCTCGCGCGCCGCGCTCGAATTTTCCGCCCCGCGCAACGCCGCCATCTCGCGCTGCGATATCCTTGTCGATCTGTCCGGTGGCAACCCGCTGTTTCCGGCTGCTGACTTGCGGGAAGGCTATCTACGCGCCGATCCGGGCGATCCGACGGCGGTACTACGCGCGGTGCTTAAGGCGCGCGATCTGACCGGCACATTCGACAAGCCGCGCTATATAACCTTCACGGCCGACATCTGCGCCCATTCGCGATCCAAGATCGTCGGCTGCCGCCGCTGTCTCGATCTCTGCCCGACCGCGGCGATCGCGCCGGCCGGCGATCATGTTGCGATCGATGTGCATATTTGCGCCGGCTGCGGCCAATGCGCCGCCACCTGCCCGACCGGTGCCGCGGCCTATGCCTTGCCTCCATCCGACGCGCTGCTGCGCAAGCTGCGCACGTTGCTGGCCGCCTTTGCGCAAGCGGGCGGCACGCGGCCGGTACTGATGTTTCACGATGGCGAGCACGGCTCGGAAATGATCGATGCATTAGCGCGTTTTGGCGACGGACTGCCGGCCAACGTGCTGCCCGTGCAGCTCAACGAGGTTACGCAAGTCGGACTGGAGGCGGTTGCAGCGGCGTTCGCTTATGGCGTATCGGCCGTGCGCTTCCTGCTGCGTGGCAAGCCTCGCCACGACGTGGCCGGGCTGTCGAAAACCATAGCGCTCGCCGAGCCGATCCTGTCCGGTCTCGGCTTCGCCGGCGCCCGCGTTGCCACCATCGAGACCGACGATCCGAATGCGCTCGGCGCCACCCTGCGCGCGCTACCGGCACTCGATGGCTCAGCCAGGCCCGCGACGTTCTCCGCCGTCGGCGGCAAACGCGACGTCATGCGACTGGCGCTGCGCGAACTGCACGCGGCGGCGCCGACGCCGGTCGACATCGTGCCGCTGCCACAAGGCGCGCCGTTCGGAACCGTCGAGGTGAATGTCGAAGGCTGCACATTATGTCTATCGTGTGTTTCGGCCTGCCCGACCGGGGCTCTGTCGGACGATCCTGAAAGACCGATGCTGCGTTTCGCCGAGGACGCGTGCGTACAATGCGGGCTGTGCCAGGCGACCTGCCCTGAGAAGGTGATTAGCCTGACGCCACGGCTCGATTTCCGCGCCGCGATCGCCCCGACACGCATTATCAAACGGGAAGAACCGGCCGAATGTATCCGCTGTGGCAGACCATTCGGCACAAAAAGCTCGGTCGAACGCGTCACTGCCAAACTCGAAGGCCGGCACTGGATGTATAAAGACTCCAAGAAGCGGCTCGACGTCATCAAGATGTGCGCCGACTGCCGGGTCGCCGCGATGGCCGAAGAAAATTTCAATCCGTTCGGCGTACCCAAGCGGCCGGCACTACGCACGACGGATGATTATTTGCGCGAGTCCGAGAAAAAAGGCGAAAGCTAGTTAAAATTGTTATTCTCCAGCGCGCTGAATTCATGCAAGCGGCAAAATATAGCCTCGGGCTATGGGCTACTCTCGGGGCGCACCAATTATGGATCATTAAAAATATTGCCGACTTTCGCCGCAATATTTGCGATGTGGTCCACGAATTGCGATGATTGTTTTTGCTCTGCGCCAAGTACGCGGATTGTTCTGCAACCTTCAGCCCTTCGGCACCAACACGATGTCCGGCGATGTCTCTGCTTTTCATCTGGTGCTCGCCGGCGACCCGGCGCTGTTTGCGATCGTGCGGCTGTCGCTGATCGTCAGCCTGAGCGCGACGCTGTTTGCGGCGCTGATCGGCGTGCCGTTCGGCGCCTTTATGGCGCTCATCCGCTTTCCCGGCCGCGAGGCGGCGATCGTCATGCTCAACGCGCTGATGGGCCTGCCGCCGGTCGTGGTTGGATTGGTGATTTATCTCAGCCTGTCGCGCTCCGGTCCGCTTGGTTCCTGGGGACTTCTATTCACACCGCAAGCCATGGTGATCGCGCAGACGGTGCTGGTCGCGCCGATCATCGCGGCGTTGACGCGGCAGACCGTTGAAGATTTGTGGGCCGAGTACCGCGACGAATTCGCGGCCATGGGCGTGGGACCGCTGCGCCGGGTTATCGCGCTGATCTGGGACGCGCGATTTTCCCTTGTCACAGCGCTGCTTGCGGGATTCGGCCGCGCCGCGGCCGAAGTCGGCGCCATCATCATCGTCGGTGGCAATATCGACGGCTTCACCCGCACCATGACCACGGCGATCGCGCTGGAAACCTCCAAGGGCGACCTGCCGCTCGCGATCGGACTTGGCATGGTTCTGATTTTCATCATCATTTTGATCAACGCCCTGGCGTGGGCCGCGCGCCACGCCGGCGAACGCTACGCGGGATAAGCATGCGCGCACCCGCCTCCGACCTGCCGATCATGTTCTTAGAAGCCTCGATCCTCGCCGGCGAGGTGACGATCCTCGACAACATCACGCTGACGCTCGCGCCCGGCGAGCCCACGGTTCTCATCGGCCCGAACGGCGCCGGCAAGACCACGCTGCTGCGCGCGGCGATGGGGCTCATTCCCGTTTCGCGCGGCCGTATCACCTGGGGCAGCAAGGAAAGCGTGCCGCAAACGGGCCGCGCCATTTTATTCCAGCGTCCGGTGATGCTCCGGCGCAGTGCCGCCGGCAATGTTCGTTATGCGCTGGCGTCGGCGGGCGTGCCGCGCGCCGCGCGCGCGGACCGCGCCGGCGAGCTCATGGCGCTGGTCGGGCTCAACGGCCTCGAAGACCGCCCGGCGCGGCGGCTCTCCGGCGGCGAACAGCAGCGGCTGGCGCTCGCCCGCGCGCTGGCGCGCGACCCCGCCGTGCTGTTCCTCGACGAGCCGAGCGCCAGCCTCGATCCCGCCGCCACCAAGGCGATCGAGGACATCGTGTGCGCGGTCGCAACGCGCGGCATCAAGGTGGTGATGGCGACGCACGACCTCGGCCAAGCGAAGCGCATTGCCGGGGACGTTGTCCTCTTGCATCGCGGCCGCTTGATCGAGCAGCGCCCGGCGGCGGAGTTCTTCGCCGCACCGCGCACGCAAGAAGCCAAGACATTCATCGCCGGCGAATTGCTGGTGTAAGGCCACATGAAATTGGAGGAATACATGTTCAATCGCCGCGCGATATTCCTTGCCGCCGCCCTCGGCACGATGGCCTTCGCAACGCCTGCTGTATTCGCGCAGGATAAAACAATCGTCGTCGCCTCGACCACTTCGACGCAGGATTCCGGCCTGTTCGAATATCTGTTGCCGCTGTTCAAGAAAAAGACCGGCATCACCGTCAAGGTGGTGGCGCAAGGCACCGGGCAGGCGCTCGACACCGGGCGGCGCGGCGACGCCGACGTGGTCTTCGTGCACGCCCGATCGGCGGAAGAGAAGTTCCTCAACGAGGGCCAGGGCGTAAAGCGCTATCCGGTGATGTACAACGACTTCGTGCTGATCGGGCCCAAGAGCGACCCCGCCGACATCAAGGGCATGAAAGACGTCGCCAAGGCGTTCCAGATCATCAAGGCGAAGCAGGCTTCGTTCATCTCGCGCGGCGACCGCTCCGGCACCAATATCGCCGAGCTCAAGCTGTGGAAGGACGCCGGTATCGACATCGGCAAGGATAAAGGCCCCTGGTACAAGGCGATCGGCCAGGGCATGGGCGCCGCGCTCAATACCGCCGGCGCCGGCAACGCTTATGTGCTCTCCGACCGCGGCACCTGGATTCATTTCAAGAACAAAGGCGATCTGCAAATTCTGGTGCAGGGCGACAAGCGCATGTTCAACCAGTACGGCGTGATGCTGGTCAATCCGCAAAAGCACCCGAACGTGAAGAAGGAGCTTGGCCAGCAATTCATCGACTATTTGATATCGCCGCAAGGGCAAAAGGATATCGCCAACTACAAGATCAACGGCGAGCAGCTCTTCTATCCGAACGCGAATGACGCGGGCGCGTGAGCGGGACGACCACATGCGCGCAAGTCGGGGTCTGCCGCTTTACCGCCGCTTCGGCGGATCGCGCGACAGGTTTTTCAGTGCCATTTCGTCAAGATAATCCTGCCACAGCGCGTCGTGATTGCGGCCGAGCTCGAGCAGATAGTCCCAGCCGAAAATTCCCGTCGAGTGCAGGTCGTCGAACACCAGCCGCACGGCGTAATTGCCGACCGGCAGCACCTCGATGATGCCGACATTGCGCTTGCCGGGCACCGTCTTGCGCTCCTCGGCGGAATGGCCCTGCACTTCCGCGCTCGGGCTTTTCACGCGCAGATATTCGGCGGCAAGGTCGAATGCACTCGCCGCCGGAAAAGGTGACGGTCAGCGTCTTGCGGTCCTTGTGCAGGCGCAATTCGGTTGGCCAGTCTTTGGTGTCGGCGGCGCCCATGGGCAGCGCTTATAGCAGCGCGCGTGCTCGGATCACAAACCACCGTCAGGCGGCGGTGTTCGCCTTGAGCCTCAGCCTTTTGAGTATCGCCGGGATCTCGGCGAGCGGCCGCGGCGGGCTGAACAGATAGCCCTGCACCTGGGTGCAGCCTTCCGCGCGCAGGATGTCGAGCTGCTCCTGCGTCTCCACGCCCTCGGCGAGTGGTGACCATGCCGAGGCTGCGGCCAAGCCGGGTAACGGCGCGGATGATGGCGACGCAGTCGTTCTCCTTGCCGAGCTCGGCGATGAAGGAGCGGTCGATCTTGATCTTGTCGAAGGGGAAGCTGCGCAAATAGCTGAGCGAGGAATAGCCGGTGCCGAAATCGTCCATGGAGATGCGCACGCCGAGCTCGCGGATCTGATGCAGCACGTCGAGCACGGCGCGATTGTCCTGCAGCAGCACGGTCTCGGTGATTTCCAGTTCGAGCCGCGAGGCGGCAAGCCCCGATGCGCCGAGGGCTGCAGACCACCGACAGCGCCAGCGTCGGATGGCGGAACTGCACCGCTGACAGATTGACGGCGACCGAAAGTTTTCCCGGCCAGGTCGTCGCATCGCGGCACGCCTGTTTCAGCACCCAGTCGCCGATCGGCACGATCAGGCCGATTTCCTCCGCCACCGGGATGAAATCGTCCGGGCCGACCAGGCCGCGTTCCGGATGGTTCCAGCGCACCAGCGCCTCGAAGCCGCTGACCTTGTCGCTGGCGAGGTCGACGAGCGGCTGATAGTAGAGCTCGAATTCGCCGTTGAGCACCGCCTTGCGCAGGTCGAGTTCGAGGCTGCGGCGCGCCTGCATCTGCGCGTCCATCTCCGGCTGGAAGAAGTGATAGGTGCCGCGGCCTTCGCCCTTGGCGCGATAGAGCGCCATGTCGGCGTTGCGCAAGAGCTGATCGGGCTCGCTGCCGTCGGTGGGCGCAACGGCGATGCCGAGGCTGGCGCCGATGACGACCTGATGGCCGAGCACGTCGAAGGATTGCGAGATCGATTCGATGATGCGGCCGGCTAGCTCGGTCGCGTCGGTCGGCCGCGCGCCGATCTGAATGATGGCGAACTCGTCGCCGCCGAGCCGGGCGACGGTGTCGACCCCGCGCACGGCGAGCTGCAGGCGCTTGCGTCACAGCGCACAACAGCGCGTCGCCGACCGGATGGCCGAGCGTATCGTTGACGCTCTTGAAGCGGTCGAGATCGATGAAGAGAACCGCAAACTTCTCGCCGCGCTTGAGCGCCTGCTCCATTTTCTCGCGGAACAGCACCCGGTTGGGCAGGTTGGTGAGCGCGTCATGCCGGGCCATGTGCATGATCTTGGCCTCGGCCTGGTGACGTTCGGTGACATCCTCGTAGGTCGCGACCCAGCCGCCGTCCGAGGTTGTGTGATACGAGCAGGCAATCACGCGGCCGGCCTTCAGCTCGTAGAAATGCGTGCCCCTGGCGTTGCGGCGCAGCGAATCGGTGAGGTCTTCCAGTATTTCATCTGCCGTCTTGCCGCCGTGAGTTCTGGTTCGCCACCTTCAATTCGAGAATTTCGCGGAACGTCGCGCCGGGCTTGATGGCGCCGTGCGGCAGCTCGAAGATCTCGAAGAAGCGGCGGTTGATGACCTCGAGCCGCTGCTGCGCGTCGAACAGGCACAGCCCCTGCGACATGTTGTCGAGCGCCGCGTCGAGGCGCCAGTTGGTCTGCCGCAGGCTCGCTTCCTGCTCTTTCGACAAGGTGATGTCGCTGCACACGACGATGAAGCCCTGGTCGCGCGTGACGCTGTGGCTGATACGCAGCCAGCGCCCGTCCGCCAGCAGCACTTCGCCGGTTGCCTGCGGATCACCCTTGCGCCACGACAGGACGCGGCCGGCGGTCACCGAATCTTCGAAGGCCGGACTCAAATCGCCAAGCGGCGTGCCCGGCTTCAACAGCGCCCGCGGGATACCGAGGAAGTCGGCCGCCTGCGGATTGGCCAGCGCGATGCGGTCATCGGCGTCCACCACCACGACGCCTTCCTGCGAGCTTTCCAGCGCGTCGGCCAGACGCGTCTGCGCGGTGCGCTTTTGCGCGACTTCGCGCTCCATCATGGCTTTGATGTTGTCGCGCATCGATCCCATGGACGACAGCAGCGCGCCCAGTTCGTCATTGCCGCCTTTCGGAATGACGACGTCAAGCTTGCCAGCGGCAATGCGCTCGGCGACCCTGGACGCGGCGGCGACCGGGCGCACGATGCGCCGCGCCAATGCCCAGGCGACGATAGCCGACATGAGTAGCGCCAGCGCCGTGCCGATGATGTTCAAATTCAGATCGCGGGCGACCGTCGCGCGCGCCGATTGCCGGTAAAGGAAGCCGCCGCCCGCCGTGTAGTTGACCAGCAGCTCGATTTGTTCGTGCACCTTGTGGCTGTACTTGTCGAGCGTATCCCAATTGGCGTCGAGTTTGGTGTTGTCAAGCATCCGCTCGCGCATGCTCGTCCAGGCGCCGACCTCGCGCGCGACATTGGCGGCCGCTCCCCTGGCGCGGCTCGACTGCGAGCGCTGCGCCGCTATGTTGAGATCCTCGCCGAGCGATTTAGTGAGCGACTTGATTTCGGCGTCGAGCTCCGCGCGGGTCGCCGGATCTGTGGCGATCCACATGCGCGTGAACGCCGCGCGCATGGCGGCGAAATCGGTCGCCGCGGCGCGCGCATAATTGATCGACATCAGCGATTGATCGTAGGTCTTGTCGACCAGCAGGCCGGCGTCCTTGATGCCGAAGGTAGCGTAGCCGCCCAGCGCCGCGGTTATCGTGCTCATGACCAGGAACGCAATCAGAATCCGCCCGCGAATGGTCATGCAGAACATGGCGACGCGCGATACGCCGCTATTCCACTGCATCGCCAGCTTGGCGAAATAGGACGCTTTCCCGGTACGAGGCATTGGTCCGCCTGTTACGACCCCTGGCGAACGTACAATGGCCGCAGTTAAAGCGGCTTGAGCGGCAATCCAATCCTGCGCGTTTCGTTAACGCCGCCTTAACCGGACGCCTCCACGCTGGCACGAAGCGCGACGGACAACCGGTGCTCCGTTCGCCGAGGCGATCGGTTTGGGCCAGGCCGACGGAACAACCATGCGACAGCGCAATTTAAGGAAGCGGATACGAATTGGCGCCGCGGTCGTGGTGGCGGCGGTGCTGATCACCGGTATGGGGACACTCGTCGGCTATGCCGGCCCGCAATACATTGTGTCGCAGAAGGGCCGCCAGTTTCATCCCGGCGAGCTGACCCTCACGCGCGGCGAAATGATCACGATCGTCAACGATGATGCCGACCTGCGGCATCATGCCTATATCGATTCGGACAATTTCAAATTCGACTCCGGTGACCAGGAGCCGGGCAGCAGGACCAACATTACCTTTTCGGTGCCAGGCACGTTCGACGTGCTCTGCGCCATTCACCCGAAGATGAAGCTGACGGTGTACGTCCGGTAGCGCCGGCCCTGGGTCAGCTCAGCGTCGTGCCGAACAGCAGGGCGTGCGCCTCGTAATATCCCATTAGAAACGCGGCGAGCGCGGCGGCGTAGGCAACCGGAATCAGCCACTGGTGCCGCGGCACCATTTCCGTTGCGCGGTTGTCGGCGATGATCGCAAACAGCACGACTACGATCAGGGTGTGGCCGATAAGGTCCACCTTGCCGAAATTGAGCACGGCGCTGATGAACATCGCCGACAGCAGGGTCGCGCCGACACGCCGTACCAGTGGCGTCCACATCAACGAGAACGCCAGCGCGAACTCGACCGCGCCGGCCGCGCGCATGAAGAAGTCGGGGCTAAAGCCCATCGACATGTCTGGGTGGGTGATGAACAACGGATAGGACCACTCCGGATAGGCCCATTTCTCGATCGAGGCCCACATCAAGGTGATACCGGCACTCCAGCGCACCACATCGAGCGGATTCACACCGAACAGATCGCGTTGCAGCCCGACCAAAGCGAGGTAAGCTGCGATGCCGAGGAAGACCGGATAGTCGGCGAGGTGGAAGACGCCGTATTCCCAGATGGCGATGGCGAAAATGACGGCGATGCCGGCCGCCGACAGCGGCATGGTGCGTCGCGACAGCATACCGGCGGCGATACCAAGCTGGATCGCCGCGACCGCCGTGGATTGCGTCTTCAGTTCCGGCGTCAGCAAGATACCGCCGACGCCCCAAATGGCGATGAAGAAGAACGCCGTGCCGGCACGGAACATCATTTCCGTATTGTCGTGCACGAATTGGCTGGCCCGGTTGATGGCGCGAAGTCATGGCCGCGCCGAGCGGCGTGCCTTCGATCAGGCAGCCGGTCATTAGCGCGAGAACGGAAAGCCCGGTCAGCGCCTCGAAGTCCGGGCAGAGGACATTTTCCAGGCCCGCCGGCTGACCGGCGACGTTGTAGGCGCAGAACCACTTCACATGCGCGCCGGCGCTCGCCGCCAGCATGGCGTTACCCATGATGGCGAGCGGAATCGCTGCCGTACGCGGCAGCAAAACTTGCAGCCGGCTCATTAAAAGGCCTCCTACCGCCACTTAAGAGACCTGTTACGCCGCCGCTCACAGGTCGCTGGTATGGATAATCTTTTACCACATTTTTTAAGAGTTTGGTGACGCTGAGGCCGCAAAATTAAGTCTTGGTTAACTTTCGCGACGGAAGGCGGAACGCAATGGCGTGGCGGCGCGCAAGGCGAAGCCAAGCGGTAAGCATTCGCGCCTACAAACGGCGCCGGATCGGGACGTTCTCGTCTCTCGGGAGAGATCCATGATCGCCGTCGTGAGTGTGATCAGCGTGGTGCTCGGCGCGGGCGTTGCCTACTTCGCCGAGCGTTTCCCCGCGCATGTCGAGGCGCTGGAAACGAGCGCCGGCGTGCTGTTGATCGGCGGCCTGGCGCTCATGGGCACGGGCCTGCCGGTTCTCCTCTAGGCTACCTACTCGCAAACAATTCGCGAACTGCCCACGAGAACGGGCCGCGATACGTCCTCAATTGGTAAAAAGGGTGACCTGACGCAGCGCGCGTGATGCAACGCCGCGCGGCAAAACGCGTGACATCGACGGCTGGCCGTGGTCCTCTAGGCGCCTGGACCTGTTATGTGGAGGGGAAATTGTCGGATCTTGCTGAGCTCATACTCGGGATCGCGCTGACGGTCATCAGCATCATCGCGTTTATCGCCTGCCTGCCGCGCAACGGAATAACGAAACGGTTCGTCCGCATACCATTCATTGCACCGACAGTATCGATCGTGATCATTGGCGGGCTGGCGATAGGCCTTATCGAGATCGCCGCCTATTTCACGACCATCGACGACATGACGTTGTCGGGAAAATCTTCGCCGGGCAAACCTTTATAGACGCGTCCAATCGCTAACGCGGCAGCGTCGGCACCGGAACGGTTTCCGGCGCGGCGGTAAGCGTCTTCAGGAAGGCGATCAGGTCGGCCTTCTCGGTCTTGCTCAAATTGAGCGGGGAAATCAAGTCCGAGCGGCTCGGCCGCTCGATGCCGCCGCGATCGTAAAGATCAATGACCGCGTCCAGCGTCGGCTCCGAACCATCATGCATGTAGGGCGCGCGGCGCGCGGCGTCGCGCAGCGTCGGCACCTTGAAGGCGTGTTGCAGCTTGATCGAAGTCGGGAACAGCTTGCCGCGGCCGATATCGTCGCCTTTCGCGGTGCCGATATCATGGAAGGATGAATCGGTGAAGGCCCAGCCGCTGTGGCAGGACACGCAATGCGCCTTACCGACGAACAGATCGAAGCCCTGCTTGGCGTCCGCGCTGATCGCCGTTGCGTCGCCCTTGATCCAGCGGTCGAACGGCGCCTCGCCCGACACGATGGTGCGCTCGAAGGTGGCCAGCGCCAGCTCGACTTTTTGCTTGGTGATGTCGCCCTCGCCATAAGCGGCGTCGAAAGCATCGATGTAGCCGGGTATGGCTGCCAGACGTTCGATGAGCACCTTTTCCGGTAGATTCATATTGCCGGGCGTCGTGATCGGCCCGAAGGCGACTGCTTCAAGATTGCGAAAATGCCCATCCCAAGCGAGTTTCGGCGTCCACGCCACGTTGAGCAATGTCGGCGCGCGAAACGCCAGGATTTCCTCGCCGACCGCCTTCGGCAGGCCATCGCCCCAGGACAGCGCCGGATTGTGGCACGTGGCGCATGAAAGCGTTTTCGATCCGGAGAGCATCGGGTCCCAAAACAGCATGCGGCCGAGTTTGACTTTGGCTTCGGAATAGGGGTTGCCTTCGGGGAACGGGATTTCTGTAGGACGCTGGAATTTGGCTTTCCATTCAGCGCGGTCCGGCTGCGTCCCGGCAGACAGAGATACGCCCGCGCCGATGAGCAGCGCTAAAGCGCCCAGCGCGCCGCCGACGATCGCAGCTTTATGCGATTTATACATGCGGGGAACAGTCGGACATCCTCGTTGACGCGAGGTAAACGCAGCCGGCCTGCGCGCTAAGTGTTTGATATCACTTTACGGTTCACTCTGCTCGGGCAGACACCGGCACTCTGCCGGCCTACCACCGGGGCCGCGGTCGCGCGCGTCGCATGATCGAGGCGCAAGGTCAGGCAGCAGGCCGAGCCGCCACTGCGCTGGAACGCCTGCAGCGGCGTCTTGGCGACCGTGTAGCCGCGATCTTCCAGCCGGCGCCGCAGGCCAATGCTGCATCCCGACAGCACCACTGTGCGGTCGAGGCACACCGCATTGGCCGCAAATCGCGCGGCATCGGCGCGGTCGAGGGCGATGCGCTGATCCGGCGCGACGCGGGCGTGGACGATCTCCAGCGCGGCGGCGGTGAATGCGCCCGGATAATAGATGACGTCGCCATAAGACAGCGCGCAGAAGCAGGTGTCGAGGTGATAGAAGCTCGGGTCGGCGAGCGCGAGCGGCTGGCATGGCACGCCGAATCGCTCGGCGATCAACGCGCTCGCGGCGGCATGCGAACGAAAGCCGCAACCCATCCAGAACAGGCCGCGGCGGCGGTCCCAGATGCAGTCTCCGGCGCCCTCGAGCGCGACGCCCTCCGGCATCTCGACGATCTCGTCGATCAGTCCGCGTGCCTTGAGAGCCCGGAAGCCAGCCGCCAACACCGGCTGCTCGCACTGGCGTTCGGGGTGATGGAAACGGGCGAGCAGCGCCTTGCG
The DNA here is from genome assembly GCA_963817155.1 of uncultured Pseudomonadota bacterium. Taxonomy (GTDB): domain Bacteria; phylum Pseudomonadota; class Alphaproteobacteria; order Rhizobiales; family Xanthobacteraceae; genus Pseudolabrys. Next base: position 142,919 of record CAWFNO010000004.1, read on the forward strand.
ATCGAGCACCACAGCGGCATTGGCGGTGAAGACGAGGTCGGGCAGGCCGGGCTGCGGTTTGATCGCTTCGAGCGCGGCGCCGCTTTCCAGCAGCGTCCGATGCAGGCCGGCCCATTGCCGCACGGCGGTCGCATGCAGCACGGCGCCGCTGTCGGCCCAGCTTTTCGGGTCCATCCAGGGATTGATACTATAGGTGACCGCGAAATATTGCGGGCGGCACATCAGGAAGCGAGGCTGTGGGGCTTCCGCGAGCAGCGTCGGGTCAGTCATCGCCGTGTGACGTGGCCTTTTGCCGTGGGATCAGGCGGACGCGAATCGGTGCACGCCGGGCATTGTATCACGAGGGGTAAACGCAACCCTTACTCAATGGCCTTGCCGGTTTTAACGCTGTCCTCGAGCAGCTTCAGATTGCTTTGCACGAATTTATTGGCCGGGTCTTTGCGCTGGGCGAGCAGCAGCGTTTGCCTGGCCTGCTTGTAGTCGCCGCGCAGCATGTAGGAGTAGCCCTGGTTATTGAGGATCTCCGGCCGCGGCCCGACGATCTTGATCGCCTGAGCATAGGCGCGGTCGGCAAGATCGAAGCGGCGCAACTGGTCGCAGGCTGCGGCAAGCCCGATCCAGGCCTCGGCGTCGCGCGGATGCAGCTCCACCGCATGACGGAAATAGTTTTCGGCGAGGCCGAAATTCTTGGCGCGGTATTGCTTCTTGCCGAGGCCGAGATCGTCGTTGGCGTCGTCGCCGAGCAGGCCTGGCTCGGCATCGCTCCCGCTCTCGGCCGACGCCAGAGCGTCGCTACCGGGTGTTTCGGTCGTTAAAGGATTGAGCAGTTTGCTGTTCGCACAGCCGCCGAGCGTCAAACCAATGACCGCAACGAGCAAAGCGTGACGCAATTCAAAACGCATGACAAAGCCTGTGTGAAACCGCGCCGGCATGTCGTCACGCTAGGTTCGGTTGGTTAAGATTATCTTCAATCTTGCCGGCTTTGGCCTGCTTCATGAATTTGCGGCGAACGCGCGGTTAAAAATAGTGCATGACATGCAGGCGCACGATCACCGGCAACAGAATGACCACAAACAGCACGGGGAAGATGCACACCATCATCGGCACCGAGAGCTTGGCCGGAAGCGCGTAGGCCTTTTCCTCGGCGAGCGAGAGCCGCTTGTGGCGCATGTCGTCCGAATAGACGCGCAACGCGTCGTTGACGCTGGAGCCGAGATCGAGCGACTGGTTGATCAACGTGGCAAACGAGCGCGCTTCCTCCAGCCCGAGCCGATCGGCGAAGCGATCGAGCGCGTCTTTCAACGGACGTCCGGCGCGGATTTCCAGATTGGCCATATGGATATTGGCGGTGAGGGACGGATAGCTTTCACCCATCTCGCGGCCGATGCGTTCGAGCGCAGCCTCCATCGACAAGCCGGAATCCGAGCACACTACGAGCAAATCCATAAAATCAGGAAAGCCGAGGCGGTGCTGCATTTTCCGCGCGGAAATGCGCTTGTCGATATAGACGCTGGGGCCGACATAGCCAGCGATGCCGCCGACGATGACCATGACCCAGAAAAACGAACCGGTTTTGATGTGGATGATCATCGGCAGGAATGCCAGCATCGCGCCGCCCATGAGGATAGCGAGCACCGTGCGGGCGATGAAGAAAAAGGCGACGCCGCGCGGATCGTAAATCCCCGCCTGGACGAGCCGCCGGCGCAGCGTCTTCATGTTGTCACCGCTGGCGGACGCGTAATGCTTCGTCGTGTATTCGATCAGCTGTGCCACCGCCTGCACGCTTGAATAGCGCAGCGAGCGCTTCGCATTCGCCGCTCGCTCGCTTTCGTCAATGACGATGCGCGAGGTGCGCTTTTTCACCGCGGCGCGCACGTGCACCGTGGCCATCACCGTAAAGGCCATGGTGCCGGCGGCGAGGAACACCAGCAGCGCCATCACCATATTGGCCTGGTCGCGCAGCGCGTCGTTGAGCAGGGAGACGATCATCTGCACCGGTCAGACCCTGAAATTGACCATGCGGAACATGATGGCGTTGCCGACCGCCATCCAGCAGCCGGCCATTCCCAGCGCGATCTTTGTCATGTTCTCGTGCCAGACGCTGGCGTAGAAGTCCGGCGTCGAAAACTGGATGGCGGCGAAGATGCAGATCGGCAGCGACGACAGAATGAGCGCCGACGCACGCCCTTCCGCCGCCAGCGCCCTGATTTTGCGGCGCATCTTGAAGCGCTGGCGGATCACGCCCGAGAGGTTTTCCAGGATTTCGCCGAGATTGCCGCCGGTCGAGCCCTGGATCGCCACCGCGGTGACGAACAGCGGCAGATCATCGGTGCCAACGCGGAAGAACAGATTGCGCATCGCCGTTTCCAGGTCGGCGCCGTAGGTGATCTCGTCGCCGACGATACCGAACTCGCTGCCGGCGGGATCGGGCATCTCACGCGCCACCATGCTAATCGCAATCGGCACCGGATGGCCGGCGCGCAAGCTACGCACGATGATGTCGATGGCGTCGGGGAACTGCGCGCTGAACGCCTTTTGCCGCCGCCAGCGCTGGAGCTTCAGCACCAGGATCGGCAGCACCAGCCCGGAAAACAGCGCGCCGATCACCGCGTGCGACAGCGAATGGTCGAACGCCAGCACGCCGCCGAAAGTCAGCAACATACCGAAGACAATTAGCACGACGACCCGGCTAAAGCCGAGAGACAGCCCCGATTGCAGCAGCAACTGGTTGAGGTTGATGATCGGCAGCCTGTATTCGCCGCCGCTGGTCAGCCCGCGCTCGCGGCGCAGTTGCACCAGCACGCTTTCGCGGTCCGGTTTGTCCTCGGCGACGCGCAGCCGCCGGTTGATGTTCTTGCGGTAGGAGGTCTGCCCGTGCAGCAAGAGGTAGGCGCCTTCGGCGAACATCGCCGCCGAGACGCCGACCAGAATGTAGAACAGGTAGACCTGATCGAAGTTGAAGTTGATGCTGAACATTTATAGCGGCTTCGCCGGATCGAAATAATTACCGGGCAGCTTGATCCCCTGGTTGGCCAATTCACCAAGAAAGCGCGGGCGGATGCCAGTCGCCGCGAAATGGCCCTGAACCGAGCCGTCGGCGCCAGTGCCGGTGCGCACGAATTTGTAGATTTCCTGCATCTGGATTATGTCTCCTTCGAGCCCGGTGATCTCGGCGATCGAGGTCACCTTGCGCTTGCCGTCCGACTGACGCTGCAGCTGCACGATGAGCTGGATGGCGCCGGCGATCTGGCCGCGGATGCTCGACACCGTCATCGGCAACCCGGCCATGCCGATCATCTGCTCGAGGCGCGAGATGGCGTCGCGCGGCGTGTTGGCATGGATGGTGGCCATCGAGCCCTCGTGACCGGTGTTCATCGCCTGCAGCATGTCGAAGGCTTCCTCACCGCGGCACTCGCCGAGGATGATGCGGTCAGGCCGCATGCGCAGCGCGTTCTTGACCAATTCACGTTGACGTATTTCGCCCTTGCCCTCGATGTTGGGTGGCCGCGTCTCCATGCGGCCGACGTGCGGCTGCTGCAATTGCAGTTCGGCGGCGTCCTCGATGGTGATCAGGCGCTCCTTTTCCGAGATGAAGGCGGAGAGCGCATTGAGCATCGTGGTCTTGCCGGAGCCGGTGCCGCCAGAAATGATGGTGGTGATACGCGCCTTCACCGCCGCCGCCAGCATCTCGGCCATTGGCGGGCGCAACGCGCCGACCTCGACCAGCTTGCTGAGGTGCAGCGGCTTTTTGGAGAATTTGCGGATCGAGACCAGCGGGCCGTCGACGCCGATCGGCCGCACCGCGACGTTGACGCGGCTGCCGTCCTGCAAGCGCGCGTCGCAAAGCGGGTGCGATTCATCGACTCTACGGCCGACCGCGGAGACGATTTTGTTGATAATGCGGAGCAGATGCTGTTCGTCCTTGAAGCGCACCGCGAGCGGCTCGAGGATGCCGCGGCGCTCGACATAGACGCATTCGTGGCCGTTGATCAGGATGTCGTTGATGCTTTCGTCCTTGAGCAGCGGTTCGAGCGGGCCGAGGCCGGTCATCTCGTCGAGGATTTCCGATACAAAATCCGCGAGTTCCTGCGTGTTCAGCGCCAGCCGCTCGACCATCACGTATTTGGCAACCAACGCCTGCACGTGGGTGCGGATTTCGTCCTCAGGCAGCTTTTCCAGCGCCGAGAGATTGATTTCCTCGATCAGCCGCCGGTGCAGCCGCACCTTGGCGTCGAGCAGCTTGTCGCTCAGCAGCGGATTGACCGGCGGCGGGGAAACCGTCTCGGCGACGGGCTCCGGGGCGGCCGGCGCGGCGTCCGGCGTCACACGCGGTGACGGTTCGATTTCCGGCAGCGCGTTATGCGCGGTAATTCGTCGGGCTGAAAATCGGCCGGCCATCGCTTGTTCCTGCTTAGGCGCTTTTGACGGAGAGCTTGAACTTCTGCAGCAACGGCGCGGATTTTCCCTCAGCGGGCTTCGCCGCCTGCTCAAGCACCAGCTTCTTGAGCTGCGCAGTGATCTTGTTGCCGGGCCGCACCTCATCGAGCGGCACGCCGCGGTCGATCGCCTCGCGCACCATGGCATAGTCGTTGGGAATGCAGCTGGCGAAAGACGCGCCGAGCGCATGTTCGAGATCGCTGCGGCGTAGGCCGGAGGAGAACAGCTTCTGCGTAAAACGGTTGACGATGACCTGCGGGTTGGGGCCGTCGCCCAGCCGCTCTTTGATCGCCGCCACCAATTGCTTGGCGTGGCGCAAGGCCGGCACCGTTGTCTCGCTGACGATGAACAGTTTGTTCGAGCCGAGCAGCACGCTGTCGGTCCAGGAGAACCAGGTGCGCGGCATGTCGAACACCACGTATTCGAAATTGGTCGAGACCAGATCGAGCAGGCGCGTGACTACATCGGGATCGAACGAACGCATTTCCGCCGGGCGGTTGGGCGCGGCGACCACGGCAAGGCCGGAGGCGTGATAGGAGAGCATCACTTCCAGCAATTGCCGGTCGAGACGGTCCGCGCGCGGTCCGATCTCGGCGAGGTTGAGGCGCGGCTCGAGATCGAGATAGTCGGCGACGGCGCCGTGCTGGAAATCGAGATCGACCAGGCAGGTGGAGGGCCGCGCACGGCCGCCGCCGCTGTTGAGCAGGATCATCGCGGTCTGCACGGCAAGCGTGGTCACGCCGGCGCCGCCGACCGAGGGCAAGAAGGTGTAGATTTTCGCTTCCGTCGGCTCAGCACCGCCGGCCGGGCTCTTGGCGACGCGGGCGCAGGCGCGCACCAGATCGACCGCCGCCACCGGCTTCACCAGGAAGTCGGCGACGCGCATCTGCATGAAAGTGCGGGCAAGAACGGCGTCGAAACCTTGCGTGACGGCGACCACCGGCGGCCAAGCGCCGAGTCGCGCCATCAGTTTTGCCATCGCTTCCATTTCATCGGCGCGGCTCGCATCGAGATCGACCACGACGACGGTTGCGCCGTCCGCGTCCAGCGCGCCGCCGGCTTCGGTCAGGCGGCCCGATACGACATCAAGGTCGATCTGGTTGCTGGTGCCGAAGGTCGAGCGCGTGGATTGCGCGAAGGCATCGTCGGCGGTGAGCACCACGACGCGGGTGCGGTCAGTGTCGGCGGTGCGGGCAATGCGCATGGGATGATCGCTTTACGGGGACTTGGGCGTGGGTGGCGGGCTCGCGGTCGGGTCGGCCGGGGTCGTGCTGTTCGGTGCAGATGAGGGCGAATAGGTGCCCGACGTGCCGGTGCCGACCGGCGGGATGACCTGATTGTTGCGATAGCGCTGCACCGCGCTTTGCATCTTCTGTCCGTTGAAGGCGATGTTCTTGTCGCCGCTATAGACTGGCCATGGATCGACCATCTGCGTGATCTTGTCGGTGGCGATAGCGTTGCCCCCGTCGAGCGATATGGTGTCGCGGCGGTCGGTATATTCCGAGCAGCTGCCGAGCATGGTGATCCCAGCAAGAAGTACCAGCGCGCGCACGGCGTTACTGGACAGCCGCATCGGAGGTCTCCTTGGTTTCGTTCAAGTCGAGCATGTGTCCGGTGTTGGGTTGACTTCCGGCGGCGGCGATGCGCGCCTCGAGCGGAGTCAAACGACGCGCCTCTTCGCGCGTGAGTTCCGCCTTGCCGAGCAGGAAGAAGTCCGCGTCATTCGGCGGCAACGTATCATCCGTAGGCACCTTGATAACGTCACCCGGGCGTGCCGGCCGCACGATATGTGGGGTCACAATGATGGCGAGGTCAGTCTGGTTCTTCTGGTATTGCTTGCTCGAAAACAGCGCGCCCAGCACCGGGACGCTGCCGAGCCAGGGCAGTTGATCGACATTATTCTTATTGTTGGTCTGTAGCAGGCCGCCGATGACAAAGCTCTGACCGTCGCGCAGCTCGATCGTGGTCGAGGCACGGCGCACGGTCAGCGCCGGAACGGTAATGCCATTTGCCACCGAGACCGCATGGGTAGGATCCGTGTCGATCTGGCTCACCTCCGGCTCGATCTTCATGTTGATGAGGCCGCGGTTGAGCACGGTAGGAGTGAACGCGAGGCTGATCCCGTATTTCTTGTAGTCGACGGTGATCTGACCGAGCTGGCCGGCCACCGGAATGGGATATTCGCCACCGGCGAGGAAGCTCGCAGTATCGCCGGACAGCGCCACCAGGTTCGGTTCAGCCAGGCTGCGGGCGATACCTTTTTGCTCAAGTGCATTGATGGCAACGTCGGCCGAGATGTTGCCTTTCGAGAGATTGGCGATCGCAAAGCCGAATGGGTTCGCACCGGAGAGGACGCCAGCAGCGGTGACGCCGGCCGCGTGCGAAATCGGCAGGCCGGCCGCCATGACGTTGTCGCCGATATTACCGTTGACTTTGCCGAAGGTATTCCACTGAACGCCCAGTTCGCGGCCGGCGGAGCGCGTGATCTCGACAAAGCGGACCTCGAGGAGCACCTGCTGCGGCGACGTGACCGCCACAGAATTGATGATATCCGGTCCGAACTGCCGGGCGATGGTGACCGCCTTGTCGAGTGTGACGGCGTCGGGCGCCGTGCCGGTGAGCATGATGCGGCCGTTCACCGATGACGCATGCATGTGCGAGCCAGGGAAGACGCGGGCGAGCTCATTGGTTAGCCGGCTGACGTCGTATGACACCTCGACGTCGAAAATGCCGACCAGCTTCTTGTTCGCGTCATAGACCGAGACGCGGGTGGTGCCGATCTTCTTGCCGAGGATCGATAGTGTGTGGTCAGTCAGCGGACTGACGTCGGCGACGTCCGAATCGCCGACCGTGACGTTGACGAAGCTCGCGTCCGTGCGCACGTCCTGCGACTTGCCGACGGTAACCAGCACCATGGCGGTGCGGCTGGCGCCGACAATCGGGATTGCGCGCTGCTGCGCATGGGCGGCCCCGGCCGTGCCGAGGAGACACGCCGCCAGCGCGATTGACAATGCGACAGCCAGGGAGCACGGCCGATGGAAGCCAGCCTCATGATCTTTCTTATTCGCCGTGCATTCGCCCGAATTCTTCGCCTGCCTCATTCGCTCACTGCCTTGCTTTGCCCGGTCAACGCCATGGCCCCATTCATCTGTTCGACCGGCACGCTGTATTCCTGCGCCTTGTTGGCGCGCGTCACGACGATGGTCGCCGTATTGCTACTTTTTGCGCCGACGACGTCGGGCGTGCTCAGATCCTTGAGGGTGATCTTGCGCGTCTTCACGTCGCTCGTGTCGCCGGCCTGGCGCAGCAGCAGCGACAGGCTGCCCACGGTCGCGGCAAGCGAGAGCTTCTGCGCTTCCAGGGTGTCGACCTCGAGCGTCACCGACTTGGGAATCAAGGCCTTGGTGGCGCGTTCGTCGGCGCTCTGGTCGATTGCAAGCACCTTGGCGTTTTGCAGCACGACTTCGGTCGTCGCTGACGTTTTGTCGATCTGCCGCGTGAGCGCGACGTCGACGCGGTCGCCTGGCAGCACGAAGCCGCCGACGCCCTCGACGTCGTTGACGCGGATGGTCACCGCCTTCATGCCCGGCTTGACCAGCGCGGAGAGCGTTGCGCGTTGCCCGGCGCCGGTCACCTTCAGCGCTAGTACCGGCTCATTGGCCTCAATCGCCGCCAGCACGACGCGCTGGCCGCCGCCCAGCAGATCGCCGATCTTGGCGAAGGCACCGGCTGGCAAGGCCGCGGTCGGCCAGGGAACCTCGGCCAGCATCGACGCTTTAAGCTCGGTGCCGAAGCGTAGAGGCTCTCTGGCGACGACGATGGTTTGCGTCGCCACGACCGGCTTGGCCTCGAGCTTGCGCGCCCGCAGGTCGGCTTGGTTATTGAGCCAAGTCTGGGCGATGAACACGGCGATAAGGCCGAATACGACGGCAAACCCGATCATGACTGTGGTGCTGGCACGCATGGTTTTGACGCGACCCGAAAGTTTTCCCTGACTTATCGGGGGGCACCCTAATGGGTGAGGAAGTATCGAATTACTAAAATCGCCGAACCGCTTGCGCCTATGCTGAAAGGCGGCTGAAGGAGCCGTGGCAAAGAGTCGCGCTTAATTGAGAGAAATTTGAAATAAAATTGAGCGTTGAAACGGCGCTCCACAGCTGACTGGAATAATCGAAGTCGATTGGCTGCCTTATCCATTCACCATGAACTGGCAGATAATGCAGCCAGGCCGCGTTCGGTTTAATGAAGGCGAGCAATTCTGTTTGCTGTTCCCGATAAAGAAACAAGCCCTACCGGAGTGCGAGCCGGAAATTCGTCGATTGAGAGATGATATTGACCTTCGTGGGCAGTATGAGTCCTTTCGCCGGTCACGCGTGGGTTTTATGCGAAAGCTCAGCAAAGGCGATCCCTCGGCTAGCAAACATTGGCAGAGGCACTATTTCGTTCGCCGGGCGCTATCCAGATGGATTAGAGGTTGGAGGGCATCTTAAAAAACTTAGGCTCAAAGAGCCAAAAGATTTGCGATAAATGATCGGCGCTTCCCGGCGACCGGTTTACGCCTGAATTGAACTGAGGGATGCGTTTGGCGCGATTGCGCCGCGCGAGCGATTGCCCTGCAAACTTTTGCTCTCGACCGTCTCGGCCGGTATGCCGCTGGCCAGACGGCAGTTACATTGAATTTCTATAAAAACCGTAGTCGTCAGACATTGACTCGTATTCCACCGCTGACGTTGGCCGATTGAACCTAAGAAGTCTGCCCGTTACGCTCGCCTCAATCGAGATTTTGTAGGGTCATCCGCTGATCTGTGCGCGTCTCGTCGCTGTGCGGTCATACCCGGCGGGTACATTTGCACACGAAGACTTGCGCATCGCCCATAGCATTGGGAGGCTTGCATATTGCATTTCCTGAGGCTCGAGCAGCTGCTCCACAGTTTTTTCGATTTAAGGCTCCGCAACCTGTTCGGCGCCGATATGTTCCAGATTTTCGGCTCTAGCGTGCGGCCGTTTACGCCGATCACGTTGCCGGACACGACTGTCGAGGTCCCGGCCTCGAGTCCGCTGCACTATTACCTGAAGATTACCGGGGTCAACGGCGATGTGACCGATAAAGATTACAAAGGCGCCTTTGCTGTCGATGGTTTCAACTTCGGCGAGACCAGCCCGGGCACGACCGGCCCGGGGCTGGGCAGCGGTGGCGCGACCTTCTCGCCGCTAGAGCGCGTTCGTCGTTTTCCGATTGAAGTGGGATTCCCAAATCAGGCGAATAATGCGAGTCGTCTGTCGTGAGAGCGATGGAGGCAGCATATGGCCCGACCTTACAGTCAGGATTTGCGTGACCGTGTGATCGATGCGGCCTTGGCGGGAGTCCCGGCGCGGCAGGTGGCAGCGCGTTTCGGGATTGGTGATGCGACGGCCATCGTCTGGGTGCGTCGGGCGCGGCAGAGCGGTGAACGGACCGCATGCAAGCAGGGGCAGCCCCGGCGCTGCAAGCTTGATCCGCATCGCGATTACATTCTTGGCTTGATCGCGACGACCCCGGACCTGACGATCAGCGAGTTGCTGGCGCGGCTTCATGCCGCGCGCGGCGTGCGCGCCGCCCGCGCTACACTGTGGACATTTCTTGATCGCTGCGGCCTGACCTACAAAAAAAGACCGCCCACGCCACGGAGCGGGACCGCCCGGACATCGTGAAGCGGCGCGAGGCCTGGTTCGACAATCAACCCGATCTCGATCCCGAACGGCTGGTCTTTATCGACGAGACATGGGCCTCCACCAACATGGCGCGGCTTCGTGGGCGCAGCCCAAAGGGCGAACGACTGCACACCGGCATCCCGCATGGCCACTGGCGCACGACGACATTCGTCGCCGGGCTTCGCCTGACCGGGATGGTCGCGCCGATGGTGCTCGACGGGCCGATCAACGGCCACGCATTTCAGGCCTATGTCGATCAGGTTCTCGTCCCCGAACTCAAGCCCGGCGACATTGTGATCATGGACAATCTCGGCAGTCACAAAGGGCGCGGCGTGCGCGCCGCCATCGAGGCGACCGCAGCCGCGCTCCTCTACCTGCCGCCCTACAGCCCCGACTTCAACCCGATTGAAAACGCCTTCTCCAAGCTCAAGCCGCGGCTGCGCAAAGCTGCCGAGCGAACTGCCGACGCCCTCTGGGACAAAATCGGCACCCTCATCCCGGCCTTCACGCCAACCGAATGCGCTAACTTCTTCGCCGCCACAGGATATGAGCCGGATTAATGCGAATCCGCTCTAACTGTTGATATTTCTTCGCTCAGCGGCCTGACGCCGCTCTTTGGCGATGCAGCGAGCGGCAAGTTGCTGCCAGCGGTCGAGTTGATCGGCGTCAACGAGAACGGCAACGCGGTCTACGACGTCAAGCTCAGCGATGCCAAGATTATTGTGGCGCCCCCGACGCACGGCCCGTGCCACCGCTAACCTGCGCCGAACGCGTTCAATAAATCCGGATATTAATCCACCTTAACTAACGACTATTGCAGAAAATGGATTTTGGTCAATGGGATAGACGTGACGGCTGTCACCTCCTCCACATCCATCCTTAACGGCATTTGGTCGCCTCCAGGGACGCTTAAACCCATCTGGCAGCCATCAGAAATCATTGGCGAATTGTACGAAACTGAGTTGCCTTGATAATGATGGATGGAGCCTCGGCGCTCCGTCGACGATAGTAAATTGCTCATCAACATGACACAGCATCGAGTCGAACAACTGCTTTTCCGGTTCGGTCCATTTAGAACCGGCACCTATCGGGTCGCTTCCGTTATCGTATTGGCTATCGGCTTGACGGCGATGGCCGCGATGACGGCCCCCGATATTGGCGCCGAGACGCGCACGTTGGTCACGGTCTGCCTTTGGTGTTGCCTTGGATTTTTCGCTTGCGAGTTGCTCATAAGCTGTTGGCCGCGGCCGGGCTCCGAAAGCGTGACCGACTACTTGCGTTCCGCTCCCGGCTTGATCGACGTCCTGGCGGTATTGCCAATTCCAATTGCATTGCTCACCGGGATCCCGGCCAACACTGCATGGTTGCTGGCGTCGCTATGGCTAATAAAACTTACGGCCATCGTTCCCGGATTTTCAGTGCTCGGACGCGTCATTGCCCTTGAAGCACGGGCGTTAGCAAGCGTGCTGGTTATCTTCCTGATTATTCTGCTTCTCGCCGCGACCGCGTTATACGTCCTCGAACGCGAACTACAGCCGATCCACTTCGGCAGCCTGCCGTTGTCGCTGTGGTGGGCAGTCACCACGCTGACCACGACCGGCTACGGCGATGCGGTGCCGGCGACATTCCTCGGCCGTGTAATCGCGGGCATGGTGATGATCTGCGGTCTTGGTGTATTCGGATTGTGGGCCGGCATTCTCGCCAACGGTTTCGCCGATGAACATCGGCGGCGAAATTTTGTCCAGAACTGGGATCTCATAACGCGCGTGCCGTTTCTGCAAAATCTCGACCCGCCGGCAATTATTACGCTCACGCGCATGTTGCGGCGGATCGATCTGGCGCCGCGAACAGTCGTCGTGCGACGCGGACGGCCGGGTGATTGCATGTATTTTATCGCGTCCGGCGAAGTCGAAGTGCAGATTGAGCCACAACCGATTCGGCTCGGACCCGGTTCGTTCTTCGGCGAAATTGCGTTGCTGAAAGATACCACGCGCACGGCAACCGTGACGACTGCGGCTGCATCGACGCTGCTGGTGCTGGAAGTTTCTGATTTTCGCGACTTCATGGCTCATCATCCGGAACTTGCCAAGACGATCGAGGAGGAAGGCATGCGCCGGGCGAATGCGATCAAGGCCGGACCGCAATCCACGAACAATCGCGACGATGATGATGACGATGAAGTGTGATCCAAATCACACCGTGCCGACGAAGCACTATCGCATAATCCCTCGCTAAGCTATGAATTGCTCTGCGGCCAGCGAAGCGCATGGCAAGAGCGCGCCGCGCATTATTTTAAGAGCGTATAATGCAGCATGCGTCGATGCGGGTTCGATTCTGGGGCGTGCGAGGTAGTATCGCGTGCCCCGGACCGGAGACTATTCGCTACGGCGGCAATACCCCGTGTATCGAAGTGCATTGCGGTGAACACGTCCTGATCTTCGATGCCGGAACTGGATTGCGCGCTATGGGCAACACCCTCGTCAAGGATTCGAAAGTGCGTGAAGTTAATATTTTCCTCACGCATTGTCATCTCGATCACGTCATCGGCTTGCCGTTCTTCGAGCCGTTTTTCACCGAGGGCTACTGTGTCCATATCTGGGCCGGCAATCTTCTGCCCGTCGACAATATCGAGCAGGTGATGCGCAAGCTGATGAGCTCGCCCTTGTTCCCGGTTGAGGTCGAAATCTTTAAGGCCAAGATCGAATATCACGATTTCCGCTCGGGCGACGTTTTGCGCCCGTATGACGGCGTGACGCTGCAAACCGCTCCGCTTGATCATCCGGACGGCGCCAGCGGCTACCGGCTCGAATACGACGGACGCGCATTCGCGCTGCTCAGCGACACTGAAGGCTTTCCCGGTAAGCATGACCGCGAGCTTGTGTCGCTCGCCCGTGGCGCCGATCTCATCGTCTATGACGGCACCTTCACTGAGAACGAGATCGCTTCGCGCGCAGGTTGGGGCCATTCGACTTACGTCCGCGGCATCCGCCTGGCCAACGAGGCCAAGGTCAAGCAGTTGTGCTTGTTTCATCACGATCCCTCGCACGACGACGATTTCATGGATGCGCTTGCCGCCGATGCAAACGACGCACGGCCAGGCACGATCATGGCGCGCGAAGGCCAGATCGTCGATTTGTAACTCGACTGCTCTTCGAAATCCCCAAGCGTCATGCGCCGCGAAGATGCTTAGGTGTGGCATCCTGTCGTGTTTGACTGTAATTTTTTCGCATTCCCAGCTCCGGTTGGGCCGTTCGAGGCAAGGAGAAATCGATGCCGCATGAGATTGTCGTGGCGCTGGGATTCGTGGCCGGCGCGCTTTACATCGCTAGCCATTACCTGAAGACGATGATCCCGCTGCGCGTCTGTGAAATCGGCAGCAACGTGTTGTTCGTCGGCTATGGGCTTATGTATCCGTCCTATCCGACCTTTGCGCTCTACGGCATCCTCATCGTCATCAACGGACTGCGCCTGCACGAGATGGTGCTGGCGATCAAGAAGGTGCGCACGGCCTCGAGCGGCGACCTGTCGATGGAATGGCTCAAGCCGTTCATGCACAATCACTCCTATAAAAAAGGCGACGTCCTGTTTCAAAAGGGCGATGAAGCCGATGAGATGTTCCTGATCGTCAGCGGCGGCTGCCAGATTAAGGAGCTCGACCTCAAGCTTGCGCCGGGGCAGATCGTCGGCGAGCTCGGCTTTCTCAATCCAGAGCACAGCCGCACGCAGACCGTCGAATGCACGGAAGACAGCGACATGCTGACCATCACCTACGACAAGGTGCGAGAGCTCTGCCTCCAGGATCCGAGCTTTGGATTCTATCTGCTCAAGCTCACCAGCAACCGGCTGCTGCAGAACATCAAGAATCTGGAGCAGTTGCTCGAAGCCCGCAGCCAGCCAGCGCCGGCGTGACGCTGGCGCTCCCTAGGGTTGTGCAACGACAGTACGATTTCAAATACTTAGATTGTCAAACTGCTAGCGCTTCTTGACGTCGCCCTTCTTCACTCCCGCTTCGGGGAATATCCACATGGCCACGACGAAAAATATTGCGACGAAAAAAACAAATTTGTCGAAGTCCGCCCGGATCGGCGAACCGCTCCAATAGATCAGGCCGAGCGCGACGATAATCACCACCGCGGAGACGATCGCCTTGACATCAGTCGGCATCGCCCGCCTCCGTCAGTTGTTGCCGACCGGGCGCGACGCCGCCTCGTCCGGACGCGTCGGCTGCGCGCGCAGGTTCTTTTTCAGGTGGCGTGTGCTGTAGCCGTTGAACAGGTGACCGATCAGCCCGCGGTCAAGGTCGGACGTTCCGAACAGCCAGTCGGCGATCGGAAATGTCAGGTTCATGTTCACCTCCATCATCAGCCGCGCGTTGTGGTGCGCGGTATGGTGGCGGCGCAGCGTATTGACGAACGGGAAATGCTGGACGAACCAGCCTTCATCGACATGGCAGCAGAAATGCATGAACTCGTAGATGAGATACATGCCGGTGGTAACGGAAATGAACAGCCAGCCGACATTCGGCGTGAAGATCAACCCGAGCAGCGCGGCGGGCGGGATTGACATCAGCGTGAACACGACCAGCGCGTAAGGCGGGAACACGGTGACGCGCCAATCCTTGTCGTCGCGGAAGCGCATTTCCTGATCGCTAAAGAATTGATGGTGGTTGAGCGTGTGTCGCTCATAGACCGCGCGCAGGCCCTTGATGTTCACCGGCCGGTGCATGACGAAGCGGTGCACCGCCCATTCGAAGATGTTGGTGAAGATGAAGGTCGCCGGCACGGTGAGCCATTCCAGCCAGCTCACATTGTGAATGTGCGAGATGTAGACAAACATCACCGCCGTGCCCATGGCGTAGATGAGCACGATGTGGAAATAGCCATTGTACCAGCCGAGAATGCGCGAACGATATTCGTTGCGGAAATCGATCTGCCGTTGCGAGATCATGGCCGGCCCCTCTGGTTTCGCCCTGCCCTCATTTTTTCTTTGCGCAAATTTAGCAACCTGACGCCGCCGCGCAACCGCGCCTGTTAGTTCTGCAAACTGCCAAGCGCCGCGTCGATCTCGGCACCGGTGAGTTGCCAGTCATTGTCGAGGTTGGCCACGATTTTTTTCATGAAAGGCTCGGAGAGTCGGATCGCCCTATCGTTGTCGCCTGTGTAATCGGCCAAAATCGCCAGCGCCAGCTGGCGCGGGCTGTGGCCCTCATAGGTCCATTCGAAGCCGAATTTGGTGAAACGTTCCACGTGGTAATGCTCGGAAAGCGGCTTGCCGTCCACGGTGACGACCAGACCGTCGATGGTGCGCTTGCCTTCGTAGGTCTTCATCGGCGCCCCTCAAATCTGCCGGCGCTTGGCGACCATGCTGGCGAACTTTTCATACTCGGCATCGTTCACCGTGTAGGAATGCCCGTCGTCGGGGAACCGACCCGTTTTCACCTCATCGACATATTGCTTGATGCTGGCGACGGCATCCTCGGTCACCTTGCCGTAGCGCTTGGTGAATTTGGGCTTGAAGTCGATGAAGACACCAAGCAGGTCGTAGCAGAGCATGATTTGTCCGTCGCAGCCGACGCCGGCGCCGATGCCGATGGTCGGGATAGAGAGCTGCTGCGAGATCAACGTCGCAATTTTTGCCGGGACCGCCTCGAATTCAAGCATGAAGCAGCCGGCGTCCTCGATCGCCAGCGCGTCCTCAAGGATTTTCATCGCCGCGTCCGCCGTGCGGCCCTGGATCTTGAAGCCACCGAACATGGCGATGGTGTGCGGCGTCAGACCGATATGCGAGGCCGTGGGGATGCCGGCATCGACCAGCGCGCACAGGATGTGCGCCTGCGACTTGCCGCCCTGCGGCTTAACGGCGTCGCAGAGCGCCTCCTGCATGAAGCGCGTGGCGTTAACGAGTGCGCGGTCGACGGTATTGTAGCTCTGGTACGGCATGCAGCCGAGCACAAACGTATTCGGCGCGCCGCGGCGCACCGCTTGCGAGTGCAGGATCATCATGTCCATGGTTGCGGGCACGGTGTTTGCGTGCCCGTGGGCGACCATGGCCTGGCTGTCGCCGACCACGGCGACATCGACGCCCGCCATCTCCGCCCATTTGGCCGAGGTGTAATCGGGCACCGACATGTAGACCATCTTTTCGCCGGTCTTTTTCGACTCGCGGATTTCGGTGACGGTGCGCTTCTCGCGCTTTTTCTCGGCTGGCGGCGTTTCCGCCATTTTCACGGCATCGTGCTTTTGCTGCATCGCGCGTTCCCTTTCCGCTTCTATTAAAGGAGTGGGAAATGGCGCGGTCAAGCAATGTAGTTGTTGCGGCTGCGAAAGCTAGTGCGTCGCATCCAGCATGGTCGAGGGCAGCCACAGCGCGATGCCGGGGAACATCGCCACCAGCACCACCGCGACGCACATCAGGAAAAACAGCGGCAGCGTGTAGGCGCCGATGGTGAAGATGTTGCGCCCGGTCATGCCCTGCAGAACATAAAGATTGAAGCCGACTGGCGGAGTGATCTGCGCCATCTCGACGACCAGCACGATGTAGATGCCGAACCAGATCAAGTCGAAGCCGGATTTTTCCACCAGTGGGATGATGATCGAGGTGGTGAGCACCACCATGGAGATGCCGTCGAGGAAGCAGCCGAGCAGGATATAGAACGCCGTGAGCACGGCGAGCAGGCCCCAGGATGGCAGATGAAAGCCGCCGATCCATTCGGCGAGCGCGATGGGGATGCCGGTGAAGCCCATCGCGGCGGTGAGAAAGGCAGCGCCGGTAAGGATGAAGGCGATCATGCAGCTTGTGCGCGTGGCGCCGAGCAGCGAGTTGGTAAAGCTCGTCCGCGTCAGCGTGCCCGACCACCACGACAGAAACAACGAAAGGAAGACGCCGACCACAGCCGCTTCCGTCGCCGAGGCTAGCCCGCCATAGATCGAGCCGATGACGCCGAGGATGAGCAGCGTCACCGGGATCAGCCTCCGTGACGCCTTGACGCGCGCGAGGAATGGGACGGGCGGCTCCGGCGGCGGCATGCGATCCTTGTTGATCAGCGCCCAGACGACGATGAAGCCCATGAACAAAATCGCCAGCATGATGCCCGGCAGCACGCCGGCGATGAACAGCCGCGCGATCGATTGCTCGGTGACGGTGGCGTAGATGATGAGGATGATCGAGGGCGGGATCAGCAGGCCGAGCGTGCCGGAGCCGGCGAGCGTGCCGATCGCCATTTTTTCGTCGTAGCCGCGCTTGAGCAGTTCGGGCAGCGCGATGCGGCCGATGGTGGCGCAAGTGGCGGCCGAAGAGCCGGACACCGCGGCGAAAATGGCGCAGCCGACCACGTTCACATGCAGCAGGCGGCCGGGCAGCTTCTGCAGCCACGGCGCCAGCCCCTCGAACATGTCGTCGGACAATTTGGTGCGGTAGAGGATTTCGCCCATCCAGATGAACATCGGCAGCGCGGTCAGATCCCACGAGTCGGAGGCCGCCCACATCGAGGTGGCGAGCACCTGCCCCACCGGCGTCGAGACCTTGGTCATCACCGCGGCAAAGCCGCAGACGGCAAGCGCCAGCGCGATCCACACGCCGGAGCCGAGCACCGCGAACAGCAGCAGCATCAGCAGCAACGAGAGTTCGATCACGTTCAAGAGCTAACCCTCCTTGCCCAGGGTGATCGCGTCCTCGGCGGTGCGGAACGTCGGCCGGCCGCGCGTGATAATGGTGACGAGCTCGTCGACCAGCGCCACGGTGAGGATCAGCGTGCCGAGCGCCATCGACGCCTGCGGATAGGCGAGCGGCACCTTGATCACGCCGGTCGAAATTTCATGAAAGCGGAACGACACCCAGGCGAAGCTGGCGAGATTCCACGTGATATAAGCGGCAGCGAAGGTAGCAAAGCCGAAAGCCCATATTTCCACGATGCGGCGGGCGTTCTCACTCAGCGCGCCGAGCAGCATGGTGACGCGGATATGCACGCCGGACTTGAGCGTGCCGGCAAGCGCCAAGAAACTCGCGGCGGCGAGCAGATAGCCGCAGATTTCGTTGAGCGAGAGAATGACGAAATCGGTACGCGGCAGATGTAGCAGCGCCAGCGTTCCGTCGAGAATGCGCCCGGCCAATTGCGCGCCCACCAGGAACGCGATCGTCACCAGGCACAACGCCGACAACAACAGCGTGACGCGATAGAGCGAGTCGAGAAAACGGCGCATCCGAGAGGCTCCCTCCCTCTTTGTCGCAGAGGGAGGGAAACTTGGCGAGTAATTACTTCCGATACGCCGCAAGCATCGCCATACCGTCGGGACCGGCAGCCTTTTCCCATTCGGCGGTGATGGTGGCGCCGACTTTTGCCAGCCCAGCCTTGAGCGCGGGGCTCGGCGTGACCACCTTGATGCCGGCGGCTTTCAACGCTGCGGTCTTGATGGTCATTTCTTCGACCGACAATTTCCAGCCGCGCGCTTCGGCGACCTTGGCGGCGTCGAGCACGGCCTTCTTCTCCTTGTCCGAGAGCTTGTCGAACGCCTGCTTGTTGACGAAGACGATGTTGCGCGGCTGCCAGGCCTGCGTGTCCATGTAGTGCGTGAGATAATCCTGCGCCTTGGTATCGACGCCGGTGGAGGCCGACGTAATCATCACGTCGACACGGCCGGTGGCGAAGGCCGTCGGCAGATCCGGCACCTCGATCTGGGTCGGGATGGCGCCGACGAGGGCTGCGATGCGGCCGATCATGGCGTTGTAGGTGCGGAACTTCATGCCCTTGAGATCGTCAACCGACTTGATCTCTTTCTTGGCGTAGATGCCCTGCGGCGGCCACGGCACCGAATAGAGCAGCATTAGGCCTTCCGAAGCGAGTTGCTTTTCCAGATACGGCTTCTGCGCCATGTAGAGCTTGTGCGCGGAATCATAGCCGGTGGTGAGGAACGGCACCGAGTCGAGCCCGTAGACCGCCGCCTCGTTGGAGGCGAGCGACTCGAGGATTTCGCCGATCGGCGCGGTGCCCTGGCGGACGGCGCGCTTGATTTCCGGATGCTTGAACAGCGAGCCCGCCGAGTGCATGACGATCTTGAGCGAGCCGTTGGTCGCCTTTTCCACATCGGCGGCGAACTGGATGACGTTTTTGGTGTGGAAATTGCCGTCCGGATAAGGCGTCGGCATATCCCATTTGGTTTGCGCCGAAGCCGCGGTGGCGAGGCCGCCGGCAAGCAGGACACCCGATACCAAACGCAACGCTTTGTTCATTTGACTTCTCCTCTGGCGAGGTCCGTCGTCCTCGTATTGATGCCTTGACAAATACTAGCAGTCGTCTCAGACGGTTAAAACGTCACTCCATTGGCACGCTGACGAAATATTCGGCAGCGTTTTTGTCTTCGCTCATAAACTCGCTGCCGCACGCGCCGCCTGATCGTAATGCCCCGACAACGCGCGCATCAGCCCTGCGATTTCCGAAAGGCGGCGCTCGTCGGCGCCGGCGCCCTTGACCGGCTGCACCAGCAACGCCTCGCGTATTTTGCGGTATCGTTGCACGATCTCGTCGCCCTTGGCGGTCCGGCTGACGGTCTTTTCGCTGCCACGCCGGCCGCCGGTCAGCAACTTATGCGCACCGAGCTTTTTCAGCGAATAGGTGACAAGATGGGTGTCCTCGATATTGAGGACGAGGCAGATGTCGGCGACGCGCTTGGTGCGGCCCCGGTGGGCGATGGTGTGCAGCACCAAAACATCGAGAGGGGAAAGGTCGGGGACGCCGGCCGCGGCGACGCAGCGCACCATCCAGCGCTCGAAGGCGTGGCCGAGCTGGATCAACCCGAATTCAAGCTCCGACAGGGCCGGCA
This sequence comes from uncultured Pseudomonadota bacterium, assembly GCA_963817155.1. Lineage (GTDB taxonomy): Bacteria > Pseudomonadota > Alphaproteobacteria > Rhizobiales > Xanthobacteraceae > Pseudolabrys. The sequence goes on from CAWFNO010000004.1 coordinate 162,862, forward strand.
TCGCGCCGGATGCAAGATGCGCCGAGGACACGATCGGCCCCGATGCGGTCTCGCTGCGCGGCTTTGCCATCATTACCCGCCCCGCCCCCCGCGAGGGTTACTGCGGCAAAGCCTAATCGGACTAAATAAATTGTCAATGATTTATTGACGTTTTTTTGACGCTGCTCTATGGCAAAAGATTGGGGGATCGAGATGAAGACGTCGGCGCCACGGAGCTGGGACTTCTGGAATTACCGTGGTAGCATTTTCTCGCTATCTTTCAATATGTTACAAATGTCATTATCTTTTGTGAATATTCTTGTTAATGTTTGGCGATGAAGATTACCAGACTGGTACCCGACGAGCGTAGCAAACCACGGATCAGTGTTTTTCGCCGAGGAAGCACGTTCTATGCTCGATTTCGAATGCAAAACAAAACGATTTCAAGCGGCAAACTCTACATCACCGAAACGCTGAGAACCTCTGACGAGCAAGAAGCAAACCAGAAAGCGTACGAAAGGCTCTTAGAAATCAAGCTTGCTGAGAAAACGGGAGCGTCCCTCAACAAGGACACTGTGGCAGAAGCCATCGATGATTTTGTTGCCGAATACGAAGACAGACTTGCAAAGGGATTATCTGGGTATACGAAACACATGCTCCGTCAGTATCGTAAAACAATCTGTCGTTATTGGAAAGATTATGTTGGCAAAAAGTCCCTCCAAGACATTTCACTGGTTGACATGGAAGCCTACGAATCGTGGCGAGCTAATTACTGGCAGCACTGGATAGACGAACAAAAAAAGAAGATAAGAGGAATCGCCCCAATCCGATTAGGTCCTGATGGTTCCGTCCGCCTGCCTTCGAATGCCCGCCTGCGCGCATCTAACAGAACCGTTGCGTGGGAAATAAATGCCTTCAAAAGTTTCTTAGCTTGGGCAAAGCGGAGAGGCATATATCGTGGCGATGCCGACCTATTCATTTTCAAGAACGGAAAGTCATCGCGCCGAAGCGCTTTTACGTCAAAAGAATACAATCGCATCACCAGTGTCATGAGGCGCAAATCATGGACGGATGTCGGGAAGTATCAGAATGATCCACGGTTGGCGCGGTATAGAAAGATGTTGCGAGCTTACGTGCTGTTTTTAGCCAATACGGGATTACGTGTTGGGGAAGCGAGAAATCTTCGGTGGCAGGATATTACTTACGCAAGAAACAAGGGTCGCGAAGAAACCTGTAAAGTCTGGGTTGCTCAATCGCATTCCAAGGTTCAGAAACGCCGAGACGTCGCTGGAATGCCGAAGGCTGCTGAGGTTATTAGAAACTTGGAGGCAGATAGGACATTAAAAAACGATCGTTGCCAGCCTAACGATTTCATTTGGTGCGACGAGTTCGGACGAGTGATTGGGGATTTCCGCGAGGGGTTCAATAATCTCCTTAGAATTGCCAGAGCTGAAATTGATGCGGATGAGAAAAAACATACTTTGTATTGTTTGCGACATTTCTACATTACCGAGCGATTGCGGGAGGGGATTCAGATTTATGAAATTGCCTCAAACTGTGGCACCAGCGTCTCTATGATCGAAAAGTACTACTCCGATGCCAGACCTACGGATTTCATGGATAGGCTGACCAAAAGCCGCTATGCCAACAAACAATCACGCCGTAACGCCGCTCGCAACGCGCCGCTATCAAAAAGAAACAGCATGAGACTGCGCGATTTACGGCACTAACGGAGGCGCCGACCGAATAGATGTTCTGTGCGGTAACGGTCTCGCTGTAACCGGCGGCCACCGGCTCTCCTCCGAGGCTGCCGCGGTGCCGGACATTGACCATAGTCGGCTCATTTCTGCCTCGGTCAACACTCGTGAGGCAACGTCCTTGAGCACCTGCTTCTCAAGCGACAGATCGGCAACGAGACGCTTCAGGCGGACATTCTCGCGTTCAAGGTCCTTCATCCGCTTCGCCTGATCGATCTCAAGTCCACCATATTCCTTGCGCCAGCGATAAAAACTCTGCAGCGATATGCCCGCATCCCGACAGGCCACCGGCGTCGCGGCTCCCTGCGCCATCGATACTTCAATCTGGCGAAGCAGCGTCACAATCTGCTCCGCGCTGAACCTCTTCTTCGGCATGACCCAAGCTCCTTTCCAAGATCATTTTCTCACAAAGCCTGGTCTAAAAAAGCCCGGTCAGGTCACAGGGGCGGCGTCCGCATTTAATTGCTACGGCTAATTCGAAGATTAAGAACCCGCTGACAGAAGGCGCGACCTATTTAGCAAACCTAAAACGCTCAAGTCCGTCTAGTTCGATTTCGTCCTGATCCGTCCATTTCCGAAATCGGTGGGCGTAGCTATTTTCAAACTGCTTCAGATTCTTCCGGACATGAAAACGCGGAGGATCATCTCCATCAGTAGCCTCTTTGAAAATCGTCTCCCAACAATGTTCAACGTTTTCAGCAAGGCAAATTACATTCTTGTCCATCGGCAATACGAGAACAGTTCTGTTCACTTCGCCCAATTCGCATTTTGTCCTGAACGATATGCGGCATACACGTCGTGTAGAATCAAAGCATTCCCTTCTATTTCCAATCCATCACCAATGAGAAAGGTCCGCGCACTCCATTGAATACCCTTCACATAGGGCCAGGTGCCTCCTCCTTCGTATCGGCGACCAAAGACGAAATTGACGTATTTGGAAACGTGGTCGCTTTCGACGTTAAGACCAAGATATAAGAGTGGGTCGAAAACTTGTGGTGATGCTGGCAATCCTGCTTTGATCATTGCGCTGTTCACCACTCCATCGTCGTTATACATGTCGATCCAAAGGGCGAATTTGGCATCGTTGTCTGGAGCTGCAGTTTTGTGTGTTTGTTGTGCTGCTTTCCGAACGGTCATTGTCAGTTCATTGTTTTACCTATTGCTGTTGCTGTTGTTGTGGGCGTTCGAGTTCATTGAACAAAATATATTCCCGTAACGCCCGACGAATGAGCTGACTTCGGTTACAGTCGAACTGGTTGCAGATGGTGTTCAAAGTGTCGAATAAATCTCTGGGCAATCTGAACGCAGTTGAGCAATAGGTTGTTGTGTATTGGAATGTTCTCAAGTAGGTGTTCTCCTAACGGATCAGATTAAATCGGCGAAATCAAAATCTGTTGTCTCTCGATGACGCGATACGTATTTCGGCGACAGTTCGACCCTATGATATGGCTCTCCTTTGGTGTCGATGTTCCGCCATCCGGCGAGGCAACAATCTATTTCCTCGGCGTCCGTATCCTGAAACTGTTTTGCTATTACCTCGAACGTGCGGCGCTGAAGTTTTAGCGTTCCTGTCGTGTCCGGTGAGCGATCTTTGGTCTTCGCCGCTTTTCGCAGCATTCCAAGAGAACGTTTGGGTGGAGTTGATTCATCAAATCTCATTGCGTGCCTCCTTCTTTATTTATTGCTTTCGTATGTTCTATTTATACTGGGGCGAGTTTCAGCAATGCTGAGTTGCTCGGAAGAACACAGAAAGAGCTTGAAAATCTTTGCTGGAGCGGAGCAAAGCGGAGCGACATGAATCCTCAAGAGAGCGAGAAACGCCTATGCCATCTTTTAGAACCAGCGCATCGTTTGGGAAACGACAAGAATTTGCAGCGATTGCCGAACTGTTAAGAAGAAACTACGATGTGTATTTAACGCTCATTGATGGTCAGCAGATTGATTGCATAGTGAGGATTGATCGCTACCCCTCTCCTGTTTACGTCGATATTCAGATTAAGGCGCGGTCGAAAATCGCCAAGAATCCTGGAACGTTTGCTGCGATGGAGATTCGAAGACCACGCCCGAATTTCTATTTCGTTTTTATTCTGAAGCTGCGAATCAGTATTGGATAATGCCCTCGCTTGAGGTCGCCAAATTAGCGACGCGAAATAAATCTGGAAAAGCAAAAGGTCGCTATCGGATTGTTTTCACTAATACCAACGTGAAAGGAGAAGTTCTACCACGTTAAAAATGGGAGAAATGGAGAAATAACTTTAAGCTATTGGAACTTGCCCACGACCCACGCGCTAAAATATATAGCGAAGAATTTAAAGACTTTTAGAGTGGAAGGTATGAGGACGAAATCGAGCTAGGCGGACTCGGGCATTTCAATTAGCGCCCCTAGCATTGCTCCAGATTACGAAGCCGTCTGCACTCGTCTCATTCTAATCGCCAAAGACAAGACCAGAATAAAGCGACCGCCAAAGCTGCCACCGCCCAGCAGCGGTTTCTTCACAATCACACGCACTCCAACGCGGTCGAACCAGCGGGGGCCACAATGTCTGAATTATTGCTCGTAGCGAGCGCGCTGAATAGGACATACCGGAAGTGCAGCAATTCCGCTCTGATTTGGCGCTATTGGGTCATTCGCTACCGAGCCATCCACCCCCGATGCCCGACCGATGTCCGCTATGCCCCCAATAGCGACCAGAATTGGTGCGTCGCGACGAATGACACGAAGTGCCATTTGCGTCCTTTGCTGCGAAGCAGGAACGCAGTGGAATTTTGGCCGTCTTTGACGAACCAGCCAACCGCATCGGATGCCGGTAACCAGTTCTTGTTCCGCGAAAGAAATTCTTTTTTGGTCGTTTGGTGTAAAGGACTGGTTCACCTTCAAGTTCGTAAAGGTAACAATATGCCCCAAGCGACGGCCCATCCGGGGGACCCGCACTATATCACTCGCAGTGGCTGGCTACGCGCTGCAGTCCTTGGCGCGAATGACGGGGTGGTTTCCGTCTCGTCCTTGATTGTGGGGGTAGCTGCAGCCGATCCAAACCCAAGCACAGTGCTCATCGCAGGCATTGCTGGACTCTCTGCAGGCGCAATGTCGATGGCTGCAGGCGAATATGTATCCGTCTCTTCGCAATCCGATACCGAGCGGGCCGACATCGTACGGGAAACCAAAGCATTGAAGGAGTTTCCAAATGCAGAACTCGCCGAACTCGCCGCTATTTACCAGGAGAAAGGGCTAAGCAAAGAGACTGCCCTTGTAGTTGCTAAGGAACTGACCGCAAAAGATGCGCTTGGCATACATGTTAGAGACGAACTTGGGCTTTCGGAAGCGCACGCAGCCAAACCGCTGCAAGCCGCATTCACTTCGGGCGTGACTTTCAGCATTGCTGCGGCGATCCCCTTGTTGGCAGCGCTTGTAGCGCCCCCAGGCTCGGTCATCCCGGTTGTCCTTGTGGTCACTGTCATTACATTGGCCGTTCTTGGTGCGTTGGGGGCCAAAGCGGGCGCGGCACCGATTTTGCGCGCTACCTTACGGGTGGTAATTTGGGGAGTATTTGCAATGGCCGTCACCGCAGGCGTTGGTTGGCTTTTTGGTGTTAGCGTCTGAGTGCGTCTCGCAACTCACGGCAAAAGCTAGCCAGTCCTCCGCGAGCATGTATGCCTGATCTCCGGAAAATTGCATTCGCGGACTTTTGCGAGGCTAAAAGCCAACCGACCGGGGCCCGATGCCCAGAACAAGCCTCCGGGAATTTAGTTGGTCAATGTCGCAGTCGGTCATTCGCTGCGTAGTCATTCGGCCTCCGGGCTGACCTTTGTCCGCTTTAGTCCAAAAGCGACCATTTCAGGTTTGAGGCCGAATGGTCGCTAAGTGCCAAAAACGGACACGAACTCTGCGACCATTCCCTCGAAGTCTAGTCCGACGCATCATGAATGGCTCTACTGAGCCAAACCGCCCTATCTCGCAAGGGTGGAACTTACGTGCGGCGTTACCATTCGTAGGATATACTCTTCGCCGACAAGTACCGGGAGGTCCGTTATGCCATTCGATTTCACGGTCTCCGATATTATTCCGGCAAATCCGCAAGAGATTTATGACGCTTGGCTTGACAGCGTAGGCCACGAAAAAATCACTGGCGGGAAGCCGGCGACTATCACTGCCACGCCAAGTGCAGCGTTCACCGTTTGGGATAAATTTATAACTGGCCGTAATTTGGAACTCGAACGCCCTAGTCGAATCGTTCAAACTTGGCGGACCACTCGCTTTGCGAGGGACGACGGTGATTCATTTATTGAAGTGCGATTAAAGCCGGTATCAAGTGGGACGCAAATTACCGTTCGACATACAAACGTTCCCGACGGGCAAATACGCTTTCGCGATGGTGGTTGGCAAAGGAGTTACTTTGACCCGATGAAAGCGTATTTTAGCTCACTGCGATGAGTGTTGATCAGGCTGCGATAGCCGACCGATGTCCGCGTTTGTCCAAGAGCGACCAAATTGTTGCGGTGCCGCGATTGTCCGCTATGCTAGCCAATTCCAGACTAACTATGCGTGCATTCAATTCTGGCGGCATCGAGGAATTCCGTCATTGCGCGCGGCGATTTGAGATGATGGACGCGCTTCGATGCGGCCATATCGGCGACAAGTTGCCGGTACTTGGGCGTCATGTATCGATGGCAGAGCGGAATGACCTTGTAGCCTGACAGCGTGCTGCTCCAAAGGGGACTACCCTTCGGCCAGCCTTCCGGATCAACGAACAGGCCTTTGATCAGGCGCCTTGTTACGCGCCAGTAGTGAATTGGCAGCGGCAAATCGACGTAGACTAATGTGTCGGCCCTGCCAAACCGTTCCCAAGCGGTAGCGGTATCGCCGTAGCCGTCTATGATCCATGTCTCTTGTCCTAACAGCGCCCGGTGCGACGCCACATACTCGTCATGAGGGACGGCTGCGCCACCCCGCCTGAATTGCAGCATGTCAACGATATGAAGTGGTAGCCCCGTGATCTCGGCCAGTTGCCGAGCCAAGGTCGATTTTCCGCCGCCAGCATTTCCGAATACAGCCACGCGTTTCATGGCGTGCTTCATTACCACGCCTCATATTGATCGTCTTTTGACGCGGGCCAAAGTCGACCTTTGTCCGCTTTACTCCGTTAGCGACCAAATCGGAGACCAACCGCGAAAGACGCGAAGTGCCATTAGCGGACATCCGTACTTGACCAAGATATTTCCACTTAACCCCTGAAATCGGCAATTAGGGGTGCGCGTCCTTGTGGAAGGCCTTGGGGCGGCATTATCCTTGGCCGCTCGCTCAGACGAAGGCTCGGGCGCCAAGGCCCAGCAAGAGGCCGTTCGACGATCGAGCGGAGGACGCCCGCGGCCCCATGCAAGACGCAATCACCGTCGCAATCGTCCCGACACCCAGTCGCCCAGCCGAACGTTGGCGGCTGATCGCGCGCACGGTATTTCCGTTCCTAGTGGTGGGCGCGATATGGGAGATCGTTGCACGCTCGGGCATTTTCATGCGTAAACTGTTCCCGACGCTGGAAGACATTGCGCGCTCTTTGGTCGACCTGACGATCTCCGGCATCTTGCCCCATCATGCCATCGACACCATTCTCCGGCTGCTTTCAGGTTTCTCTCTCGCGGCGGCGATCGGGCTCACCATTGGCGTGCTCATGGGCCGCTCGCGGCTGGCTGAAGATATTTTTCTCCCGCTTGTGAGTGTTCTGGCGCCGATCCCCGGCCTCGCCTACACGCCGCTTTTCCTGCTCTGGTTTGGTCCCGGCGAAGTCTCCGCCGTACTGCTGGTTGCCTTCGTGTCGATGTTCCCGGTGATCTACAACAGCTGGACCGGCGTGAAAGCGGTGAAGGAAATATGGCTGCGTTCGGCGCAATCGATGGGCGCCGATAATCGCGACATGTTCCGTCATGTCATTCTGCCCGGCGCACTGCCCTACATTCTCACCGGCCTCCGACTCGGCCTGGGGCAGGCATGGCGCATATTGGTGGCGGTCGAAATGTTTGCTGCCGTGCCCTGGGGGCTGGGCTGGCTCATCTTCGGCGCGCGTGAATTCCTAAACACAGACGCCATGATGGCCGGCATCATGGTGATCGCCACGATCGGCATCGTGATGGAGAAATATGTGTTCCAGAAGATCGAAGAATTCACCCTGGTGCGCTGGGGCATGATGAATTCGATGGCGCCATGACCAGAGAAGGACAGAGCCGCCGATCAACGATGCGCGCCACCATCACGCTGGTTGTGGCGACGGCCTGCTACGAGGCTGTCTCGTACAGCGGGTTATTTCCGCGCGTGCTGTTGCCAACGATCCAAACCGTTGTAGCTACACTCTACGACATGCTCGCCGACGGCACGATGTTGCAGCACGCCGGCGCCACCCTCTATCGCGTGCTGTTTGGCTTTGCGTTGGCGATCGCAGTCGGCATGCCTCTCGCAATCCTGATGGCGCGCTTCAAGCGTGTGGAGGACTTTTTCCTGCCGCTGGTGAGCGCGCTGATGCCAATCCCCTCGTTCGCGCTCGTGCCATTGTTTATGCTGTGGTTTGGCATTGGAAATCTGACCACCATCCTGATCGTACTCTACGCGGCCACCTTCCCGATGCTGTTCAATACCTGGTCGGGTGTGCGTTCAGTCAATCCGCTGTGGCTGCGCGCGGCCGGCGCCATGGGTGCCAATGAGAAAAGCTTGTTCTGGAAGGTGATTATCCCCGGCGCGTTTCCTTTCATCATCACTGGCATGCGGCAGGCATTTCTGCGCTCGTGGATCGCTGTGGTGGGTGCAGAGATGATCGCGGCCTCCGACTTTGGTCTGGGCTGGCTGATCTTTGATGCCAAGGAGTTTCTGCAGACGAATGTGATGATGGCGTCGATTATGGTCATCGGGTTCATCGGATTTGTGTTCGAGCGCTTGGTATTCGGCACGCTCGAACGCTACACCGTGTTACGCTGGGGGATGATGCAGGTGACGAAGGGCTAAGAAAGCACAAACGAAAATGTTGCCCATCGAAGTTCGTGATGTCTCTCTCGTCTATGACACCCCCGGTGGAAAGGTGCCCGGTGTCAAGGACATAAGTTTCAACATCGAGGCGTCCGAATTTCTTTGTATTGTCGGGCCATCCGGTTGTGGCAAGTCGACGCTGCTCAACATCATCGCCGGTTTCCTGCCGCCGGCGTCGGGCGAAATCCGCATCGGCGGTAAAGTCGTGACCGGTCACGGTATGGACCGTGGCGTGGTGTTCCAGGATTTTGCCCAGTTATTTCCGTGGCGCACCGCGCTCGGCAATGTCGTTTTCGGGTTGGAGATGAAGGGCGTAGCCAAACCGGAACGCGAGCGGATCGCACGCGAACAATTGCGCTTGGTAAAACTGGACAAGTTCACCGATTCCTACCCACATCATTTGTCGGGAGGCATGCAGCAGCGGGTCGCCATCGCCCGCGCGCTAGCGTACAATCCGGCGGTGCTGCTTATGGACGAGCCGTTTGCTGCCCTCGATGCATTCACGCGTGATGACATGCAGCAGCTGCTGGGCGAAGTGTGGCGGGAAACACGCAAGACCGTTATTTACGTTACTCACAACGTGGCGGAAGCGGTTTATCTGGCGGATCGGGTCGTGGTGATGACCCCTCATCCGGGAACGATCAAATCTGAGATCAAGATTCCGCTGCCCCGTCCGCGCGATCCGCTCAGTGTGGAATTCCTCAAGTGCCAAAAGGAATTGCTGCGTTATCTGGGTCACGGCACAAGCTCAATCGAGCCGGCAAATAAAGCCGGCAACGGTAAGGCAGGGACATAAGGGAGGACAAGCGATGACAGCATTCGGCAAGGGAGTTACCCGTCGCCACGCATTGGCGGCAGCAGGTGCCGGCATATTGACAGCGGGATTGGGCATACGGCCTGCCGTGGCCGCGGCGAGCATCCGCCAAGGTTACCAAACCAATATGTGGGGCATGCCGACTTATTATCTGTTGCGCTCCGGATTGCTGGAAAAGCACGGCGTCAAGTTCGAGGAGTTCGCGGTGCCATCGGGCAATCTCACCATGCAGCAGATGGTTGCGCGCCAGGTCGACATGGGCACCTACGCCGGTCCGTCGTTTATCATCGGTAATGCCAAAGGCGGATTGATCGCCATCGCCAAGATCGAATATGTCGGAAAAACCGCGCGCGTGATGGGACGTAAAGAGCTGGGATTGAAGACCGTCGCCGACCTGCGCGGGAAAAAGGTCGCAAACCAGACCGGCTCGTCCACGGGAAATATCTTCGTGGACCAAATTGCGACCAAGGCCGGCCTGCACAAGGGCGACTATCAGGAAATCCGCATGAACGTGAACGATATGGTCGCTGCTATGGCGGCCAATACTGTGGACGCCATGGTCAATGTCGAGCCCTATAACGCGATCGCCGAAGATGAGGGATTGGCCAACTCGCTGGAGGACTTCTACTCATTCGACAAGTTACCGGTGTTCATGGCAGCAACGCCGGAATTTGTCGACAAGAATCCCGACACGGTGGTGGCCTATCTCAAGGCCTGGCTGGAAGCCGCGAATGACTTTAAGAGTCATTACGACAAGGTCGCGGACACGATCTACGCGTTCTACGCGTCAAAGGGCTACACCATGTCGAAGGAAACTTTCGCCAAGGCCCTCAGCCGAGTAGAGGTCGAGGTCAACTGGCCGGCTGATCTTGATCCTTACATCCAGCACCACGCTGAAGTGCTACTCCAGAATAAGAAGATCAATGCGATCCCGGACTGGAGCAAAGCCTTTCGCAAAGACTTCCTCAAGCAGGCCAGCGCCTAGCGTATTTTTCGGCAACCGTCGGTCACAAGTGAGAGAGCTCGCCATTCAAAGCGATCTAATCGTGCAAGCTGTTATGTTGGATCGGATAAAATGACCACACTTCAAATTATTGCCGATTAGGCGGGATTGCATCAAATTCGCGCCGCTGTTCTGTACGCCGCCTTATACCCGTCACTAAGCGCTGGAGACGGCATCTTAGTGGCACAAATGAATACTTCGATAGGGGCCGAAACCGTCATCAAAACTATGACCGCAGTGCATCGCCAATGTCGCTGTTGGGTCATTCGCGGCCTAGCCGTTGAGGCCACGTAGCCGCCTTTGTCCGCTCTTGCTCCAATAGCAGACCGGTTCAAATCGCGGACATCCAGACAGAGCTTAGTGATTCCGATGCTCGCGCAGCGCAACTCCTCAAGCTCGCCGGCGCCCGAACTGTTCTTGCGGTCCCGATGGTCAAGGAAAACGAGCTGCTGGGAGCTATCCTGATCTATCGCCAGGAGGTGCGCCTTTTCGGCCTTCGCGGTCGCATCTGCGGACGTCTCAAAAGTATCATTCGCGACCGAGTAAATCGGCGCCAACGCGGCCTCAATAAGCTTGCAACGCGAGAACGCCGCCGGGGCCGATCATCAACCCCCAGGTTTCGTCGGCGCTGACCTCAACCGCGTCGCTTTGCATCGGTTTGCCAGGCAACTTTATCGAGTACTTGTACTTGCCCGGCGGCAGATCGAGCATCGGGCCGTCCGGGCCCTTAGTGCCGGCGCCGGCCGCAACATGGAGCGGCTTGCCGTTGAACGTAATCGTTGCCGCGGCGTCGTTGATGTTGCCGAGCATGACGAGCGCGCGGCCCGGTTTCGGTACCACGCCGGCTTTGGCCGCCTCGGCTGGGTTTTTCACCACGAGGTTTACGCTGGTCGCGTCGTCCTTGCGGCTGAGGTTGAGCACCGCCGGGCCCTCAGGCGAGGTATACAAAATCTTCGCGCTGTCCGCCGTGACGACGGCGCTCTTGCCGTCCTCTTTCCATTGCCGCTTGCCGAGCTCACGGCGGTAAAAGCCGAGGACGTCGGCGAGTTCGAGCGGGACGCTGGCGTTGAGTTCGCGGCGGAATCCAGTCGTGCCTCCAACGCTCATGGTATGCCGCTTCGGCAGCGGCAGGCCGCCGCTTTCCTCCGCCTCGAGATCGTCGGTGCTGGCGTGCACGACGGCTTTCGTGGCGTTGGCGGTCGCGACTTTCAGGCCGGACCCTTGCGCTTCGACGTTCGTCTTATCGCCCATGCGCATGATCGTGAACGACACGGCTTTGCCGGCCTTGGCAAAATTTAGCACGACTATGTTGGCGTTGTTGATCACGGACGACCGCGAATCCCAGTCTTGTTGCTTCATCGCCGAGCGGTAAAATTCGGCGACGGCTTGCAGTGGAGACCCACTGGAAAAAGCGAGGCGGCCATCGGCGGCATCGTATTCGACCTCATCGGCGGTGTCCGGCACCGGCAGCGGCGCCTTGCTGTCTGTTGTGGCTTGCAATGCGGGTGCATTGCCTCCTGGCGCAGGAGCGGGCGGCGGAGTCGCAGCAGGTGGCTTCGCACCGGGGTTAAGGCCCTGCATCATCTCCTGCATCTTCTTCATCGCGTCGTCGACGGATGCGGGCTTGTCCGTGGGCGCAGCTTGAGCGGTCTCGACCCTGACGGCCGGTTTGGGAAGCTGCTGGATGAGGCTGACGGTCGTCATGTCGTACCTGCGGCCGAGCTTCAGCACGGCCGGACCTTCCGGCGACGTGAATTTGATCGTCACCGCATCAGGCGTGACGGCGGCGCCGTCGCTCTCCTCTTTCCAGTTGCGCGCCGTGAGTTCGCGCCGATAGAACGCAAGGACGGCGCCGATTTCCGCTGTCACCATAGCCTCTGCCTTGTGCTCGCGGTCTCCTCCGATGCCGCCGGCGGTCTTGACGAACTTCGGCGTTGGCAGGCCGTAATAGACGCTACCCACCGCGAGGTTTTGCGGCTGCGCAAACGGTGCGACCCGGATGTCAATTGCGATCTTGCCGTCATCGCGGCGATGCAAAGACAGCAGGATCGGCTGCTGCTTTTCGCGCGTGAAATAGACCTTGCCGTCGAGTTTGACGCTCGGCCAATGCGCCGCGGCTTGCGTTGCCCGTAGCGGCACCCAGCCTTCGGCACCGAGCTCCTTCTGGTAGAAATCCAGAACGGAGTCGACGGTGCCGGTGGTGACGCAATTCAAGTACGGCCGGTTGTTGTCGAACACGACATCGGTCGCCGCGTCGGGAAACGGCAGATCGACGTAGATCCAGGCAGGGCTGTATTCGACAATGGATTCGGTGGGCTTGGGAATGTAGAAAGACACGGTCAATCCCTGCGCACCCTTCTTGAAGAATTTCAGCGTGTCGTGGGACTCATCATCAGGTCGGAAATATTCTTGCCAACCGTCGGCAGCAAGCGACCTCTCAGTTGCAGCAATGGTGTCCGCGAGCGAATGGGGAAAGTTGTAACTCAAGTGCGTCGTTGATGTACGGGCGGGGTCTTCCACGGCGCCTTCGAGGCGCGGGAGACGCCTGACGTCGATCTGCGGGGCCGGCGACATCGCTATTCCGGTTTGCAAAACCGCGATCGGCCATTCCTCGATTTCGACTTTGTTTTTGCCGGCGCCCGCATCCCGCACCGAAAGCGCAAGCGTGACCGTTGGTTCCTTGTCATTGACGTATTGCGCATAAGCGCCGTTGCGATGCACGAGGCCGGAGTGCCCATCCGCCGGTTGCTTGGCGTTGAGTTTTTGCGACCACAGCGCCCAGCCGCGCGCGGCGAGTTCCTGACGATAGAAATCCAGGGTCTTGTCGAGCGATTCCTGCGTGACGAGCATAAGTAGCGGCTTATCGGGAGCGTATTCGACCTGCGTCGCGTCTTTGCTGAAGGGCAGGTCGGTTTTGAGCGGCACCACGGCGTACTGCACGCTTGTGGCGTTGTTCTCGGCGGGCGCAATGGTAACGAACACACTCAGCGCCTGCGTTCCCTTCTTAAGCGTCATTATGCGCATGTTGGGATCTTTCGCTGGCGCTGTCGCGGGTGCCACATAGCTTTGCCAGCCGGCGGTGCCGAGGGCTTTGTCGAGCGCGTCGGCGGTCTGCGCGACCGGGTCAGGCGTGGTAAAAATCGTGGTCGCGGGGCTGGCTAAAATCTGCTTGGCGCCTGCGACGCGCGGAAGCCGGCTGGTATCAAGTGTCGAGCCGGATTGCCCGGGTTTGGCGGTCGATTGGTCCACCCGCGAATTAGTCTGTTCGGATTTCGAGCCGGGTTGTTCCAGCTTGGCGGCCGCTTCTGACTTTGAGTCTTCTGACTTTGAGCATCCCGCCACCAGCAGGAATAAGCAGATAAATGCGAGTATCGTCCTCTGTCGATGGGAGAACTTCGTCGTCCTCACGGAGTTTTTGCCGAACATGATCGCCCCTCAATTTCACATCAATGCGATACGGGCGTGGCAGATTATCCCCAGGCCCGCCCACTTGCCAATGGCCGGTGTGTGTAGCGAAAACCACATCCGTCTGACGAGTTACTGGAGGCTGCGGGTCGCCTAAGCTTCTCAAACAGGTTCACGTTTCCGATCCAGACGCCCTTGCGACCCAGCTCATGATCCTTGGTGAGGGCGCGGTCGCGCAAGCGCTGGTCCATGGTGATCCAAAGATGGCGCGCGCCGCTCGTGAGGCCGCACGCGTATTGCTGATGGCTGCAGGCGTAATTGTTCCTTCAGCTTCCGGACGTCGGCTGCACTAGCGAGAGAAATGTCTGCTATGGGTGGTGGATTCAACCGGTCGACGCAACACTCCATCTCATTCTATCTGCTAGGATTTGAACCCCAAGGTCTTGCGCGCACTGCCAGCGATGCCAAAGCCCCTGGCTTCTCTGCCGCAGTGAAGCCTCGAAAAAACCCTCGACGTTTCGTCAAGCGCTCCGTCTTTCCCTTCAAGACAGAGAGTGTTGCGTCGACCGGGTGAACCGGCCGTCAAAAGCGGATATCGAAGGGCTGCTGTCGAATGTCCGCTTTGCGCCCAAAAGCAAACAAATGTGAGCGCGTCGGGATCATCCGCTTTGTGCCAAAAGCGCACTTTAGCGCTTCATTTCAATTATGGGCTTGTCCTTATCCACGATCATTACGCCAAGCACCTTGAGAGGTACCGAGCCAATTGCTTTGCCCCCATGCCACCGCTTGCGCTCCACATACTGTGCATCGCCAGACTTCATAATGTGATCAGGCTTCCCTTCTACTTGCGCAGCCCATTCGCCGGAAAGCACTAAATGAAATTCGTCGCCATGATGGAAATGGAGCGGAACCATCTTGCCAGCGGGTACCTCGTAGATATTGGCGATAACTTGCCGGTTCGAAATGCCGGTCAAGTCTACCTTGATCAGTGGCACCACCTTGTTTCCGGCAAAGGCGGTAGGCGGCTGTTCTTGCGCCGCGAGCCACGTTCCACTTGCGGTCGCGACTGCCAGCAGGATCATTGCGCCGACAATAAATATTACAAAATTGCGCCGTCTCATCGCCGCTCCGAGGCTCTAAGGGAAACATTGTATCAATCTGTACGCGCACTGGAAGGCGTCGGGGCCAATGTACGCTTTGGGTCAATCGCGACTGGGCGATCCAGCGCCCGTCCCGCTCGATGTCCGTTGTTAGTCCGATAGCGTCCTAGATTTTGCGGCGCGGCGAAGGGCGCGATGTGCCATTACCGAAAGGTTGGTAGGCATTGATCTACTCTACGATCTTACAAGGAATCATGGCGTCCTCGTCAAATGTGTAGACCGCGCAAAGACGATGATAGCCGTCGGCGATCATCAGAGTGCCGCTACGTTTGTCGACGTAAAGTAAGAGCGGTGATATCTTTTCTTGCTGAATGATTTTTGCGCGATCTCTGTCAACGTGCCCGTTGCCAACGCCAAGCAGCGACAATCTAGACGCTCTGAATATGTCCTTCGCGGCAAACATTGATATCGCCGCGCGCTTCAACTTCCTGGCCGCGCCCTTTGCCGCCTGTCGTCCAATGATCAGGCTCAAATATGATTCGGCTGCCGGATAATCATGCGCCTGCGGCGTGTCTTGCCATTTGATAGTCGGTCTTTTGTCCATGGCCGTCCTTTCAGCGTAGATGCTGTGAGGGGCGCCAGATGCTGCGCGCTGCGATGTGATGCGGATGGTGCGGTGAGAGGCCGCGCGCGTCAATCGATGTCGCCAATCCGAACATGCCAAGCTCGCGTGTCGCTTTGGGTCACCTGTTGTCGCTTTATTTTTTGGTTATTTCGTCCGCTTCGTCCGCTTTGGGTCATTCGCGACCTAGTCGTTGAGGCCCGGCGTGGATTTTTGTCCGCTGTTGCTCCAATAGGCGACAAGGCCCGGCTCGGTCGGCTTGTCCGTTAAGTGCCATGTGTGGACGGCTCCGGAGCCGTCCACACATGGCACTTAGCGACGTTCGCGGCAATGCAGCGACGACGGTCGCTATCGGACTAACAACGGACAAAGCGTCGCCTGAAAGCCGGATGGCTATGACGTGAATGACCCTGGGTGTGTCAAAACTCATACATAGGAGAAATGTAAAAAATAAAATTCTTCAGCGGGGCATCCGGCCATTGTTCCTCAGCATTATTAGTTTTCATAGCGCGCGATCTCTACAAAAATATCCTATGCGTGTGGCCGACGTTCGAGTTTTTACACAGCCAAGACCCATAAACGACATCTTGATCCGAAAAACGTTCACTTGATCCGGCTTTAAAAACTCATTTCATCCGCAATGCGCTTTTCGACAGTTGCGCGAAACTCCCGAAGGTCTCGAATACACTGAGCGTGCCCCTTCGTCCCCGCGCCCATGCGCCATTTATCGCAACAGAAATTATGCTCCGCCGCGATGTCAAGAATTCGCTGACTCTCAGCCCTAGCACGAACTTCTGAAAGCTTAGGCACGATAAACACTACGAAAAAAATAAGGAAAGCCGCCAATCCCGCCCAGAGAGCCGCGTGCACTTCGTAGTAAATCCGGCTCACAATTTCCCGTGACCTAGTCATTTTCATCGCGAGCCCCCACGATTGCTGCCGCAATAATCGTAAATGCCTGATCCGATAGTTCAGGCTAACTGCCTAGTGAAACGGTGCCATGCCCATTGTGTTGGGCCAGCCTCATTTCCTCGAGAAACGGTGGTCCAGCGAACACCGCCCTGGTCCTTGCACAATAAGGAACAACAGACCGCCGATTAAAGCGAGATTCTTGTAGAAGTGCGCTTGATTGGCCGCACGGGCCGGGCCTTCCATCGTCCAGAAGGTGTGCACGAGTAATAGCGTTAGCACCACAAACACAATGAGAACGATTGCGGTCCATCGCGTTTGATATCCGAACAAAATCAATATGCCGCCGAGTAGATCGATGGTCGCCACAAGATATGCGATCACCGCTGGCGAAAGGATGCCACCGGTCATTCCGGCAACTCTTATGACCGCCGGATTGGCGACGTAATTGCCAATATGCGTGAACTGGATATATCCGAAAACGATGAATACGGCCGAGATCAGAACACGACCGATTGCTTGCACGTAGTCCGGCATGGCTCGTTCTCCCCGTGCGCCCTCGGGACCCCCAAGACTATACATAATGCTATCTAGCAAAAGGAACCGCAAATCCGGGGTATCCCGTGATTCCCGGTGGGCAGAAGTCGTTTGAGCGAGCTCTTGAGTCGGACTATTGCGCTACATGCCGGTCATAGGCCGAATTTCCATGACTTCGATAGCTGCCTGCGGAATTTGTAAGTGCGGATGGTTCTCGAAGGACTTCGCTGCCGCTTCATGCGACTCAGCCTCTACGAACGAGTACAACATGATGTCGTTTTTGGTGTCAGAAGTTCCGCTTGATGAGACGCACTTAGTTTTTCCGCCAACCGCTGTGTCAGTGATCATCTGGGTATGCTCGCCCATCCATTTATTCCAATCGCTTCTCATTTTTTCCTCGGCGACCTTCCTTTTATCAGGGTCGGTCTTCTTCCAGTCCTCGATCACCGATGCAGGTGCGAGGTATAAAGCAAGGAATTTTTTCATAGATAGGCTCCGTCAATGTTGGCTTGTAATTTACTGTACGTTTTCTGGCGTGTCAGTTCTCCGTTCTGATCGATGCTAAACCGTCGATGCCACATCGTTCACCAACTAATATGTCGCTGCGTGCCCGTGTTTTGTCGGCGAATGGCACACAGCAGACATTGAATAGTGGACTACAAATGTTCGCTTTCGGGGTGTCGGTTCAACCGATCAGTGCAACACCGCTTGTAGTCTATCGGCTGGCGTTTCGAAGCCCAAGGTCTTTCGCGGACGTTGATTGAGCCGCAGGGCAATCGCGTTCAGATGATTCTGAGAGATGCGGAAATTTTGGTCCGTTGCAAAAGTTCTTCAAGATGCTTACCAACAGGCAGCGATACTCGTCCGATAGCCGACGATGAGCGGTGCAAGTATTTGAGAACATGGATTGAAGGCGCCAATGTCGAAACCGTCTTTAGACCGTGATAGTCTGTTCTTTTGTAAAGCCCGTCACTTGGAAGAGGGGATGGAAGTTGTGGCGGAGTTTCAAGCTCCCAAGGCTTACACGGCATTTTCGTGGTAATTGCAGGGCAAGTCTTCTTTCGGAATCTGGTTTTGCCGTTGTCAATGTTTTGTGAAAAAATCCAAAATCGCGTTGGTGCAACCTCTTGAGACATCAGCCTATTTTGTGTCTTGTCAATGTTATGTGAAGACACAATATTGCATGATAACAGAGAGTTAGATGAGTAACTGGGAATTCTGGATCGACCGCGGCGGCACATTCACCGATATCGTCGGGCGGCGGCCGGACGGCACGCTGACCGCGCACAAGCTGCTCTCCGAGAATCCCGAAGCCTATGCCGATGCCGCCGTGCAGGGCATCCGCGACCTGCTCGGCTTGAAGGGCGGCGAGCCGATTCTGGCCGGCCGCGTCGGCGCGGTGAAGATGGGCACCACCGTCGCCACCAACGCGCTGCTCGAGCGCAAGGGCGACCGCACACTACTGGTCATTACCAAGGGTTTCCGCGACGCGCTGAAGATTGGCTATCAGGCACGGCCGAAGATTTTCGCCCGCCACATCATCAAGCCCGACATGCTGTTTGAGCGCGTCGCCGAAGTGGACGAGCGCGTGCGCGCCGACGGCACCATGGAGCGCGTGCCCGATCTCGCAGCGGTGCGGTGTGATCTGGAAACGGCCAAAGTCGACGGCATTGTCGCCGTCGCCATCGTGTTCATGCACGCCTATCGTTTTCCCGAACATGAGAAGCGCGTCGCCGCGCTCGCGCGCGAGCTCGGCTTCGCCCAGGTGTCGGTCAGCCACGAAGTCTCGCCGCTGATCAAGCTGGTCGGCCGCGGCGACACCACCGTGGTCGATGCGTATCTCTCGCCGATTTTGCGCCGCTATGTGGCGCAGGTGGACATGGACCTCGACGCCAGGCGCTCCAAGGCGCGGCTGATGTTTATGATGTCGTCGGGCGGCTTGACCGCCGCCGAACTGTTTCAGGGCAAGGATGCCATTCTCTCCGGGCCCGCCGGCGGTGTCGTCGGCATGGCCCAGACCGGGCACGAGGCTGGCTTTAAGCAGCTGATCGGCTTCGACATGGGCGGCACCTCGACCGACGTGTCGCATTTCGACGGCGAATACGAACGCGCCTTCGAGACGGAAGTGGCGGGCGTGCGCATGCGCGCGCCGATGATGCTCATCCACACCGTCGCCGCCGGCGGCGGCTCCGTCCTGCATTTCGACGGCGCCCGCTTCCGCGTCGGGCCGGATTCGGCAGGCGCCAATCCGGGGCCGAAGTGCTACCGCCGCAACGGGCCCCTCGCCGTCACCGACGCCAATGTGATGACCGGCAAGCTGATCCCCGATTTCTTCCCGAAAATTTTCGGGCCGACGCAAAATTTGCCGCTCGATGCGCATGCGGTGCGCAACGCCTTCACCAATCTGGCGCAGGAGGTTGGCGGCGGGCGCAAGGTAGAAGAGATCGCCGACGGCTTCATCAAGATCGCCGTCGAGAACATGGCAAACGCGATCAAGAAGATTTCCGTGCAGCGCGGCTATGACGTCACGCGCTACGCGCTCAACTGTTTCGGCGGCGCCGGCGGCCAGCACGCCTGCCTGGTCGCCGACGCGCTGGGCATGACCAAGGTGTTGATCCACCCGTTTTCGTCGCTGCTTTCGGCCTACGGCATGGGGCTTGCCAACATCCGCGCCACGCGCCAGCAGGCAATCGAACTACCGTTCGGGGCAAAGGCACTCGCGGCGCTGCGGCGCACGGCGAAGCGGCTGGGCACAGCGACGAAAAAGGAAGTCGCCGGGCAAGGCGTGTCAGCAGGCAAGATCAGGGTGATCGTGCGCGCGCATATCCGCTACGCCGGCACCGATACGGCGCTGATCGTCAATGCCGGCACGCTCGCCGCGATGAAACGGTCATTTCAAAAAGCGCACAAGGCGCGCTTCGGCTTCATCGACCGGACGAAGCAGATCGTGGTTGAGGCCGTCTCCGTCGAAGCGGTCGGCGGTGGCGCCAAGTTCAAGGAGAAGTCCGGCAAGCTGTCGCGCGGCCGGCTCCCCGCCCCCGCGCGCAAGACGCAGTTCTTCTCTGCCGGTGAATGGCACGACGCCAACGTCTACACCCGCGACCAGCTTAAAATCGGCAGCAAGGTGATGGGCGCGGCCATCATCATCGAGCCACACCAGACCATCGTCATCGAGCCGGGGTGGCAGGCCGAGGTGACGCGGAAAGATCATCTGGTGCTCACGCGCGCGGTGAAGCTCAAGCGCGTGCACGCCATCGGCACCCATGCCGACCCGGTGATGCTGGAAGTGTTCAATAATCTTTTCATGTCGATCGCCGAGCAGATGGGTGTGTCGCTGCAAAACACCGCGTATTCGGTCAATATCAAGGAGCGGCTCGATTTCTCCTGCGCGTGCTTCGCGCATGACGGCACGCTAGTCGCCAACGCGCCGCACATGCCGGTGCATTTCGGCTCCATGGACCGCTCGGTCGAGACCATCATCCGCGACAACGCCGGGAAAATTGCGCCCGGCGACGTCTACGCCATCAACGCGCCCTATAACGGCGGCACGCATCTGCCCGACATCACCGTGTGCACGCCGGTGTTCGACGACAAGAAGGAAATCGATCCTGTTCTGGGTCGCCTCGCGCGGACATCACGCCGATGTCGGCGGCATTTCGCCCGGCTCGATGTCGCCCAACGCCACGACCATCGAGCAGGAAGGCGTCTACATGGACAATTTCAAGCTGGTCGACCGCGGCCGCTTCCGCGAGAAGGAGTTGATGGCGGGTTCTGACCGGCGCCAAATATCCGGCGCGTAATCCGGTGCAGAACGTCAACGACCTCAAGGCACAGATCGCCGCCAACGAAAAGGGCGTCGCCGAGCTGCGCAAGATGGTCGAGCAGTTCACTCTGCCGGTGGTGCGCGCCTACATGCAGCACGTGCAGGACAATGCCGCGGAAAGCGTGCGCCGCGTCATCGACCGGGTGCACGACGCCGAATATTCCTACGCCATGGACCAGGGCACCGTGATCAAGGTGAAGATCACGGTCGACAAGAAAAAGCGTGAGGCAACCGTCGATTTCACCGGCACCTCGCCCGCAGCAGCCGACCAACTTCAACGCGCCGGAGCCGGTGACGCGCGCCGCGGTGCTTTACGTGTTCCGCGTCATGGTCGACGACGACATCCCGATGAATGCCGGCTGCCTGCGGCCGATCAACATCGTGGTGCCGCCGAAGTCGATGCTGACGCCGGAATATCCGGCCGCCGTCGTCGCCGGCAACGTGGAGACCTCGCAGGCGGTGACCAACTGCCTGTTCCTCGCGCTCGGCGCGCTCGCCGCGGCGCAGGGCACCATGAACAATCTCAATTTCGGCAACAAGAAATACCAGTATTACGAGACGATCTGCTCCGGCTCGCCCGCCGGCCCGGGCTTCGACGGCACCGACGCCGTGCACACGCACATGACCAACACGCGGCTGACCGATCCGGAGGTGCTGGAATTCCGCTATCCGGTGCGTGCTGGAGGATTTCCACATCCGCAAGGATTCCGGCGGCAAGCGGCAAGTGGCACGCCGGCGACGGCATCCGCCGCACCATCCGCTTCCTGGAAAAGATGGACTGCACGATTTTGTCGGGCCACCGCCGCGTGCCGCCGCCCGGGTCTGGCCGGCGGCGGAGCGGGCCAGGTCGGCGAGAATTCGGTGCGGCGCAAGAACGGCCAGGTGGAAAAACTGCAAGGCTGCGACGAAACCACGATCGACGCCGGCGAAGCCGTCATTATCCAGACACCGACGGCGGGGGGCTACGGCAAGGCCGGAGCGTCGACAATTGAATTGATTAATCTTGCCGTTCGTTAAGCATTCGCCGACGCCTGCCCTTGCTTTGCATGCCGTGGTGCCAGTTTTACGGGATGCGCACCAACGATTCTCGCCGCGCTTTGATCTCCGTCGCCGCGCCGGCGCTGGCCGGAACCTATCCGGTCACCGGCAAGTGGGGCGTGGGCGCGCCGCCGTCAAAGACTGTTGTCGATTGCAGCAAATTGCGCGTCATCGCCTTCAACGGCGACCAGCGCACCGACAGCAAAGGCGGCGTGCCGACCTACCGCAACCGCGCCGGTGACGACGGTCGCGCGCTCGCTTTATCGCGTCGTCGATGCATTCACCACCGGCCAGATCACCAATGCGCACGTCAATTACACGCTGCGCAAGGTCGACGCCGACCATGTCGAGATGGACATGCAGCACGGCGCCACGCTGAAGCTGCAACGCTGCAAGTAGAGCGCCTGTGTCATGCCCGCGAAGGCGGGCATCCAGTAATTACCGACCTGTCTGCGTTTATTGGGCCCCAGCTTTCGCGGGGACGACGGCAAAATCAAATCAAAAGCGGTTATTGCCTAGTTCCGCGCGATGATCTCGCGTTCGCCCTGATAGATCGGCGTCGCGCCGGTAAGGCGGCGACAACGCGGCGCATCAGGATCGACGGGCGCCGCTTGTACAGGCGTTGCGGCGGCGGCGGCGCGGCCGAATGCGGTCGACACGCAACGCCGCCCATGCGGGTAAAGGCTTCGCGCAAGCGCGCCATCGTCTTCGGACCAGCATCGGCAGGCCGAGCACGTTCGCCCAGACGCGCCATTCGGCCGTGGCGTCGTCGGTTTCGTCGGAAATGAACAGCGGCAGCGCCAGCGTCGGATCCCTGTGCTCGAGCGTGACGGCGACGCGCGCCGCGCTTCGCCCTCACCGGGATCAATCGCAGCGAAATTCCGGCAAAACGCCGACACCGGTATGTTGAGCGCCATGCGCATGCCGCGCAAAGAGCGCCGCACCACCACGCGCTCGCGATGCAGTTCGACGTGCCGCACCCGCTCGTCGGCCGCGGCATCGCTCGCCGCGAAAGCACGCCGGCAGGGCGAACGGGTCGAGCCGCAACGCGCGGCTCGACCCGGCGGGGCATCCGCCACTTCGCATTTGACGCCTCAAACTCTCCCAGCGCCGGGCTTATGCGTCCGGTCGCGCGCGGATCATGGCGGAAAGGCGTCCGATTTCGCTTAAGTTTCGGGGTTAACCGGGCGTTGCGTCGGCGCTTCGCGCTTCCATGATTGACGCGGCGTTGCAAAGCATGATTGACGAGGTGTTGCCGCGGCATCGGCAAATTGTCGAAAACGCCGGTTGAACCTGCGCGAACAAGCGCCACCTGTGCATCGGCAATAGCAGAAACCATTTACCCTCCATGCGCGCCCCCTCCTCGTCGCTGTTCGATCAGACCGCCCTCGCCGAGCGCGCCGAGCGCCTGGTGAAGGCCGCCCGCTCGGCCGGCGCCGACGCCGCCGACGCGGTGGCGGTGCGCTCGATTTCGCTGTCGGTCGAGGTGCGCGACGGCGCCGTGGAGGAAAGCGAACGCTCCGAGCGAGACGATCTCGGCCTGCGCGTGCTGGTCGGCCGCCGCCAGGCGGTCGTGTCCACCAACGATCTCGCCGCCGACGGCACCAAGCAGCTGGCCGAACGCGCGGTCGCGATGGCGCGCGTCGCGCCGGAGGACAAGTTCGCCGGGCTCGCCGACGCGAGCCTGCTGGCGCATGATTTTCCCGATCTCGACTGCATCGATCCGGACTTGCCGACGGTTGCCGCAACTGGAAGCGACGGCACGCGCCGCGGAAAACGCGGGGCTCGCCGTCAAGGGCGTCGCCAAGTCGGGCGGCGCTTCCGCATCGGCCGGTATCGGCGGCATGGTGCTGGTCACCAGCCACGGTTTTCACGGCGCCTATCTCGGCTCACGTCACACGCTGGCGATGACCGCGATCGCCGGTGAGGGCACCGGCATGGAACGCGATTACGACTATTCCTCCACGCTGCATGCGGCCGATCTGGAAAGCCCGGAAAAAATCGGCCGTACCGCCGGCGAGCGCGCCGTCAAGCGGATCAATCCGCGCAAGGTGACGACGCGCAAGGTGCCGGTGGTGTTCGACCGGCGCATTGCCGGCACGATGGTCGGGCATCTGGCCACCGCTGCCAACGGCGCTGCGGTAGCGCGCAAGACCAGCTTCCTGCGCGACAAGATGGGGCAGAAAATATTCGCCGACGGTATCCGCATCATCGACGACCCGCTGCGCAAACGCGGGCAGCGCTCGCGTCCGTTCGACGACGAGGGGGTCGCCGGCAGGCGGCTTGCGCTCATCGATGACGGAGCCTTGCGCTCCTGGCTGCTCGATTGCGCCACGGCGCGCGAGCTTAATCTCGTGACCACCGGCCACGCCCAGCGCGGGCCATCGTCGACGCCGTCGCCGGGGCCGAGCAATCTGCATATGGAGGCGGGCAAGCTCACGCCCGACGAATTGATCGCCGACATCAAGGACGGCTTCTACGTCACCGACCTGATCGGCATGGGCGCCAACATGATTACCGGCGACTACAGCCGCGGCGCCTCCGGCTTCTGGATCGAGAACGGCAAGGGCACTTATCCGGTCAGCGAAGTCACAATCGCCGGGCATCTCCTCGATATTTTCCGCAACCTCACGCCCGCCAGCGATCTTGAGTTCCGCTACGGCACCAATGCGCCGACGCTGCGCCTGGAGGGCCTGACCGTTGCCGGCCAGTGATACCGCTGCACTGTCCGGCCTCAAAACCGTGGTGCGCGAGGCGGGCGCGCTCGCGCTGCACACCTCGCGTGGCGATTACAAGCGCTGGACCAAGGGCGACGACAATTCTCCAGTCAGTGACGCCGACATCGCGGTCGATAATTTTCTGCGCGCGCGGCTTTCCGCGCTCGCGCCCGACGCCGGCTGGCTGTCGGAGGAAACAGAGGACGTCCCGGCGGGGCGCACGCAGCAGCGCGTGTGGATCGTCGATCCGATCGACGGCACGCGCGCCTTTCTTGCCGGCTTTCCCGACTGGACGGTTTCCGTGGCGCTGGTCGAAAACGGCCGGCCGCATTTTGCCGCACTCTTCGCGCCGGTGACCGATGAGATGTTTCTTGCCGCACGCGGCCACGGCATCACATTGAACGGCAAGCCGGTCCGCGTCAGCGCCGGCCAGAACCTGGCCGGCGCGAGCCTGGCTGGACCCAAGCGCTACCTCAATCGGCTTGCCGCCATTCATCCGGAGCTCCAGCCGCGGCCCAAGGTCCATTCGCTCGCATTACGGCTCGCCCGCGTGGCACAGGGAAACCTCGACGCCGCGCTCGCTTCGCCCGGCAGTCACGACTGGGATATCGCGGCCGCCGACCTTTTGGTGCACGAGGCCGGCGGCGTGATGACCGATTTTGCCGGCAAACCGCTGGCTTATAATCGGCCGCATATCATGCACGGCGCTCTGGTTGCCGCCGGCCCTGCCCGCCACGGAACGCTGCTCAAGCTCGTGCACGACCGCCACAGCGAGTTTGCATAAAATCGGCTTCTGCCGCTAAATCTAGCCCATCGTATCAAGCTACAGGCCGCCGCCGGGACTTTCTCGAAGGATCAAGCCATGTCCGCAAAGGGACCTGGAAAGCAACTGCTGCATCTGGTGCTGGGCGGCGAGCTCGCCGAGCTCGACGGCAGCGAATTCAAGGACCTCAACAGCGTCGAAATCGTCGGCCTATACCCGAACTACGCAAGCGCCTATGTCGCCTGGAGGGCGAAGGCGCACCAGAGCGTCGACAACGCGCATGCGCGTTATTTCATCGTTCACCTGCACCGCCTGCTCGATCCTGACGCAGGCAACGTGCCGGTGCGCTGATGTCTGGGGGACGATGAAAACACTCAAGCGTTTGGTGGCTTCATCGGCCTTCCAGGACGCCGCCGGCGCGGTGGCCGCGTCGTATCTGCGCCTAGTCTGGAGCACGACGCGGCCGATCATAGAGCCGGCCACGATCTACGACACCGTTGACATGCCGACGATCATCGCCATGTGGCACGGCCAGCATTTGATGGCGCCGTTCATCAAGCGCGAGGAACAAGGCCATCGCGTCAAGGTGCTGATCTCGCGTCATCGCGACGGCGAACTCAATGCGCGCGCCGCCGAGCGGCTGGGCATCGGCACCATCCGCGGCTCCGGCGCGCATAACGGCGAATTCCATCGCAAGGGCGGTGCCGCCGCGTTCGGCGAAATGCTCGAGGCGCTCGAACAGGGCTACAATGTCGCGCTCACCGCCGACGTGCCCAAGGTCGCGCGTGTCGCCGGTCTTGGCGTCGTCAAGCTGGCGCAGCATTCCGGACGGCCGATCTATCCGGCGGCGCTGGCGACGCAGCACCGCATCGAGCTGAACAACTGGGACCGCACCGCCATCAATCTGCCATTTGGCCGCATCGCCATGGTGGCGGGCGAGCCGATTTTCGTTCCCCGCGACGCCGACGCCGCGGCGCTGGAAGCCGCAAGAATGAAAGTCGAGAATGAACTCAACCGGGCGACCGCGCGCGCTTACGCGATCGCCGACGGGCTTGCCGGAGCACCAACGTGAAAGAGCCGATGCCGGCAGCGCTGCGCGCCTACCGGCTGTTGTCGGCGATGGCGACACCATTGGCGCCGTTGATTCTGGCGCGGCGGCTCCGCCGCGGCAAGGAGCCCGGCGCCCGGCTCGGCGAGCGGCGCGGCGAAAGCGGCATACGCCGTCCGCCCGGCGCGCTGGTCTGGGTGCATGGAGCAAGCGTCGGCGAAATCGTCAGCGTGCTGCCGCTAATCGAACGGCTGCGCGCGCGCGGCATTGGCGTGCTGGTGACGTCGGGAACCGTCACCTCCGGCGACCTCGCCGAGCAGCGGCTGCCGGCGGACGTCATCCACCAATTCGTGCCGCTCGATGCGCCGCGCTTCGTGCGCCGCTTCATGGAGCACTGGCGGCCCGGGCTGGCGCTGTTCGTCGAACAGGATCTATGGCCGAACCTGATGATCGAGACGGCACGGCGCGGCGTGCCGCTCATCCTGGTGAACGGGCGCTTGTCGGAGGCCTCGTTCCAGCGCTGGCAGCGGCTGCCCAACACGATCGCCAATCTACTCGGCCGGCTCGATCTGTGTCTGGCTCGCACGCCGGCCGACGGCGCGCGCTTTTCCGAACTGGGAGCGCCACGCGTCGTCACCAGCGGCAATCTCAAACTCGATGTACCGGCACCGCCCGCCGATGCGCGCGCGCTAGAAGCGCTGCGCAAGGCCATCGCCGGTCGCCTGGTGATCGCCGCGGCGTCCACCCACGCGGGCGAGGAAGCGGCGATCATCGAGACACACAGTCGCCTGCGCAAGAATTTCCCCGGCCTTTTGACGCTGATCGCACCGCGTCATCCCGAGCGTGGCGTCGGCATCGCCCAGATTGCCGGCGCGGCGGCGCTGAAAACCGCGGTGCGCTCCTACAACGAGTTGCCGAACGCCGGCACCGAGATTTATGTCGCCGACACCATGGGCGAGCTCGGCCTGATCTACCGCTTGGCGCCAATCGTGTTCATCGGCGGCTCGTTGGTCCCGCGTGGCGGGCAGAATCCGATCGAGGCGGCGAAACTCGGCGCCGCGATTCTGCACGGCCCGCATGTGGCAAATTTCGCCGAGATCTATGCCGCGCTTGATGCCGCGCATGGCGCCGAACCGGTGGCCGACGCCGGCCGGCTCACCGGCGCCATCGGCAAACTGCTCACCTATCCGCAGGCGCGCGCGCATATCGCGGAAAACGCGCGGGCGACGGTGGAAGCGCAAAGCGGCGCGCTGGAGCGCACGCTGCAATTCCTCGAACCTTATCTGACGCAACTGCAAATCAGCGAGCGCGCCCGTGCGTGAGCCGCGCTTCTGGTGGCGCAAGCCGGGCCTCAAAGCGGCCCTGCTGGCGCCCGTCGGCGTCGTTTACGGCGGCATGGCCGCGCGGCGGATGGCGAAAGCCGGCGCGCGCGTGGGCGTGCCGGTCATCTGCGTCGGCAATTTCACCCTCGGCGGCAGCGGCAAGACGCCGGCGGTCATGATGATTGCCAGGATATTGCAGGACGCGGGCAGCCGCGTTTTTTGCCTGAGCCGCGGCTATGGCGGCCGCGTCGCCGGGCCGAAGCAGGTCGACGCGCACGTGGATCACGCTAGCCAGGTCGGCGATGAGGCGCTTTTGCTGGCGCGCGTGGCGCCGCCAATCGTTTCGCGCGACCGCGTGGCGGGCGCCAAGGCCGCTGCTGCCGCCGGCGCCGGCGTGGTGCTGATGGACGACGGCTTGCAGAATCCTTCACTCGCCAAGGACGTCAGTATCGCCGTGATCGACGGACGCCGCGGCATCGGCAACGGCATGGTGTTTCCGGCCGGACCCTTGCGCGCGCCGCTTGAGGCGCAACTGGCGCGTACGGACGCGTTGCTGGTGGTTGGTGAGGTGTCCGGGGCGGCAAATGTCATCGCCGCCGCTAGAGCGCGGGGAAAACCGGTGTGGCACGCCAGGTTCGTCGCCGATCCCGCGGCGGTGACCGCGCTCGCCGGCAAACGGGTGCTCGCCTTTGCCGGCATCGGCGACCCGGACAAGTTTTTCGCGACCGCCGCCGCTGCCGGCATCAACGCGGCACGGCACCTGGCGTTCGCCGATCACCATCGCTTCAGCGCCGAAGAGGCGGCGGATCTGGTGATGCAGGCCGAGCATGACGGCCTCGAACTGCTCACCACCGAGAAGGATCACGCGCGCATGACCGGCGATCCGGCACTGGCAGCGCTCGCCGAACGCGCGCACGTGCTGCCGGTGACGCTTGAAATTTCTGAAATGGGCGCGTTGAAGGCGCTGCTGGCGAAGGCGCGTTAGCCGACGCGCTCGCGATAGCGTTCGATGACCGCTTCCGGGGTGGCGTAGGCCTCCTGGCGGCCGACACTCCAGTATTTGAGTTCCTCAAGCGGGATCGGCACGCCGGTGACCGCGCAGCGCACGAAGGCACCGGGGCGCACCACACGAAAATCGCCGTCGAGGTACCTGACCTCGGCCTCGCCATTCATCGGCAGGGCGCGATCAAAACGGTTGAGCAAAGGCGGCCTCCAAACCGGTTCGGGACGAGCCTTAAGATAGTCCTTCGCCGCCGCTTGCGAAACCCTAAAAGCCGGCGATGCCCAAGGATTAGGCTCAAGCCCCGAACAGACTGCCTTGACCGCCGGATTGCCCGCCGGAATCGCCACGCGGGCGCGGTTTTGGCTTGGCCGCCGAGCTTTGCGCCGCGCGCTCGCCGTCCGCCACCGCGCCGACGCGTCCGTCGGAAAACTCGATGTCGAGTTGGGCGCCCGCCGCAACCGCTGCGGCCAAGCGCAGCGGACGGCCTTCGCCGTCGCGGACAAGAGCAAACCCCCTCGCGAGGACGCCGCGGTAGGAGAAGGCGGCGAGCAATTGCCCGGCGCTACGAAGGCGGTCGCCGCGTCGTTGCAGATAGTTGTCGCGCGCCCGCTTGCTGCGTTGGCCTAGCGCGACGACGATTTCACTGGAGCGGGCCAGCCGCAGGTTCAGCAGTCGCGGCGTCAGGCGCGCGGCGGCGCGCGTCAGATGCGTGCGATGTAGTTGCGCGTTGGCGTGCAGGGCGCGCGGCAGACGTTTCGCCAGCGTGTCGAGGCGCTGGCGCGGTTCGGCGAGTAATTCGTCGCGAGCCGGCAGCGATCGCGCGGCGGCACGCAGCTCGGTGCGCCGCACGTCCATGCCGCGCTGCCACGAACCGATCTGCCGCGCCGAGAGAGCGGCGATTTCGGCCAGCAGTTCGGCGCGGACCGGCACCGCCATTTCCGCGGCGGCGGTGGGCGTTGGCGCGCGGCGGTCGGAGGCAAAGTCGATGAGCGTGATGTCGGTCTCGTGGCCGACCGCGGAGATGAGCGGGATCATGCTGTCGGCCGCCGCACGCACCACGATTTCCTCGTTGAACGACCACAGATCCTCCAGCGAGCCACCGCCGCGCGCGACGATGATGAGATCCGGCCGCGGCAACGGACCGCGCGCGGGCAGCACGTTGAAGCCCTTGATGGCGTTGGCCACCTCGGCGGCGGAGGCCTCGCCCTGCACGCGAACCGGCCACACCAGCACGCGGCGGGGAAAACGGTCGGCGAGACGATGCAGGATGTCGCGGATCACGGCCCCAGTTGGAGATGTGACGACGCCAATCACGTCCGGCAGAAATGGCAGCAGCTGCTTGCGCGCCTCGTCGAAAAGGCCCTCGGCGGCGAGCTTCTTCTTGCGCTCTTCGAGCAGCTTCATCAGCGCGCCGACGCCGGCGGGCTCCAGCGCCTCGACGACGATCTGGTATTTGGACGAGCCGGCAAAGGTGGTGAGCTTGCCGGAGGCGATCACATCGAGCCCCTCCTCCGGCTTGATGCGCATGCGGCCGAACACGCCCTTCCAGATCACCGCCTCCAGCACCGCCTTTTCGTCCTTGAGACGGAAATAGACGTGGCCGGACGGGGAAGCGCCCTTGAAGCCTGACACCTCGCCGCGCACCCGCACATAGCCGTAAGCATCCTCGACCGTGCGCTTGAGCGCCGCCGACAGTTCGGTGACGGTCCATTCCACAACGTTGTTGAGACCAGCGTCGGTCACAGGGCGAATCTCTTGCGGGGCCGAGGGGAGATGCTACACCAACCGGAGTTCACCCCATAAAGGTCGTTCTGACAGCGCATGAACATCCTCATCCTCGGTTCCGGCGGACGCGAGCATGCGCTGGCCTGGAAGATGGCGGCGAGCCCGCTCGCCGAAAGGCTTTATTGCGCGCCGGGCAATGCCGGCATCGCGCAAGAGGCCAAGTGCGTCGCGCTCTATCTCGCCGACCACAAGGCGGTGATCGCATTCTGCAAGCAAACCAAAATCGATTTCGTCGTCGTCGGGCCGGAGGCGCCGCTCTGCGCCGGCATTGTCGATGACCTGGAAGCAGCCGGCATCAAGGCGTTCGGTCCTAGCAAGTGGGCGGCGCGGCTGGAAGGCTCCAAAGGCTTCACCAAGGACCTGTGCAAGGCTAACAAGATCCCGACCGCGGCTTACGAGCGCTTCAAGGGCGCCGACGCAGCCAAGGCTTACGTGCGCAAAAAAGGTGCCCCGATCGTGGTCAAGGCCGACGGACTCGCTGCCGGCAAGGGCGTCGTCGTGGCGGAGACGATCGCCGAAGCGGAAGCCGCGATCGACATGATGTTTACCGGCGGGCTTGGCGAGCGCGCCTGGGAGATCGTCATTGAGGAGTACCTTGTCGGCGAGGAGGCTTCGTTCTTTGCGCTGTGCGACGGCGAGACTGCCATCACGCTTGCCTCGGCGCAGGACCACAAGCGCGCCTTTGACGGCGACAAGGGGCCGAACACCGGCGGCATGGGCGCCTATTCGCCGGCGCCGATCATGACGGCGGAATTGAACAAGCACGTGATGGACGCGATCATCATGCCGACGGTGCGGGCGATGAAGAACATGGGCGGGCCGTACAAGGGCGTGTTGTTCGCAGGATTAATGATCACCAAGGACGGCCCGCAGCTCATCGAATACAACGTCCGCTTCGGCGATCCAGAATGCCAGGTGCTGATGCTGCGGCTGATGTCGGACCTCGTGCCGGCGTTGATCGCTTCGCGTGACGGGCAATTGAAGAATTTCGATCTGCGCTGGTACGGCGAGGCCGCGCTCACCGTGGTGATGGCGACGAATGGTTATCCGGGCAGCTATGGCAAAGGCAGCGTGATCGAAGGGCTCGACGCGGGGAGCCAAGTCGAAGGCGTGCAGATTTTCCACGCCGGGACAAAAAGCGAGCATGGAAAAATTGTGGCGAATGGCGGCCGCGTGCTGAATGTCTGCGCGCTGGGCAAAACCGTGGTGGAAGCTCAATCGCGCGCTTATTCCGCGGTCGATAAAATAAAATGGCCGGACGGATTCTGCCGCCGCGACATCGGCTGGCGCGCGGTGGAACGCAAGTAAACGGCCAAATCGCTCACGCCGAATTCACGTCCGCGTCATCACGCGAATCGAAACCATTCGCTTTTGGTCGCAGACGCAGCGCTAAACGCTTGGCGACGCAGCATTGCGCGATTCGTTAATCGTCATCGCAAATTATTCCGTAAGGGTTCCGGAATGTCTCGTATGCGCGGGCGTCGCTATCGGCGCGCGCTGCGCGCCCTACCTTGCGCGCGGGGCTACAACCCTCGGAGACTTGAAATGAATAAATATCTCTTGGCAGTTGCGCTTGCCGCCGTCGCCGCTTCGCCAGCGATGGCCGCGACGTCGCACCGCGCCATGCGTCATGATTCGGCAACCAGCGCCTACGACTACGTGCCGCAAACCGACGCGGTCGTGCTCGGCGGCAAGGTCATCGGCGCCGATCCCGATCCAACCATTCGCATGCAGCTGCTGCGCGAAGGCGATCACACCGAGCAGAATGCCGGCAACTAAGCGCGGCCATCGGCACTTGACGACGCATAGCCCGGCCTCGCGCCGGGCTTTGCTCTCACGCGCATGGCAGCGGGTAGCCGCCTACCGTGCGGCCTTGAACATCCGTAGTCATACGCTGTGTATTTTGTTTACGACAAAGGCGATGCTTTGCCGCAAGACGGGGTTTTGGTGTTGGTCCATGAAGAGACTCGTGACTGGATTGGTGCTGACAGGATGGCGGCGGCTCCGGCTATTGCCGAGCAACGCCACAAAATCTCCGCTGAGGCGGCGGCGGCGCAAGCCTCCGTGCCTTACAATCCAACGCTATCACCGGCGAACCGCAATCCCGTGGTCATCGGCGATCGAATTGTCGGGATGGACCCCGATCCCGCGATCCGTGCGGATATGACCCGCCAGGGCGACCCCACCATGCAAAACGGCAGCTGACGCCCGCCCCGCCAGCAAGGCGGCAAAGCCCGGCATTGCGCCGGGCTTTGTCTTTTGCGGGAAACGGTGTTTTCTCTGCGACCATGGCATCAATCGACCGGCAGCAGGCGTTTTCCGGCACCAAGGAGGTGGCCGCGGCGCTCGCGCTCGACGCGGCGCGGCTCGCGGGCTATCTGGCGCAGCAGGTGAAGGGCTTCGCCGGTCCGCTGACGGTGAAGCAGTTCAAGGGCGGCCAATCGAACCCGACTTATTTACTGGAAACGCCGGCGCGGCGTTACGTGCTGCGCCGCAAGCCACCGGGCAAGCTGTTGCCTTCCGCGCATGCGGTCGACCGCGAATACCGGGTGATCAGCGCGCTCGCCGCGCAGGGATTCCCGGTGGCCGAGCCGGTCGTCTATTGCGCCGACGAGGCCGTCGCCGGCACGCCGTTCTACGTGATGGGATTTGTCGATGGCCGCGTGTTCTGGGAGCCACAGATGCCCCGCTCGAACCCGGCCGAGCGCCGCGCCGTCTATGACGCGATGAACGCGACCATCGCGCGGCTGCACACGTTCGAACCGGCAAAAATCGGGCTTGCCGATTTCGGCAAGGGCGAGAATTACGTGGCGCGCCAGGTCGATCGCTGGTCGAAGCAGTATCGTGCCTCGGAGACCGAAAAGATCGAGGAGATGGAGCGGCTGATTGAATGGCTGCCTGCGCATATCCCGCCAAGCGGGCCGCCGCGGCTGGTGCACGGCGACTACCGGCTCGACAATCTGATTGTCGCGCGCGACGCGCCGACCATTCTCGCGATACTCGACTGGGAGTTATCGACACTCGGCGATCCGCTCGCCGACTTCACCTATCACCTGATGGCCTGGCACATGCCGCATTCGGAGAGCGCCGCCGGCACCGCGACACTCGCCGGGCACGAACTCGCCGCGCTCGGCATTCCGTCGATGGCCGACTACGTGGACGCCTATGTCGCGCGCACCGGACTCGACCCACGCCTCGCTTTGCCGGCCTATCTCGCCTATAATTTCTTCCGCATCGCCGCCATCCTGCAAGGCATCATCGGCCGCGTGCGCGACGGCACCGCGACATCCGAATTCGCCCCGGCCAAGGCCGAGATGGTGCGCCCGCTCGCCGAAAAGGCCTGGGCGTTCGCGCGGCAGGCTTAAGCGCGCGCCAGCAGAGTCAACAAATTCTTTCCCGACGGCGGCAAATTTTGCGCGGCGATCGAGCACAAAATTGATGCCACCGCCTTATGCTGCCGCCTCAATCGAAAGTCCCGTCATAAGCGCGTCCACTATCGGAATTCAGACCATCATGCCGCAAACCGGGACCAGTCCGCAGACGCCACCACCGCCGCAATCGCAGCCGGCGAACGATAACGTCGCCGATACGTCGCAGGATTCGGCGCCGAAGCCGGCGCCGCCTCCGCCCGGGATGGGCAAGTTCGTCGACAAGACGATATGATTTTCTGCGCATGATATTTTCCAAATACCGGTTCCCACTTTCCAGGAGCGTGCGCTAGCGCCGCGCAGCGAAGAAGTCGCGCAACAGCGCGGCGCTGTCGCTCTCGGAAATCCCCCCATAGACTTCGGGTCGATGATAGCAGGTCGGCTGCGCGAAGAAGCGCACGCCGTGCTCCACCGCGCCGCCCTTTTCGTCGGCGGCGCCGAAATAGAGCCGGCAAATACGGGCAAAGGACATCGCCGCCGCGCACATGGCGCAGGGCTCGAGCGTCACATAGAGCTCGCAATCGGTGAGCCGCTCGCTGCCGAGCGAGGCCGCGGCAGCGCGGATTGCCAGCAATTCGGCATGCGCGGTCGGGTCCTTGTCGGCAATCGTGCGGTTTCCCGCCCGCGCAACGATCTCTCCGTCGCGCACCACGACGCAGCCGACCGGTACTTCGCCACGCGCGGCAGCGGCGCGGGCTTCGTCGAGGGCGATGGACATGAAGGACGGGGATGCCATAGATGCCGTGTATAAAGACGTGGAAGCCCAGCACAAGCCATGACCGAATCATCCAGGCCAGAAGGCGAGCGCATCGCCAAGGTGATCGCGCGGGCAGGGCTTGCCTCGCGGCGCGAGGCGGAAGCCTGGATCGCGGCGGGCCGCGTCGCCGTCAACGGCGCGGTGATCGCCTCGCCTGCGCTCAACGTGACCGCCGTCGACAAGATCGCCGTGGATGGCGTAGCCCTCCGCTCCCGCGAACGGACGCGGCTGTTTCTTTACAACAAGCCGCGCGGGCTGGTGACCACCAATTCCGACCCGCAGGGACGCCCGACCATCTTTGGCGGGTTGCCGAAAAATCTGCCGCGCCTCATCAGCGTCGGCCGGCTCGACCTCAACACCGAGGGCCTGCTGCTGCTCACTAATGACGGCGGGCTGGCGCGCGTGCTGGAGCTTCCGGCGACAGCGTGGCTGCGCCGCTATCGTCTGCGCGCGCTCGGGCGGGTAACGCAGGAAGCGCTCGATCGGTTGCGCTCAGGCGTGACTATCGACGGCGTGCGCTACGGCCCGGTCGAGGCCACCCTCGACCGCGAACAGGGCAGCAATGTCTGGCTCACCTTTGCCATCCGCGAGGGCAAGAACCGCGAAGTGCGCAAAGTGCTCGGATCGCTCGGATTGAAGGTGAACCGGCTGATCCGCGTCTCGTTCGGACCGTTCCAGCTCGGCGAGTTGCCCGACGGCGCGGTGAAGGAAATCGAGTCGCATGCGCTGCGCACCGAGCTCGGCGAGAGAATCGTCAGCGAGGCGGCTTGCGATTTCGACGCGCCGCTGATCGATCACGAGCCAAAGGCCCCTCCCCGTCATTCCGCAGCGCGGCCGAAAAATCGCGACCCCGGAATCCAGAGACGCGCTGCACGGCCGCATCTGGACAAGAAAAGGCCATCTCGCCGCGACCGGCGCGGCGGGCCGCGGCCGTCGAGGCCGAAATAATGCGCGTCGTCGGTGGACGCTTGCGCTCGCGGCCGATCGCCGGGCCGATGGGCGAAGGTCTGCGTCCAACCGCCGACCGCCTGCGCGAGGCGCTGTTCAATATCCTCACGCATGCCTACGGCGATCCGGTTGCCGGCGCGCGCGTGCTCGATCTCTTCGCCGGCACCGGCGCGCTCGGCATCGAGGCGATCTCGCGTGGCGCTTCTTACGCGCTGTTCGTCGATGTCGGCGTGGTGGCGCGCGCGCTATTGCGTGACAACGTCGAGACACTTGGCCTCGGCGGCGTCACCCGCATTTTCCGCCGCGATGCGACCAGGCTCGGCCCGGCGCATCCCGTCGAGCCGTTCATGCTCGTCTTTCTCGATCCGCCTTATGGCAAGGGGATGGCAGAAAAAGCTCTTGTCTCCGCGCGCGAAGGCGGATGGCTGGTGCCGGGCGCTTTAGTTGTTGTGGAGGAAGCTGCAGATGCCGGGTTCAAACCGCCGGAGGGTTTCACTGATCTGGAGCGGCGGACATACGACGACACGGAGTTGGCTTTTCTCCGCTACGCCTGAGGGTCATTTCCGCCCGAATAACCGCTCGATGTCGCTGAGCTTCAGCTCGACATAAGTCGGCCGTCCATGGTTGCACTGGCCGGAATTGGGTACGGTTTCCATTTCACGCAGCAGCGCGCTCATTTCCTCGGGCTTGAGCCGGCGCCCGGCGCGCACCGAGCCGTAGCAGGCCATGGTGGCGGAGACGTGCAGCAGGCGGCGTTCGAGCGGCAGTTCGTCGTCCCATTCGGCCATGTGCTCAGCGAGGTCGCGCAGCAGGCCGCGCACATCCACTTCGCCCAGCAATGCCGGCGTTTCGCGCACCGCCACCGCACCCGGGCCGAAGGCTTCGATGATGAGGCCGAAGCGTGCCAATTCCTCGGCGCGGGCGACAAGTCGCGCGGCGTCGGCCTCGTCGAGCTCGACGATCTCCGGAATGAGCAGGATCTGCCGCGCCACGCCTGCTTTCTCGATCGCCGCCTTCATCCGTTCGTAGACGATGCGCTCGTGCGCGGCGTGCTGGTCGACGATGACGAGCCCGTCGCGCGTCTGTGCCACGATGTAGGTTTCGTGTACCTGCGCGCGGGCGGCGCCGAGCGGGTTGTCGAGCAGTTCCGCCGTCGGTTCGAGACTTTCGACGCGCGCATCGGCCGACGGTGCGCCGACATCGAACGCCTCCTGCGGCGCTTCGGCAAAGCCGTGCGCGGCGTTGCCACGCATCGGAAATGTGGGCCGCGCCGGCGAGCGCCGCCAATCATAGGCATCGCGCCGCAACGGCGTCATCGGACGGAACGCGGCGATGGTCGCGCTGCCGCCGGTTGTCGCTGCTTTTTGCCCTTCGCGGGCCAGCGCCTGCTTCAGCGCGGACACGATCAGCCCGCGCACCAAACCGCCGTCGCGGAAGCGCACTTCGGTCTTGGCCGGATGCACGTTGACGTCCACCTCGCGCGTCTCCAGCGTGACGAACAGCGCCAACAGCGGATGCCGGTCGCGCGGCAGGTAATCGGCGTAAGCCGCGCGCACCGCGCCGACCACCAGCTTGTCGCGCACCGGCCGGCCGTTGACGAAGAGATACTGGCCGAGCGTGTTGGCGCGCGACAGCGTCGGCAGGCCGGCAAATCCCTCGACGCGCACGCCTTCGCGCTCGACCTCGATCGTTACCGCATTGGCGCGGAAATCGGCCCCAAGAATGTCGCCGAGGCGGGCGAGCCGCTCGTCCGTCCCGTTCCAGGTGACCGGCGCGCGTTCCT
Source organism: uncultured Pseudomonadota bacterium (assembly GCA_963817155.1). Taxonomy (GTDB): domain Bacteria; phylum Pseudomonadota; class Alphaproteobacteria; order Rhizobiales; family Xanthobacteraceae; genus Pseudolabrys. Next base: position 200,412 of record CAWFNO010000004.1, read on the forward strand.
CGCCGGCCAGCGTGAAAGCAACATCCGGCCGGCTCATGGCGAGGCGGCGCACCACTTCGCGCAACGCTTCGGCCTCGCTGCGGTCGGTTTTGAGGAATTTCAGCCGCGCGGGCGTTGCATAAAACAGATCACGGACCTCGACGCTGGTGCCTTGCCCGAGCGCCGTCGGCTTCACCGCCGATTTTTTTCCGGCATCGACCTCGATCGCCCAGGCGTGCGGCTCGCTTTTGTGCCGCGTGGTGATGGTCAGTCGCGCCACCGCGCCGATCGATGGCAGCGCCTCGCCGCGGAAGCCGAGCGTGCGGATGGCCATGAGGTCGTCGCCAGCGAGCTTAGAGGTAGCGTGACGATCGACGGCGAGCGCGAGATCGGCGCGCGTCATGCCTTCACCGCCGTCGGTCACGCGGATGAGCCTGCGGCCACCGCCGTCACTCAACACGTCGATGCGGGTAGCGCCCGCATCGAGCGCGTTCTCGACCAGTTCCTTGACCACGCTCGCCGGACGCTCGACCACCTCGCCGGCGGCGATGCGGTTGACGATGGATTCGGAAAGCTGGCGGACTGGCATGGACGGCCTGATTCGTTTTCAGGCCGACTCTAGCGGCGCGGCTTGGCGCCCGCGAGGCAAAGGCTGAAGCTACCCCCGCTATTCAAACGACGGCTTGCCGCCGCGCAGGCTTTTGATGCGCGAGCGATGCTTCTTGCCCTCGATGCGGGCCTTTTTCTGTGCCCTGGGCACCTTAGTGGCGCGGCGCGGAACCGGCCGCACCGCCGCCTGACGGATCAGGTCAAACAGGCGCTCGCGCGCGTCGGCGCGGTTACGCTCTTGCGCCCGGTGGCTCTGCGCGATGATGACGATGACGCCTTCTTTGGTGAGGCGCTTGCCCGCAAGGCGCATCAAGCGCACGGCGACGTCATTTGGCAGCGACGGCGAATGCCGCGCGTCGAAGCGCAGCTGCACCGCGGACGACACTTTGTTGACGTTCTGCCCGCCGGGGCCCGATGAACGCACGAAGCTTTCCGAGAGTTCGCTCTCGTCGATCGCGATGGTGGCGGTGACGCGGAGCATGGGTCGCTCAGGCGCCGGCCAGATATTTCTTCGCCAGCAACTTGCCCTCTTCCACCGCCGGCTGGTCGAAGGCGTCGACGCCGAGAAGATGCGCGACGACGATGGTTTCCAGCATAAAATGCATCAGAAGTCCGCCGAGGCTTTGCTCGTCGAGCTTAGCAATGTTGATCGTGCGCACCGGGCAGCCATTTTTAGCCAGCGTGTCGGCGGTGGCGCGCGCTTCCGCCGAGGCGAGATCGCCGATGGTCTTGCCGCCGAGGCCGGGCTCGCCGGCAAGCGTTGCCAGTTCCTTGTCGATGCGCGGCCCGAGTCCCGCGCTTGCCACGCTGACGACGGTGAACAGCTTGTCACGCGGGCCGTCGAGATAAAGCTGCACTTGGCTGTGCTGGTCGACGGGCCCGAGCGCGCCGATCGGCGTCGTGCCGTTACCGTCCTTGCCGAGGCTTTCCGACCAGAGCTGCACGTACCAGTGAGTAAGGCGCTCGAGCCGATCGGAATAGGCCATCACCACGCTGATCGTCTTGCCTCTGCTCTCGGCAAGCGCAACGCCGAGCGCCGCGCCAAGCGCCGCCGGCACCTCGGCCGGTTTTTTCTTCGCCAGCACCGGCGCCAGCGCCGCGGCGGCGCCTTTACGGATCGCTCCGATGTCGAGGCCGAGGATCGCCGCCGGCAGCAGGCCGACATTGGTCAGCGCCGAAAAACGCCCGCCGACGCCCGGATCGTGATCGAGCATCACCACCTGGTGCTTGCCGAGCAGATCGCGCAACCCATTGCGCTTGCCAGGCTTCGCCGGTTCGCTGATGCCGAAGAAAGCGTTGCGTGCATCGAGGCCGACGGCTTTCAGCGCCGAGAGCGCGGCAATGGTTTGCATCAGCGTCTCGGCAGTGCCGCCGGACTTCGAAATTGAAACGAAGCGCGATGTGCCGAGCGGCAGCTTCGCCAGCAGGGTCTCGAACGACAGCGCATCGAGATTATCGATGACATGCATGCGCGGTGGCCCGCGCAGCGCCGCCACGCCGGGGATCGCGTAGCCGGCAAGCTGCGCCAGCGCCTGCCCGCCGAGGCTGGAGCCGCCGGTGCCGAGAATAACGATATCGCTCGCGCCCTGTGCGAGACGTCCGGCGGCTTCGTGGATACCGGCAAGATCGTCCTGCTTTTCCGGCAGCCGCAGCAGCGGCAGCGAGCCGTCGGCATGACGCGCGCGCAAGGCTTCAAGCGCACCCTGCGCGCGATCGCGCATGGCGCCCAAGGCCTCGGCGGCAATGCCGTGTGGGCCGACGTTTTTTTCCAACGCGCTGTCGGTGGATTGGATGATGGGCATGGTGGCCGTATTAGCCCCGAATCGTCACCGCCGCACAACCGGGAAAGCGACGATTCGTTCCGCTCTATTCGCCGGTCGAGGTGACGCCGACAGGCCGGCCGGCCACGGTGACCAGCATGCCGCCACTGTAAAGCCGCTTGGCCGCTCGCCTGGCATCGTCGATTGAGACGGCGTCGATCAGGGCGCCGCGGCGCTCGATATAATCGATGCCGAGATTGTCGAGCTGGAGCTGCGTCAATTGCGCCGCGATCTTGCCCGAAGTGTCGAGCCCGAGCGCATAGGAGTTCTTGACGAACGACTTGGCGGCTGCGAGCTCGGCCGCGGTCGGGCCGCCCTCGGCCATGCGCTTGGTTTCGCGCTCGATGATCGCCAGCGCGTCGCCGGTGCGGTCGGCGCGGGTGGCGGTGCCGCCGAGGACCGCAGTAGCGTCCTTGAACCAGGCCAGGCTTTCCGACACACCGTAAGCAAGCCCGCGTTTTTCGCGCACTTCCGTATAGAGACGCGAGGTCATCGAGCCGCCGCCGAGGATATGATTGACCAAATAGGCGGCCATGAAATCCGGGTCGTTGCGCGCAATGCCCGGCCCGCCGAAGGTTACCACCGCCTGCGGCACGTCGATCGGAATGACGATGCGCCGGCCAAGTCCTTGCGCCGTCGTCTTGGCAACCGGCTTGAGATTGTTCTTCGACGGCAGTGCGGCGAAAGCACGGTCGATCAGCTTGCCGGCGGCGGCGGCGTCGATGTCGCCGACGATGGAAATCGTCAGTTCATTTCGCGCGAACACGCGCGCCACATAGTCGCGCATGTCGGCGGCGGTGACGCGCGGCACCGTCTCCAGCGAGCCGCTGCTCTCAAGACCGTATGGGTGGCCGGCAAAGGCGGTGGCCCACCATTTGCGGCTGGCGATTTCGTTGGGACTGGTGGCGGCGCGGCGCAGGGACGACAAGGTTTGGCTGCGCATGCGCTCGACCGCCTCGGCGTCGAAGCGCGGCTTGCTGAGCGCCAGGCCCAACATGTCGAAGGCCTGATCGCGATTGTCGTTGAGCGTGCGCAGCGAACCACGGAAATAATCGCGGCCGACGCGAAAGCCGAACTCGATGGCATTGCCCTCCAGACGTTCGTGGAAGGTCTCGCCGTCAAGGTCGCCGGCGCCCTCGTCGAGCAGGCTGGCGGCGAGACTGGCGGTGCCGGATTTGTCCGCCTCGTCCTGGCTGGAGCCGCCGCGGAATGCATAACTGAGCGAAACCAGCGGCACGGAATGTTCGTGCACCAGCCAGGCCTCGATCCCCGACGGGCTGACGATCTTTTTGATGTGCATCGCCGAGGCGGATGGGACGCCCGCGAACAGCGCCAGCCCGCCCAGCAGGGCGCAAGCGAATAGCTGCGTCATGACTTCTTCTCCGCCCGTGCGCTCGTGTCCTTGACCAGATAGCCGGTGACCGAGCGCTTCTTCTCGAGCCAGGTGCGCGCGGCATCCTCCACCTGCTTGGCGGTCACGGCGCGGATGCGCTCCGGCCAGCGGCGCACGTCTTCAACGGTTGAGCCGCTGGTCAGCGCGGTGCCGTACCAGCGCGCCAGCGTCATCTGATTGTCCTGCGCATAGACCGCGTCGGCGATCAGCCGCGTCTTGGCGCGCGTCAATTCGTCGGCGCTGACACCGTTGTCGATGACGTCGGCGATGACGCCATCGATCTCGCTTTCGAGCTGCGGCATGCCGATGCCCGGCTGCGGCACGCCGTAGACGGCGAACTTGGACATGTCGAACGCCATGCTGTCGTAGCCGCAACCGGCGGCGACGGCGACATGCTTGTCGGCGACCAGCGCGCGGTAGAGGCGGCTGTTCTCGCCGCCACCGAGAATTTGCGATAGCACTTCCAGCGCCTCGGATTGGCCGGGCTTGCCGCTACGAAACGACGGCACCAGATAGGCGCGCTGCAGCATCGGCTGCCCGACGCGGGCATCGGCTAGGATCAGCGAGCGCGCGGCGTCAGGCGGCGGCTCCTGCGGCCGCTCGCGCGCAACGATCATCTTGTTGGGAGCCAGTTTGCCATAGGTTTCTTCGGCGAGTTTGCGCACCTCGTCCGGTTCGACGTCGCCGGCGACCACCACCACGGCGTCGTTGGGCGCATACCAACGGCGGTAGAAGCCGATGGCATCGTCGCGCGTGAGCCCTTCCATCTCATGGCGCCAGCCGATCGTCGGCTTGCCGTAAGGGTGGTTGAGATAGAGCGCCGCGTCGATCTGCACGCCGAGCCGCGCGCGCGGATTGTTCTCGATGCGCATGTTTTCCTCTTCGAGGATCACGTCGCGCTCTGGCCGCACCACCTTGTCCGTGAGCTGCAGGCCGGTCATGCGGTCGGCTTCGAATTCCATCATCGACTTGAGGCGGTCAGCCGGGATGCGCTGGTAATAGCCGGTATAGTCGTTGGAGGTGAAGGCGTTTTCGTGCGCGCCGATGGCGGCGACGGCTTGCGAAAAACGGCCGGTCGGATTATTCGCCGTGCCCTTGAACATCAGATGCTCGAGGAAATGCGCCAGCCCCGATTTTCCCGGCGTCTCGTCGGCGGCGCCGACCTTGTACCAGACCATATGCGTGACCACTGGCGCGCGATGGTCCGGGATGACGACCAGTTCGAGACCGTTGGCGAGGGTGAAATGCCATACGTTCGGCCCGCCCGATTGGGCGTGGACGCCGGTCACGACGCACGCCACCACGAGCATTGCCGCGAGACGACGCATGAGTTTGCCGGACCGATGGGAGTTCGATGCCATCAATATTTTTCAGCCGGCGCGTCGCATTAATTTAATCCCTGTACCGAAGCACAAACGCCGGCAGGGATGCGGCCCGTTATTTGCCGAGATTGTTGCCGTGCGTTTCGTAAGAATTTTCGGCCTTTGGGTGCCAAACGTCCTTGGCCTGCCCGTAGACTTCGTTCGGCGACGGTGTCTGATAGCCGGCAGGCGGATCGGTGAGGCTTGTGCGCGCCGGCTCGCCGGTAAATCGCGCGGACTTCGCGTCATCCGACTTGCTGAACATGCCGCCTAACAGGCCCTTTTTGATGCCCAGCTCCGACGGGCTCAGCGGATGCAAGACCTGGTCCGGGTCGACGCCGCCAACGTTCCGCGCCGAGCCCTGGTGCGGCCCTTTGTCCATCTGGTCGGGCGGCACTGGCTTCATATCGTTGAGGAATTGTTCGCTGCTGGCGCCGGCAGGCCTGTTGCGCTCCGCGGCTCTGATTTCCTTCTGACGCTTGACATCGGGATCGACCGGCCAGTTCGGATTTTTCGTAGCCGCATCGGTTTCCGGCGGCAGCAGCGTGTTGCTCGGCGGAATGACCAAAGGTGAGCGCTCGCGATAATCGATCCCTTTTTCGCGGCCCGACTGCAGGCCGATGCCTTCGAGCAGGCTCTGCAGGAATTTGGTATCGGGCGCCTGATCGTCGCCGGCCGTGGCCGGGGTGGCGGCGGCAATGACGGCAAAACCGAACGCGCAGCCGAAGGCCGCTCGCAGGGTGGATTTCGCACTCAATGGCAGCATGAACACCGGCATTGCACTCGCTTTTTCCAGGGCTTTCCGCCCAAGGGTCGAACGACCATCCGGACCAGCACTTTCCCCAGAATCAGGGCGCTTTTGCGGCCCGTTCCCCGATCACGGATTTATACAGCAGGCCAATGACCCCGGCAACGATCGCCACATCGGCGAGGTTAAAGACGTACCAGTCGAAGCGCCAACGTGCCACCGATATGTGAAAAAACACGAAATCGGCGACCCAGCCATAGGCCAGCCGGTCGATGGCATTGCCGATCGCCCCGCCGATAATCAGGCCGAGCGAAAGCGCCGCCAGCCGCGCCCGGGCGCGGGACAGCCAGGCCCAGAGCAGAATCACGGCGACCGCCTTGAAACCAAGCAAAAGCCACTCGCCAAGCCTCGTTTGTGTCTGCAACAGGCCGTAGCTGATACCGGTATTGCGGGCCAGAACAAGGTCGAAAAAGGGCCCAAGATGAACGGGACCTCGCCCTACGAGGTCGAAAATGCGCAAGAGATAGACCTTGCTGGCCTGGTCGAGGACGCAGACAACGGCCGCCACAATAACGCCGAAACGGGTGAGCGGGCCGCAGAGGTAAGCCGAAATTTTCATGCGCTTGTTCCGTCTCGCAGACTATTCCGCCGCCTTGCGCATGGCGTCCCACTCGTGCAGCGCTTTGGCGTCGCGCGGGGAAACATCCGGGTATTTCGGATCGTCGCCAATGGTGGTGAGAATCTTCCACGACCGCGCGCACTTCGTGCCTTCAGCCAGATTGGTGACGACCGCGACGCCTGCAACCTCCGGCAGCCGGAAGGCGTCGGCCGGCCCCTCGCCCTCGACCAGCGTCGCCGCCGAAGTGATGCATACTTCGGCGAGATCGACGCCGACCGTCGCCTCGAACAAATGCTCGTTGGCGATGTGCACAATCGGATGCGCTTCGAGCGATGAGCCGATGCGCTTTTGCGCGCGCGCGATCTCCAGCGCGCCGGTGACGACGCGGCGCACGGCGCGCATCTTGCGCCAACGTTCCGCCAGCGCGTCGTCGCGCCAGGCGGCGGGCAGTGCGGGGAAGAGTTCTAGATGCACCGAGTTGGCATCGGCGCCGTAACGCGAGGTCCAGGATTCCTCGGCGGTGAAGCAGAGCATGGGCGCGAGCCAGGCGACCGTGCAGCGGAACAAATCCTCAAGCACGCTCAGGCAGGCCTTGCGCGTCACCGAGGAGATCGGATCGCAATAGAGCGCGTCCTTGCGGATGTCGAAATAGAACGCGGAGAGGTCTGAGGTCATGAAGGCCGACAGCGCGGAGAAGATGCGCTTGTAGTCGTATTCGGCGTATGCGGAGCGGACCAGCGCATCGAGCTCGGCGAGGCGATGCAGCATCAGCCGTTCCAGCTCCGGCATCTTGTCGAACTTGACACGCTCGTCCTCGTGGAAATGCGCGAGATTGCCGAGTATCCAGCGGATGGTGTTGCGCAGCTTGCGGTAGGTGTCGGTCGTGGTCTTGAGGATTTCCGGACCGATGCGCTGGTCGTCCCAGTAATCGGCCGAGGCTACCCACATGCGCAGGATGTCGGCGCCGGACTGCTTGATGACGTCCTGCGGCGCGATAGTGTTGCCGAGCGACTTCGACATCTTGCGGCCGTCCTCGGCGAGCGTGAAGCCGTGTGTGACTACGACATCGAAAGGCGCGCGCCCGCGCGTGCCGCAACTTTCAAGCAGCGACGACTGGAACCAGCCGCGATGCTGGTCGCTGCCTTCGAGATACATCACCGTATCCGCCCCCCCGTCGCGCTTGCGCTTGATGCCGGCGAGCGAGGGAAAATGCACCTGATCTTCCAGTACGAAAGCGTGCGTAGAGCCTGAGTTCGAACCAGACGTCGAGGATGTCCTCGACTTTCTTCCAGGGCTCCTTGGCGAGCTTCGGCCCCAGAAAGCGCTCGCGCGCGCCGGCCTTGTACCAGGCGTCGGCGCCTTCCTGTTCGAAGGCCTCGACGATGCGCACGTTGACCTCGGGGTCTTCGAGAATATCGACCGAGCCGTCCGGCTTTTCCCTGATGAACACGGCGATGGGCACGCCCCAGGCGCGCTGGCGCGAGATCACCCAGTCGGGCTTGCTGTTGACCATGCCGTTAATGCGGTTCTCGCCCTGCGGCGGCACCCAATGCGTGTCGTGGATCGCCTGCATGGCGCGCGCGCGCAAGGTGTCGCCGGGCTTGTCGATGCCCTGATCCATGGCGATGAACCACTGCGGCGTGTTGCGGAAGATGATCGGCTTCTTCGATCGCCAGGAGTGCGGATACTGGTGCTTGAGGCGCCCGGCGGCGATCAGCATGCCGGCGGTCTTCAGCGCCTCGATAACCGCCTTATTGGCGTCGCCCTTCTCGCCCTTGTCGTTGATGACGCGCTTGCCGGTGAAACCTGGCGCCTGCTCTGTGAAGGCGCCGTTTTCATCGACAGTGTAAGGGATCGCTGGATTGATGCCGCGCGCTTCCAGCGCGGCGCGATTGGCGCGCCATACCTCGAAGTCCTCGCGGCCATGCCCGGGCGCGGTGTGCACGAAACCGGTGCCGGCGTCGTCGGTGACGTGGTCGGCGGGAAGCAATGGCACCTTGAATGCATATCCAGAATTCAATTTTGAAAATGGATGTGAACAGGCAATCCTCTTCAAAGCATCGGGAGACACATCACCGATTTTTTTAAACTGCTCTACGCGAGCTTGTTTAAAGACGTCTTCGGCCAACTTCTCGGCGAGGATAAATTTATTGCCAGCCTTCGTCCAATTGTCCGCAGGAGCCAGAGTTACTTCGAAAAGGCCGTATTTGATTTTTGGCGAGAAACTTATGGCTCGATTGCCCGGCAACGTCCAAGGCGTCGTCGTCCAGATGACAACCGCTACATCAGGAAATAAAGCGCCACCGAATGTTGTGTCCGGATCGGCACCTATTGCAACGTGGCCTTGAACCGGAAACTTCACCCACACCTGATCGCTGGTGTAGTCCTCGTACTCGACCTCGGCTTCCGCGAGCGCGGTCTTCTCCACCACGCTCCACATCACCGGCTTGCTGCCACGGTACAGCGTCTTGTTGGCCGCGAACTTCATCAGCTCGCGCGCGATCTGCGACTCGGCATAGAACGCCATCGTCGTGTAGGGACGTGCCCAGTCGCCGACTACGCCGAGCCGCTTGAACTCGGCGCGCTGCACGCCGAGCCAATGCTCGGCATAGGCGCGACATTCGCGGCGGAAGGCGACCATGGCCTCGGGATCAGAGAGGTCGGGCTTCTGTTTGCCCTTGGAGCGGTAGTTCTCCTCCTCGATCTTCCATTCGATCGGCAGGCCGTGGCAGTCCCAGCCGGGCACGTAATTGGAATTGAAGCCGAGCATCTGCTGGCTGCGCGTCACCAGGTCCTTGAGGATTTTGTTGAGCGCGGTGCCGATGTGGATCGGCCCGTTGGCGTAAGGCGGGCCGTCATGCAGGATGAATTTCGCCCGGCCCTTCGACGCCGCGCGCAGCTGCTCGTAGAGCCCGGCCTTCTCCCAGCGCGCCAGAATTTCCGGCTCCTTTGCGGGGAGGCCCGCGCGCATCGGGAAATCCGTCTGCGGCAGGAACAAGGTCTCGGAATAATCGCGTTCGGACTTTGACATGGCGGGCTGTGTAGCAGGCGACGGCGTGACCGCAAAGACGGGTTTTCAGGCGTTTTCAGGCTCGCCCAGCGTGGGAAAAGCGGCCTTGCCGGCGCGCTGCAGCGACACCCGCGCCTGCGCCACGTCGGCCATCATGTTGCGCTTGAGCGCGTCGAGTGAGGAGAATTTCTGCTCGTGCCGCAGCCAGCCGATGAAGGCGACGTCGATCGTCTGCCCGTACAGTTCGCCGTCGAAATCGAGCAGATAGACTTCGAGCAGCGGCTCAGTCGTCTCGAACATCGGCCGCACGCCGAAGCTCGCCACCCCGTCGTGGCGCGCACCCGCAATGCCGGCGCGCACGGCGTAGATGCCGTGCTTCAATCCGCACGCCGGATCGAGCCGGATATTGGCGGTGGGAAAGCCGAGCTCGCGCCCACGCTTGTCGCCAGGGATCACCTCGCCGGAGGCAAACCACGGCGCGCCGAGCAACTCCGTCGCCTCCACCACCCTGCCCTGCTCGAGCGCCGCGCGCACCGCGCCAGAGGACACCGGGCGGCCTTCGTCTTCCAGCGGCGGCACGATGTCCACGGCAAAGCCAAAGCGCGCGCCCTGCTGGCGCAGGAATTCCGGCGAGCCGCCGCGTTTGTGGCCGAAATGAAAATCGAAGCCGATCGCGGCGCCGCCGATGCCGAAGCGGCCGACGAGAATCTTTTCGATGAAATCCTCCGCAGTGGTCGAAGCGAGCGCCGCGTCGAAGGTCATAATCATGGCGCCGTCCAATCCGGTGGCGGAGAGCAGGCGCAGCTTGTCGCGCTCACTCGACAGCTGGAACAGCGCGTCCTGCGGGCGGAAGAATTTGCGCGGGTGTGGCGTAAACGTCAGCGCCGCCGCCTTGCGCCCGAGCCCCTTGGCGCGCACCAGCGCCGCGCCGATCACGGCGCGGTGGCCGCGATGCACGCCGTCGAAGTTGCCGATCGCCACCACGGCGCCGGCGAGCGCGCCGGCCTCGCCGTCGCGCACGACGGTGAACGCATTGATCGGGGGGTTCAAATCGTTCATCGGCGGGGCGTGAATTGAAACGCGACATTAGACAAGGCGGTTTGCCCGGGTTTGCGGAATGCCCGCCCTGTTGGCGGTGAATACGGTTACAGCTTCGTTAACAAAGTTTCAAATTAACCGGCTATTCAGGCGGCGTTGTTAGCGTCAGCGCAATTCGGGAGGCCCCAGAAGCGGGCAACGCATCATGGCGACCGATCTGTCGATGCCGGTTCTCATCGTGGACGACTACAACACGATGGTCCGCATCATCCGCAATCTGCTCAAGCAGCTCGGCTTCGAGCACATCGACGACGCCGGTGACGGTACGGTCGCGCTCGCCAAGATGCGCGAGCGCAAATACGGTCTGGTGATCTCCGACTGGAACATGGAACCGATGACCGGCTACGACCTGCTGCAGGAGGTGCGCGCAGACCCGAGCCTGTCCGGCATCCCCTTCATCATGGTCACCGCCGAATCGAAGACCGAGAACGTGATCGCCGCCAAGAAGGCGGGCGTCTCGAACTACATCGTCAAGCCGTTCAACGCGCAGACGCTCAAGAGCAAGATCGACGCGGTGTTCCCCGACGTCGAAACCGCGCAGGCGTCGTAAGGCCCTACCACACCAACTGCCGCATCACCGCTTTCGGCAACTGGCCGGCGGCGGCGAACAGCCCGCTGATCGCGTGCGCTTCCGGCTGGCCGCGGCCGCCCAGCTCCTCGGCATGAATCCCGGCGGTGACGAATAGGCAATCGACGCCGAAGGCGTGTGCGCCGGCCAGATCCGTGCGCACCGAATCGCCAATCGCCAGCACGCGGCGCATATCGGCCTTGCGTCCGAGCGCGGCTTCAGCCTTCGCCAGCGCCAGCTCGTAGATCGGCCGGTAGGGCTTGCCGGCGTAAAGCACCGCGCCGCCCATGCCGGCGTAGATGTCGGCGATTGATCCCGCGCAATAAACGAGGCGGTCGCCGCGCTCCACCACCACGTCCGGATTACCGCAGAGCATGAACAGTTTGCGCTTGAGCATCAGGCCAAGCCGCTCGCGGTAATCGTCCGGCGTTTCCTTCTCGTCGTCGAAGAGCCCCGAGCAGACAACGTAGTCGGCTTTTTCCAGCGCCGCAAAGCGCAAGTCGAGCCCAGCGAAGATCGAATGGTCGCGCTCGGGGCCGATGTGAAAAATGCTCTGTCCCGGTCTCGACTGGATCACGTCGCGCGTCACGTCGCCGGATGAGACGAGCCCGTCATAGACCTCGTGCAGAACCTGCAGGCGGTCGAGCTGGCGGATGACCGCCACGTTCGGGCGCGGCGCATTGGTGATGAGGATGACAGCGGCGGCGCGGGCGCGTACCCGCATCAGCGCCTCGCAAGGCTCAGAAAAGCTGCGCAACCCGTTATGCACCACACCCCAGACGTCGCACAGCAGCACGTCGTAGTCGGGCGCGAGCGCCGAAAAATGTGGAATGACAGGGGGCAAGGCGCTCATGGCGCTTTTCATAGACGGAGCGCGGGAAGGCGGCCAGCGGTTTTGTTTAGCCGACGATACCGCCGGCGGCCATTAGGTCGCCCGCCGCCTCGCCGGCCGTTTGCGGTTTCTCGCTATCGCCGGTTTGCAGCGCCTCGGCACGCACCGGCCGCGGGGCCGAGAACACGAAGCCCTGGCCGCAGCGCACGTCATAGTCGAGGAGGTCCACGACCATGCTTTCGCTCTCGATGCGCTCGGCGATGAGATCGATGCCGGGAGCGCGCCAAGAGATCGGCGGGGTGGATGTCGCTGCTGGCGCCGGTGATGCGGGACAGCAGCATCTTGGCCGGCACCTTGACGAAACGGAACCCGCGGTCGGCGAGTTCCTTGGGCTCAAGGCGTAGGTCAGTGACATGATCGAGCGAGAAGCGGTAACCGCGTTCGGCCAGCGAAGCGAGCGCCTCGTGTTCGAGCGGGCCGAAGCCGCGATAGGCGGCATGGGTGAATTCGAGCAGCATCGAGGGCCCGAGCACGCGGTTGGTGTCCATGAAATCGAAGAACTGCTTGAAGTAGGTGGCGTCCATCAGGGTCTTGGCGCTGAGATTGCAGAACAGGCCGACGTCGCAGTTCTTCATCTGCAGGCGGCGCATCACCTGCACGCAGCGGAAGATCAGCAGGTTGTCGAGCTTTGGCATCAGGCCCGAGCTTTCGGCAACGCCGATGAATTCGACGGCCGGGCACCACGTCGCCCTACTCGGTGCGCAGGCGCGACAACGCCTCATAGTAACGCACCTTGCGTTGCGGCAGCGTGACGATCGGCTGCACGTAAAGATCGATGCGGTTGGCGTCGATGGCGGCCGCGACCAGCGCGCTCATGCCGTCGCGGCTGATGCCGGCGACGACGCTTGCCCCGTCGACCGTGTCGCTCTCGCTCAAGTCGAGCGTGCCGTCCGGCGCCGCCGCCGAAGCGGGCATGGGGTCGCTCGGCGTCGGCATCACGCCCTGCTCCTGCAGGATCGTCTCGTGGCCGGCAACGGTCTCGGCCAACTGCTTGACCAGCGCGCCGAGCTCGCCGATCTCGACGGCGAGCGGATCGACCGCGCCGCGCGCGCGGTTGACCGTCTTGTTGACGTGGCCTTCCATCTCGTTGAGGCGGCGGGTGATATCGTCGACCTGACGGGAGAGGTCGGCGGTGCCGCGCGAAAGATCGGCGATCTGGTCGCCGAGATCGCCGCGGTCGCGCAGGCGATTGGCGGTGGCGTTGTAGAGCACCATGCCGACGAGTGCGGCGAGCGCGACGATGGCCGAGGCGCGCGCATCGACCTTCAGCGCGAGAAACAGCACCGCACCGAGCGAGGCGGCGATGAGCACCATGCAGACGGCAATGAAAATTGCGCTGATGCGTCGCATGCCGTTGGTCCTGGGCGGGCCTTACGCGCCTTCAGGTGATTCGCGCTGGCCCCCGCCAATGTTCATGACGCCACGGGTCGGCGCAACAGGCAACATCTGCCGCGGCCCGGCCAATTCGCCGCTAATTTGCAGCAAACGGCGCGATTTGCGACCGTGGGCATGATGACCGTCTCCCGCGGCTTTCCACTGATTCGCTGGATCGAGGCCTCGCCGGGCAAGGCTTTCGCCGCCTTTGCGCTGCTGCATGCGGCGGTGTGGACGGCGCTGCCGGCGCTGCTCTATCCCAACCTGCCGCTCGACCTGATCGAAGCGCTGGTCTACGGCCGCGAATGGCAGCTCGGTTACGACAAGCTGCCGCCGCTGCCCTGGTGGCTGGCCGAAGCCGCCTACCGGCTGATCGGGCACGATTTCGCCTATTACCTGCTGGCACAGATCACGGTGGCCGCGGCCCTCGCGGCGGTCTTCGCCATGGCGCGGCCGCTGCTCGGCGGCGTCGGCGCGTTTGCCGCCGTGCTCATCATCGACGGCCTGCACTACCTCAATTACAGCGCCGACAAATTCAACCACGACGTCATCCAGCTGCCGTTCTGGGCGCTCGCCGGATTCGCCTTGTATCGCGCGCTGCGCGGCAGCGCGCTCAACGATTGGCTGCTGCTCGGCATCGCCGTCGGTCTCTCGTTCTGGGCGAAGTATTTCGTCCTGGTGCTGTCGCTGCCGATGCTGGTGTTCCTGCTCGCCGATCGCGAGGCGCGCAGGTCCTGGGCGACGCCCGGCCCTTACGTGGCGATCGCGGCCGCGCTGGTGACGATGGCGCCGCATCTCGTCTGGCTGGCGCAGAACGACTTTCTTCCTCTTGCCTATGCCGAACACCGCGCCGTGCTGCCGCGCGGGTTCCTCGACCACCTGTGGCATCCGCTGCAATTCGCCTTGAGCCAGCTGTACTTCCTGCTGCCGGCGCTGCTCATCGCCATTCCGCTGTTCGTGCCGGCACGATCCACGGGAGAGCCGCCGCCGCGAACCGGCGCCGACGCTTTCGACCGCCGCATCGTCAACTGGCTGGTGTTCGGGCCGATGGTCACGGTGTTAGCACTCTCCGCGCTCAGCGGCCGTGGCACGGTCGCCATGTGGGGCTATCCGATCTGGCTCTTCCTCGGCGTCTGGCTGGTGCTGGTCGCGCAACGCGCGCTCGATGAGGCGCTGCTTTTGCGCGTCGTCGGAACCTGGGCGGTGGTATTTTGCGGTCTGGCGGTGGCCTTCATCGCCAACTATACGGTGCTGCCGCTATACGACCATCGCTACCGCGCGGTGTTCTTTCCCGGCAAGGAAATGGCGCGCGAATTATCAGAGCGCTATCGCGCCATCACCGGGCAACTGATCATTTATGTGATCGGCGCCATGTGGGACGCCGGCCTGGTCGAGCACTACGGCCCAAGCCATCCGCGCGTGCTGATTGATGGAGAGTTCGAGCGCGCGCCGTGGATCGATCTCGCCGATCTCAAGGCTCGCGGCGCGCTGGTCGTCTGGATTGCTGGCAATCCCAACATCATGCCGGTCAAACTGCGTACGTTTGCCGCCGACGCCGCGATGCAGACGCCGCTGCGGCTCAACTATCTGCGCGGCGGCGGCAGCCACACCGTCGGCTGGGCCATCCTGCAGCCGAAACCCTCTTACGCGGCGCTTACGCCACCGCCTTGATGACCTTGCCAAGCTTGTCGAAAATCTCGCCGACTTGCGCCTCGGTAACGATCAGCGGCGGGCTCATGGCGATGGCGTCACCGGCGATGCGGAACATCAGGTCGAATTCGTGGAAGGCGCGCTCCAGCGCCTCGTAGCCGCGCTTGCCGACAGCGTCGGGGCGGCTTGCGAGATCGATGCCGACGGTAAGGCCGATGGGGCGGATGTCGAGCACGTTGGGCAGGCCCTTGAGACGCATCGCCGCCTGCGCCCAGATCGGCTCCAATTTCTTCGCGCGCTCAAACAGGCCCTCCTCGCGGTAGAGGTTGAGGGTGGCGAGGCCCGCCGCGCAGGCGAGCGGATGCGCCGAATAGGTATAGCCGTGGAACAGTTCGATGGCGTGTTCGGGGCCCTTCATGAAAGCGTCGTAGATGCCCTTGCGCGCAATGACACCGCCCATCGGCACGCTGCCCGAGGTGATGCCCTTGGCGAAGGTGATCATGTCGGGGATGACGCCGTAGCGCTCGGCGGCGAATGCATAGCCGAGCCGGCCAAAGCCGGTGATGACTTCGTCGAAGATCAGCAGGATGCCGTGCTTGTCGCAGATGGCGCGCAGGCGCTTAAGGTAGCCCTTGGGCGGCGGCAGCACGCCGGTGGAGCCGGAGACCGGCTCGACGATCACCGCGGCGATGGTCGAGGCGTCATGCAGGGCGACCAGACGGTCGAGCTCGTCGGCGAGATGCTCGCCCCATTCCGGCTCGCCAATGGAGAAGACCTGCTCGGCGCGGTTATAGGTCGACGACAAATGATCGACGCCGGCGAGCAGCGAGCCGAACTGCTTGCGGTTGGCGACCATGCCGCCAACTGACGTGCCGCCGAAGCCAACGCCGTGATAACCGCGCTCGCGGCCGATCAGGCGCACGCGCGAGGCGTTGCCGCGCACGTTGTGATAGGCGAGCGCGATCTTGAGCGCGGTGTCCACCGCTTCGGAACCGGAATTGCAGAAAAACACGTGATCGAGATCGCCGGGCGCCAAGGCGGCGATGCGGGAGGCCAACTCGAACGCCTTGGGATGGCTGAACTGGAACGACGGCGTGAAGTCGAGCTCGGCCGCCTGCGCCTGGATCGCCTTGACGATTGGATCGCGGTTATGCCCGGCATTGGTGCACCACAGGCCGGCCGAAGCGTCGAGCACTTTGCGACCATCCGGCGTGATGAAGTGCATGTCCTTAGCGCCGGCGATGAGGCGCGGGCGCGCCTTGAAGGCGCGGTTGGACGTGAACGGCATCCAGAATGGCTCGAGATCGTTGGGGACGCTGGCGGCTGCTGGTCGCGCTTGGCTGGGCGCCATAGGGTTTGCTCCTGGTTTTGACTCTTGCCGATACAGCGGCGGTATTTATGCAACGCCCGCAGTCTACCAGCGATTCAGTCTAGCCGGAAATCACCGTGGGCGATTGGACCACCCGTGAAAGCGCATCCGTCCTGCCTATGAGCAATTTTGAACTGTGCCGGTAACCCGACTGCTTTATTCGAGGGGCCATAGGTAGTAAACTGCCGACAAAGCCTGACGAAGGGCATCATAGATGGCTGCCAAAAAAAGACGCGCGTCATTCGATCCCAAGGCGTTTCTGTCCCGCATCGGCGCCGGCAGAACGAGCGTCAATTGTCGCGCCAACGGGCGTGTGTTTTCGCAGGGCGAGCCCGCCGATTCGGTCTTCCATATCCAAAAAGGAAAGGCCAAGGTCACCGTCCTGTCCAGGAACGGCAAGGAAGCGGTGCTTGCACTGATCGGGCCCGGCGATTTTTTCGGCCAGGGATGCCTCAACGGCCAGCCTAAGCGCATGACCACCGTCACCGCCTTGACGGACTGCTCGATCATGCGGATCCAAAAGGCCGCCATGGTCCGCGTGCTGCATAATGAGCCAAAATTCGCGGAATTGTTCATCGACTACCTGCTGCACCGTAACAGCCGGGTCGAAGAAGACCTGGTCGATCAATTATTTAATTCCAGCGAAAAGCGCCTGGCGCGCACGCTGCTGCTGCTGGCGATTTTCGGCAAGGACAGCAAGCCGGAGCCGGTGATCGCGAAAATCAGCCAGGAAACGCTCGCCGACATGATCGGCACCACGCGCTCGCGCGTCAGCTTTTTCATGAACAAGTTCCGTCGGCTTGGTTTCATCGCCTACAACGGAAAACTGGAGGTCCACACGTCGCTTCTGAACATGGTTCTGCACGACGGCAACGGATCGAGCGACCAACCGTAAATTCACAAAATATTGCAGTGAATTATTTTTGCGATTAAGCAGTTTTGACCGGCGCAACGCCCGATAGCGTGCCATTCATTTGCAATCATTACGATTGAGTCGCGTTGCGTCGACGCGACTTAGAACAGCGAGATTCCAGGGCTGACTTACGACATTTGCGCGATGAAGTTCGAACGCGACATCCATGAAAATCGGGGCGACGCGGATATCCGCGCCGAACTGAACCGGGGTGTTGCCGGCCTCCGCCTGACGAAATCGCCGCAGCTTGCTCAGTTTCTCCGTTTTGTCGTCGGCGACACACTGGCCGGGCGTGGCAATCGCATCAAGGCTTATACAATCGCCACCGATGCCCTGGGTCGGGAAGCCCGCTTCGACCCGCAGGCCGATCCCGATCGTGCGGGTAGAGCCCGGCCGGCTGCGGCGCGCGCTCGAGCATAATCACGAGACCGAAGGGCGCGGTGATCCGATCATCATCGAGATGCCGCGCGGCAGCTACGTGCCGGTGTTCCGCCCCAACATCGCACCGCACGGCGTCCTCGCCCGTATGCGCAGCCGGCCTCGGCAATTTTTTGGCGTGCTGCGCGACAACCGCGGACTGGTGGCGCTGATTGCCACCGTCGCCACCATTGTCAGCGTGAGCCTCCGCATGATGTGGGTGACGCGGGACAAAACGATGGGGCCAGAGGCCGGGATAGCGCAACAGGCCATCCATCCGACGAAATCGGCCAACGGCCCCACGAGCGACCACACGCGGTAAGGGGCGGTTCGCCAGCTTTACGGCTTCTTGCCGCCCGTTGGGGCGGCTGGTACGACGCGGGCGATTGCTAACCGGGCGAATCGCCGATGGCCGATCCCAAATCCAGCAAAAAGCCGCAAAAACTCAAAGCGCGCCTGCCGCGCGGGCTGGCCGACCGCGGTCCGGCCGCGATAGCGGCGACCCGCAACATGGTGGAGGCGATCCGCCTGCAATTCGAGCGCTATGGCTTCGAGCCGTTGGAGACGCCGGCGATCGAATACACCGACGCGCTCGGCAAATTCCTGCCCGACCAGGACCGGCCAAACGAAGGCGTATTCTCGTTCCAGGACGACGACGAGCAGTGGCTGAGCCTGCGCTATGACCTGACCGCGCCGCTCGCGCGCTACGTGGCGGAGAATTTCCAAAATCTGGCTCTGCCTTATCGCTCGTATCGCGAGGGCTATGTCTATCGCAACGAGAAGCCGGGCCCGGGCCGCTTCCGCCAGTTCATGCAGTTCGACGCCGATACGGTCGGTGCACCGACCATGGCGGCGGATGCCGAGATGTGCATGCTCGCGGCGGACACGATGGAGGCGCTGGGCATTCCGCGCGGAAGCTATGTGGTGAACGTGAATAACAGAAAGGTGCTGGAAGGCTTAAGAGAGTCGCTCAGCGTTGTTTCTGCGCTTCATGAAACGCAGTGGCTCGCGGTCCTTAGATCGATCGACAAACTTGACCGCCTCGGACCGAACGGCGTATTTCAACTGCTTACAGTTGGCCGAAAAGATGAAAGCGGCGACGTGACCAAGGGAGCAGAGCTGCTCGACGCGCAAGCCGAGAATGTCATGCGCTTCCTTGGGTTTTCGCAAGACTCTTCGATTAGGACACAAGATTTACAAACCTGATTTGGTACTCGGCAAAATCGCTGCACAAAATGACACACGGCTGGATTGGTTCGAAGCAAACGTCAATCTTGGATCGATAGGCAAAAATGGAATTAGCGAACTAAGAGAAATCGCGGTAATTGCGAAAGCCGCCGGATACGATGAAACACGCATTCTCATTGATCGATCCGTCGTCCGCGGCCTCGAGTATTACACCGGCCCCATCTTCGAAGTTGAACTGCTGATCGACACCAAGGACAACAAGGGCCGGCCCGTGCGCTTCGGCTCGGTCGGCGGCGGCGGGCGTTACGATGGCCTCGTCTCGCGATTCATGGGCCAGCCGGTGCCGGCGACCGGATTTTCCATCGGCGTCTCGCGCCTGCAGGCGGCGCTTCACCACCTGGGCAAGCTCGGCGACAAACAGCAGGCCGGGCCGGTGGTGGTCATGGTGTTTCCCGGAACGGATATTGCCGATAGTCAGAAATTCGTCGCCGCCTTGCGCGCAGCAAGTATCCGCGCCGAGCTTTATCTCGGCAATCCAAAGCACGCCATCGGCCAGCAGCTCAAATATGCCGACCGCCGCGGCAGCCCCTGCGCCGTCATCCAGGGTCCGGACGAAAAGGAGCAAGGCATCGTCCAGATCAAGGACCTGATCCTTGGTGCCGACATCGCCGGCGCGTCCAAGGAGCGCGAGGATTACCTGAAGAAACAGGTCGAGGCGCATTTCGCGGTGAAGGAAAGCGACCTGGTCGAAGCTGTGGACAAGCTGCTCAAGCGTCACAAACTCGCGTAATCAGTCGGTATTTCTACGCGCGCGCGCCGCGGCGGAGCGTGGCACACTGGAACTTTCGTCAACCCCGGCCATTCTTTTGCGCGGGGCCAATTCCTACATACGGCCGGGGAAAGCAGAAAGTCATGAAATACCTGACCGTCCGCCACAAAACCCACTACCGCTATTCCGCGCCGGTCACTTTCGGCACGCACCGGCTGATGTTGCGGCCGCGCGACAGCCACGACCTGCGCCTGGTCGATGCCGAGCTGACGCTGTCGCCGCCGGGCGAGATGCGCTGGATGCACGATGTGTTCGGCAATTCGGTGGCGCAGGTGGAGTTCGCGCGAGCCGCGCCCGAGCTGCTGATCGTGAGCACGCTGCATCTCGAACATTTCGGACTGACGCGCCCGGTATTTCCCATCGCCCCCGAAGCGCAGATGTATCCGTTCGTCTATTCCGCCAATGATCGCAGCGATCTCGGCCGTCTGCTCGACCGGCATTACCCGGATCCGCATGGAATTGTCGAGGCCTGGGCGAAGCGCTTTGTGACCGCACAGCCGATGTCGACCTACAATCTGCTGTCGAACATCAACGGCGCCATCAGAACCCAGTTCACCTACAGCACGCGCACCTTCGAGGGCACGCAAACGCCCGTCGAAACCTTGCAGTACGCAAGCGGCACATGCCGCGACTTTGCGCTGCTGTTCATGGAGGCGGTGCGCAGCCTCGGCTTCGGCACGCGTTTCATCACCGGCTATCTGTACGACCCGGCGCTCGACGGCGCCGACGGCGCCATGCAGGGCTCCGGCGCGACGCATGCCTGGGCCGACGTCTATCTGCCGGGCGCCGGCTGGGTGGAATATGACCCGACCAACGGGCTGATCGCCGGGCAAAACCTGATCCGCGTCGCGGTGACGCGCGACCCCTCGCAGGCGATCCCGATTGCCGGGACGTTCAATGGCACGCAGGGGCAATTTCTCGGCATGACGGTGGATGTCACCGTACGTTCAAGCCCGCGGCCGTGGGACGACGGTCAGCGCGCCGCTGAGCGGGCCGCCTGACCGGCATTACCGTTTCGGCGGCTGCCCGCGCAGATTCTGCATCTCGAGCATGTTCATCTTGAAGCCGTTGCCCACGATGACGTCACCCGGCTTTTGCCCGGCCGCGCAGGGGCCCATCCATTTCGCCTCGATCTTCAAGTGCGACTGGCCATTCGCCGGCATGCCCGGCGCCATCGCGCCGCCGCTGCGCGTCGAGGCGACGCTGTAGGCGCTGTCGAAGCTGCCGGTCATTACCGCATGCGAGGTTGTGGTCGCGGCGCCGAACTTGCAGACCGAATCGACGACGATAGTGTTGCCGACGTTCTGCATGTCACGCTTCGAGGAGGTCTCTTGCATCGAGCCGCCGAAATTGGCGTTCATCACCTTGTCGCTCGCCGCATCGATGCACTGGTGCATGGTCTGCACCGGCAGATTGCGGCTCTCGAACAGTATCTTGATTTCCCACAGGCCGGCCTTGCGCGTGGGCAGGTCGAGCGCGAAGGCGGGAGCGGCGAGCAGCACAATGCCGGCGGCAATGGTGAGCTGGCGGCGCATGGCGTGATCTCCATCGTGGCGGGAACAACGAATCATATCGCGCCGCGGCGGCGCGGACATCATGACCGGCACGATCGGAAGTCCGGAGGATTCAGATGACGGCCAGTTCGCCTTCGCTTGCCCGGTTTCCGTTCACGCCAAGCGAGTGACCGAGCCCCTGTTCCACTGCATCGAAGCTGTCGATGATGGAAAGATATTCGACCACTTTTTTGGCTCTGAAGCGGATGAAGTGCGAGGTCCGGAAACTGATGGCGCGGCCGCCGAGGCGCTTGGTGGCGCCGAAGCGGGCGAGCACCGCGGCGCGATCGCCGTCCACCAGCATGGCGTTGATGATAAAGCGCCGGCCGACGACGGACGCCGGGGCAATGCGGTCGAGCAGCGTCAGGACCGCGGTCTTGCCGACACGCTCGCCGCAGAACGGCAGCAGATCGACTGGTCCGCCGATCGTCCAGGTGACGTCGTCGGCGAGATAGTCGGCAAGCGCAACGAAGTCGCGGTTGGCCAAGGCGTCGAAGAAGGCCTCGACGACGGCTCGCGGGACGGGTTCGATGGCAGTTGTGGTCTCCATCGCGTGATTCAACGCCAGTTGTATTGAAATTTTGTTAGCCACAAAACGTGTGCGCTACGGCGCGTCCCGGCCGCGCTCGAAATTCGTTAACGATGGCAATTATTTGGCGGACCGCGCCGTTAAGCGCGCCCACTGATCGGCGTCGAATCCTTAAGCCCGCCATGCTAAAGGGCGCGCGGCGGATGGCCGCTTTCCGGAACTTGCTCGATGGACGCGACGACGACCCAGGCTGGAAGCATGCCCGATCAGCGCGCGGAAGCGCTGCTCGCATCCTATGAGCGCGCCGGATACGCGCGCGTTGCGCCCGCCATCCTGCAGCCGGCCGAGCCGTTCCTCGACCTCTCCGGCGAGGACATCCGCAAGCGCATGTATCTGACCACCGCGCCGGACGGCGGCGAATTCTGCCTGCGGCCCGACCTCACCATCCCGGTCTCGCGCGACTACCTCGCCTCGCCCTTGGCCGGGCAGATCGCCGGCTACTGCTATCTCGGCCCGGTGTTCCGTTACCGCAGCGATGCGCCCGCCGAATTCCTGCAGGCCGGCATCGAATCCTTCGGCCGCACCGACAAGGGCGCGGCCGACGCCGAAATGCTAGCGCTCGCGCTGGAGGCAACCGCGCATTACGGGCTGCCCGCGCCCGACATTCGCATCGGCGACGTGGCGCTGTTTGCCGCGCTGATCGACGGGCTCGAGCTCGCGCCAGCGTGGAAACGGCGCCTGATCAAGGATTTCAACCGCAAGGCCAATCTGGCGCAGGATCTCGACCGGTTGGTGCTCGGCGGCGCCAATGCGCGGCCGGAATACCAGGGCGTGCTGGCGGCGCTTGCCGGCTCCGACCCGAAGGGCGCGCACGCCTGGTGACGGATTTGCTGTCGATTGCCGGCATCAATGCCGTCGGCGGCCGTTCGGTCGGCGAGATCGCTGAGCGCTTTCTCGAGCAGGCGGCGCTCGGCGCCAGCACCAAGCTGCCGCGCGACGTGCGCGCGCTGATCGAGCGCTTCCTCGCTATCAAAGGCGACCCCGACGAGGCGGCGGCGGACTTGCGCGCGCTCAACGGCGATGTCGGCAAGGCATTGCAGCCAGCGCTCGACCTGTTCGAAAGCCGCATCGGATTTTTCGCCGCGCACGGCGTCGACTTAAAGCGCGTGCACTTCTCCACCGCCTTCGGCCGCGGCTTCGACTATTACACCGGCTTCGTTTTCGAATTGACCGATCCGTCGCGCACCGGCGATCCGCTGGTCGCCGGCGGTCGCTATGACGGGCTGTTCACGCGCCTCGGCAGCGCCGACGCCGATCCCTGCCGTCGGGCTTGCCGCCTGGATCGAGCGGCTCGCCATTTACGGAGGCGCGGCATGAGCGCTGGTGCTCGCCGTGCCGGCAAAAGGCCGGCTGCAGGAAAACGCGGAGAATTTCTTCGCCCGCGCAGGGCTGGCGCTGATCAAGCCGCGCGGGGCAGCGCGATTATCGCGGCACGATCGCCGGGCTCGACGGCGTCGAGGTCGCCTATATTTCCGCCGCCGAAATCACCGCGCAGCTGGCGGCGGGCGCCGTGCACCTCGGCGTCACCGGCGAGGATCTGGTGCGCGAGATGATCCCCGACGCCGACAAGCAAGGTCGTGCTGGTCGAGGGGCTGGGCTTCGGCTTTGCCAACGTCGTCGTCGCCGTGCCGCAGGCCTGGATCGACGTGCGCACCATGGCCGACGTCGACGACGTCGCCACCGCTTTCCGCCAGCACCACGGCCGCAAGATGCGGGTGGCGACCAAATACGTGAATCTGACGCGGCGCTTCTTTTCCGCGCACGGCATCATCGATTACCGCATCGTCGAAAGCTCGGGCGCGACCGAAGGCGCGCCCGCGGCCGGCACCGCCGAGCTGATCGTCGACATCACCACGACCGGCGCGACGCTTGCCGCCAACGGGCTGAAGGTCGTCGAGGACGGCATCATCCTGCGCTCGCAGGCCAATCTCGTCGCCGCGCGGGCGGCCTCCTGGGGCGAGAGCGAGCGCATGCTCGCCAAGGTCATTCTCGACCGTATTGCCGCGCAGGCGCGCGCCCGCGCCTACCGCGAGGTGCGCGCGCGCTTTGCCGCCTGCGATGGCCGGCTGGTCGAAACTGGCGAAGCGACAAATTCGGCGTCGAAACGCCGTTCGGCGGGCCGACCTCGTCGGGCATGCTGACGCTGCACTGCCCGCCGGATCAGGTCTATGCGCTCACCGCTTTCCTGCGCGACAACGGCGCCGAGGCCGTGGCGGTGGCCGATCTCGATTACGTGTTCTCGCGCGACAATCCGCTGTTCGCCAGGCTCGAGGCGGGACTATAGCGCCGTGTAATCGATCGGCTTTGTCCGGTCGAGCTTGCGCTCGATCTTCGGCAGCGGATATTTCAGGCCGGTGGCGCAGTTGAACAGCACCACCTGATCGGATTTTTTCACGCGGCCATCCACCAGGCTCTGCTTGTAGGCGGCGTAGGTCGCCGCGCCCTCCGGACACAAAAGAAAGCCCTCCTCGCGCGCCATCTCGTCGAGCGCCGCGGTGATCGCATCGTCGGACACCGCGATGGCGAAGCCGCCGCTCTCGCGCACCGCGCGCAAAATGAGAAAATCGCCGATCGCCTGCGGCACGCGAATGCCGGAGGCGATCGTGTGGGCATTCTCCCAGCGCGGCGCGTGCTCGTCGCCGGCCTCGAAGGCGCGCACCATCGGCGCGCAGCCTTCTGCCTGCACCGCGATCATGCGCGGGCGCTTCTTGCCGATGAAGCCGATCGCTTCAAGCTCGGCGAAGGCCTTCCACATGCCGATCAGCCCGGTGCCGCCGCCGGTCGGATAGAAGATCGCGTCCGGCACCTGCCAGCCGAGCTGCTCGGCGAGTTCCAGCCCCATCGTCTTCTTGCCCTCGATCCGGTAGGGCTCCTTCAGCGTCGAGGTGTCGAACCAGCCGACTTTCGCTTTGCCCTCGCCGACGATCTTGCCGCAGTCGTCGATCAGCCCGTTGACGCGATAGACGGTCGCGCCCTGCAGCGCGATCTCGCTGACGTTCACCTCCGGCGTATCCTCCGGGCAGAAGATCGTGCTCTTGATGCCGGCGCGCGAGGCATAGGCTGCGAGCGCCGCGCCGGCATTGCCGTTGGTCGGCATCGCCATGTGTTTGATGCCGAGTGCCTTCGCCATCGACACCGCCATGACGAGGCCGCGCGCCTTGAACGAGCCGGTCGGCAGCCGGCCTTCGTCCTTCACCAGTATCTCGCCGCCGCCAAGTTTCCGCGCCAGCCTCGGCATCGGCACGATCGGCGTCATCGCCTCGCCCAGGCTGACGATGTCGGCGGCGCGGCGAACCGGCAGCAGTTCGCGGTAGCGCCACAGATCGGGCGCGCGCGCCGCAAGCGTCTCCTTGCTCAAGACCTTGCCGACGCCGGCGAGATCGTAGCGCACCAGCAGCGGCTTGCCGGCGCGGGAGAGATTGTGGATCTGATCGGCCTCATGCCGTTCTCCGGTCATCGCGCATTCAAGATGCGTGACGAAGTTCGGCCGCTCGCCGCGCAGATTGTCGTCGAAGCTCATGGCGCGTCTTGTTGCTGCGTTCGCGGAACACGATGAAATGCGACAGCGAAAAATTGACAACGAAGCTCACGCCGATTGCCACCACCTTGGCGGCCCAGGCCGGGATGTGAACGAGTTCGACCAGGCACCACACAGTGCCGGTATTGGCGAAAAATCCGGCGACCTGCGAGAGCGCGAATGCGAAATAGCGGTCGAAGGCGAGGCGCCGGCCCGACTCGGCAGCAAAGGTGATGGTTGAATTCATGACATAGGAGCCGGTGACGGCAACGATCCATGCCAGGGTATTGGCGACGAGGATCGGCAGCACCAGATAATAATAGGCGAACGAAAATACGGCGAAGTCGACGGCCGAATTGGCAATGCCGACGATCGCAAAACTCGCCGCCTTCAGCGCCACCGCGCGCTCATGCCAGGCCGCGCTGAGGCGGTCGATAATATTTTGCAACGGCGCAATCATCATTTGCCCCGGTTAGCACGTCCCGCCGGTGGGCGCGACAGGCCAGATCGGTTACGCTATAGATCGGGACGCAACGAGCCGGCGGCAGGTTGACGGAAATGGCGAAGCCCAGCAAACGTACGAACCGCGCGGCGCGACGCCGCTTCCGCGCAAGGGCTGTCGATCGTCATCCCGCTGTTCAACGAAGCCAAGGGCCTCGCCGCGCTGCACGAGCGCATCGCCCAGGTCGCGCGCGCGCTCAAAGCCAAATGCGACCTGGCAACGGAAGTCGTCTATGTCGACGACGGCAGCAGGGACGACACCAACGGCATCGCCCAGTCGCTGCCGGCCGACCCGCTCGACGTGCAGGTGGTGACGCTGTCGCGCAATTTCGGCAAGGAAGCGGCGCTGCTCGCCGGCCTCGACCATGCGCGGCTCGGCGCCGTGCTGTTCATGGACGGCGACGGCCAGCATCCGCCCGATCTGGTCGATACTCTGGTCTCGCGCTGGCTCGACGACGGCTACGACGTCGTCTACACCGCCAAGGCGCACCGCGAGAACGAGCCATGGCTGCGCCGCGTCGGCGTCAATGTGTTTTATGCGCTGATCAACTGGGGCGCGCGGCAACCGCTACCCGAGGATGCCGGCGACTTCCGTCTGCTGTCGCCGCGCGCGGCGGCGGCGCTGCGGCAGTTGCCGGAACGCAACCGCTTCTTCAAAGGGCTCGCGACCTGGATCGGCTTCCGCCAGGCGCGCGTCGACTACGAACCGGCGCCGCGCGCGCACGGGCAAACCACCTGGAGCGTGTGGACCCTGATCGGCCTGTCGATCGAAGGGCTCACCTCGTTTTCGGTGGCGCCGCTGCGCTTCGCCAGCATGCTCGGCGTGCTGTTGGCGGCGACCGCGCTGCTCTTCGGCGCCTGGATCGCGCTGCGAGACCATCCTCTACGGCAAGGACGTGCCCGGCTATCCTTCGCTGGTCGTCGGCCTGATGGTGCTGGGCGGCGTGCAGCTGATCATGATCGGCGTCCTCGGCGAATACATCGGCAAGATCCTGTCCGAGATCAAGGCGCGGCCGGTCTATTTCGTTGCCGAGCACAGCGTGAAAAGCGCGGCGAGCGAGTCAGCCAAGATGACGACCGCCCGCGCGGCGGAATAATCGCGTGGCGCAGGAACTCCGGCACATCTGGCTCTGCGCCGACGACTACGGCATTTCGCACGGCGTGAATTCCGCGATCCGCGAATTGATCATGCGCGGGCGACTCAATGCTACCTCGGTGATCGTGCTGGCGCTGCATTTCGACCGCGGCGACGCGCGTTCGCTGCAAATGCTCAACGCCGGGGCAAAGCGCGCCGCCATCGGCCTGCACCTGACGCTGACCGCGCCGTTCGAACCGGTGAGCGAGAGCTTCACGCCCAAACGCGGCGGCCGCTTCTTGCCGATGCAGGCCATGCAGCTCGCAGCCCTTGCCCGCCGGCTCAACCGCGGCGCGCTGAAGCTGGAAATCGCGGCGCAGATCCACGCTTTCGCCGGCGCCTTCGGCCGACTGCCCGATTTCATCGACGGGCACCAGCATATCCATCTGTTTCCGCAGGTGCGCGAAGCGATGCTCGAGGTGATGACGGAGGCAACGCCGAATGCCTGGGTGCGCCAGTGCGGCCGCGCCCGCGCGGCCAAGCGGCTGCGCGACCGCAAGGCCGTCGTTCTCGACATGCTCAGCGCCAGCATACGCCGCCAGGCGCAAAAAGCGGGCATCGCCACCAACCCGGCCTTCGCCGGCAGCTATAATTTTTCCAGCCGCGCGGTGTTTGCCAAAATCTTTCCGCGCTTCCTCGAAGGACTTCCCGACGGCGGGCTGATCATGTGCCATCCGGGCTTCGTTGATGCCGAGCTCAAGCGGCTCGATTCGCTCACCTATCTGCGCGAGCGCGAATACGAATTCTTCATGTCGGACGAATTTCCTGCGCTGCTCAAGGCGCACAACATCGCGCTCGGCCGCCCGCCGGGAAATGCAAATTAGAGAACGACGACGGTGGCGCCGACCTTGACGCGGTCGTAGAGGTCGATGATGTCGGCGTTGCGCAGGCGGATGCAGCCCGACGACACGTTTTGCCCAATGGTCCACGGCTCGTTCGAGCCGTGGATGCGGTAGAGCGTCGAGCCGAGATAGAGCGCGCGTGCGCCAAGCGGGTTGTCCGGGCCACCGGCCATGTAGTGTGGCAGATAGGGCTGGCGCTCGATCATTTCCGCGGGTGGCACCCAGTCGGGCCATTCCTTTTTCGCCGAGACCTTGTGCACGCCTGCCCAGGTGAAGCCGGGGCGGCCGACGCCGATGCCGTAGCGGATCGCCTTGCCGTGCGGCTCGATCAGATAGAGGAACTTGTTCGGCGTATCGATAATGACGGTGCCCGGCTTTTCGTCGCTGCGGTAATCGACTTCCTGGCGCAAGTAACGCGGGTCCATATCGTCGGGCAGGACCGCGTGCGGCTGCACCGGAAACGCCGCAGGCACGACGACGTAGCCTGGCGGGGCGCCCGGCGGGGCATAGGCCTGCGGCGGCGGTGGCACCGACGGCGGTGGCGCCGGCGTCGAATCGCCGAACAGAAATTCGATAAGGCCGCCGCCGAGATTGGCCTTCATCACCGGCGGCTGCGCCACCACGACCATCGGCGGCGGCACCGGCGTCACGTAACCGGCAGGCGGCGCCGTTTGCGCGGACGCGGCGCCAACGCTGGACAGACTGGCAATAACGGCAAAGACGATTGAACGCTGCATAAGAACTCTGCGACACGTTTCACGGAACGCGCGCCCCCGCGGCTCAGTACAAAGCGATATAGCTACCGAATGGTAAAATCGGCGGCGGCGGCGCGTGATCGCCGCGCCGACGGACGTAGATCGTCGGCTTAGAGTTTATTTTGCGTAAAATGCGGCGCGGCACGGTAAACGCGCGGTTTCGATTTTCCTGCAAGGCCGCGTTAATCGCCGGCCTGATACAACCGCACAAGGGACAATCGGGGGCGGGCGTGCAGCGTAAAGTATTTCGCGTCGAGCAGATGTTCGGTCACCACCGCGTGACGCACGCGCCGCGCGCAAGCGAACAGACGCACGAGGATCAGGCAGGGCTTGCCCGCGAGTTCGCGCCTCTGCGCGAAATCATCGCCCGCAGCAAGCGCGAGTTGACCGCACTTCAGGGTCCCGCCTCCGAGCCGCGCATGAGCCGCGCCGCCTACGAGCTCGGCGCCGCTATCGACGGCATGGAAAAAGCGGCGCAGAAAATCCTCAAGAGCACAGAGATCATCGACGAAAGCGCGAGGACCCTCGCCGCCACGCTGAAGATCGGCTATGAGCGCGGGCTGACCCAGGACATCCAGGAGCAGACGATGCGCATCTACGAGGCCTGTCATTTTCAGGATCTCGCCGGCCAGCGCATCGGCAAGGCGATCGCCGCGTTGAATGCCGTGGAGCAGCACGTCGCCAGCATGATCGCGCTGTGGGACAATCTCGGCCATGCGCCGCAGCAAGCCATGGCCGCGAACCATTCCGCCGGCCGCGTCCCGATTCACGGGCCACGGCTCGACGGCGATGCCGGCCACGCCAGCCAGCGCGACATCGACAAGATGTTCGGCTGATTTTTTTGCGCATGCTCTTTTCCGAAAACCGGTTCCCACTTTTCGGGATCATGCGCCCGGTCTGCGGATCGTCACAAAACATGCGAGCGCGGTCGCGGCGAAACACGCGGCAAGGCCGAGCGCTGCCGCGTCCGACGCCTTCTCGATGACAAAGGCCATGATGAGCGGCGCCCCGGCCTGCACCAGCAGGGACGGGCCGGCGAGCCGCCCCATCAGCCGCCCGTAGCCGGCGGGGCCAAACAGCGCCAGCGGCACCGCGCCGCGGGTAATAGTGACGAGCCCGTTGGCGCCGCCAAACATCAGTGCAAAAGCCGCTGCTACTGGCACCGAGACACGAAGCACCCCCAGCATGACGAAGGCGCAGAGCAAAGCGCTCAGCGCGAAACGCACGATCCATAGCGGATGCAGGTTGCGGCCGAAGGAAAACTCGATCAGCCGCGCGCCGACCTGCGCCGGACCAAACAGCGCGCCGATCCATACCACCGTGCCGCTGTCGATCCCGGTGCGCGCGAACATTGCCAGCAGGTGCGCGGAGAGGCCGGACGGGACGAAGGCGTAAGATGCAAACGCTGACGCCACCAGGATGAACGGCAAGCCGCGCGAGGGCAGCAGCGCCTCCGGCATGTGCATATCATTCGATTTTGTAATCGCGATTTCGGCGCGGCCACGCGGCAGCGCCAGCGTGTGTAGCGGCGCGGAGACGCAGGCGAGCAAGGCTGCATAGACAAGATAAGTGCCACGCCAGCCGAAAGCCTCGATCAGGAAATGCGTCGTCGGCCAGCTCACCGTCGAGGCAAAACCGCCGACCAGCGTCAGCGCCGTAATCGGCCGGCGCGCGACGGCGCCGAAGATGCGTCCGAGCGTGGCGAAAGCGGAATCGTAGAGATTTGCCGCCATGGCGACGCCAAGCACCATCCATGCGGCGAGATAGGTACCCCGGTTCGCCGCGTACACGACAAGCACAAGTCCCAGCGCTCCGATCAACGAGCCGAAGGTCATGGTGACGTGGCCGCCGAAGCGGTCGATCGAGCGCCCGACCAAGGGCGAGACCAAACCCGCCGCCAGCAGGCCGAAAGAGAACCCGCCCATGCCGAAGGCGATCGACCAGCCGCGTTCTTGGACGATCAGTGGCACGATCAGCACCGGCGTGTAGTAGATCGCGCCCCAGGAAATGATCTGCGTCACGCCGAGCACCGGCACGGCGCGCCAGGGGCCGAAGACGAATTCACGTGGAACGGTCATGCGCGGATGCGGTGCAGGCCCTCAAGCATCCTGCGTCGTCGTGGTCACGGCTTTTGCTGCTGGATCGGCGGCTGCACTGGGTTGGCCAGCGGCTTGGGCGCTGGCTTTGGTTTCGGCTTGGCCTTGTGCTTGACCGGCTTGGTGCCTTCCGGCGGGCAGCGCACATAGACCATCGTGCCGTAGCGGCCCTGCACTTCCGGGTCCATCCAGCGCAGGACCAGCACGCGGCCGTCGAAGGAGACGACTTCGCGGTCGTCGGTCGCCTCCGGTGGTTCATCCTTTGGCCCAATATAGGTCTTGTGGTTCGGCGCCCCCTTGAGCGCCAGCTCCGTCGGCGTTGCCTGGTCGGCGAGATGCATCATCACCCCGCCGGTCGGCCCCAGCGTGATGATGTAAGGCTGCTTGCACTGCTGCGCGGCAGCCACCTCAATGCGCGGACGGTCCTCGTCCTTGTGATAGGCGGCAAGGCCCCAGCGGCCGACGATGTCCTGCGGCGGGAAGGCCGACGGCAGCGTCGGGATTGGCGCCGCGGCGGGCGGCACTTGCGGCGTGGGGCCCGTAGCGCAGCCGGCAAGCCCGAACGCAAGCGCGGTCAGGATTAAGGCACCTGGCAGGCGAAGGGCGGGCGTGCGACTCATCGGGACTCCCGGCGGCGAGGAAAACCGACTTTGCGGGGCCGCGACCGTAAGCGCAAGCTTCGGTTTTCTTGGCCGACCAACGCCGGCGCTCGCCGTTTCGCTTCGAGCTTGACACTCCGGCACGCAGGCCATATCTCCCCGGCAGGTTGCTGGCACTCTCAGGTATGGAGTGCTAAATGTCTGTAAAATAGACGTTTTTTTCCAGCTTGCGCGTTCGCGCCCACGAGGAAGACATGGCCAAGACCAAATTTCGTCCCCTGCACGACCGCGTGATCGTGCGCCGCATCGAAGCCGACATGAAGACCAAAGGCGGCATCATCATCCCCGACACCGCCCAGGAAAAACCGAGCCAGGGCGAGATCGTCGCCGTCGGCCCCGGCGGCCGCGACGAGAGCGGCAAGCTGATCCCGATCGATCTCAAGGTCGGCGACAAGGTGCTGTTCGGCAAGTGGTCGGGCACCGAAGTCAAGCTCGACGGCGAGGATTTCCTGATCATGAAGGAGTCCGACATCATGGGCGTCATCGCCTGACGACCACGGACGCAAGCAAAAACCCAACGGAGTAACCGAAATGTCTGCCAAGGACGTGAAATTTTCCGGCGATGCGCGCGAACGGATGCTGCGCGGCGTCGATATTCTCGCCAACGCGGTGAAGGTGACGCTCGGCCCCAAGGGCCGCAACGTCGTGCTCGACAAGAGCTTCGGCGCGCCGCGCATTACCAAGGACGGCGTCACCGTCGCCAAGGAGATCGAGCTCGAGGACAAGTTCGAGAACATGGGCGCGCAGATGGTGCGCGAGGTAGCGCAGAAGACCAACGACATGGCCGGCGACGGCACCACCACCGCGACCGTGCTGGCGCAGGCGATCGTGCGCGAAGGCGCCAAGTCGGTTGCCGCCGGCATGAACCCGATGGACCTGAAACGCGGCATCGATATTGCTGTGACCGCCGTGGTCAAGGATCTGGAGAAGCGCGCCAAGCCCGTGAGCTCTTCGGCCGAGGTTGCCCAGGTTGGCACGATTTCGTCGAACGGCGACGAAGCTGTCGGCACGATGATCGCCAAAGCGATGCAGAAGGTCGGCAACGAGGGCGTAATCACCGTCGAAGAGGCCAAGGCGCTCGACACCGAAGTCGAGATCGTCGAGGGCATGCAGTTCGACCGTGGCTATATCTCGCCCTATTTCGTCACCAATGCTGAGAAGATGCTGGCTGAGCTGGAGGATGCCTACATCCTGCTGCACGAGAAAAAGCTCTCCGGCCTGCAGTCGATGCTGCCGGTGCTCGAGGCTGTGGTGCAGTCGGGCAAGCCGCTGGTCATCATCGCCGAGGACGTGGAAGGCGAAGCCATCGCCACCCTCGTCGTTAACAAGCTGCGCGGCGGCCTGAAAGTGGCCGCGGTCAAGGCGCCGGGCTTCGGCGACCGCCGCAAGGCCATGCTCGAAGACATCGCCATCCTCACCGGCGGGCAACTGATCTCCGAGGATCTCGGCATCAAGCTCGAGAACGTGACCACGGCCATGTTTGGCCGCGCCAAGAAGGTCATCATCGAGAAGGAAAAGACCACCATCGTCAACGGCGCCGGCAAGAAGGCCGACATCACGGCGCGGGTGAACCAGATCAAGGCGCAGATCGAGGAGACCACCTCCGACTACGACAAGGAGAAGCTGCAGGAGCGGCTGGCCAAGCTCGCCGGCGGCGTCGCGGTGATCCGCATCGGCGGGGCGACCGAGATCGAGGTCAAGGAAAAGAAGGACCGCGTCGAGGACGCGCTCAACGCCACCCGCGCCGCGGTCGAGGAAGGCATTGTGCCGGGCGGCGGCGTATCGCTCTTGCGCGCCAAGAAGGCCGTCGGACGCATCCACGACGAGAACCCGGACGTGCAAGCCGGCATCAACATCGTGCTCAAGGCGCTGGAATCCCCGATCCGGCAGATCGCGGAAAATTCCGGCGTGGAAGGCTCGATTGTGGTCGGCAAGATCATCGACGAGAACTCGGAGACTTACGGCTTCGACGCCCAGACCGAGAAGTACGTCGACATGGTCAAGGAAGGCATCATCGACCCGGCCAAGGTCGTGCGCACGGCCCTGCAGGACGCTGCCTCGATCGCCGGCCTGTTGATCACCACCGAAGCAATGGTCGCCGAACTGCCGAAGGAGCCGGCCCCGGCCATGCCGGGCGGCGGCGGTATGGGCGGAATGGGCGGCATGATGTAAGCCTATCCGGCAAAGGCAAACGCTACCCTAAGGCGCGGCTTCGGCCGCACCTTTTTTGTTGCGGCAAGGTCGGTGCATTTGAAATGAGAAGCCTGCCCGACGTGTTTGTATCACTGAGACAGCGACGCGCCGAGAGAGTTCCATGGATCAACGGGTCATCGACCTTTACGACCGCTTCACCCACGGCATCATCGGCCGCCGCGCCTTTCTCGAGCGCCTCACGGAACTCGCCGGCTCGACCGCGGCCGCCGTCGCACTTCTGCCGCTGCTGCAAAACGATTACGCGCGCGCGGCGATCGTTGCGCCCGACGACGCGCGGCTGGCGATCGAAACCGCGCCCTATGACGCTGGCGGCAAGCGCATCAACGGCTATCTGGCGCGGCTGAAAGACAAGGGAAAACGTCCGGCGGTGCTCGTCATCCACGAAAACCGCGGGCTCAACCCGCACATCCAGGACATCGCCCGGCGTCTCGCGTTGGAAGATTTCCTCGCCTTCGCGGTGGACCTTTTGTCGCCGCTCGGCGGTACGCCGGCCGACGAGGACAAAGCGCGCGACATGATCGGCACGCTCAAGCCAGAGGAGACCGCGCGGCACGCGGCCGCTGCGGTGCCGTTCCTCGAGCACCATCCGGAATCGACCGGCAATGTTGGCGCCGTCGGCTTTTGCTGGGGCGGCGGCGGCATCAATCGCGTCGCGGTGCTGGCGCCCGATCTTAAAGCGGCCGTCGCTTTTTACGGGCTACAAGTGCCGGCCGACCAGGTCCCGGCGATCCGCGCGCCGCTGTTGCTGCACTATGCAGGGCTCGACCAACGCGTGAACGCGGGGATTGCGGCCTATGAAGCGGCGCTCAAGGCCAACCACAAGCGCTATACGATTTACATCTATCCGAACGTCAATCACGCCTTCAACAACGACGCCGGCAGGAGCTACGACAAGGCGGCGGCGGAGCTTGCCTGGGGCCGCACCATCGCCTTCCTCAAGGAAAATCTCAGCGCGCCGGCTAAGGCCGGGTGACAAACGGGCCGCCGGCGCGCTAGAATGCTGGCAACAGCGGCGGAAAACGCCGACAGGAGGATCCCATGGCGGATGCAGTCACGGCCCTGATCGGCGCGATCATTATGACCGGCTACATTCTCCTGATTGCCGCCAAGCTCGCCGCGCCGCCGCTGTGGATATGCTGCCTCGTCGGCCTCGCGCTGATGCTCTGGGGCTTCTGGGGCGACGACTGGAAGCCCGTCATCAAGCCCGACAAGAAATAATCGCGCATTTTATTTGCGCATGTCCTTTTCCGAAAACCCGTTCCCACTTTTAAGGATCACGCGCTACCACTCAAGGTTTCGACCAGCCAATTCGCCGTGCGCATGAGGCGCCCCTCGTCGCCGCGTTCGCCGATCAGCTGCACGCCGAGCGGCATGCCGCCCTCCCCGGTCAACAAGGGCAGCGACAGCGCCGGCAGGCCGGTCAGACTCCACAGCGAGCAGAACACCGGATTGCCCGTCGCCTCGCCTTTCGGCGCCACGCCGGGCGCCGCCGGCGTCAGGATCGCGTCGTATTGCTTGAACATTTCCTCGATACCGGCGGCATAGCGCCGCGCATTGTCGCGCGCCGCCAGATAGCGCACCGCGCTCACGCCGCGCCCTTCGGCGAGGAAATCGCGCAATTGCTTGCTCGACGCCTCGCCGCCGCGCTCGACGACGGCACCGAGATTGTGCGCCATGTCGGCCGCCATGACGGCGCGGTGATCGTCCCAGGCGGCGGCATAGGCGTCCGGCAGATCGACGGTCGCGGCGCTCCCGCCCAGGCGCTTGACCAAGGCCTCACAGGCGGCGCGGGTTTCGGCGTCGGCCTTGTCCCACACCGGCGTGCGCACGAAGGCGATTTGCAGCGGCATCGGCGGCGGCTCGGCAAGTGTGTCGAGAAATCCCGGCGCGGCCACGGCGTGCGTATCGGGATCGTCGGCGTCATAGCCGGCGAGCACTTCGAGGATAAGGGCCGCGTCGGCGAGCGTGCGCGCGAAGACGCCGACATGGTCGAGCGCGCGCGACAAGATCAGGGCGCCGTGCCGCGAAATGGCGCCGTGCGTCGGCTTGACGCCATAGACGCCGCAATAGGCCGCCGGCCGGATCGTCGAACCGTTGGTCTGCGAACCGATCGCCAGCGGCACCATGCCGGCGGCAACCGCTGCCGCCGAACCGGACGAGGAGCCGCCCGGCGTGCGCGAGGTGTCATGCGGATTGCGCGTCGGACCGGGGTGGAAATAGGCGAATTCCGTGGTCACCGTCTTGCCGATGATCACCGCGCCGGCTTCGCGCAGGCACGAAACTGCCGCAGCATCGCGCATCGGATGGCGGCCCTTGAGCAACGGCGAGCCGCATTCTGTTTTGTAGTCGGCGGTGTCGAAGATGTCCTTGATGGCGACCGGCACGCCGTGCAGGGGCCCGAGCGCTTTTCCGCTGCGGCGGCGCTCGTCGAGTGCCTTGGCTTGCGCCAGCGCCTCAGCCGGATCGAGATGGGCGAAGGCGTGCACCTCGCCCTCGATCGCCGCGATCCGATCAAGGCAGGCGCCGATATAATATTCTGCGCTCATCTCGCCGCCGGCTATCCGCTCGGCGGTCTCGATCGCAGTGAGCGTTGTTGGATCCGCGCCGTCCACCATCAATTCGCGTATAACTTGCCGGGCAGCCAGAGCGCAATGCCTGGGAATACATAGACAAGCGTCATGGTTATAAACACCATGAACACGAAGGGTAGCGCGCCAGCGAAGATCTGGTTCAGCCGTACGTGCGGCGGCGCCACGCCCTTGAGATAGTACGCCGCCATAGCCATGGGTGGCGTGTTGAAGGACGTCTGGATATTGAGCGCAACCAGAATGCCGAACAACGTCGGGTCGATATGAAAAAATTTAACCAGCGGCAGGAAGATCGGTACGAAGATGATGATGATTTCGGTCCATTCCAGCGGCCAGCCGAGCAGAAAGATGATGAACTGGGCGAGGATGAGAAAAGTGGTGGCGTTCAAATGCGCCGCCAGGACCCAGCGCTCGATCACCTCATGGCCGCCGAGATACGAAAATACCGAGGAGAATGTCCACGATCCGATGAACAGGTAGCAGACCATCGCCGAGGTGCGGGCGGTCAGATAGACGGCCTCCTTCAATCGCTGGAAGGTAAGCGATTTATAGAGAGCAGCGAGCAGCACGGAGCCGGCGGCGCCGACGGCCGCCGCTTCGGACGGCGTCGCCAAACCCATGAGGATCGCGCCCAGCACCGATAGAATGAGCACGGCGAGCGGAAAGAACGAGGTCGCCAACGCCATAGACACTTCGGCAAACGGAATGTGCCGGTCGAGTTCCGGCGGTCGCGGCGCCAGGCTCGGATTCATAAGCACGCGCAAGACCACGTATACGCAGTAAAATCCAGCCAGCGTGAACCCGGGAATGAACGCCGCCGCATAAAGTTGGACGACAGAAACCGAGGTAGTGGCGCCGTAAAGAATCAACAGCACGCTAGGCGGAATCATAATGCCCAAACATCCGCCGGCGCAAACAACGCCTGCCGAAAGTTCGGTATTGTAGCCAGCGCGCAGCATTGCCGGGAATGCCAGCAACCCCATCAACGTCACCACCGCGCCGACGATGCCGGTTGCAGTGGCAAACAACGCGCAAGTGACGAGCGTTGCAACCGCGAGCGCCCCAGGCACGTGCCGCATCGACATTTGCAGCGAATAGAATAGTCGATCGAGAATGTTCGAGCGTTCGACCACGTAGCCCATGAACAGGAAGAGCGGCACGGCGGTCAACACATCGTTCGACATGACGTCATAAGTGTTGGTGACGAGCAGGTCGAAGACGCGCGATCCCATCGCGTAGTAGCCGAAGAAAACGCCCATTGCCACCAGCGTAAAGGCGATCGGAAAGCCCAACAGGATGATGAAGATGAAGGCGCAGAGCTGGATCATCCCAATATCGGGATTGGTCAACGTCATCGCGCAGCCCCCACATGCATTTCTTCTTCGATACGCCTTCGATCCGCCGCTTCGGCGAGAATTGCGGATTCCATCTCCTCCACGTCATGCAACCGTTGCGGCCAAACACCATCGCGCAGGCAGATGACGCAGCGAATGATCTCGGCCAGACATTGCAGCAACATCAGCGCGGCGGCGATCGGGATCAGCGTCTTGTGCGGATAGACAGGTGCGCCGGTCGGGGCATAAATGCTGACTTCGTGGATATGCCAAGACTGCTCGGCATAGGGGATTCCGTAAAAAAACAGAGCGCCGAAGCCGGGGCCCATGAAGATGACGAACAAGACGAGATCGATCGCGGCCTGCACCCGGTAGGGCCACATCCGGTAGACGAAGTCGCCGCGCACATGGCCGTTGCGCGACAGTGTATAGGCGCCAGCCATCATAAACAGCGCGCCATACATGAAGTAACTCACGTCAAACGCCCAGTTGGTCGGGGCGCGGAGGAGGTAACGCATAATTACGTCGTAACAGGTGCCGAGCGTCATGATGACGATGCACCAGCCGAACGCCTTGCCGACGCCCGCACTCAGACGATCGATAAACAGGAGGAAGCTTTCCAAGAGAGTTCTCGCAGTTTGCGGTTAGACGCAAACTCGCCGAGGCAGCCGAGCCGCCTCGGCGAATTTCATTGAGTCCGTTCAGACCTTCATCGGGCCGAAATAGTGCTCGTAAGCGGATTTGTAATCGGCTTCGTTATTGATGGCATAGAAGCCGACTCGCTTGCCCCATTCCTTCTGGCTGGCAAGCACCTTCTTGATGAACGGCCCCTGGTTCGCATCACCCGATATTTCATCGATCACCTTGTCCCAAGCTACGAGTTGAGCCTTGAAGATCGCTTCCGACGTGCGCTTGACGTGCACGCCATGCTTGTTGATCAGCGTCTGCAAGTCAGTCGAGTAGATGTCCCAAGCCTTCCAGATGTCGAAGGAATTGGCGGCTTGGCCAGCCAGATGCAGAACCTGCTGCTGCTCTTTGGACAGTGAATCGTATTTTGACTTGTTAAATACGACTTCAATCGCCTCCGACGCCTGATGGTAGGAGCCGAGGTAGTAGTACTTGGCCACGTCCTGTCCGCCGAAGCGCATGTCCGAGGTCGGATTGTTGAACTCGAATGCCTCGATCACGCCCTTTTCCATCGCCGGTAGGATCTCCGGACCGGGCAGTTGCGCGACGCTCGCACCCATCGCCTGCATGACGTTGGAAGCGAGACCGACGGTGCGATACTTCATGCCCTTGAAGTCTTCTGGACCCTTGAGCTCTTTTTTGAACCAGCCGAGCGGCTGCGTCGGCATAGCAAAGACATAGAAGCCCTGGACGTTGAGTCCGAGAATCTTCTGTGTCAGTTCATCGTAAAGAGCTTGGCCACCGCCATGATAGAACCAGCCCATGAACTGGCTGGCATTGGTGCCGTAGACCGGGCCGGTGCCGAACAGCGACGCGGCGCGATGTTTACCGTACCAATAGGCCGGCACGCTGTGACAGCCGTCGAGCACGCCAGAGTGCGTGGCGTCCATCACCGAGAAGGCTTTCACCACGGCGCCGGCGTTGAGATAATCGATCTTGAGACGGCCGCCGCCCATTTCGTTGACGATGCGGGCGTAGTCCTGACCGTATTCGTTTAGGATATCGGTGGCGCCCCAGCCACCTTGCATCTTCAGGGTAACAGTCTGTGCGCGCGAGACTTGCGGCATGGCGATGGTCGCCACGCCGGCGACAGCAGCTCCGCCAAGGAATTTGCGGCGGGTCGCAGTCGTAGAAGCTTTGCTCTTTGCCATTACAGTCTCCTCCCTCAGGATTTTTGGCGGTTTACGTTTGACGCGCTTCTTATTGTTCTTGTTGATCTCAGGATGATTAACACCCGTGACTTGTACTTTAGTTTGTAACTATTTTCTGGGCGGGACAAGCGTAAATCGCAGAATCGCGCCGAAACAGCCCGCTTTTGACCATGCGCAAAGGCCGCGGCTGCCCAACCGTCGTGCAGAACCCGCGGCAAATGGGCCCGGGCGCATAAATTTTGCGAAAACGTATTTCGCGGTGCACTTAATTATAGCGGCGAGAATCGCCGCATCTTCGCCATGCGCAAGGCCCACCGCTAACGATCGTTTCGCTCGGCCCTTGCCGCATCCAGCCGCAACAGGAGATTTCCCGTGAGAAGGCAATTCGCGACGCTCGGCATCATCTGGCGGCTGGCCAGCCCCTATTTCCGCTCCGAGGATCGCTGGGCCGGCCTCGTCCTGCTTGCCGCCGTCGTTGCTATCGAATTGTCGATCGTTGCCATCACGGTGCTGCTCAACAGCTGGAACGCGCGCTTCTACAATGCACTGCAGGAGCGCGACTGGAACGCCTTCGTCTATCAGCTCGGCTATTTCAGCGTGCTGGCGGCGGCATTCATCCTGCTCGCCGTCTATCAGCTCTATCTCAATCAATGGCTGCAGATTCGCTGGCGGCGCTGGATGACCGCGAGCTATCTCGACCACTGGCTGGTCGGCGCCAACCATTACCGCATGCAGTTGCTCGGCGACGCCGCCGACAACCCGGACCAGCGCATTTCCGAAGACATCGCCCAGTTCATCGGCTCCACCTTGAACATCAGCCTGCAACTGCTCAATTCCTGCGTCACGCTGTTTTCATTCATTATCATCCTGTGGGGATTGTCGGCGGCGGCGCCGCTGCATCTGTTCGGCGTCACCTTCAACATTCCCGGTTATCTGTTGTGGGCGGCGCTCGTCTACGCCGTCGTCGGCACCGTGTTCACGCATCTGATCGGCCGCCCGCTGATCGCGCTGAATTTCCAGCAGCAACGCTACGAGGCGGATTTCCGTTTCAATCTTGTGCGCACGCGCGAGAATTCCGAGCAGATCGCCTTGCTCGCCGGCGAGCCCGCCGAGCGCGATCGCCTGCTGCTGCGCTTCGGCAACGTCGTCGCCAACTGGATGGCGATCATGACGCGGCAGAAGAAGCTCACGTTTTTCACCGCCGGCTATTCGCAAGCCGCCGTGGTGTTTCCCTTCATCATGGTGAGCCCGGCCTATTTTGCCGGCGTCGTCCAGCTCGGCGGGCTGATGCAGACGGCCAACGCCTTCGGCCGCGTGCAGGACTCGCTCTCGGTGTTTGTCAGCCTCTATCGAAGCCTCGCCGAATGGCGCGCCATTATCGAGCGCCTCTCCGGCTTCGACCAGGCGATCGCCGCTGCGCGCGCGGCCGCGGTAACGCCGCCGGTCATTACAATCGCGCCGGGCGACGCGGCGGCGATGACGTTCGAGGATTTGGCGGTGCGGCTGCCGAACGGCGCGCTGCTGGTCAGCACCACCGACCTGTCGATCAGAACTGGTGACACAGTGCTGGTCACCGGACCGTCCGGCGCCGGCAAATCGACGCTGTTCCGCGCGCTCGCCGGCGTCTGGCCATTCGGCTCCGGCAGCGTGACGGTGCCCAAGGGCGCCAAGGTAATGATGCTGCCGCAGCGGCCTTACTTTCCGATCGCGCCGCTCTACGAAGCGGTCGCCTATCCGGCCGAGCCGGGGACCTTCGACGCCGCACATGTCGCCGAACTGATCGAAGCGGCCGGGCTGCCGGCGCTCGCGTCACGCATCGAGGAGGAGGCGCACTGGAACCGGATGCTGTCGCTCGGCGAACAACAGCGGCTGGGACTTGCCCGCGCCATCCTGCTGGCACCGGATTATCTTTTCCTCGACGAGGCCACGGCCTCGCTCGACGAAGCGGCGGAAGCTGCCCTTTACAGGCTGCTGGAGCAGCGCCTTGCGCGCAGCACCATCGTCTCGATCGGCCACCGGTCGACCTTGGCCGCCTTCCACCGCCGCCGCTTCACCTTCAACCGCGAAGGCGACCGCACCTGGCTGCGTGAGGGCCGCCTCGCCGCGGCGAAATAGCCGGCCGGCAAAAGCATTCGGGCGGCGGCTCCGTTGAAGAGCCGCCGCCCGTTTCAGCCTAAGAGGCAGTGTTTGGCTTATTTAAGCGCCGACAGCGAGGTGTCGAACTTGAGCGTCGCGACAAAGCGAGAACCGCAGAAGTTTTGCCCCGCGCCGCCCGGTCCGCACTGGTTAAAGCCGAGCGGAGCCGCTGCAGTGGCCACAGCATTCGGGCTGATGCTGATCCCCCAATAACGTAGGTCGAGCGTGACGGCCTTGTAGTTGAAGTCGAGGCCGACATCCCAGTAGGTGTCGCTCACCGGTCCGTAATTGAACGTTACGCCCGAGCTGAAGTGCTCGTAGCCGATTTCCGGATTGAGAGAGATCGCAATGCCCATCGGCGACCACGGCAGAGTGATCACAGCGTTGCCAGCGTAGAAATAATGGTTGGCATCGCCAGTCCAAGCTCCGTTAAAGAGGCCGCCACCGACAACCGGCACCACTTTTTTGTCGTTGAAGTTGTTGAAGCCGGTTTCGAAAATGCCGCCAATCGT
Organism: uncultured Pseudomonadota bacterium; assembly: GCA_963817155.1. Taxonomy (GTDB): domain Bacteria; phylum Pseudomonadota; class Alphaproteobacteria; order Rhizobiales; family Xanthobacteraceae; genus Pseudolabrys. Next base: position 242,518 of record CAWFNO010000004.1, read on the forward strand.
CAGCCAGTCCGCGACCTTGTATGACGGCTTCACGTACATTTCGCCGTAGCTGCCGTTAGCAAGGCCTGCCGGAGTGTTAATGCCGCCCGGATAAGCGTAGTAGATGTAACCGACGTCCAAGCCGAAGTTGCCCCACGACATGCGCGCGCCGCCGGTGATGTCGAATTCCGCGTCGGCGAAGCCGGTCCACAGGCTCGAGCCCCAGACGCCGGCATACAGCTTGAGCCAATTGGTCGCGGTATAGTCGAGTTCGAAATAGCCCTGCGCTGCAGGGTGATGGTTCGACTGCGTCACGCCACGCAGATCATAATCGGTGGTGAACGCGGTGCCGAAGGCGATATCCCACGGCGACGGCGCAGCCGCCGGAGCCTTCATCGCTTTCACCGGCATATCCGCTGCGAATGCGGAGGTCGCAGACAAAGCGAGCGCCGCGACGACCGACAAAACAACTTTCTTCATAGACCCTGCCCCTTTTCGGTTCGACCGACCTACAGCCGATGCAAATTGCGCGTCACTCTTGCGTACGACTTGTTCCATTCGGAAACCGGCTGCAATCGACCGGTACGCAACAGGACGTGCATTAGCGGCGGATTTCAATCGCGAGACTGCGGCGCAGCAAGGCGAAAACGGCAGCATTTGCTGCTTTTTTGAGCGAATCGGCTCGGAATTCAGCGAAATCGCCACGCTGTTGCGTGAATGTCACGTCTTTCTTCAGTTAAGCGAAAATTCTCCGGCCAAATTGACCGTTTGGGGCTGGTGGCGGCGCCAAAACCGCGATTGCGCGGCGCCTGTGGAAATCCTTCCGGCCGGCCCGTATAACCCACGGGAACAACGGGAGGAAATCCGCCCCCCGGAAAAATAGCGGCGGCCGTCGCTTGTGCCGCGAATTCCGCGTCAGGCGGCAGCCTTTTTCCGATTCGCCTCAAGCCGCGCATCGACCAGCGTAACGATCGCATCGAGGATCGGATTGCTCATGCCCTTTTGCTTGGCGATGAGCTGCACCAGCTTGTCGGAACGCTCGATATTGCGCGCGCCGTTCTGCAAGGCACGCGCGGCCGACGCCGGACGTGTCAACGATTGCGCGGCGGTGGCGTATTTCTCGAACGGCACCAGGTCGTTCGGATTGGCGCCGATCTTGACGCACACGTCGTTGACGAAATTATAGACCGAGCGCGCTTCCTCGATGTTGGAATGCACCGCTTCCTGCGCCGTGCGCATGCCGTCCTTGGTGATGCAGCGGTAATTGCCGGCGCACAGCATCGCCCATTTGGCCAGCGGCACGAAAATCGAATCGTAGACCCGCAGCTTCACCGGCAGCTCGATCTTGGTGCCGTCGCCGGGATCGTAGCGAATCGCGTCGATCTCCTTCGCGAGCTGGCGCAGGATCGCGGTCGACTTGTCGCTGTCGAATTTGGCCACCTTGAAATTGGTCGGCAGCGTGACCAGCAATTCGTTGGCCTTGCCGTCGGGCGGACGGATCGCCTGCGGGTCGGGGCTGCACAGCGTGATGGCGCCGGGATCGAAATTGTCCCAGACGCTCGGATCGGTATAGGCGGCTTTGAGCGCGTCATAGTTCAGCCCCGGAATGCGCTTCACGTAAGGCAGCGGCGGCATGTTCATGATCGACATGCAGGGCTTGCGCGATTTCGCCACGGCGTCGAGCAATTCGCGCACGCCGGGCGCGCCAAACTGCGGCTCCTGCATGGCGAGCGCGACGAGATCGTAATCGTTTGGATTGACGCCCTGCGCACCGCTGGCGCTCACCTTGCCGGGCAGCTTTTTCGAATCGAGGATCACCGGATCCTTGCGGCCTCGCACCGGCATCTTGATGCGGATGCCCTCGGCGTTGATCAGGTCGGCTTCGGCCGGCAGACAGACGTGATGGGTCTTGTTGCCGCCGAACAGCGTTTTGGAGGCGAGCAGCGAGCCGTAGGCCGCGCCCATGATCAGGATGTTGTACGCCATAACGCTGTCCTCCCGTGCCGTTTCTGCGATGGGGAACGTTCCGGCTGAACGCCGTCTTTCTTAGGTCTTATGCTATGCGCCCGGCTGCTGTGGCGCAATGCGGGTGCCGCGCGCCGGCGCGCGCGCATTGTGCGGCGCGGGCAAGCGCCATCGCCCCTGTTCTTTGCGGCGCGGCGACGCCGTAAACACTTCCCTGCCCCCCGGTAAAGCCGAGGGGATGGAGCGCCGCGCGGCGCATCCATTCAACGTCACGCCTTGCGAGGCGTGCGCACCCTTGGCGAAGGGTGCGCGGCCCGCGGCGCTCCTTCGCGGCTCTGGCGTCCCGACTTGGCGCCAGCACACTCAGCTCCAGGCCCGCGCTTCCTGGGACGAGGCAACGTGCCAGTCCCAGCCCAGCGAGCACCTCGCAGCGCGGTCGTTTTGCCGCTCGGGCGGGGCCCCGGAGCCGCCCGGTGCTGCGGTTACGAGCCGCAGCAGCAAGCGCCGCATCCTGCTCCACTATCAAGACGCCTCTAGATAGCGTCCTCGATGAGCAGGACATCGTGGATTATATTCCTAGTATTGAGATTGTCAAGCCAAGATTTGCCGCCACCGTCAGACCCGGCTTGCCAGTGGCGCCTGCACACGTGAGGCTGCATCGGCATCAGGCAACTGGGGGAAGCGGCGATGAAATACATGCTGACCTGGAACGAGCGGCCGCAGGGCTCGCCGATCGAATACGAGAACGCGCAGAAGCGCATCCTCGAGGTATTCACGCAGTGGAAGGCGCCGGGCAATTTCAAGATCGAGATGTTCGTCATTCGCGTCGGCGACTGGGGCGGCTACATGCTGCTCGACTGCGACGATCCAGCGGCGGTGCACAAGTTCTGCTCGATGCTGCCGGCCTTCGTGTTCGAGGCGCGGCCGATCATTCCCATCGACGACGCCGTGCGCGTCGAGCTCGAGGCGATGGCCTTCCGCGACGGGCTCAAGCGCAAGTAGCGATCGGAACTGTCACATCGCGTTCACTGTGGGGAGCCCGGCGAACTTTCCAACGGCTCCTCCGGTGTTGGGTCGATCGGTGCAGGCGCCAGAAGGCTCGCCAGCACTGTCGGGTCTTTTTCGGTCCGGACCATCATCGGCTCGGCGTGGCCGCGAATGTCGACCTGCGTCCGCGCCAGCGCGCCGGGTGGAATGCCTGCGTGCCGGCAGACCTCTTCCGACACGACGACCTTGCAATCGAGGACCTTACTCATGTCCTGCAACCGGGCGGCGACGTTGACCGAGTCGCCGAGCGCCGTGAACACCGTGTGGCCGCGGAAGCCGATGTCGCCGATGATGACTTCGCCGGCATTGATGCCGATGCCATATTGGATCGGGTCGCGAACTTCGGTGGCGAACTGATGATTAAGATGGGCGACGTTCGAGGCGATCAGCGCAGCGGCTTGCAGCGCCTGCCGGCATGCCGTTTCGCGGCCGCATCTCAGCCCGAACAGCGCGAGCACGCCATCGCCGACGAATTGATTGGGCTGTCCGCCGGCTTCAGTGATTCCGCGCGAGACCGCGTCAACGAACCGGTTGATCAGGAAAACGATATCGAAGGGCAGCCGCGCCTCGGACAAGGCGGTCGACCCGCGCATGTCGACAAACATACTAACGAGATAATGCTCCTCGCCGATATTGGTACGCTGGCGGTTGCGCACGAAATCGGAACCGATGTGCGGCGGCAAAATCGGAATGAGCGAGATGTCGCTCTGCGGCCGCAGCTGGCAGGCGAGCCGAATTGACGGATCGGAGCTTACGCCGACGCGGTTGAGCACGAACGCCTCGCGACCCGAAGGCGGCGGCAAGGCGAAGCGGTCGCTGACTACGCGGACGCGGCAGGTGGAGCAGCGGGCGCGGCCGCCGCAGACGCTGGCATGCGGCACCTTGTAGCGAAGGCTCGCCTCCAGCACGCTCATGCCGGTGGGAACGCGCACCTGCCGGCCCGGATAGGTGATGGTGTACGTGCCGCGCCGGCGCTCGCGCAATGAACGCACGCCGCGCGCCGCGAACACGAAGGCAAAGGCGCAGCCGTAAAAAATGGGAAAATAGAGGAGCGTGACATCGTCTATAATCGTCCGCTCCGGCGGCGGAATGAGGGGTTGCACGTATTGCTGGCGCCACTGCGGATTCTTGGAATACGCGATCGCCTCGCGCGCGCCGTGAATGGCGCCGACCATCGAAAGCGGCGGCATCAGCACGGCAATGGCAAAGTAAATTGGCCACGCCCATTTGAAGGACGGCTTCAGCCGCAACCAGAAGAAAAGGCCGATACAGGCGTGCGTCCAGGCGATCGTCAGCAGGATGAACTGGACCCATTCCATATGCGGGCGCGCGACCCAATAGGCGAGAAACACATTCGCGTAGGGGATTGGCGGAAAACCGAACAGCAGACCGGCCACGCGAGTTGCCCCGAAATGCGAGGCAAGCCAGAGCGGGATGCTCAGACCCAACAGCAGTTGCGTGATTTCAATGGCGGTGTAACGGAAATGCCGCCGTTGATAGACCGCCCAAAGCCCGAGGGAGAAATGAATGATCGCCGCGGTATAAAGCGTCGCGTTGACGATGGGGATGCGCCACCACCACACGTGGACGTGTACGCGCCACCACTCCATCACCGTAAAGGAGACGTTGCCGAGCGCGTGATTGAAGAAGTGCGAGAAGATGTAGGCGAACATCACCAGCCCGCAGGCGAGCCGGACCTGGCGCACACCGATGCCGCGCAGCCAGATTGTCAGCCTGAACGCGTCGGTGCGCGCAACACTTGCGCCGGAGATCGCAAGAGCTTCATGCGTCATAAGCGGGAGGGTTTTTGAGCATTTTATGAAGTATCCACGGCGTCCTGTGCGCCCCGGTGCCGCCGTCGTTCAAGGTAGCCATTATTCTCAATTCACCGCAACGGCGACGGATTTTACGCCGCGTTTATTCGGTCCACAGAGACCTTTTCGTGGTCGGACGTCCGCGCAATGTCCAGCATGGGCCGAGCGGCCTAACGCCGCTCGCTTTCCGCGGCCGCCTGCGGCCTTGCGCGTCCGGGAACGGACGCGACCAGTGCCACGCCGGCGCGGCCGATCGGCGACAAAAATTCGCCGGTGATGGTGTGCGCGTCGGCATAACCCGGCGCGACGCCGAAGGTGAGCTTCTCGCGGCTCTTTCCCGGCACATGCAGCGTGCCGAACAGCCAGTCGCAGACGGCAAGGCAAGAGCCAAGGTTCTTGTTGAAGTGCACCGGGTTGGTCGAGTGGTGCACCCGGTGATGCGCCGGGCTGATGAAGACGCGGCCGAGCAAGCCGCGGAATGAAATCCACAGATGCGTGTGCTGCAGGTGCACGTAGACGTGGATGAAGATCACCAAAATGATGTTGTTGCCGGCGAGCGCGTATTGGTAGGCGGTGTCGCCGAACATATAGGCGGCCACGCCGTTGGTGAGCGCGGCGCAGGCGGCGAGGATGTTGCCAATGATCCAGGTGTCGAACGGGTGCATGCGGAAGCTGGTCAGCGGCGTGAGCACTTCCGCGGTGTGGTGCACCTTGTGCAGCTCCCACAGCACCGGGATGCGGAGCTTGAGGTAGTGGTCGAGCCAGTAGCCGAATTCGTAGGCGAGGAATCAAGAGCAGCGTGATGATCGAGCAGGAGACGAATTCCGGCAGCGCTGGCGGCGACGGCTGGCCGAAGACGGCGATCATGCCGTTGAGGACTCCGTTGGTGAGGAACTGGTAGGACACCGCCGCCATGCCGAAGATGCCGGCATAGACGAAGGTGTTGAACAGGAAATAGCCGATATCGGCGGCGGTGGACGGGCTCCTGACGATGCGGCGCGGAAACAAAGCGCGCAGAAGCGCGCGCCAGCGGATGCGGCGGCCCTTGCGGCGGCGTTTCAGCGCGAGGAAGGCGACGGCGATCACGAGCGCGCTGGCAAGCGAGGTCAGCGAAAACTGCGAGCCGGCGGACAACAGCACGTCGCAGAGATGATTGAAATTGCGGACGACGCCCGCCCGGACGATATCCGCGCACAGCCCCCGCATACGGCCAAAGCGGTGGGACCGTAATGGGGGCGCAGTAATGAAATGCTTTACGGAATGACGCGGCTTGTCATTAGTGAAGCGTTAACTGCTATTCGGCGGCCGCGGCCGGTTCGTCCCAGCTCTCCGCCAGTTGCGCCAGCGGCTCCGGCAGCGGCCCGCCGGTTGCCCAGTCGAGCAATTCGACGGTGTGCACCACGGGAAGCGCCGTGCCGGCGCCGATCTGGGTAATGCAGCCGATATTGCCGGCGGCGATCAGGTCGGGTTGCACGCTTTCGATGGCGGCGACCTTGCGCGCCTGCAGGCGCCTGGCGATGGCCGGCTGCAGGATGTTGTAGGTGCCCGCCGAACCGCAGCACAGATGCGCTTCCGGCACATCCCTGACCGTGAAGCCCGCCTTTGTCAGCAGCTCCTTCGGCTCGCGCTTGACTTTCTGTCCGTGCTGCAGCGAGCAGGCGGCGTGATAGGCGACGGTGAGGCCGTGCGTGTCACGGACGCGCGCAAGCGGCAAGCGGGTGAGATATTCGCTTACGTCTTTTGCCAACGCAGCTACGCGCGCGGCCTTGTCCGCATAGGCCGCCTCGCCGCGAAACATGTAGCCGTAGTCCTTGATCATGGTGCCGCAGCCGGACACCGTGATGAGGATGGCGTCGAGCCCTTGGCTTTCAATCTCGCGCGTCCAGGCGTCGATATTGTTGCGGGCGAAGGCAAGCGCGTCGGCTTCGCGGCCCATGTGGTGGGAGAGCGTGCCGCAGCAGGCTTCGCCCGCGGCGACCACCACCTCGACGCCGTGCCGGTTGAGCAGGCGGATGGCAGCCTCGTCGGTCGACGGCGACAGCACCGGATTGATGCAGCCCGACAGCAGCGCGACGCGGCCGCGTCGCTCGCCTTGCGCCGGATGGACCTTGCCGGTGCGCTCGACCGGCGGCGCCGGTTTCCGATGCGGGGTGAGGCGCAGCATCGCCGCCATGCGCCTGAGGCCGAGGGCGTTGAGCAGCGGCGCAAACGGCCGCCCGATCAGCCCGCCAGTCACCGCGAGACGGAACTTCGCCGGGTCGGTGAGCACGCGCGCGAGTACGCCGCGGATGAAGCGGTCGGCGAGCGGGCGCTTATAGGTCTTCTCGATGTGCTCGCGGGCATGATCGACCAGATGCATGTAGTTGACGCCGGAGGGACAGGTGGTCATGCAGGACAGGCACGAGAGGCAGCGGTCGATGTGCTTGACCACCTCGCGTGTCGCCGGCTTGTCCTGCTCGAGCATTTCCTTGATGAGGTAGATGCGGCCGCGTGGGCTATCGAGCTCGTCGCCGAGCAGCACGTAAGTCGGGCAGGTGGCGGTGCAGAAGCCGCAATGCACGCAGGCGCGCAGGATTTTTTCCGACGCGGCGGTCTGCGGATCGGCGAGCTGAGCGAGCGTGAAATTGGTTTGCATTTTAAACCCCCGCCCACATGCGGCCGGGATTGAGCACGCCCTTGGGGTCGAAGCCCTCCTTCACCCGCTTGCTGAGCGCGGCGACGGCGGGCGCCTGCGGCTCGAACACATCGACTGCGGCGCGCACCGAGGCTGGCGCGCGGATCAGCGTTGCATGGCCACCCACTTGCGCCACGGCGCGGCGGATGGCGGCGGCGTTGGGCTCATCGGCGGTGGGCATCGCCACCCAGACGAGACCGCCGGCCCAGTCGTAGAACATCTGCGCCGCCGGCGTGATGATGTTGGCGATCTCGTGGCCCTTGCCCGGCGCGGTGGAAATGCGCCACAGTGGCCGGCCGCGCGCGGTATCGACGGCGAAGGGTTTGACCTCGCGCACGTCGCGCCACAGTGCCTGCGAATCCTTCGCCTCCAGGATGGCGACCGTACCGAACGGCTTCAGCAGCGCGGCGAGCGCCTCCTTGCGGTGCGCGACCGACGGCGCGAAGCCTTCCAGCCACAGCACGGTCGCGGCCTCCGCGTTGGGCAGGCCGGCAAACCACGACGCCACGTGATCGGGCAGATGCGCGGCGGCCGACACATCAAAGGACGAGCCCATGGCGGCGGCCATCGCCTGCGCGGCGCTTGCGTCGTCGAGGCCGGAGACGACGACGGTGGCCTCGGTCTCGCCTTTGGGCAGGACTTTCACGGTAACGTCGGTCATGGCGGCGAGCGTGCCCCAGGAGCCGGCGATGAGCTTGCAAAGGTCGTAGCCGGTAACGTTTTTCATCACGCGGCCGCCCGACTTGATGGTCTCGCCACGCCCGGTGACGGCGGAAACCCCGAGAAAATGATCGCGCGCCGCGCCCATCTTGAGGCGGCGCGGGCCGGAGAGATTGGCGGCGATGACGCCGCCGATGGTGCCCTGCCCCGGTTTCTCGCCGAAAACGGGCCCGTAATCCATCGGCTCGAAGCCGAGCTGCTGGTTGTTTCTTTCCAGCAGCGCTTCGATTTCGGCGAGCGGCGTTCCCGCGCGCGCCGACAGCACCAGCTCCTCCGGCTCGTAGAGCGTAACACCGGTGAGGCCGGAGAGATCAAGCGTGAGATCCGTCTGGCTCGGCCGGCCGATGCGGCGCTTGGAGCCCTGCCCAGCGAGCTCCAGCGGCTTGTCGTTGCCGAGCGCAAAGCGCACGGCATCTTCCACCTCCTTGGCGTCGCGGGGCTTCAGCGTGTCGGACATTTAGAACCGCGGAATATCCGGGAACGGCAGCTTGCCGCCGGAGATGTGCATGCGGCCGAGCTCGGCGCAGCGATGCAGCTTGGGGAAGACCTTGCCGGGATTGAGCAGGCCCTTCTCGTCGAAGGCACATTTAACCCGCTGCTGGGCGTCGAGGTCGATCTCGGAAAACATCACCGGCATGAGGTCGCGCTTTTCCACGCCGACGCCGTGCTCGCCGGTCAAGACGCCGCCGACCTCGACACAGAGCCGCAGGATGTCGGCGCCGAAGTCTTCGGCGCGTTCCAGCTCGCCCGGCTTGTTGGAGTCGTAGAGGATGAGCGGATGCATGTTGCCGTCACCGGCATGGAACACATTGGCGACGCGCAAGCCATATTTCTTCGACAGCGCCCTGGTGCGCGCCAGCACTTCGGGGAGCTTCGCGCGCGGAATGGTGCCGTCCATGCAGTAATAGTCGGGCGAGATGCGGCCGACCGCGGGGAACGCCGCCTTGCGCCCGGCCCAGAACAGCAGCCGCTGTTCCTCGGAATTGGACACCTGGCAGGAGACGGCGCGGTGCTTTTTCGCGATCGCCTCGACGCGCTCGATCAGATGGTCGACTTCGGCGCTGGTGCCGTCGACTTCGACGATCAGCAGCGCCTCGACGTCGAGCGGATAGCCGGAATGAGTGAATTCCTCGACCGCGTGGATCGCCGGCCTGTCCATCATTTCCATGCCGGCGGGAATGATGCCGACGCCGATGATCGCCGACACGCAAGCGCCAGCATCTTCCGACGACGGGAAGCCGACCACCATGGCGCGTTGCGTTTCGGCGCGCTTGAGGATGCGCACCGTCACTTCGGTCACCACGCCGAGCAGGCCTTCCGAGCCGGTAATGATGCCGAGCAGATCGTAGCCGGCGCTATCCAGATGTTTGCCACCGATGCGCAGCACCTCGCCGTTCATCAGCACGATCTCGCAGCCGAGCACGTTGTTGGTGGTCATGCCGTATTTCAGGCAATGCAGGCCGCCGGAATTTTCCGCCACGTTGCCGCCGATGGTGCAGGCGATCTGCGAGGACGGATCGGGCGCGTAGTAGAAGCCAGCATGCGCCACCGCATCGGTCACCGCCAGATTGGTGACGCCGGGCTCGACCACAACGACGCGGTTGGCAAAATCGATGTCGCGGATATGGTTGAACTTCGCCATGCCTAGCAGCACGCCGTCGGCCAGCGGCAGCGCGCCGCCGGACAGCGAGGTGCCGGCGCCGCGCGGCACCACCTTGATGCCTTCAGCGTGACAGTAGCGCAGCACTTCGGCCACCTGCGCCGTAGTCTCCGGCAGCACCACGACCATGGGGGTCTGCCGATAGGCGGTGAGGCCGTCGCTTTCGAACGGCTTCATTTCCCGTTCGGCGGCAATCACTCCCTCGTCCGGCACGATGGCGCGCAGCGCGGCGACAATGCGGTCACGCCGCGCCAGCACCTCGCCGTCCGCCTCAGGCATCCGCAGGGTCATACTGGCAAATCCCGGACTTTTGTTCAGGTGCAACGATATCGCTATTTGACGATTGATACATAGGGCTGGCAAAACCATTTCCGAACCGGGCCGGGCCTAACGGCCGGCCGGGCGGGCGGCGGCAAGACGTCACAATGGGAGCGGATCGATGAAAACGGCACTGGTAATCTCGGCCCTGGCAATGGCAGCGGCGGCTCAGGCGGCGCAAGCGCAGGACGTGGCGGCCGGCGAGCAGTCCTTCAAAAAGTGCTTCCCCTGCCATTCGATCGGCGAAGGGGCGAAGAACAAGGTCGGCCCCGAGCTCAACGGTATCGACGGCCGCCATTCGGGCACCGCGGCCGGCTACAGCTATTCGGCCGCCAACAAGAACTCCGGCATCGTCTGGGGCGAGGCGACGTTCAAGGAATACATCAAGGACCCCCGCGCCAAGATCCCCGGCACCAAGATGATCTTCGCCGGCATCAAGAACGAAACCGAGATCAACAACCTGTGGGCCTATCTCAAGCAGTTTGGGCCGGACGGGAAGAAGAAATAAGCAGCACCGGCACTTGACCTTGATCAAGGCCGCAACGTCCTGTCACGGACATGCTGTCACAAGAAAGCGCAGGCAGGAGGAAACCGCATGATCAAGGATATCGTCGTCAATCTCGGGCCGAGCGCGAACGACCCGACCAGTAAATTCGCCATCTCGGTCGCCGTCACTTTCGAGGCGCACCTGACGGGCGTTGCCTTCGTTTACGATCCTGTCATCCCCGGGTCGGTCATGGGCGGCATCCCGCCGGAATTCATCGACTTGCAGCGAGCCGAAGCGGAAAAGACGGCGAATGCCGCGATCGCGCGCTTCGAGCAGGCGGCCAAGCGCGCCGGCATTTCCTACGAAAGCCGCTTGATCAGCGCGAGCGTTTCCGGCGCCGCGGAACAGCTCGGCAAACTGGCGCGCCGTTTCGACCTGGCCATCGTCGGCCAGGCCAGTCGCGACAACGCGGCGCCGACCGAAGTGCTGGACGAAGGCGCGCTGTTCGAATCCGGGCGGCCGGTGATTATCGTGCCGTTCATCCAGAAAGCGGACCTCAAGCTCGATCGCGTGATGGTGTGCTGGGACGGCAGCCGCGCCGCCACCCGCGCCATCGCCGACGCCATGCCGTTCATGGAACAAGCCAAGCAAGTGGAGGTCGTCCTGGTTACAGCTAAGGGCTTCAAAGCAGACGAGGCCCCCGGCGCCGATCTCGCCCAGCATCTCGCCCGTCACAATCTGAAGGTCACGCTTAAGCGCATCACCTCGCCGGATATCGACGTCGCCTCGACCATCCTGTCCTACGTTGCCGACTCCAATGCCGACATGATCGTGATGGGCGGCTATGGCCATTCGCGCCTGCGCGAATTCGTGCTCGGCGGCGTCACCCGCGGCATCCTCGAGTCAATGACGGTGCCGGCGCTGATGTCGCATTAACTTGGCATGAAGTCTTCTTAAATACGGCAATGCAGGAACGTCACGTCGCATTGCTGGACGGTACGCCGGTCTTGATCCGGCCATTGCGGCCCGATGACGCCGCGCTTTATCCCGATTTTCTCGCCGACGTAACGCCGGAGGATTTGCGGCTGCGTTTTTTCGCTGCCATGCGCGAGCTGTCGCCGGAAACGATCGACAGGCTGGTGCACTACGATCCCAAGCGCGCCATGGCCTTCATCGCCATCGAGGAAAAAAGCAGGCGCATGCTCGGCGTGGTGCGCCTGCATGACGACCCCGGCGGCACGTCGGCGGAATTCGCCATCCTCGTGCGCTCGCATCTCAAAGGCCACGGGCTCGGCTGGCTGCTGATGAAGCACATGATCGCCAACGCCAAGCCCAAGGGCCTGAAAATCGTGCACGGGCAGGTGCTGGCGGAAAATCACACGATGCTGCTGATGTGCGGCGAGCTTGGCTTCCATGCCGCCGACGATCCGAGCGAGCGGGACGTAAAGCGCGTGACGCTGCCGCTCGATGAGGTGCCGGCGGCGGCTACGCACTAGCCGGCAGCGCGCACTGCGCCACCAATCCGCGTGCGCGCGCGTCCACCACCCCGAGCGCGCGCAGCGCCAGCACGGTCACGGTTTGCACCGCTTCGCGGGCCGCCGCCGGATCGTCAGGCATTGGCGCCAGCGGACCGATCAGTCCCTCCATCAGCGCGCCGACGATTGCCGGCGCCGCGACGGCGGCATCCTGCTCCGGCAGATGGCGGCCTTCGATCGCGATGCTGATGCGCGCGGTAAGCTCGGCGGCGAGCGACTGGCGGAAGTCGAGCCGCACCGCATCGACGGCGGCATCGACCGGCTCGGCGATCACCGCCCAGGCGAGCCGCCGCTCGGCCAGCGCGCGGGCGGCAAAGGTAATGATGCAAGCTGCCAGCGCCGACAGCGGGCCGGGTGCCGCTTCGGCGGCATCGTGCATGGCGCCGATTTCGCGTTCGGCGATCGCTGCGACGAGCTCGGCGATGAGGTCGGTCTTCGACGGGAAATAGCGATAGACCGTGCCGGCGGCGATGTTGGCGCGTTCGGCAACCGCGGCGATGTGCACCGCGCCCATGCCGGCCTCGCCGGCAATGGCCGTCGCGGCGGCAAGGATCGTCTCCTCGCGCTGCGCCAGACGGCGGACGACGTTCTCGGTGCGCCGGTAGGGCATGGCAACGAGTGAATGGTGATTTACGGCAAGAAGGCAAGTCGCCAAATTCGCCGTCATTCCGGGGTGCGACCGCAGGTCGCGAACCCGGAATCGATAACCCCGCGCTTCGGACTATGGATTCCCGGTCCGGCCCCATAGCGCGTCGAAGACGCGCGTAAGCGCGCTTATTGGGCCTTCCCGGAATGACCGGAGAATTACCGATGCGTCCCGCTCTTGCCGCCGCCGCCGGCCAGCGCCTTGGCGCGGATGGCGGAGAGCGTCGTCGTCGGCGTGATAGCTTCCGGATCGATCTTGAGATGGACGATGGACGGCTTGCCGGAGGTCTGCGCTTGCGCGAAGGCGGCGGGGAAGTCGGCGGTTTTTTCCACCAGCGCGCCGTAGCCGCCGAAGGCGAGCGCGTAGGCGACGAAGTCCGGGTTTTTCAGCGCGGTGGCGACGACGCGGCCGGGATAGTCGCGCTCCTGATGCATGCGGATGGTGCCGTAGATGCCGTTGTCGGCGATCACCACGATCAGCGGCAAGTTGTATTGGACGGCGGTGGCGAAATCCTGCCCGGTCATCAGGAAGTCGCCGTCGCCCGACCAGCAGAGCACGGTACGCTCCGGATAAAGCGTCTTCAGTCCGAGCGCGGCGGGAAAGCCGTAGCCCATGGAGCCCGAGGTCGGGCCGAACTGCGTGCCGAATTTGCGCGCGCGAAAGAAGCGGTGCAGCCAGCCGTTGAAGTTGCCGGCGCCGTTGGTGATGATGGCGTCGTCCGGCAGGTTGTCGCGCAGCCAGACGACAATTTCACCCAAATTGACCGCGCCCGGCTGCGGCGTCGCCTTCTCGGTCCAGGCGAGATAATCGGCGTGCGCGACGTCGCTCTCGCGTTTCCAGGCAATCGTGTTCGGCGGCTGCAGACCCTCGAGCGCCGCACAGAACGCGGTCGGCGCCGCGTTGATAGCAAGATGCGGGTGATAGACGCGGCCCAGCTCCTCCGCGCCCGGATGCACATGCACCAGCTGCATCTGCGGCTCGGGGATGTCGAACAACGTGTAGCTCTGCGACGGCATTTCGCTCATGCGGCCGCCGATCAGCAGCACGAGATCGGCGCCCTTGATGCGCGCCAGCAATTTCGGATTGGGGCCGATGCCGCAATCGCCGGCGTAGCAAGGATGCAGCGAATCGAACAAATGCTGGCGGCGGAAGGAGGTGGAAACGGGAAGCGCAAAGCGCTCGGCAAAGCGCATCAGCGCGGCGCAGGCTGCTTCCGACCAGCGGCTGCCGCCGGCGAGCACGATGGGCTTCTTCGCCGCCCACAACAGTTTTTGCAGCCGGCTCATGTCGGTGAGGCCCGGCCAGATCTCCACCGGCTCGAAAGCGGTGGCGTCGGCAATCGCGGCGCGTTCGATCAGCATGTCTTCCGGCAGCGCAATCACCACCGGGCCGGGGCGGCCGTTGCAGGCCATGTGGAAGGCATGCGCGACGATTTCCGGGATGCGCGCAGGGTCGTCGATCTCGGTCGCCCACTTCGCCATGGTGCCGAATACCGCGCGGTAGTCGAGCTCCTGGAACGCCTCGCGCCCGCGCATGGCGCGCGCTACCTGGCCGACGAAGACGATGAGCGGCGTCGAATCCTGCTTGGCGATGTGGATGCCGGCGGAGGCATTGGTGGCGCCCGGCCCGCGCGTGACGAAGCAGATGCCGGGGCGGCCGGTCGCCTTGCCGATCGCCTCCGCCGCGATCGCCGCGGCGCTCTCGTGCCGGCAGACGGTGAGCTTGATGTCGCGGTCATAGAAGGCGTCGAGCGCGGCGAGATAGCTTTCCCCCGGCACGCAAAAGGCGTGGCGCACGCCGTGGATCACCAGCTGATCCACCAGGATCTCGCCGCCGCTGCGCATATTCCCATGCATGACAAAGGCTCCGATCCGCCAGACGTGCGGAGCCGGGTTTTAACCGCAGGCCAAGCCTTCGGCAAATCAGATCGCCGATATATGTTTGCCGCAACCACGGTACGGCAGCAGACAGAAAGGTTCACCCATGAGCGCGGACGGCATAGAGCAGCGCCTGCAAGCCTATCGCGCCGGTTTCGATCTCATCGGCAAGACCGCGCTGGTGCTGGGCGCCGCATCCGGCATCGGCAGGGCGAGCGCCGAGGCGCTGGCCGCGCTCGGCGCCAACGTCATCTGCGCCGACAAGGACCGCGAGGGCGTAGAGCGCACGGCAGCCGAGATCGCCAGCGCCGTGAAGTCGCAGGCGCATGTGATCGACGCCGGCTCAGCCTCCGACATTGTAAGACTCGCCGACGCCGCGAAAAAGTTCGCCCCGCGCCTCGACATCGCCGTGACCACGCCGGCAGTGCACATCCGCAAAGCTTTTCTCGACTACAGCGACGAGGAATACGACCGCATCGCCGAACTCAATCTGCGCGGGGTCTTCCTCTTCCTGCGCACCTTCGGCCGCATCATGCGCGAGCAGAAAGGCGGCAGCGTGATCGCCACCTCTTCGATGCGGGCAATGACGCTGGAGCCGGGGCTCGCTATCTATGCCGCCACTAAAGCCGGCATCATCCAGCTGGTGCGTGGGCTCGCCTCCGAGCTCGGACCGCACGGCGTGCGCGTCAACGCCGTGGTGCCGAGCATCGTCGATACCGCGCTGGTGGCGCCGCTCAAAGCGCGGCCGGAGATTTTCAACAAGCTCGCCGCGCACACGGTGTTCAACCGCTGGAGCCAACCCAACGAGGTGGCGGCCGCGGTCGCCTTCCTCGCCTCCGACGCGGCGAGTTACGTCACTGGCAGCGCGATGATGGTGGACGGCGGCTGGACCGCGATCGACGGGCCGCCGGCCGGGCTTACCGACGCGGCGCGGTAGCTGGCCTTACTTCACGATCTTCGGCATCGCGATCTTGGGCGAGAATGCCGTCGGCACCATCAGCATAGTTTCCTGCGCGGCGATGTTGCCGGCCTTGCCATTCTCCGACACGAAATGCTTCCAGTCCGGGTCCTGCGCCATCCGCGCGCGCTTCAGTTCGCGGTCGGCGGCGCTGTCATAGATCCAGCAGTGCACCAGCGTATTGAGCGCTCCGCTTTCGGAGACCATGTAGCAGAGCGGCTCCCCCATGTAGCGGAGCTGCACCGGATAGCCGAGCTTGCTGTAGAGCTCGAGCTGCGCCGGAACGCGGCCCGGATGAACATGATAGGTGCGATGGTCTATAATCACTGCGCGCCTCCTTGAAAATGGACCGCCTGACCTGCGGCGAGGCGCGGACTCTTTCGGTCCCGGCGAGCCCGGTCAATAGGACGACTTCGCCGGCTCCCGCACGGCAGGCTTGTCCTCGACGCGCGTCTCCGAGCGCTGCTCGGCGGGCTTGCGGAAATGCGCGAGATTGCTGGCGCTGTTGACCAGCGCCAGATGCGAAAAGGCCTGCGGGAAATTGCCCACCAGCCGCCGCGACACCGGCTCGTATTGCTCGCTCAACAGCCCGAGATCGTTGCGAAGCCCGAGCAGGCGCTCGAACAAGGCGACCGCTTCGTCGCGGCGGCCGAGCATCACATAGGCGTCCACCAGCCAGAAACTGCAGGCAAGAAACAACCCCTCGCCCGGCGGCAATCCGTCGGTCCCGCTTTCGGTGTCGTAGCGGCGCACCAGGCCGCCGACCAGGAGATCGCGCTCGATCGCGGCGACCGTGCCGCGAATACGCGCATCGGAAGCCGGCAGAAAGCCGATCGCCGGCAACAGCAGGAGGCTGGCGTCAAGCTGTTTCGACCCATAGGCCTGCACGAAGCTGCCCAGCTCTGCGTTAAAGCCGCGGGTGCAGACATTGTTGTGGATTTTCTCGCGGGCGAGACGCCAGCGGTCGATCTCGCCGGGCAGGCCGAAGGCGTCCGCGCTTTTCACCGCGCGGTCGAAGGCGAGCCAGGCCATCGCCTTGGAATGGGTGAAGTGCTGGCGCGGGCCGCGGATTTCCCAGAGGCCTTCGTCGGGCTCACGCCAGATTGTCTCCAAGTGCTTGAGAAATTCGCGCTGCAAATCCCAGCCCGCCGCGTTGGCGCCGAGGCCACCGGCGCGCGCCTGATGCAGCGCGTCCATCACCTCGCCGAATATATCGAGCTGCAATTGATTGTGCGCGGCATTGCCGATGCGTACCGGGAGCGACCCCTCATAGCCCGGCAGCCACGGCACTTGCCACTCGGTAAGGCGGCGCTCGCCGCGGATGCCGTACATGATCTGAATCTGGCGGGGCGAGCCGGCGGCGGCGCGCAACAGCCAATCGCGCCACATCTGCGCCTCCTGGAAATAGCCGCCGTTCATCAGCGCCAACAGCGTCAGCGTCGCGTCGCGCAGCCAGCAGAAGCGGTAGTCCCAGTTGCGCGGACCGCCGATCGCTTCCGGCAACGACGTGGTCGGCGCCGCCACCATGCCGCCGGTTTCGCCGTAAGTGAGCGCCTTGAGCGCGATCAGCGAGCGGGTGACCGCTTCATCCCACGGGCATTGGATTTTATTTTTGCCCGTCCAGCCGGCCCAGAAATTTTCTGTCTTGCGCAAGGCGGCCTCCGCATCGATCGGCTCGGGCAGCGGGCGGTGCGACAGGCTGTAGGACATGACGAAGGGGATCGTCTCGCCGACGCTGATTGTGAATTCGCCGACGGTGCGGAAATTCTCGCCGTGCAATTTCGCCGATGAGCGCAGCACCACCATGTCGGGACCGGCGATGGCGCGCAGCGTATGCGCGTCGATGCGCGTGACCCAGGGCACGTTGGCGCCATAGCCGAAACGCAGGATTAATTCTCCGCGCATGGCGACGCGGCCGCGTTCGCCGACCACCAGGCGGATGAGGCGCGAGTCGCCCTCGCGCGGCGGCATGAAATCGATGAGCGTGACCGCGCCCTCGGCGGTCTCGAAGCGAGTTTCCAGGATCAGCGTGTTCGGCCGGTAACGGCGGGTGATTTTGGCGGCGCCATCCATCGGCGCAATCAGCCAACGGCCGTGCTCGGGCTTGCCCAGGAGCGCGGCAAAACAGGCGTCGGAGTCGAACCGCGGCCAGCACAGCCAGTCGATCGAGCCGTCGCGGCCGACGAGGGCAGCAGTGCCGAGATCGCCGATTAGGGCGTAGTCTTCGATGCGCGATGTCATGCTGCCTCTTGAAAAGGAATTACGCGCTGAAATCGAGCACGACTTTCACGTCGTCCGGCCGCATTTCCAGCGCCTCTTTCCAGCGATCGAGCGGCACGCGGCGGCTGATCAGGCGCGCAAGCCAGCCCGGATCGGCCTTGGCCAGCGCCGCGGCAGCGTCACGGTAATGGCGGCGGTTGGCGTTGACCGAGCCGAATACCACGTCGTTCGACAGCACCATGCCGCGGTTGAATTTGCCGACATCGAACGCGGTCTTGTGACCGCCGGCCGAGACACCGGCCAGGCAGACGATCCCGTCGGGCGCGACGCGTTTGATGGCGTCAAGTATCACTGGATCGGCTGCGGTGCATTCTATGACGATGTCCGGTTCAAGGCTTCCGGGGTCGCCGGCGTAATAGGTGGCGCCGAGATCGCGCACGAGTTTGGGCTTGAGGCCGTCCTTGGCGCGGTCGAGCACATGCACCTCGAAGCCGCGCTGCACGCCGATCATCGCCGCCAACAAGCCGACCGGCCCGGCGCCGGTTACCAGCACCACGCGCGGCGCCCAGAACGGCGCGCGGGCGCCGATGCGGCCGATGTGCTCCCAGGCCTTGGCGACGATGCTGGTCGGTTCCAGCAGCACGCCGAGCGTGTGCTGTTTCGCATCGAGTTTGACCAGAAAATCCGGCTCGACGCGGAATTGCTCGCTGCCGTAGCAGTTGCGCGCCTTGATGCCGCGCTCGGTGTATTGGCCGTTGCGGCACATGTCCCATTCGCCGGCGGCGCAGGCCGGACACGGCACCGGATCGGGCCGGCGCACGATGCCGACCGCCAGGTCGCCGCGTTTGAAGCCCGAGCCTGGCGGCGCCTCTTCGACAAGTCCAAGCGATTCATGGCCGAGGATCAGGCGCTGCTCGCCCGGCGGCGCCGAGCCATATTTGCCTTCGTCAATCTCGCGGTCGGTGCCGCAGATGCCGAGCGCCAGCGCACGCACCAGCACGGCGCCGTCGCTTAATGGCGGCGGCGCAACATCGTCAAGGCGAAGCGAATTGGGGGTGCCGGGCTGGACGGTCAATGCGCGCATGGGAACCCCGTTGTCAGTTGACCCCCCGCCCGCTCCTCTAACATGGCCATTATTTTCGATTGTTCAACCGTTTCGTCGGCCGGCGGCCGCTCTTTTGCACATCCCGCGCTTTCGCATATGCCAGTGTCATGCGCGGCAAATCCGCGTATCAATTGCCATCGATGAGCACGACCGATCAATCGCAACAGGCGGTCATGGATTTTCTCGGCAGCGCCGCGAGTCACGGCGGCGCTGCCGTGACGCGCATCGATACGCACGCCGCGGCGGTGTTTCTCGCCGGCGAACGCGCCTTGAAGATCAAGCGCGCGGTGCGCTTTCCCTTCCTCGATTATTCAACGTTGGCGAAGCGCAAAAGCGCCTGCGAGGCCGAAATTGCGATCAATCGCGCTTTCGCGCCGGAGATTTACCGCCGCGTGGTGGCGATCACGCGTGCGCCCGATGGCCGCCTCGCGGTCGGCGGCGACGGCGAGGCGGTGGAATGGGCGGTAGAAATGCGACGCTTCGACGAAACGCAAACGCTCGACCACCTTGCCGATCGCGGGCAGATCGACGCTGCGCTTGCCGACGCGCTCGGCCGCGCCGTGGCCAAGGCGCATGCGGCGGCGCAGGCGCTTTCGGATTTCGACTTCACCACCGAGCTTGGTGAAATCATGGCGCAGAACGACGCCGAACTGCGCGCGGCGCCGGACTTGTTTCCACCGGCGGCGGTCGACGCACTCACCGAGGCGACGCAACGCGCGCTTGCCCGCCTGCGCCCGCTGCTCGCCGCGCGGCAAGCCGCCGGGCTTGTGCGCCGCTGCCACGGCGACTTGCATCTTGGCAATATCGTGCTGATCGGCAACGCCCCGGTTCTGTTCGACGCCATCGAATTCGATGAAAGGATCGCCAGCGGCGACGTGCTCTACGATCTCGCCTTCCTGCTGATGGACCTCATCGAGCGCAAGCTGCAAGGCGCCGCCAATATCGTGGTCAACCGCTATCTTGCCGAGACGCGGCGGCCCGAGGATCTTGACGCGCTGGCAGCGCTACCGCTTTATCTGTCGCTGCGCGCGGCGATCCGCGCCAAGATCAGCGCAGAGCGGCGCCAGCAGGGCGCGGCGCCGGGCGAAGCCGCGCAAAGCGCGCGCGATTATTTTGCCCTCGCCGACGAATTGTTGCAGCCCGCCGAGCCGCAACTCATCGCCGTGGGCGGTCTGTCTGGCACCGGCAAGTCGCTGCTCGCCCGCATGCTCGCCCCCAGCATCGCGCCGGCGCCAGGCGCGGTCTGGCTGCGCAGCGACGTCGAACGCAAGGCGCTGTTCGGCATTGGTGAAACCGCGCCGCTGCCGCAGAGCGCCTATGTGCCAGAAGTCACCGCCCGCGTTTACGCCGCGCTTGCCGCCAAGGCGGGGCGCATCATCGCCGCCGGTCATTCGGCGGTCGTCGATGCGGTTTTCGCCAAGCCCGAGGAACGCGCGCTGATTGCGCAAGCTGCCGGCAGCGCCCCGTTCCACGGCCTGTTCCTCACCGCGGACCTTCCGACGCGCCTCACCCGCGTACGCGGGCGTAAAGGCGATGTCTCCGACGCCGATGCGGCGGTGGCGCGTGCCCAGCAAGGCTACGATCTCGGCCGCATGGACTGGACGCCGGGCGATGCCTCGGGCACGCCCGAAGAAACCCTGCGCCGCGCTCGGGCCGCACTAAAATAAGCTATGCGTCCGGCGGCGCGCTGCCTGCCGCCCTGCCCTCTGGCTTGGCGACGCGAAGCGTTGCATAGCTCAACCTCTCAACGGGACCGCTGCCGGATCGCCGATGTCGAAAGCCGCGCGCTCTTCCAAATTCACCGCGCGCCAATTCGCGGTCGGGCTTGCCGGCTATTGCGCCTTCATCAACCTTTATTCGCCGCAGGCGATCCTGCCGCTGCTGTCGCACGAATTTCACGCCAGCGCGGCCGAGGTCTCCACCATCATCACGGTGAGCACGCTTGCCGTGGCCATGACCGCGCCCTTTACCGGCGCCATCGCCGACGTGCTTGGCCGCAAGCGCGTGATCGTCGTGGCGATGTTTGCACTGGTCATCCCGACTGTGATGGTCGGCCTGGCGACAAGCTTGCCCATGCTAATTTTCTGGCGCGCCGTGCAAGGCATGATCCTGCCGCCGATCTTTGCCGTGACCATCGCCTATATCGGCGACGAATGGCCGCCGCGCGAGGCTACCACCGCGGCCGGCATCTACAGCTCGGCTTCGAGCCTCGGCGGCTTCAGCGGAAGGATGATCACGGGATTTCTCGCCGACCTGATCAACTGGCGCGCGGGATTCATCGTGCTTGCGGCGATCGCCTTTGCCGGAGCTGCCGCGGTCGCGGTTTTGCTGCCGCATGAGCGCAAATTCGTGCGCTCCGAGGGATTGTTCGCGTCCGGCCGGCAGATGCTCGCGCATTTCCGCAATAGTCAACTGGTCGCGACCTACGCCGTAGGCTTCGGCGTGCTGTTCAATTTCATATGCACCTTCACTTTTGTCAGCTTTCACCTCGCCGCCCCGCCCTACAGCCTCTCCGCCAGCTGGCTCGGCGCGATTTTCTTCGTCTATCTGACCGGCGCCAGCATGGCGCCGTGGGTCGGCTGGGCGACGGCGCGATTCGGACGCCGCCGCTTCACCGTGCGCGTCATCGCGCTGTGGATCGGCGGCATCGCGCTGACGCTTGCGCCGTCGTTGCCGCTGATCATTATTGGCCTGGCGATCAGCGCCGCCTGCGGGTTGATGTGCCAGGCAGTGTCGACCGGTTATGTAGCGATTACCGGCAAGGCCGGCCGCTCGTCCGCCATCGGCCTCTACGCCACCAGTTTTTATCTCGGCGGCAGCGTCGGCGCGGCGGCGGGGGGCGTCGCATGGACATTCGGCGGCTGGCCGGCCTGCGTCGTGCTGGTCATCGCCATGCTGCTGATCCTAGCGGCAACCATCTTCTTCGGCTGGACGCGCGGGGGGCCTGCGGCGCCGTCGCCAGCACTGCTCGAGCCGCCGTGATAAAAGACGACAAAGGGGAAACGCCATGACACCGATAAACGCACTGACCAAAGCGCAGACCGAATTCCTGCAATCGATCGACACGCCGACCGTCTGCAACATCATCGAAATGGTGGCGCCGGAGCGGCGCGGCCACGGCTACACGACGCAGCATTTGCACTGCCCCTTCCCTGCTTTGCCGCCGATGGTCGGCTTCGCCAAGACCGTGACCTGCCGTTCGCGCGACAAGGTCGATCTCGGCGACTACATGCAGAAGCGGCTCGACTACCTCGATTATGTCGCAGCCGCGCCGAACCCGAGCTGGGTGATCGTCGAGGATCTCGATCAACCGGCCGGCCACGGCGCCTACTGGGGCGAGGTGATGGGCAACATCCACAAGGCGTTATCTTGCGTCGGCACCATCACCAACGGCGCCATCCGCGACATTCCGCAAATCCCGCCGGGTTTCCAGATGCTCGCCGGCTCGATTGCGCCATCGCACGCCTACGTGCACGTGGTTGACTACGGCATCGACGTCAGTGTGCACGGCATGAAAGTCAAAAGCGGCGACCTGATCCACGCCGACCAGCACGGCGCGGTGGTGGTGCCGATTGACAAGATCGACGCCATGAAACCGGCCTTCGGCAAGCTGTCGCAGCGCGAGGCGAAAATCATCGCCGCCGCCAAGGACAACAAGTGCGTCGAAGCTATCAAGGCGGCTTACAAGGGCTAAGAGCCCGCGCTTTGATGCCAGCGCGGCGCGTAGCCGCGCACGAGCACGGCCAATATAGCCGGCGCGGTGAGTACATCCACGCCGATACCTTGTGGGCGCGCTTTTAAATCGGCGTAGCCTTGCGGCCTCCAGCGCAGCAGGCGCTTGCCGCGCACGGCAAAGGCATCGCCATCCATTGCGATCATCGCGCCGTCGGGCAACGCGTCGATACTGGCGCGGTGCAGGCACTTTTCCCTGCCGTCGAGCCGCTCGGCATGCAGCACCCGGTCCATCGCCGGCGCGCTCGCGCGTTTGCCTTTACCGGAAAACAGCCTAGCGAATGTTTCCGCATCCTTGCGGCGGCATTCAAAGCACGGCCGGTGGCCGGCGGCAAAGGCGGTCACTTCGTCGAGGAAAAACAGTTCGGTGTAAAAGCGGCCCCAGACGTCGCGCTGGCGATTCTTGAATTCAAGGACGCAGCAGATCCACTGCCGCGAGGCCCAGCGCCGCGCAGTCAATTTTCTCTCATCGTTGTGGATGCGCCCGCCGCGGTTGCCCATCAAGGTGCCGCGCGCGGGATCGGCGAACAGATTGCCAAAGGGATCGACGCGGTTTTGCAGCGGCATGGCCGACGCCAAAAAAATGATGGCCGGGATTGCGGCCCCGGCCATCATAGTCGTCGCAGAAAGACTTCGTTAGCTGATCGCCGCAGTTGCGCGCTTTGCTTCAAACGCGCCGCATTGGCGCAAGGTTTGCGCGGCCGCCAGTCCGAACAGCAGCTTCGATGCCAGGCTCACGGAATAGGGAACCAGATGCACGAAGACCGGGCTGACAACCGGCAGGATGACGAAGAAGTTGATCGCCCAAACGGTCGCCAGCGCCGCGAGCGCAATGGCATAGAGGCTGCTCACGCTGCTACTGCGCCGCGCCAGCACTTGCCACAGCCCGGCCACGGCAATGCCGAGCAGCACCGCCAGCGCCATGTGCACGGCAATTCCCATCGCCACCGGCGCCGCCGGCATAAACGCCGTCACGCCGGCCGCAGTGGTCACCCCGCGCGCCAAAGTCGCCGCATCGCCCGCGGTCGCCACCGCGTACAGGGAAACCCAGAGAATTTCCGCCAGCCCGCCGGCAGCGCCGGCGAGAAAACCACGTTTGATCACAGTGTCGATGTCCGTTTGCCAACTTGTCATAATGAGGCTCCTCCCTCGTCGCCTGGTGCAACAATAAGAGCGAATAAAGCCGAGCGCGGCAAGCGGCATTTTGATCGTTATCAACCAGACGCCAGCTTGATCCATATCAAAAAGTCCGACTGAGAAGGGTGCGCGCAGGCGGCGCACGGCACGGCAAAACGCCCGCCTTGCGGGCGGGCGTTCCTATTGAAAGGCGGCTGATTTCAGCCCTGCGGCTGCGGGGCGACGTCGCCGGTCGGCGGCGCGTCCGGCCGCGGGCGCGGCTTGCCGGCGGGCGGCACCGCGGAGGAGCGTGGGCCGGACGGCTCGATCACCGACTCGCGCACCGGGCGTTTGCCGGCGATCAGGTCCTTGATCTCGTCGCCGGTCAACGTTTCGAACTCGAGCAGGCCGCGCGCCAGCACTTCGAGATCGGCGCGCTTGTCGGTGAGAATCTGCGTCGCCTCGGCATTGCCGGCTTCCACCAGCTTGCGCACCTCGGCGTCGATCGTCTGCGCGGTCACTTCCGAGATATTCTGCTGGCGCGACACCTGATAGCCGAGGAACACCTCGTCCTGGTTCTCGCCATAGGCCACCGTGCCAAGCTTGTCGGACAGGCCCCAGCGCGTGACCATTAGACGCGCGAGCTTGGTCGCCTGCTCGATGTCGCTAGCCGCGCCCGAAGTCACCTTCTCGCGGCCGAATACCATTTCCTCGGCAACGCGCCCGCCCATCATGATGGCGAGGCGCGAGGTCATCTGCTCGCGGCTCATCGACAGCTTGTCGCGTTCCGGCAACTGCATGACCATGCCGAGCGCGCGGCCGCGCGGAATAATGGTGGCCTTGTGCACCGGATCGGTCGCCTTGACGTTGAGCGCGACGACGGCGTGGCCACCTTCGTGATAGGCGGTCAGCATCTTTTCTTCGTCGGTCATCACCAGCGATTTGCGCTCGGCGCCCATCATCACCTTGTCCTTGGCGTCTTCGAATTCGGACTGGGTGACCATGCGCTTGTTGCGGCGGGCCGCCATCAGGGCTGCTTCATTGACCAGATTGGCGAGGTCGGCACCCGAAAATCCGGGCGTGCCGCGCGCGGTGGTCTTCAGATTCACGTCCGGCGCCAGCGGCACCTTCTTGACGTGCACCTTGAGGATATTTTCGCGGCCGACCACGTCCGGGTTCGGGACCACCACCTGGCGGTCGAAGCGGCCGGGCCGCAGCAACGCCGGATCGAGAACGTCGGGACGGTTTGTGGCGGCGATCAAGATTATGCCTTCGTTGGCCTCGAAGCCGTCCATCTCCACCAGCAACTGATTGAGCGTCTGCTCGCGCTCATCATTGCCGCCGCCGAGGCCGGCGCCGCGATGACGGCCGACGGCGTCGATTTCGTCGATGAAGATGATGCAGGGGGCGTTCTTCTTCGCCTGCTCGAACATGTCGCGCACGCGGCTGGCGCCAACGCCGACAAACATCTCGACGAAGTCGGAGCCGGAGATGGTGAAGAACGGCACATTGGCTTCACCGGCGACCGCACGCGCGATCAGCGTCTTGCCGGTGCCCGGAGGGCCGACAAGGAGCACGCCGCGTGGAATGCGTCCGCCCAGCCTCTGGAATTTTCCCGGATCGCGCAGGAATTCGACGATCTCCTGCAGATCCTGCTTGGCTTCGTCAACGCCGGCGACATCCTCAAAGGTGACGCGGCCATGCGCCTCGGCCAGCAACTTCGCGCGCGACTTGCCGAAGCCGAGCGCCTTGCCGCCGGCGCCTTGCATCTGCCGCGACAGGAAGATCCACACGCCGATCAGTGCGACGAAGGGCAACCAGGAGACGAGCAGCGAGACGAACCACGGTACGTTGTCGGACGGCGGCCGCGCGGTGATCGACACGCCCTTGGCGTAAAGCTTCTGCACCAGCGTCGGATCACTTGGGGCATAGGTCTGGAAGCTGCGGCCATCGGCGAAGGTGCCGTGAATCTCCGGCCCCTGGATCACGACGTCGCGCACGCGGCCCTGATCGACCTCGTTGAGCAATTGCGAGAACGAGACATCCTGCGAAGTGGTGTGCTGACCCGGATTCTGGAACAGGGTGAACAATGCAAGCAGCAACAGGACGATGATCACCCAGAGGGCGAAATTGCGCAGATTGGCGTTCATCAGGCGTCCCTAGTTGCCGCGCGCGGTGCGCGCTGCGTGTTCTTTACGGGTCATGACTCAGAGTGCGAGTGTCCCTCAACCGTCCAATGTAGGCAGCGCCGGGGCGCATGGAAAGACCTCGAATCTGACTATTCTAGCGCATTTTCGGCCGTTTGGCTCGGCCGCTTTGGCGTGTGGTTAAGGCTTTGCGCCGTTTTTGCGCCGCCCGTGGCGGAGCCCGGTCCACGGCCAGCTGACCGTCGGCCAGTGTCACAATCGCGCCGGCCAAGGTGCGGCGGACGCGCCGTTCGCCGGCCATCTGCGCGGCCTGCAGCGCCGCGCCGAGCGCCTCCAGCTTGCCAAGTTCGACCGGGCCTTCGTCGCCAAGCTGCGCCACCGCGCGGCCAATCAGGCGCAGCGCAATCTCCGCCGGCAGCCTGGCCAGCATCTGTGCGGGAATGACAATCGGACCTGTTTTTTGGCTACTCGCGCCGAGCAAGGCGGCGGCGCGCTCGACCACCGCCTCGATCGCCGCATCCGCCCGCTTGAGCCGCCGCGCCAGCAGCGACAGCCGCGCCGCGTCGAGCCCCTCGCGCGCCAGCTCCGGCATCAGCGAGCGCAAGCGCGCGCGGGTAAAGCGCGGGTCGCGGTTGGACGGGTCGTCGGCGAATTCGATCTTGGCGGCGTCCAAGGTCGCGATCAGCCGCGCTTTCGCAATATCGAGCAACGGACGCACCAGCGCGATGTGCCTCGCCCCGTTCGGCAGGCGCGACAGTTGCGCCATCGCCGCCAGGCCGCTGAGGCCGCTGCCGCGCGTTAACCGGATAAGCACCGTCTCGGCCTGGTCGTCGAGCGTGTGCGCGGTGAGGATGTGCGTTGAGCGCGCGTCACGCGCGACTTGGGCCAACAGCGCGTAGCGCGCCTGCCGCGCTGCCTGTTGCAATCCGCTTTTCGGCTTGCGGCCGCGCCAGCGCAAGGTGCGGTGAGCGATACCGAGTCTCGCCGCCAGTTTTTTCACCGCCGCGGCTTCGCGCGCCGATTCCTTGCGCAAGCCATGATCGATGGTGACGGCAATCAGCTCAGGCTTCCGCTCCAGCGAGTCGCGCCAGCACGCCGCAAGCCACATGAGCGCGGTCGAATCCGGGCCGCCGGAGACGGCGAGCACCAGCGCGGGCAAATGTTCGAGCCCGGAGAACAGCGATCTGGCTTCGGCAGCGGTGATGACTGCTGTCTCAGCAGTGCGCACGCTTGAGTTCCTGCGTCACGCCGCGCTTCACGCTGCCCGAAGCGCGCGGATATTTGCGGGCGACCTCAGCGAGCGTGGCGCAGGCCGCTTCCTTCTGATGCAGCGCCGCGAGCGACTGGCCGAGGCGCAGCAGCGCGTCCGGTGCCTTGCCCGACCTTTCAAACTTGGTCGACACCGCGAGGAACGATTCCGCCGCGTCGCGATAGCGCTGGCCCTGGAACAGGCTCTCGCCCAGCCAATATTGCGCGTCGGGCACCAGGCGCTCGTCCGGATATTTACGCAGGAAATCACGGAAGGCCTGTTCGGCCAGCGCGTAGTCCTTGTGCAGCACATAGCCGTAAGCCATGTCGTATTCGTCCTGCGGCGAGGCCGACGGCGGCAGCGTCGCCAGCTGCACGTTGCCAGTGGTGGCGGGAGGCGTGTTGCGCGGCGCCGGCGGCAACTGCTCGCCGCCCGGCGGCTGCGCGGCGACAGGCGTCGCCAGCGCGGCGGGCGCGGCCGATGCGACGGGCGCGGGTGGCGGCGGATTGCCGGCGAGCGTATTAAGATCGAGCGGCGCACCCGGTACGCGGCCGCCGGGAACGCCGACCGGCGGCTCGCTCGCGGCATTGGCAACCGGCGGCGCGACAATCGCTTCATCGCCCAACACGCGCGGCGCGCCCGGCGCATTCGGCTGCCGCGACGGATCGAACGCATCGGAGCGATGGCCGTTTGCCGTGGCTTCGGCCGGCGCATTCGTCAGCGCCGGCTGCGTCTGCGGCGCTATCGCGTGCGGCATGGCGCCGGCGGCGGGCGGCGGGCCCTTGGAGCCGAGCTCCCGGAAACGATATTCCGTGTCGTCCTGCATGCGCTTGAGCTGCGTCTGCAATTGCTGGTTCTGGTACTGCAGCTGCTCGATGGTGCCGGTGAGCTGGCGCAGCGCATTCTCGATGCGGTCAATGCGCATGCCGACATCGCTGTTGTCGACCGGCCCCGATGGGGCGGCTTGCGCCGGCTGCGGCTCGGCCTGCTGGGCCGGCGGCTGTTCACCGCGATTGAAGATGTTGCCGAAGAAATTGCTGTTGCCGGTGGAACGGTCCTGCGCCGCGGCGCTACCGGCCAGCAGCAGCATGGAAAGCGCGGCAAGCGCGCTGATGCGGGTGCGTGAACGCGTCATACTAAATGAGACCCCGAGGCCGTCGGACCGGCGGATATCGTTAGCATAGACCGGCCTACGTCGAAATTGTGACTACAAAACCCCTCATCCCGGGATGGCGCGTAAGCGCCGGACC
Organism: uncultured Pseudomonadota bacterium; assembly: GCA_963817155.1. Classification (GTDB taxonomy): domain Bacteria; phylum Pseudomonadota; class Alphaproteobacteria; order Rhizobiales; family Xanthobacteraceae; genus Pseudolabrys. The sequence continues at coordinate 271,017 of CAWFNO010000004.1, forward strand.
CGGAATCCAGAACCATATTTAGTCCTTGTTTATGGATTCCGGGTTCGCTCACTTCGTTCGCGCCCCGGAATGACCGGTTCTTTACGAACTGGCGTTGAGCACCGTGACCGCGCGGCGGTTCTGCGACCAGCAGGAAATGTCGTCGCAGACTGCGACCGGACGTTCCTTGCCGTAGGAGATGGTGCGCATCCGGTTGGCGGCGATGCCGCGCGAGATCAGGTAGTCGCGCACGGTCTGCGCGCGGCGCGCGCCCAGCGCGAGGTTATATTCGCGCGTGCCGCGCTCGTCGGCGTGGCCTTCGACGGTGAACAGGCTGTACTCGTTGTAGCGGGTGAGCCACTGCGCCTGCCTGTCGAGCGTGGCGCGCGATTGCGCGGTGAGCTCGGAGGAATCGGTGTCGAAGAACACGCGGTCGCCGACATTGACGACGAAATCCTGCTGGCTGCCGGGCGTCGCCTGGCCGGCGGCATTGGCCTGCATATCGTCGGCCGTCTTATTGGCGCAGGCCGAAATCGCCAGCGCCGCCGCGAGCGCGGCCGCAAGCCGGGCCGCTCGGAAGATGGTTCTGGCATTTGTCATTCCGGAAGACTCCACTCTCGCGCGCTTTAATCGACGGTTGCCGGGCGCCTGATCCGGGATCATGCGCGTCTCGATGATCTAACAGCCGGTTCGTTAAACGAACGTTCCATCAACCTTGATGAGGTCTTGCTCGACGGCGTTAAAATTGGCGGAACCGCATAAACCGTTTGTGATGGTTAAAAGCCGGTAAAAGTATGGCGCTGTTCCACGCCGGGCGTCGCCTCGCGCGCCGCGACAAAATTTCTATGACAGCAGCGGGGACCAGGCAGGGTCCGAGGCAAAGCTCGGCGTCGGCATCTTCAACTCGTTGCGGCCGGTGATGTCGATGGTAAAGAGATTGGGGCCGGCGCCGGGATCGCGGAAAAACATGATGACGCGCCCGTTCGGCGAGAAGGTCGGGCCTTCGTTGTGGAAGCCGGCGGTGAGGATGCGCTCGCCGGAGCCGTCCGGCTTGAGCAGGCCGATGGAGAACTGTCCGTTCAGCTGACCGGTGAAGGCGATGTAGTCGCCGCGCGGCGACCATACCGGCGTCGAATGCAAGCCTTGACCGAAGCTGATGCGTTGCGCCGGCCCGCCGGTCGCCGCCATGACGTAAATCTGCTGCGAGCCGCCGCGGTCGCTCTCGAAACAGATATGGCTGCCGTCCGGCGAGTAGCACGGCGAGGTGTCAATCGCCGGCGTGTCGGTCAGCCGCGTGGTCTGCTTGGAGCGCAGATCCATGACGAACAGGTTGGAATTGCCGCCCTGCTGCAGGCTCATGATCACGCGCTGGCCGTCCGGCGAAAATCTTGGGGCAAATGTCATCCCGGGGAAATTGCCGACGATCTCGCGCTGGCCAGTTTCGATGTTGAGCAGATAGACACGCGGATTGCCCTGCTCGTAGGACATGTAGGTGATTTCCTGCGTCGACGGATTAAAGCGCGGGGTGAGCACGAGATCGTCGCCGCGCGTGAGGTAACGCACGCCGGCGCCGTCCTGGTCCATGATGGCGAGGCGCTTCACCCGGCGCGTCTTCGGGCCGGTCTCGTCGATGAAAACGATGCGGCTGTCGAAATAGCCCTTCTCGCCGGTCAGCCGCTCGTAGATCGCGTCGGAGATAATGTGGGCGATGCGCCGCCAGTTGTCCGGCGAAGTGAAATATTGCTGGCCGGCAAGCTGCTGGCCGGCGAACACGTCCCACAGGCGGAATTCCGCTTTCAGCCGGCCGTCGCCCTGCTGGCTGACGCGGCCGGTGACCAGCGCCTGGGCGTTGATTGCCCGCCAATCCGGGAAACGCGGCACCGCGTCGCTGTTGGCGATTTTCTCCACGAAAGCCTGCGGATTGATCGGCGCGAACAATCCGCTGCGCTGCAGATTGTTGGTGATGATGCCGGTGATGTTGTGCGCGGCGTCGGCCTCGGTCAGGCCGCCGGCGATGAATGCCGGCAGCGCGATCGGCATCGGCTGCACATTGCCCTGATTGATATCCACGTTGAGCACGGCATGCGCGGTGCGCGCGCCGAACACGGCGAGCGCTCCGGCGCCCGCCCCGAATAACAAGCCGCGGCGGCTCAACTTCGAACATTGATTATCGATCACGGGAATGGATTACCTTGTTGGCAGGTCGTGGAACATCTGCTTGGTGTCGAAGGTAAAGTCGATTTCCTTCCAGATGTCGTAATGGTCGGGCCGCAGCATGGTGTAGGGCTGACCGACGAACACGGCGCGCACGGCGCTGTCGCGCATCGCCTCGAACTGGGCGCCTTGTCCGCTGGTGATCACCTGTGGGCCGGCGGCTAGCGTGCCGTCGCGCTTGAAACGGATGCGGATGGTGACCTGGTAACCGTTCGCGTCCTGCATGCCGACCGGCGGATTCCACAGCGCCATCAACCGCTGGCGCAGTGCGTCGATCTCCGATTGCGACAGTCTGGCGGCGGCGCCCGAGGCGACGCCCATCGACGGCGCGGAATTGAGTTCGGCGCCGGTTGCCGCCTTGCTCTGCGCATCGCGCTTGTCGAGCAGCGCGGCGATCTTGTCGGCGTCGAATTTGGGTTGCGGGTGCGGCGGCTTCTTCGGCGGCAGCGGCTCGTTCATGGCGACCTGCTGCGGTTTCTCGTTTTGCTTTTTAAGCTTCTCGGCAATCGGATCGGGCTTTGATTCCGCTTGCGGCTTTGCCGCCGGCGTCTTGATTTCCTGCTTCTCGGTCAGTTTGGGCGCCGGCTCGTCGACCGGCTTGGGCGTGTCAATCTTCTGCACCAGCGGCTTCGGTTTTTCCGCTTTGGGCGCTTCCTTCACGCCCTTAGTCAGCTCGGAAAAATCCTTGTCGCTGATGAGATCGACGGGCAGCGAATCGACCGGGGTTGCCTCCAGCGGCCTCGAGGAAAACGAGATCAGCGCCCACAGCAGCACCGCCGCGTGGAGCCCACCCGAAACCGCTGTCGCTACCCTGAACTCCATTATTTCGAATTCTGCTCGAATTCCGTGACCAATGCGACCTTATGGAAGCCGGCCGCCGACAGCCGCCCCATCACCTTCATCATCGTCCCGTAATCGACTTTCTTGTCGCCGCGCACATAGATGCGTGCCTCGGTGCCGCCGCGCGCCTGCGCAATCGCCTGCAGCTTGGGCAAAAGGTCGTCGACGGAGATTTCCGTATCCTGCAGGAAAATCTTGTCTGCGTCGGTGACCGATATGGTGAGCGGCGCCTTGTCCTGCTCGAGGCTTTTCGCCTGGCTCTGCGGCAGGTCGATCGGCACGCCGACGGTCAGCAGCGGCGCCGACACCATGAAGATGATCAGCAGCACCAGCATCACGTCGACCATCGGCGTGACGTTGATCTCGCTCATCACCTTCTGGCGATGATGCTTCCTGCGTCCGATGACCGGCGTGCCGGCATTGGCTGCCATACTTATTTTCTCCCGCCCATGATCTTGTCCGAAAACCGGTGCCCACTTTTCGGGATCATGCGCTATCCCCTCACCCGTGCGTCACACGTGCTCGTCGATCTGCCGCGACAGGATGGCGGCAAATTCGTCGGCAAACCCTTCCAGGCGCTGCGCCTGCTTGTTCACCTCGGATGCGAACTTGTTATAGAAAATGGTCGCCGGTATGGCAGCGACAAGGCCGATTGCGGTCGCAAACAGCGCTTCGGCGATGCCCGGCGCAACCACGGCCAGAGAGGTGTTTTTCGAGGCGGCAATCGACTGAAAGCTGGTCATGATGCCCCAAACCGTGCCGAACAGGCCGATAAAGGGGCCGGCCGAGCCTACGGTCGCCAGAACCAGAAGCCGCTTTTCCAGCCGCTCGACCTCGCGGGCGATAGTCACTTCCATCACCTTTTCGATGCGCATCTGCAGGCCGGCGAAGGAGCGCGGCGTGCCCTCGAAGCTGCGTTTCCATTCGCGCATTGCGGCGACGAACAGCGCCGCCATCGAGGTATTCGGGCGCGAGGAGAGCGAGCGGTAAAGCTCTTCCAGCGACTGCCCCGACCAGAACGCCTGCTCGAAACGGTCCATGGCGCGCTTGGTGCGCGTGTAGAGCACGGTCTTGTCGATGGCGATGGCCCAGACCCAGACCGAGCAGATCAACAGCCCGATCATCACGCCTTTGACGATCCAGGCGGCATGCCAGAACAGCGTGAAAAGCGAGAGGTCGGACGTCACCGGGAGGACCGACTGTGCCACGTCGGCAGGATTCATAGGCACGTCCTTTCCGCTTTCCGATACGACCGGCGCGGCGCAATGTCGGAACAAAAAAGCGCGCCGGGCGACACCGCTGCCGCGCCCGGCCGAAAGCGTCTAGTTTCGCGAAAACCAAACGTCCCGCCATCGGCGGCCACACGAAATCCCCGCGAAACTTGGCCAAACTAGGGCGCAGACCCGCTGTTTGAGCCCGTCTAACAGCGCTGATTGTGGTTAAGGAAGCGTTAGCGGCGGGGCAAACGCAAGCGGCCATCCGCTTCAGGAAAAGCAGACGGCCGCGGGCGCGACGCAGAGAATTCAGTTCTGCGCCGGGGGGCTCTCGGGTTCGGGACGGTTGCGCCGCTCCGCCATGAAGGCGTCGAACTCGGTCTTGTCCTTGGCGAAACGCAGCCGCTCGAGGAAGTCGCGGAACTCGCGCTGCTCCTCCTCCAGGCGCTTGAGGGTCTCGCTGCGGTATTCATCAAAAGCGTGGTTGCCGCTCGAGGGCGCGCTTCGCCACGGATTGCCGCCCCAGGGGCTGCCGCCCCCCGGATCGCCGCACATCCGCGAGCGCATCCAGTCCATTTTTTGCTGCATGCGTTCCATCTTGCGCTGCCAGCGATCTTCCCAACGGCCATTCCAGGGACCTTGGCCGTGCATTCCGCATCCCATTCGTCCGCTCCATATTGTGAAGGCGAGGACCGCCAGACCCAGCGGCCACCAGGCCACGAACCCGAGGACGATCAGCACGATCCAGGCCGGTTTGCCGAACTCATCGAGCCTTGCAGTGATTGGCATTGAGAGCCCCGTGTGAATGTAATTAACATTTACATTGATAGGTTCGCGGCAAGCAGATGTCAAGACCCTTCACATTGGGTCTGGGGATAACGTTGCAAGGGTATGAAGACGCGTTTTTTCAGGCTCGCCCGGCGGCACCTGCCGGCAGGCCGAGGCCGCGCAGATAGATCAGGATCGCCGCCTCCAGCAGCTCTTCCGGCGGCATCGGCAACGCGCGGCGGGCAGCGTCGCCGCGGCTGAACAGCGAGGCAATGCCGTGCGTCATCGACCAGACATGCAGCGCCACCATCAGCGCCGGCGGCCGGCTGCTTGCGGGGATCTGCGCCACCAGCCTTTCCGCCGCGGAGCGCAGTACGGCGAAGGCGCGCTCGCTCACTTCGCGCAGTTGCGGATCGACGTCGAGCGGCACACCGGCCTCGAACATAGCCGAATAATAGGAGGGCTCGCTTTTGGCGAAGGCGAGATAGGCCCGACCGAGGCGATCAAAGGCGCGCATGGTGTCGGGGCGGCCGTCGTCCCAGGCCTTGCCCAGCGCTTCGGTGAATTCTTCGAAGCCGCGCCGCGCCACGTCGGCGAGCAGCGCGTCGCGGTCGCGGAAATGCCGGTAAGGCGCCGCCGGCGAAACACCGGCCGAGCGCGCCGCATCGGCAAAGGTGAAACCGGCCGGGCCCTTCTCGGCGATGAGGTCGAGCGCGGCGCGCACCAAAGCTTCCTTGAGGTTGCCGTGGTGGTAGCCGCGCGCGTGGCGTCTGCCCCAACTCATGTAAATGGCCTTAACATGAGTCTGCGTGCGCGTCGATGTTTGCGCGTGGCGACCGTTAACGGCGACTGCGCGCGGCCAAAGGCAGGCGCTCGAACAAAGTCGGGCCGCCCGGCTGCGCGTTCTCGATCGACAGCAACTGCAGCTTGGTCACGACGCCGCCCGTCGCCGAGAAGCCGCCGCTCTTGCCGCCCGCCGCCAGCACGCGATGGCAGGGCATGATGATCGGGGTCGGGTTTTCGCCCATGGCCTGGCCGACTGCGCGCGCCAGAGTTTTGTCGCGGAGCCGTTCGGCAATGTCGCCATAGGTCATCGTTTGGCCCGGCGGGATCGCGCGCGCGATCGCATAGACTTTGCGATTGAATGCCGGGATGGCCGCATCGTCGATCGCGATAAACGAGAGGTCGCGTAACTCGCCGCGCAGCAACGCGGTGATGCCATCAATCGCATTCTGAATCGCCGGCGGCGGCGCGGCCGCTTGCGCGCCGAAATGGCGGCGCAGCACGCGGGCGCGCGTGGCAGCTTGGCTGCCCTCGGGAAGCTGCACGCCGCGGACGCCGCGGCTGCTCCAGACGATGCCGCAGGTGCCGATGGCGGTGTCAAACAGCGCGTAATCTTGTTCCGGCATGACGCAACATTAGCACGCGCGCTCAAGCTCCCCCACCCGCTTCCTGGTCGGCGCGCATGGCGATGCGCAGCGGCTTGGGGATGGGCTTGGCCTTGCCGCCGGAGACGAAGGCGACCTGCACGTCAGCTTCGACGATCAGGTCTTCGCCGCGCTTGACCTTCTGGTTGAGCGTGACGGAAGCGCCCTTCACTTCCTTCGGCGTGGTGACGATATCGAGCACGTCGTCCATGAAAGCCGGCCTGTTGAAGTGGATGTCCATGTGGCGCACGACGAAGGCAAAACCGGGCGCCTCCTTCTCGGCCTGCTCGAACAGCGCGCGGTGGTCGGCGCCGATCAGCCGCAGGTAGTTGGTGCGGCCGCGCTCCATGAAGCGCAGGTAGCTCGCGTGATAGACGATGCCGGAGAAATCCGTGTCCTCGTAATAGACGCGCACCTGCTGGTGGTGCAGGCCGTCGCGGATTTCGCCGTCGAGGTGACTCGACACAATGCTAATCCTCGTCCTCGGTGAATAATCCGAACTGGTTCGGGTCGCGTACAGACTCCGGCAAGCCGAGATGCTTGAATGCGTGGTTCGTGAGCAGTCGCCCGCGCGGGGTGCGCTGGATGAAGCCCTTCTGGATGAGGAACGGCTCGATGATGTCTTCGATCGCATCGCGCGGCTCCGACAACGCCGCGGCCATCGTATCGACGCCGACCGGACCGCCGGCATAGTTCTCGGCGATCGTCATCAGGTAGCGCCGGTCCATGGCGTCGAGGCCGGCGGCGTCCACTTCCAGTTCGCGTAGCGCGCGGTCGGCCACCTTGCGGTCGATAGCCTTGGCGCCATCGACATGGGCGAAGTCACGCACGCGGCGCAGCAGGCGTCCGGCGATGCGCGGGGTGCCGCGGGCGCGGCGGGCGATTTCATTGGCGCCGTCCGCCGTCATGCCAATGCCAAGCACGCGGGCGCCGCGGTTGACGATCTGCTCAAGCTCCGCCTCGGAATAGAAATTCAGCCGCACCGGAATACCGAAGCGATCGCGCAACGGATTAGTCAGTAGCCCCGCGCGGGTGGTGGCGCCGACGAGCGTGAACGGCGCAAGGTCGATCTTCACCGAACGCGCCGCCGGTCCCACGCCGATGATGAGGTCGAGCTGAAAATCCTCCATTGCCGGATAGAGGATTTCCTCGACCGCCGGATTGAGCCGGTGGATTTCGTCGATGAACAACACATCGCGCTCTTCGAGATTGGTAAGCAGCGCGGCGAGATCGCCGGCCTTGGCGATGACCGGACCCGAGGTGGCGCGGAAATTGACGCCTAATTCGCGCGCGACGATTTGCGCCAGCGTGGTTTTTCCCAAGCCGGGTGGGCCGACAAAGAGCACATGGTCGAGTGCTTCCTTGCGCGCGCGTGCGGCCTCGATGAAGACGCTCAAGTTGGCGCGGGCTTTTTCCTGGCCAATGAATTCGCTGAGCCGCTGCGGGCGCAGCGAAACATCCACGTCGTCGGCGCGGCGGTCGGCGGCAACCAGGCGCGGGTTCGGGCTCATGACATTCCCCGCTTGTACTTGTTCGGCAGCAGCTTGCCGATGGTTTCAATCTTCGGCGTCTTGCCGCCCGGCACGATCACTTTCGCCTTGGCATCATAATCGTGGATCAGTTCGCGGCAGGTGCCGCAAGGGCTCACCACCGCGATGCGCCCGCGCTCGCCCGGCTTGGGATGGCGCACGGCGACGATGGTCTCGATGCCCTTGTCGCCGTGTTCGGTCAGCGCACGACCGATGGCCACCGCTTCGGCGCAGACGGCGCCGCGGCCGACGTAAGCGTCGAGATTGACGCCGGTGATCACTCGGCCGCTGCGTGAGCGCAAAGCCGCGCCGACCTCCTGCCAGTCGTTGCGGTAGCGCGACGTGATGGCTTTGGTCGCGGCGGCAATCAAATCCTGGTCCTTCTTGCTCAGCGCCATGAATAACTCGTCACATTATCGCGCAAGTTCTTTAAGCCCCCGCCGAATCAAAGTGGCGGTATCGGCAGCCTCGCCGTGCTCGCGCGCGGCAGCGGCGATCGCGGCGGTAGCCTGCGGCTGGCCATAGCCAAGATTGACCAGCGCTGACACCGCATCCGTTACCGGACGCGGCGCGCGCATTTCCTCGAGCGCGCCGGTCAGCTGCTCCACCGTTGGGTCGATGGCGGCACATTCCGGGACCTTATCTTTCAGCTCGGTGACGATGCGCTCGGCGACCTTCGGCCCGACACCGGGCGCGCGCGAAATCGCCGCCTTGTCGCGCAGCGCAATCGCCGAGGCGAGCTCCGACACTTTCAGCATGCCGAGCACCGAGAGCGCGACCTTGGCGCCGACACCCTGGACCGTCTGCAGCAGCCGGAACCATTCGCGCTCCATATCGCTGGCAAAGCCGAACAGCCGGATCTGGTCCTCGCGCACATGCGTCTCGATCGACAGCGTCGCCGCCTGTCCCTGCGCCGGCAGCGATTGCAAGGTGCGCGCCGAGCAATGCACCTGATAGCCGACGCCGCCGACGTCGAGCAGGACGTGGTCGGCGCCGTAGCTATCGATGATGCCCTTGAGCTTGCCGATCATGAGGCCGCCACCTTCAGCACGGCGATGGTGCGATGATGCGCGTGGCAGATGGCGATGGCCAGTGCGTCGGCGGCGTCCTCGCTTCGCGGATCGGCCTTGGGCAGCAGCACGCCGACCATTGCGCGGACTTGCGCCTTCTCGCCGTGGCCGGCGCCGACCACGGTCTTCTTCACCACGTTGGGCGCGTATTCGGCGACGGCGAGCCCCGCCTTGGCCGGCACCAGCATGGCGATGCCGCGCGCCTGGCCGAGCTTGAGCGTCGCCACCGCATTGGCGTTGACGAAGGTCTCCTCGACCGCCGCTTCCACGGGGGAATATTGCGCGATGACCTGGGTAAGTCCGTCGTGAATGACCATTAGCCGCGACCCAAGCGCCGCGCACTCGCTGGTCTCTACCAAGCCGCAGGCGACATAAGTCAGCCGGTTGCCGTTGGATTTCGATCAGGCCCCAGCCGGTGCGGCGGAGGCCGGGATCGATGCCGAGAATGCGAATCGTTTGCTTGAGCATTGTCCCGTTGATAGCCCTCCGGCAGGCTTTGGGCCAGAACGAGAACGCAGTGGATTCTCGCTATTCTCAGCGGCGGACGGCTGTTAATGACGCATGCCCGCCATGTTCGATCCCCAGCTTTTCACCGACACAATCACCGACCCGCGTTTTGCCTTCGCACTCGGTATTGCCGCGCTCGCCGGCGCGGTGCGCGGTTTTACCGGCTTCGGCTCGGCGTTGCTCTACATGCCACTGATCTCAGCGGTCTATGGCCCGCGCATCGCCGCGCCGACGCTCATGCTTATCGACACGATCTGCAGCCTGCCCTTCGCTATCCAGGCGATCCCGGATTGCAACTGGCGCGAGGTGCGCGTCGTCATGATCACAGGTGCACTCGGCGTGCCGCTCGGCGTCGCCGCGCTCGTTTATATCGACGCGCTGACGCTGCGCTGGTTCATCGCTGGGCTGGTGCTGGTCGCTGTCGCGATTCTTGCCTCCGGCAGAAGCTACCACGGCAGGCCGACGCTCACCGCCTCGCTCGGCGTGGGCGCGCTCGCCGGTTTCGGCGCCGGTGCGGTGCAGATCGGCGCGCCGCCGTTGCTGGTCTACTGGCTCGGCGGGCAGAACAGCGCCGCCACAGTGCGCGCTAACATCATGGTCTATTTTCTCATGCAGGGCGCGCTGACGTTTATCTTCTATCTTTACGGCGCGCTGTTCACCGCGCATGTGCTGCTGCTGTCGCTGCTGCTTGGTGTGCCGTTTCTCGTCACGATGTGGGCCGGCGCGCACCACTTTCACGGCACTAGCGATGCGCTCTATCGGCGCATTTCTTACGTCATCATCGCGCTGGCGGGATTGATCAGCCTGCCGGTGTTTGACGGGCTGCGGTGATTAAGCACTCATCTTCTGCATGAGCGCGTCGGACATCTCGAAATTGGCGTAGACGTTCTGCACGTCATCACTTTCGTCGAGTGCCTCGATCATCTTGATGAGCTTCTCGGCGATCTCGTCATCGACGGGAATCGTATTCTGCGGCTTCCACAGCATGGCCGATTTGCGCGGCTCGCCGAATTTTGCCTCCAATGCCTTGGTGACGTCGCGCAAGGTCTCCGGCGTGGTGAAAATCTGGTGGCCGCTCTCGTCGGAGATCACGTCCTCGGCGCCGGCCTCGATTGCCGCGTCCAGTATGGCGTCGGCGCCGGCCACCTTGGCGTCATATTCGACGACGCCGACATGGCTGAACATGAACGACACCGCGCCGGTTTCGGCCAAGTTACCGCCGCTCTTGGTGAGCGTCGCGCGCACTTCGCCGGCGGTGCGGTTGCGGTTGTCGGTCAAGGCCTCGACGATGATGGCGACTCCGCCCGGCCCGTAGCCCTCGTAGCGGATCTCGTCGTAGCTCTCGGAATCGGCGCCCTGCGACTTCTTGATGGCGCGTTCGATATTGTCCTTCGGCATGTTCTCGGCACGGGCGGCGAGCATTGCCGCGCGCAGGCGCGGATTGAACGCCGGATCGGGCATGCCGAGCTTGGCCGCCACGGTGATTTCGCGCGCCAGCTTGGAAAACAGCCTGGAACGCGCCTTATCCGCGCGCCCCTTCTTGTGCATGATGTTCTTGAACTGGGAATGACCGGCCATGATTGACAACTAATCGAGTGGATGCAGGCGGCTATATAGGCCGGTTGCCCGGGAAAATAAATATCGGATCAGACCGCCGCCACCGCGACGTTGGCGAGGATAGCATCGATGCGCTCTCCCACCTTGGCGACGTTGCGGTGGACGCGCGCCTTGTAGCGGGTGACGGCGTCGCGGTCGACCATGAAGAACTTCTTTTCCGCGAAGCTGCGGCCGAAAATGTCGATCAGCATGCTGCGAAACTTGCCGGAGACGACGCCGGGCATCTCGGCCGATGGCTGCTCGGCGTAGGCCGCTAGCTCAGCCGATGTGAGCGCGCAGAGCAGCGGCGCCAGCCGCGCCGAATAGACCTGGCGGTGCTGCTGGATCGTCTGGATGGCGCGGTCGAGCGCCAATTCGCCGGCGGTTTCGTTATCAATTTGCAGTGGCTCGTCGAGGCTCGGCGTGTTCATGGGGAACTGATCGATCAGCCAGTCGCCGAGATGCACGACGTTCTTGCGGCCGCGGCTGTAAAGCAGTGCGTCGTCCTCATAGCGGGCGAACCAGGTGTCGAGTTGGTCGATGAGCCGGTCGAGCGCCGAACGCGGGATCAGCTCGCGGTATTGCGTGCCGAAAATGCCAATCGAGGCCTTGGCGCACGAAATGACGTCGAGCGTCTGATCGCTAATGAGCGGCTCAAACAGGCTCGAGCCGATGCCGAGCACGACGAGGTCATATTTGTCGCGCGCCTTGTCGAGGGTGCGGAAGGTCAGATGATGCACGTGAGCTTCGCCCGGCAGCAGCGCGTTGATCATGTGATAGCCGAGGCGGTCGCCGAGATTGGCGGCATCGTTTTCGGAAATCACCGCGACGCTGCACGGCGCGCCCAGCTTCAGGCGCTCGGTGGGCGTCAGCCGCATCAGCACCTGGCGCTCGTCAACCGGCGTCGTGCATTCGATGCGGAAGCCGTAGCGGTCGAACAGCAGCGTGAGGTCATAGTAGCTCAGGTGGTTGACGAAGCCTCGGCCTTTGCGGTCGCCGCCTGCAGCGAGATTGGTCGGGTGATAGCTCAACACCACGTCGCGCTTGCAGAAGCGCAGGTGGGTGAAGAAGGTTTCAAGATCGGCGATGCCTTCCATGACGCCGAGCATGACGACGAGATCGGAATCGGCAACCGCCTTGGTAGGGAAATCGCCGACGAGATCGCTGCTAAGGTAGACGCAGCCGTTCGGCATGAACGACCGCAGCGGCGTGTTGCCGCGGCCGAATTCGAGCACGTGCGCGCCGGCGGGGATGAATTGCGCCGCAAGCTCGGCGCGGACTTCGCCATCCGCAACGTCAGCCGACGGCCGCGGATCGACGGCGGGCAGCTGCTCCAGCGCGAGGGTGCGATTGACGTGGATGCCCATGCCCGCCGTGCTGAAAGTGGCCTTGCCGTACCCAGCACATGACGGCGAATCATCGAGACCTACCGAATCATCGCAACGAGTCGCGGTCAACGAGAAAGAGGTTAACGCCAGAAGCCGGGCCGCCCTTCTTCGAGGATGCCGCCGAGGCGCACGGCGCCGACGTGCGTTGCAAGACCGGTCGCGTCGTCGGTCTCGACCGCGAGCCCGCAGAGCGTGGCGGGTCCTTGCGCCGGTTCGAATTTGCCGCCCGGCACCTTGCGCAGGAAGCGCGCGAGCGGCTCCTCCTTGTTCATGCCAATGACGGAGTCGAAATCGCCAGTCATGCCGACGTCGGAGACGAAGGCCGTGCGCCCCGGCAGAATTCGGTGGTCGGCGGTCGGCGAATGCGTGTGCGTGCCGACGACGAGCGAGGCGCGGCCGTCGACGAAGAAGCCCATCGCCTGCTTCTCGCTGGTGGCTTCCGCGTGCATGTCGATGATGACGGCATCGGCGTCCTTGCCGAGCGCACAAGCGGCGAGCTCGCGCTCGACGGCGGCGAAGGGATCGTCGAGCGGGTCCATGAAGATGCGGCCCATGGCGTTGATGACGAGCGCGCGCTTGCCGTGTTTGGTGTCGACCAGGGCCGCGCCGCGACCGGGCGTCCCCTTGGGATAATTCACGGGACGCACCAGACGCGGCGCGCGCTCGATGAAAACAAGAGCCTCGCGCTGGTCCCATGAATGGTTGCCAAGCGTGACGCAGTCTGCGCCGACGTCGAGCAATTCGTTGTAGATCGTCTCGGTGATGCCGAAGCCGCCGGCGGCGTTCTCGCCATTGATGACGACGAGATCGAGCTTCCATTCGGCGATCAGGCCGGGCAGCCGTTCGGCGACGATGGTGCGCCCGGAGCGGCCGACGATGTCGCCGATAAACAAAATTCGCATGCTTTAGCGTCCACGCAAGTCGATGATCTCTTTTTCCGTTAGCACGAGATCGAGCCGCTCGTCGCGCTCCGTCGCCGGCACGCGGGGAATTTCCTGCGCGGCAAAGGCGATGCCGATGGCGCTGATCGGCTTTTTTGCGCGAAGAGCGCGGATGGTCATGTCGTAATAGCCGGCGCCGTAGCCGACGCGGTGGCCCTGGCGGTCGAAGCAGGCCAAAGGCACGATGAGAATATCGGGTGCAACTTCGGCGGCGTCGGGCGTCGGTTCGCGGATACCCCACTGCCCGGCTTTCAGCGGTGCACCGAAAGACCACGCGCGCATGATCAGCGGTCGCCCGCGCCCGGCAATCGCCGGGAGCGCGAGGGGAACGCCGGCGTCGGCCAGCTTGCGCATGAGCGGCAGCGGATTTATTTCGGTCTTCAACGGAAAGAAGCCGGAGACGACGGCCCCCGCCGGCACCGGCACGGGAAACGGCCCCGCCGCGATCGTGTCCGCCGCCGCTTTGCGTTGCACCAACGGCAGTGCACCGCGCAGCGCCAACGTAACTTCACGCAGCGCCTCTTTTGTTTGTCCTGTGTCGCTGAAGTCGGGCATCGGTAAAAGTGCGGGGCCGCGAAGGCCGTGTCGGAGTATGATCCCGGGAACCTACATAAGTAGGTGGGCGCCATATGACCGAAACCACGGTCCCGGCCAGGGACAGCTCCCGTTAGGATCGTAAGGCCCCGGGGAATGAATCCGTCGCACCCCGCAGCCCCGCTTCGGCAATGTAGTGGTTATCGGAGCGCAGCGCCACACGCGTCCCTCAGCCCGCGCAGCGGAAGGTTAAATCACCCGATCGCCACGCCATTGCCGCTCGGCACCGTCTGATTGAGCTTGCGCGTGATGCCTTCGATGCGCTCGGCCGCCGAATTGAAGGCATGCACCACCGCGCTCGACGCCGCCTTGGCGCGGTCGGCGGCGACCTGCCGCGCGTCCTGCAAGCCGGCAATATCCTGCTCGAGCACGCCGATGCGGCGCTGTGTTTCCGCCAGTTCGTCGGCGATCACCAGCGCCGCCATGACGGTCAGCCGCGTGTCGCCGATCTCGCCGAAGCGGCCGCGCAGATCGGTGATGCGCTGGTCGAGATTCTTCGCCAGCGCCTGCAGATGTTCTTCCTGCCCGTCCTCGCAGGCGAGGCGGAACTGGCGGCCGGCAATGGTGGCGGTCACTTCAGACATAGTATTATTCCTGGGGCATGATCTGATCCGAATACCGGTGCCCACTTTTCGAGATCATGCGTTCACTCCCGCCCGTTCAGCACGGACTGGATCGAGGCCATCGCCGTGTCGAGCCGCTGCGCGATCTCGCGGTTCGCCGCCTCGAGCTTGCGCGAGCGCGCGGTCTCGCCGTCGAGCGCTTCGGCAAGCCGCGTGCGGTCGAGGCCGAGCGAATGCAGCTGGCTCGCCAGCCCTTCCTCGTTGCGGTCGGCGTCCTGCCGGCGGTCGACCGCGGCATCGAGCGCGTCCAGCGCCAGCGCCAGACGTTTCACCGCGGTGTCGATTTCACTTTGCTCGCTCATCGCCTTCTCCGCGCCAGAAAACTCTTGCGACAGCAAAGATTTAGGCGAAGAACCTTACGTGCTGCGCGATCCGCTCGTCAACGCCCGGCGGCCAAGTTGCCCACGCCTTTCCGCAACCTGTGCATCCCGTGCTCCGCACGCGGGCCGTCACATTGACTCAAGGGCCTGCCATGCTATCCACCGCGCGAAACAGGCCCCTTCCATGACCGCAACAGCATCGAGGCTCGCCGTGACGCCTGCGGAGCCGGTTCCCGCCGTCGCGCTCGCCGACATGGCCAACGCCATCCGCGCGCTGGCGATGGACGCGGTCGAGCAGGCGAAATCCGGCCATCCTGGCCTGCCAATGGGCGCGGCCGACATCGCCACCGTGCTGTTCACGCAGTTTTTGAAATTCGATCCGGCCGATCCGGCCTGGCCCGACCGCGACCGCTTCGTGCTCTCGGCCGGGCACGGCTCGATGCTGCTTTACGCGCTGCTCTATCTCACCGGCTACCCGGCGATGACGATCGACGAGATCAAACGCTTCCGCCAGCTCGGCTCGAAGACGCCGGGGCATCCGGAGCACGGCCACACGCCGGGCGTCGAGACCACCACCGGCCCGCTCGGACAAGGGCTCGCCAACGCGGTCGGCATGGCGATTGCCGAACGGCATCTCGCCGCCGAGTTCGGTTCAATCGTCGATCACAGGACTTACGTGCTCGCCTCCGACGGCGACCTGATGGAAGGCATTTCGCAGGAAGCCATCGCGCTCGCCGGGCACCTGAAGCTTAACCGGCTGGTCGTGCTGTTCGACGACAACGGCATTTCCATCGACGGCGCGTTGTCGCTGTCCGACAGCGTCGATCAGGTAAAGCGCTTCGAGGCCGCCGGCTGGGCGGCGTCGCGCATCAACGGCCACGATGCCAAGGCGATTGCCGCGGCGCTGACCAAAGCGCAGAGTTCGGACAGGCCGGTAATGATTGCCTGCAAGACAACAATCGGCTTCGGCGCGCCGAACAAGGCAGGCAAGGCCTCATCGCACGGTTCGCCCTTGGGCGCCGACGAGATCAAGGGCGCGCGCGAGAAACTCGGCTGGACGCATCCACCGTTTGAGATTCCCGCCAACATTCTTTCGGTATGGCGCGTAGCCGGGCAACGGTCGAAGGTGGCCCACGCCGACTGGAGCAAGCGCTTCGCCGCCGTCGATGCGGCCAAGCGCAGCGAGTTTGAGCGGCGCGTGACGGGCGATCTGCCAAAGACGCTAAACGATGCGGTGCGGGCGGTGAAGCAGTCGCTGGCCACGGCACCGAAGGACATCGCCACGCGCGCCGCCTCCGAATTCGCGCTGGAGAGCCTCATCCCGGCCGTGCCGGACATGCTCGGCGGCTCGGCGGACCTGACCGGCTCCAACAACACCAAGACCAAGGCGATGACGGTACTGACCGCGTCGGATTACGCCGGACGCTTCATCCACTACGGCATCCGCGAGCACGGCATGGCCGCGGCGATGAACGGCATGGCGCTGCACGGCGGCATCATCCCGTACAGCGGCACGTTCCTCGTCTTCTCCGATTACTGCCGTCCGGCGATCCGCCTTGCCGCGCTGATGGGCATTCGCGTTATCCATGTGATGACGCATGACTCGATCGGGCTGGGCGAGGACGGGCCGACGCATGAGCCGGTCGAGCATCTGGCGGCGCTGCGCGCCATTCCCAAGCTGCTTGTCTTCCGCCCCTGCGATGCGGTGGAAACAATCGAATGCTGGCAGTTGGCACTCGAGAACAAGGAACGCCCAAGCGTACTGGCGCTGACGCGGCAGAACCTGCCGCAGTTGAGCCAGAACTTCCTGGACAAAAATCGCTGCGTTGCTGGGGCCTACGAAATCGCTGCCGCCGAGGGCAAGGCTCAGGTGTCGCTCTTCGCCACCGGTTCGGAAGTCTCAATCGCGGTCGAGGCGAAAAAGCTGCTCGCGGCAAAGGGCGTCGCCGCGCGTGTCGTATCGGCGCCCTGCTTCGAATTACTGCTGGAGGCGCCGGAGGCCAAACGCCGCGCCATCGTCGGAGACGCCAAGGTCAAGATCGGCGTCGAGGCTGCCGTGCGCCAAGGCTGGGACGCAATCGTCGGTACCGACGGCGGCTTCATCGGCATGACCTCATTCGGCGCCAGCGCGCCCTACAAGGACCTTTACAAGCACTTTGGCATTACCCCCGAAGCAGTGGCGCAGGCCGCGTTAAGCAAATTGGGCACGCAATAACCATATAAGGAGCAAGCGCCATCGTAGCCGGCCACTTTTTCGACCGCCGCGCTATACGTTTTGCCATGAGACGACTGATTAAGCCGGGAGCGAATTGATATGACTGTCCGCGTTGCCATTAACGGGTTCGGCCGCATCGGCCGCAATATCTTGCGTGCCATCGCCGAGGCCGGACGCCACGACATCGAGGTGGTCGGCCTCAACGATCTCGGCCCCGTCGAAACCAACGCGCACCTGCTGCGCTACGACAGCGTGCACGGCCGCTTCCCCGGCACGGTGACGGTCAAGGGCGACACCATCAGCGTCGGCAACGGCGCGATCAAGGTGAGCGCCGAACGCGATCCTTCAAAGCTGCCGTGGAAGGGCCTCGGCGTCGATATCGCGCTGGAATGCACAGGGCTGTTCACGGCCAAGGACAAGGCCTCGGCCCATCTCACAGCAGGCGCGAAGCGCGTGCTTATTTCGGCCCCGGCCGAAGGCGCCGATCTCACCGTCGTCTACGGCGTCAACCACGACAAACTGACCAAGGATAACAGAATCGTCTCCAACGCCTCCTGCACCACCAACTGCCTCGCCCCGGTCGCCAAGGTGCTCAACGACGCCGTCGGCATCGACAAGGGCTTCATGACCACGATCCATTCCTATACCGGCGACCAGCCGACGCTCGACACCTATCACAAGGATCTGTACCGCGCGCGCGCCGCGGCGCTCAATATGATCCCGACCTCGACCGGCGCCGCCAAAGCCGTGGGCCTCGTGCTGCCCGAACTCAACGGCAAGCTCGACGGCGTCTCCATCCGCGTGCCGACGCCGAACGTCTCGGTGATCGATTTCAAGTTCATCGCCAAGAAGGCGACGACCAAGGACGAGATCAACGGCGCCATCAAGCGCGCCGCCGAGCAGCAGCTCAAGGGCATCCTCGGCTACACCAACGATCAGAACGTCTCGCTCGACTTCAACCACGATCCGCACTCCTCGATCTTCCACATGGATCAGACCAAAGTCATGGACGGCACCTTCGTGCGCGTCATGAGTTGGTATGACAACGAGTGGGGCTTTTCCAACCGCATGGCGGACACCGCCGTGGCGATGGGCAAATTGCTCTGACACGACGCTTGCCGGGCCAGCGATGACCGTGTTTCGAACGCTCGACCATGCCGACGTGAAGGGCCAGCGCGTATTGGTGCGCGCCGACCTCAACGTGCCGGTGGAACATGGCGTTGTTACCGACGCAACGCGCATTGAGCGCATGGCGCCGGCGATCCTTGAGATCGCCGACAAGGGCGCCAAGGTGATCCTGCTGTCGCATTTCGGCCGGCCGACGGGGCGCGATCCGAAGAACTCATTGAAGCCGGTAGTAGCGGAGCTTGAGCACACGCTCAAGCGGCCGGTGAAATTCGTTTCCGACTGCATCGGCGAGGTGGCCGAACACGCCGTCGCGGCGATGAAGCCGGGCGATATTCTGCTGCTCGAGAACACCCGCTTTCATGCCGGCGAAGAGAAGAACGATCCGGCTTTCGTCAAGGCACTGGCCAAGCTCGGCGTAATCTACGTCAACGACGCCTTCTCGGTGTCGCACCGCGCGCATGCCTCGACCGAGGGCCTCGCGCATGTGTTGCCGGCTTACGCCGGGCGCACCTTGCAGACGGAACTGGAAGCCTTCGAGAAGGTGCTCGACAAGCCGCAGCGGCCGCTGGCCGCG
This sequence comes from uncultured Pseudomonadota bacterium, assembly GCA_963817155.1. GTDB lineage: Bacteria > Pseudomonadota > Alphaproteobacteria > Rhizobiales > Xanthobacteraceae > Pseudolabrys. The sequence continues at coordinate 289,944 of CAWFNO010000004.1, forward strand.
ATCGTCGGCGGGGCGAAGATTTCCACCAAGCTCGACCTGCTCGGCAACCTGCTCGAGCGCGTCGACGTGCTAATCATCGGCGGCGCCATGGCCAATACGTTCCTCATGGCGCGGGGCAAGAATGTCGGGCGCTCGCTGGTCGAGCGCGATTTGATCAAAACCGCGCAGACGATCCTGGACGAGGCGAAAGCCGCGAAACGCGAGATCGTGCTGCCGGTGGACGCCATGGTGGCGGAAAAGCTCGAGCGAGGGGTTGCCTCGCGCGTGGTCGATATCGATCACGTCGGCGACAAGGACATGATCCTCGACATCGGGCCGCGCAGCATCGAGTTCGTGGTGTCCGTTCTGGCGCGGGCAAAGACGCTGGTGTGGAACGGCCCGTTCGGAGCCTTCGAGACCGAACCGTTCGATAACGGCACCGTGGAAGTGGCGGAAGCCGCGGCGGAACTCACCGAAGCCGGCAAGCTTGTCTCGGTGGCCGGCGGCGGCGATACAGTGGCGGCGTTGAATATCGCCGGCGTGACCGACCGATTGAGTTATGTTTCCATAGCCGGCGGCGCCTTCCTCGAATGGCTAGAAGGCAAGCCCTTGCCGGGGGTCGAGGTGTTGAGGATAAAATGATTAACTGTCATTCCGGAAGCCGCGAAGCGGCTGTCCGAAATCCATATTCCCGGTGCTAAATTTATTTGAAATACAGGGGCTATGAAGTCCGGGTTCGGTCCTTCGGACCACCCCGGAATGACGACTGAGGCGGAGGGGACGATAAATCTCGACGATCTGAATAAAGTGGCGCTGGCCATGGTCGCGCCGGGCAAGGGCATCCTTGCCGCCGACAAATCCTCCGGCACCATCAAGAAGCGCTTCGACGCCATCGGCGTGGAGTCGACCGAGAACAATCGCCGCGACTACCGCGAGATGTTGTTCCGCTCGGCCGACGGCATGAAGCACATCTCCGGCGTCATCCTCTACGACGAGACCATCTGGCAAAACGGCAAAGACGGCACGCCGCTGATCGAGATCATCAAGAAGTCGGGCGCCCTCCCGGGCATCAAGGTGGACGAAGGCACCAATCCGCTGCCGAATTGTCCGGCCGAAGTCGTCACCACCGGCCTCGACAAGCTCGCCGACCGGCTGCCGAAATATTACGAGCGCGGCGCGCGCTTCGCCAAATGGCGGGCGGTGATCGACATCGGCCCCGGCATCCCGAGCTACGACTGCCTGCACGCCAACGCGCACGCGCTCGGCCGCTACGCCGCGCTCTGCCAGGCGGCGCAGATCGTGCCGATCGTCGAGCCAGAAGTGCTGATGGACGGCGGCCATGACATCGAGCGCTGCGAAGCGATTACGGAACGGCTGCTCAAGGAGACCTTCCAGGAACTCTACTACAACAAGGTCGCGCTCGAAGGCATGGTGCTCAAGCCGAACATGGTCGTGCCGGGCAAGAAGAGCGGCAAGAAGGCCTCGGTCGAGGAAGTCGCAGAAAGGACCGTCCGCGTGCTGAAGAACTGCGTGCCGGGCGCGGTGCCGGGCATCGCCTTTCTTTCCGGCGGGCAGAGTGACGAGGAAGCAACCGCCCATCTCGACGCCATGAACAAGATCGGCAACCTGCCGTGGCGGCTCACCTTCTCCTACGGCCGCGCGCTGCAGCACGCGCCGCAGACGACCTGGGCCGGCAAAAACGAAAACGTCGCCGCCGCACAACGCGCTTTCACCCATCGCGCCAGGATGAACGGCCTCGCGGCGATGGGCCAGTGGAAGGCCGACCTGGAGAAGAAGGCGGCGTGACGCAACTCTGTCATGCCCCGCGTAAGCGAGGCACGCAGTAGCCAACCGGGGTATTTGTGAGTAGTGGGTTGTCCGGTCACGCGGGCAATGACGGCTCGCGTTTCATTGCAAAGGACCTGCCCCGTGATCGATCTCTATACCTGGACGACGCCGAACGGCCGCAAGATTTCCATCGCCCTGGAAGAACTCTGCTTGCCCTACAAGGTGCATCCGATCGACATTTCCAAGGACGAGCAGTTCGCGCCGCACTTTCTTACGGTGGCGCCGAACAACCGCATCCCGGCGATCGTCGACCACGACACCAAGATTTCGCTGATGGAGTCGGGCGCGATCCTCATCTATCTCGCCGACAAAACGGGAAAGCTGCTGGCGAAAGAGGGCGAGCGGCGCTATCGCGCCATCGAGTGGCTGATGTGGCAGATGGGCGGACCGGGGCCGATGCTCGGGCAGGTGCATCACTTCGTGAAATATAATCCGGGCAAGGCGCCCTATGCCGAAGAGCGGTACCTGAAGGAAGCGCACCGCCTCTACAAGGTGCTCAACACGCGGCTCGAGGGCCGCGACTACGTGGCCGACGAGTATTCCATCGCCGATATTGCCATCTGGCCGTGGATTTCGCGCTTCGAGTGGCAGACCATCGACATGAAGCACTATGCCAATGTGCGGCGCTGGTACGAAACCATCGCCAAGCGTCCCGCGGTGCAGAAGGGCTACATGGTTCCCAAGGACATGGGGCCGATCCCGATGCCGTGAGGCGGGACAACATCCGCTTCGCAGGTCACGTTTCCGCCGGATTGCGCTAGCATTCCGGCGTCATGGCCAAGCGAGAAAAACAAGCGGCGCCCCGCCCCGCTCCGCGCCTCTATCTGGTGACGCCACCGATCGAGGACGCCAAGGCATTTGCGGCGCCGCTTGCGGACGCGCTTGCGGCCGGCGACGTCGCCGCGGTGTTGTTGCGCCTTACTGACGCCGACGACCGCACGCTCATCAAACGCGCAAAGACGCTGTGCCCGATCGTGCAGGACAATGACGCGGCGCTGCTCATAGACCGCCGCGCCGATCTCGTTGCCCGCGCCGACGCCGATGGCGCGCATCTGACCGGCATCGAGGCGCTCAATGAATCGCTGACGACGCTCAAGCCCGAGCGCATCGCCGGCTGCGGCGGCCTTGCCAGCCGGCACGACGCCATGGAAGCCGTCGAAGCTGGCGCCGACTATGCGATGTTCGGCGAGGCGAACGAGAACGGCGCGCGGCCCGACTTCGCGCAAATCGAGGAGCGCGTCGGCTGGTGGGCGGACGTTTTCGAGTTGCCTTGCGTTGCCTATGCCGCGTCACTCGACGAGGTCGCGGCACTTGTCGCGGCCGGAGCCGATTTCGTCGCGCTCGGCGACTGGATCTGGCGGGAGCCGCAGCGCGTCGCCGCGCTCATCGCCGCCGCCGCGCAAAACTTGAGCCTTCCGGAGACCACGGCATGACCGACGCGCGGCGCAATCTCGTCGCCGCGCTGGTGGCGCTCGCCGCACTCGCGTCCGCGCCGCCCATCTGCGCGCAGCCGAAACAGAAACCCGCGCCGCCGGCGCCGGCAGCGGCGTCTTCGGCAGACGAATCCGACATCGCTTATGGCGAATTCCAGCGCGGGCTTTACCTTACCGCGCTTGCGGAAGCGACCAAGCGCGCGCAGAAAAACGATCCCGCGGCGATGACGCTGCTCGGCGAAATCTACGCCAACGGCTACGGCGTCGGCCGCGACGACAGCAAGGCGGCGCAGTGGTACAAGCTCGCCGCCGCGGGCGGCGACCGCAATGCCATGTTCGCGCTCGCTATGTTCGATTTCGACGGTCGAGCCGGCCCGCGCAACGAGGCGGAAGGCGCGCGTCTGCTCGCCGCCGCCGCCAAGCTCGGGCATCTGGCCGCCGCCTACGATCTCGCCCTGTTCTATCTGCAGGGTAAGCTGTTCCCGCAGGACTTCGCGCGCGCCGCCGAGCTGTTTCGCCAGGCCGCCGATGCCGGACTGCCCGTGGCGCAATACGCGCTCGCCACCATGTACCGGGAAGGCCGAGGCGTGAACAAAGACATCGGCGAGGCCATGAAGCTCCTGCAAAAGGCAGCCATCGCCGGCGACCTCGACGCCATGGTCGAATTCGGTGTTGCTGAATTCAACGGCGCCGGAATGGCCAAGGACGAGACGGCGGCCGCCGCGCTTTTCGTCAAAGCGGCGCGGCGCGGCAGCGCCATCGCGCAGGACCGGCTGGCGCGTATCCTGATGGCCGGGCGCGGCATGCCCGCCGATCCGGGGAACGCTATCAAATGGCACCTGATCGCCAAGGCGGCCGGCGACAGCGACCCCGAGCTCGATGCCTTCGCCGCCAGGCAACCGCAGGCCGTGCGCGATGCCGCCGAAAAGGCAGCGCAGAAGTGGATGTCGACGCTGCCGCCGCGGTCTTGACGCCACGCGCCGGCGCGGGCAGACCCGCCCTCGCCGTCGGCCGCCAGAAAGACTTCGATGCTCCACTCCGCTTTGCTCAACGTCATGATCGCCGCCGCGCGTAAAACGGCGCGCGCGCTCAAGCGCGACTTCGGCGAGGTGGAAAATCTCCAGGTGTCGCTGAAAGGGCCGGCCAATTTCGTCACCGCCGCCGACCGCCGTGCCGAGGAGACGCTGTTTGCCGAACTGAGCAAGGCGCGGCCCGGCTACGGCTTTCTCGGCGAGGAAGGCGGCATCCGCGAAGGCGCCGACAAGACGCACCGGTGGGTCGTCGATCCGCTCGACGGCACCACCAATTTCCTGCACGGCATCCCACATTTTGCCATTTCCATCGGCCTCGAGCGCGAAGGAACCGTGATCGCCGGGCTCATCTACAATCCGATCGTTGACGAGACGTTCATCGCCGAGCGTGGCAAGGGCGCCTTCCTCAATGAAAAGCGCATCCGCGTCGCCGCCCGCTCGCGGCTCGACCAGGCGGTCGTTGCCTGTCCCTTGCCGCATATCGGCCGCGGCGATCTCGCGCTCGGCCTACGCGAAACCGGCGCCATGCAGAACCAAGTCGCCGGCTTGCGCCGCTACGGCGCCGCCGCGCTCGACCTCGCCTGGGTCGCCGCCGGCCGGCTCGACGCCTATTGGGAGCGCAAAATCAAGCCCTGGGATATCGCCGCCGGCATGATCCTGGTGCGCGAGGCCGGCGGCTTTATCAGCGATTGCGACGGCAGTTCTGACATGTATGCCAAGGGGCATATCGTCGCCGGCAACGAGGCCATGCAGAAGGAAGTCCTGCGGGTGCTCAAATCGGCGGCCAAGGGCTGAGCGGCAAGTCACGAGCGACAAGTGACGCAATTTCAACTCAATCCACCGGGTTACCCTTATTTCGACGTATGATTTTCGCTTGTCACCGGTCTGTGGCATATTGAGTCGCAAGATTCTGCCCTCTGGCAGCAACGTTTAGCCCGCACATGGCCAACGACCTCGACCCGCTCAAGCTGTCCTCGCCGCGCGTCTTCCTGCTGCGGATGCTGGTGTTCGTCATTCTCGTCGGGCTGGTCGCGTTCGTGCTGCACAAGCAGATCCAGGTCGCGTTCATGGCCAACCCCGGCCTCAACGCGCTGATCGTCGGCGTGCTGCTGATCGGCATCCTCTTGTCGGTGCGGCAGGTGATGCGGCTCTATCCGGAAATCGCCTGGGTCAATAATTTCCGCCTCGCCGATCCGGGCCTCGCCGTTGACCGCGTGCCGGTGCTGCTGGCGCCGATGGCGGCGATCCTCGGGAGCCGCGTCGGACGCATGGCAATGTCGGCGCAGCTGATGCGCGGCATTCTCGATTCAATCGCCACCCGCCTCGACGAGGCGCGCGACATCTCGCGCTACATGACCGGGCTCCTGGTGTTCCTCGGCCTGCTCGGCACCTTCTGGGGCCTGATCGAGACGGTGAGCTCGGTCGGCGGCGTGATCCAGGGGTTAAAAGCAGGCGGCGACGCGTCCAGCATGTTCGATTCGCTGCGCGAAGGCCTCGCCGCCCCGCTTAGCGGCATGGGCATTTCGTTTTCGTCCTCGCTGTTTGGTCTCGCCGGTTCGCTGGTGCTCGGCTTCCTCGACCTGCAATCGAGCCAGGCGCAGAACCGTTTCTACACCGAGCTGGAAGACTGGCTCTCCACCACCGTCTATGACCAGGCCGGCGAGCCGACCGCCGCGGCCGTCGGCATGACCGGCGAAATCCGCACCGCCATCGACCGGCTCAAAGACGTGGTCAACGAGACCGGCAGCTCGAAGGCCGCGACCAGCGCCATGTCGAATCTGGCCGAGGCGATCCAGGGGCTGGTGCACCACATGCGCACCGAGCAGCAGATGATCCGTGACTGGGTTGACAGCCAGTCCGAGCAGCAGCGCGAGATCAAGAAGTTGCTCGAACTGATGACGCGCGAGAAGGTCGGGCGATAACAACGTTGGATTGAAGTCAATGGCGTTGGCACGCACGCGTCGCAGCGAAAGCGGCATGAACTACTGGCCGGGATTCGTCGACGCGCTGTCGACGCTGATCCTCAGCATCATTTTCATTCTCACCGTGTTCGTGGTGGTGCAGTTCTATCTGCAGCAGGAAGTCGCCGGCAAGGACACGGCGCTGACCCGCCTCAACGCGCAGGTCGCCGAGCTCACCGAACTGTTGTCGATGGAAAAGGCCGGCAAGGCCACCGTTGAGGACCAGATGGCGCAATTGCGCGCCTCGCTCGCCAGCGCCGAAAGCGACCGCGACAAATTCAAGGGCCTCGCCGACACCGCCGCTGCCGCGGCGAGCGCCGCGCAGGGTAAGAGCACGACGCTGGCCGGCGAGATCGAAGGGCAAAAGAAGATTTCCGCCAACGCGCTCGCCCAGGTCGAGATTCTCAACCAGCAGATCGCCGCGCTGCGCCGCCAGCTCGCGGTGATCGAGCAGACGCTCAACGCCTCCGAGGCGAAGAACAAGGAATCGCAGACGCGCATCGCCGATCTCGGCCAGCGGCTCAATCTAGCGCTGGCGCAAAAGGTGCAGGAGCTGACCAAATACCGCTCCGACTTCTTCGGCAAGCTGCGCGAAATCCTCGGCAATAGACCGGACGTGCGCGTCGTCGGCGACCGCTTCGTGCTGCAATCGGAGGTGTTCTTCGACAGCAACAAGGCCGATCTGAAGCCGGACGCAGCGGCCGAGCTCGACAAGGTCGCGGGTGCGCTCACCCAACTGGAAACGCAGATTCCGGCCGACATCGGCTGGGTGCTGCGCGTTGACGGACACACCGACGCGCGGCCGATCACCGGCGGCGCGTTTAAGTCGAACTGGGACCTGTCGGCGGCGCGCGCGGTCGCCGTGGTGAAATACCTCATCAGCAAGGGCGTGGCGCCGCAGCGCCTAGTCGCCGCCGGCTTCGGCGAATTCCAGCCGATCGACATCGGCACCACCGACGACGCCTATAAGCGCAACCGCCGCATCGAGTTCAAGCTGACCGAGCGGTGAACGGGGCCCATGGCGGTTTATGTCGACGAGGCGATCTGGTCCTGGCAGGGCCGCAAGTGGTGCCACCTCATCGCCGACGATATCGACGAGCTGCATCGCTTCGCTGCAACCCTCGGCCTACACCGCCTCTCCTATCAGGGACCGCCGAAGACGCCCTCGCCGCACTACGATTTGACCGCGTTCGAGCGCAGCCGCGCGATCGCCAACGGCGCCGAGTCCTGCGACCGCACCGCCGTCGTTATGCTGGTGCGCAACTTGCGCCGGCAGGTTGCGGCGCGGGCCTGACGTGGCGGCACAAACGATCTTGCGCGCCTACACCGCCGCCGACGAGGACGCGGCGATCGAGCTGTGGCGGCGCAGCTGGCAACAGCACTACCCGCATCTCAATTTCACTGAGCGCGTCGCCTGGTGGCGCGAACGCTGGCGCTCCGAACTGGTGCCGCAGGCGCGCATCGTCATTGCCGAAGCGGAGGGGCAAATGACGGGCTTCGTCACCATCAATCCGCAAACCATGTATCTCGACCAGATCGTGGTGGCGCCCGAGCAATGGGGCTCCGGCCTTGCGCTGTCGCTGCTCGAGGAGGCAAAGCTTTTATCGCCGCAGGGCATCGAATTGCTGGTCAACAAGGACAATGCCCGCGCCATCCATTTCTACGAGAAGCACGGATTTAATTATGCCGGCGAGGACAAGAACCCGGTGTCGGGCAAGCCGTTAAACCGGATGGCCTGGCGACCGAAGCGTTAAGGCGCGCCAGCAAGCGCGGCCGCCTTGGCCGCGTCGAAGACCTTCGAATCCACTTTCAGATAAGCGAGCTTTTCCTCGGCAATCACCACCGCCTCGGCCACGCCCGGCACCTGGCGCAGCCGCGCGGCAAGCCCCGCGGCGTCGCCCGCCTTGCCGTCGCCGATGGGCACCAGCCGCGTGGTGAGATAGCTCGGTTGCTTCATGGTGGCGGCGGCGACGAGCCATAACAACGCCAGCACCGCCGTCAGCGCGAAGACGCGGGCGCTGCCGCCGGTCTGGTTGGCCCACCCGCCGACCACACCGCCGACGAAAATGCCGAGGAACTGCAGGCTCGAATAAATGCCGGTGGCGGTCCCTTTGGCGTCGGACGGCGCCGCCTTGGTGATGAGCGAAGGCAGGCTCGCCTCCATCACGTTAAAGGCGGAGAAAAAGACGGCGAGGGCTGCGAGCAGCCCATAGAGATTTTGCGCGCCGGCGTAGAGCATCGCCTGGCTGACGAGGAGGGCGGCGACCGCCGCGACGAACACACCTTTCATGCGTCGATATTTTTCGGCAACGACGATGGCCGGGATCATCACGGCGACCGACACCACGAGCACCGGCAGATAGATCAGCCAGTCGGTGTGCGCGGACACGCCGAGCGTTCCACGCAGCAGGCCGGGCACTACAAGAAAGCTCGCCGTCAGCATGGCGTGCAGCGAGAAAATGCCGAAGTCGAGGCGCAGCAGCTCCGTGTTGCGTAGCACCGAACCGATCATTCCGGGAACGGTTTCCGCGTCGCGGTGGACGCGCACCTGGCGCGGGCTCGGCACGACGAACAGCGTGATGGCGATGCCAACTACGGCAAGCCCGACCATCAGCCAGAAGATTCCACCGACGCCGATGAAGCTTGCAACCAGCGGGCCGGCTACCAGCGCGACCATGAAGGACGCGCCGATGCTGATGCCGACCAAGGCCATCGCCTTGGTGCGGTTGTCCTCCGCGGTGAGGTCCGCAACCAGCGCCAGGATGACCGAGCCGATCGCGCCGGCGCCCTGCAGCACGCGGCCGACGATGACGCCGCCGATCGAGGTGGAGGAGGCCGCGACGGCGCTGCCGATCGCGAACAGGACGAGCCCGATCACGATCATGACCTTGCGCCCGAACCGGTCGGACAGAAGACCGAAGGGAATTTGCAGCAGACCCTGGCTCAATCCGTAGATGCCGAGCGCCTCGCCAATCAGGTAGGGCGTCGCGCCGGAAAGCTCGCGCGCGTAAGCGGCAAACACCGGATAGATCATGAACAGGCCGAGCAGCCTGACCGAAAAGACCGCCGCGAGGGAGCAGGCAGCCCGGAATTCCTGTCGTCCCATCGTCTCTATTCCCGACTGAAAAGCCGCCCCTCTGCTAAAGGTACGCTATGGCGCTGCCTTTGCGTTCGGTCAAATCCGCCACCTTGCCGCCCCGCCCCGCGTCCTGTATAGAGCCGCCAAATTCAGCCCATTTCAGCGCTTGCGCGCTCAACGGAACCGAGCCATGAAGCAAGGTGTTCACCCCGATTATCACACCATCAAGGTGGTGATGACCGACGGCAGCGAATTCACCACCCGCACCACCTGGGGCAAGGAAGGCGATGTCATGCATCTCGACATCGACCCGAAATCGCACCCGGCCTGGACCGGCGGCCAGCAGCAGCTGATCGACCGCGGCGGGCGCCTGTCGCGCTTCCAGAAGAAGTTTTCCGGCTTTTTGAAAGCCGAGGAAAAGGCCGAGAAGAAATAAGCCGCGCCGGCAATAAAACGCAAAGCCCCCGCTTCAGGTGGGGGTTTCGTTTTTCGGCCGGGGAAGCTGCGGTTAAATGCTCTCGGCGCCGAAGGCCGCTTTCAACAGCCCGAGCTGGCGCTCGACCTGATTAACCGCGGCAGGCTGGTCAACGGCGACGCGGTTATGGATGGTGGAATCGAGCCGGCGCACCATGCCTTGCAGCTTGAGCGAGCGCTCGATCAGCTCGCGCAGGGCGGCCGGCAGTAGTTCGACGCTGTTCTGGTCGTGCGTGTCGGCCGGGGCGATCTTGACCTTACTTTTTTCCTTGCTGGCCTGGGCGAGCGACATCTCGCCTTCCTTGACGGCGCGATGCAGCAGCAGCCAGGAAGCAAGCTGCATCAGCCGGGTGGTGAGCCGCATGCTTTCGGTGGCGTAGGCAAGGGCCGCGGCGCGCTCGAGCTTCTTGGATTCGGCCCGGCCGGGCCCGTCGAGATAGGTGGCTGTTTCTTCCACAAGCGCCATGCCGTCACGGAACAGATTGGCGAACACCTGCGAATTAGCGAGGCGGGCGCCGAACGATACCGGCTGCGCTTCGCTGAGTATTTTCTCTGACATTTTACGCTACGCCTTACCCATTGGCCGGGACCGTACGCGCGTCCCGTGATGATAAGAGCATCGCGCGTTGCGCGCCGCGCGTCCAGACGGAGGATGCGCAAAGTTTGCGACATAGTTGCTTGGCAAGCTTAAGCGGGCGGCGACCATACGCCGGCGCCTTTGTCCCGAATTGACACAAAAAAAGGAGCCGCCGTCGCCGGCGGCTCGAGGTGATAACAGGGAGGCGTCAAACAGAGTGGACAGGAGCCACTCAATGTCCATGAAAATGGACGATCACAGTAATGATCGAGAAAGCTTAACGACACGTTACCGAATTGCGGCCAATGCCGGATTTTTACGCATGACCGGTCCAAGCGGAATACCGGATCACCGCTTGAAAAATTGGTCGGCGGCGGCGCGCTTGGCGCGTTTTTGTCCCATGTCGGCTTCCAGCCGGTTGATCTCGTCGTGCAGCAGCTGCACCCGCACGGCCAATTCCTCGACCGAAAGCAGGCTCAGGTCCTGGCCGATCTCGTGGGCGATTTTTTTCTTTGGCCTGTCGTCGTCATCGATCGCCGGCATGGGTCCGCCTCCGATGGCCAAAATCTAGCCGCCGCCGCGCCGGTTGTCACATGCGGCGGGTCCGCCTAAAACGGCTGCTCCCACGCAACGAGGACGACTATGGCCAGCCTCCACGCCCGCATGATCGCCATCGCCATCGAGGCACCCGGCGGACCCGATATGCTGGTGCCGGAAGACCGCCCGACGCCTCAACCCGGCGGCGGTGAAATCCTCATCAAGGTCGCCGCCGCCGGCGTCAACCGGCCGGACGTGATGCAGCGGCAGGGCAATTATCCGCCGCCGCCCGGTGCGCCGGATATTCCCGGCCTGGAAATCGCCGGCGAGGTAGTGGCGCTTGGGCCCGATGTCAAACGCTGGAAGCCCGGCGACCGCGTGATGGCGCTGGTGGTCGGCGGCGGCTACGCCGAATATTGCCTGGCCTATGAAGGCCACGCGCTGCCGCTCGCCAGCCTGACGATGGCCGAGGGCGCGGCGATCCCGGAGACGTTCTTCACCGTCTGGCACAACATGGTCGAGCGTGGCGGTTTGAAATCCGGCGAGACCTTCCTGGTGCATGGCGGTTCCTCCGGCATCGGCACCGCTGCGATCCAGATCGCCAAGGCGCTCGGAGCGCGCGTCTTCACCACCGCAGGCTCCGAGGAAAAATGCGCGGCCTGCCGCGAGCTCGGGGCCGACCTTGCCATCAACTACAAGATCGAGGATTTCGTCACCGCAACCAAAAAAGCCACCGCCGACAAGGGCGCCGACCTCATCCTCGACATGGTCGGCGGCGATTACATCGCGCGCAATTACGAAGCCGCCAGCGTCGAAGGCCGCATCGTGCAGATCGCCTTCCAGGGAAGTTCCAAGGCGATGGTCGATTTCCGCCGCATGATGCTCAAGCGGCTCACCCACACCGGCTCGACGCTGCGCTCGCGCGCGGTCGCCGACAAAAGCGCGATCGCCCGCGCGGTCGAATCCAACGTGCTGCCGATGATCGCCGCCGGCAAGCTCAAACCGGTGATCTACAAGACCTTCCCGCTGCGCGAAGCGGCGGCGGCGCATGCGCTCATGGAAAGCAGCAGCCATATCGGCAAGATCGTCCTAACCCTTTAACCGTGCACAGCAAATTCGGACGGTCTGAAGTGGCGTCGGAGCCGCGAAATCGGCACAATGGGCGGCGTAATTGAGTAACATCGCACTACAAACGTCCAACCGCCGGCAGCGTCCGGCCGATTAAGCGCGAGACGTTGCAGTGACGCCAACTTGGCAGGGGGTTTCAGTTTGCCTGTGATCCGCCGCGTGACATCCCTTGCGCTCGCGCTGACCGCCGCATTGCTGGCGGCGGCGCCCGCGCGCACGGTGGAAGCCGTCAACGTGCGGCTCGACGTGCCCGCCATCGACTTGACCGCCGCAACCGAGCGGCAAAAATCAGAATCCGACCGCATCCAGGTGTCGACCGCGCCCGGCCCCGACGGCATCGTGCGCCGCATCGAAGTGCGCGCGCGCGAAGGCGGCAACAACTGGGCGGTTTTCGCGCTCACCAACAATTCCGACGAGCAGACCGACCGGCTGATCGTCGTGCCGCATTACCGCATGGTCGGCTCCGGCCTGTTCTGGCCGGACCTTGGCCTGTCGCGCGTCGTCGCCATCACGCCGTCGTCAGGCGACCGCCCGGTGCGCCAGGAAAGCAACAGCGACGACATTTTCCGCGTCACGCTCGATCCCGGCACCGTCATCACCTTCGTCGCCGAACTTCGCACCGACAAGCTGCCGCAAATCTATTTGTGGGAGCCCGACGCCTACAAGGATAAGGTCAATTCCTTCACGCTCTATTTCGGCATCGTCATCGGCATCGCCGGCCTGCTGGCGCTGTTCCTTACCATCCTCTTCGTGGTGAAAGGCTCGGTGATGTTTCCCGCCGCCGCCGCGCTCGGCTGGGCGGTGCTGGTCTATATCGGCATCGATTTCGGATTCTGGGGCAAGGTGTTCGACATGTCGGCTGGCGCCGAACGCGTCTGGCGCGCAACCGGCGAGGCGACCTTGTCGGCGACGCTGCTGGTCTTCTTGTTCGCGTATCTTAATTTATCGCGCTGGCACGTGCGCTACATGCACATCACCATCGCCTGGCTCGCCGCCCTCGCCGCCCTCGTCGCGGTCGCCGTGTATGACCCGGCGATCGCCTCCGGCGTTGCCCGCATGTCGCTTGCGGCCATCGCCGTCTTCGGTCTGGCGCTGGTGATCTATCTCTCCACGCACGGTTACGACCGCGCGGTGCTGCTGATCCCGACCTGGCTGTTGCTTGTGGTGTGGACGGGCACAGCAGGATTGGCCGTCACCGGCATGGTCACCAACGACATCATCGGCCCGGCGCTGCTCGGTGGCCTGGTCCTGATCGTCATGCTGATCGGCTTTACGGTGATGCAGCACGCTTTCGCCGGCGGCATCACCCACGGCATCGTCTCCGACGTCGAACGCCGCGCGCTGGCGCTGACCGGCGCCGGCGACATGATCTGGGACTGGGACGTTTCCGCCGACAAGGTGTTCACCTCGCCGGAAACCGAGCATGCGCTCGGCTTGAAGCGCGGTGCGCTCGAAGGTCCGGCGGCGCAGTGGCTCGACGTGCTGCATCCGCTTGACCGCGACCGTTTCCGCGCCTCGCTCGACAACGTCGTCGAGCAGCGCCGCGGCCGCCTCACCCAGGATTTTCGCCTTCGTGCCGCCGACGGCCGCTACGTGTGTTTCGCGCTGAAAGCGCGGCCGGTGGTCGGCTCCGACGGCGAGGTGGTGCGCCTCGTCGGCACGCTCACCGACGTGACCGAGTTCAAGCACGCCGAAGAACGGCTTCTGTTCGACGCCGTGCACGACAATCTCACCGGCTTGCCCAACCGTGAACTGTTCCTCGACCGCATGGAGGCGGCCTTTGCCTTTGCTCGCACCGATACGGCGATCCGCCCCTCGGTGCTGGTGATCGATCTAGACCGCTTCAAGCAGGTCAACGACTCGGTCGGCATCGCCGTCGGCGATTCGATCCTGCTCACCATCGCGCGCCGGCTCGGCCGGCTGCTCAAGCCGCACGATACGCTGGCGCGGCTGTCCGGCGACCAGTTCGCCGCCATTCTGTTGTCGGAGAAGGAGCCGGCGCGCATCGTCGCCTTTGTCGAGACCATGCGCCGGGCGCTGCGCGCGCCAATTGCCTTCAATGACCGCGAAATCTTCCTCACCGCTTCGATCGGTCTCGCGCTCGCCGAAAGCCAGCCGCACCGCACCGAAGAGGTGCTGAAAGACGCGGAACTGGCGATGTATTACGCCAAACGCATCGGCGGCGACCGCATCGAAATCTTCAAGCCGGCGATGCGCTCGCGCAAGACCGACCGGCTGACGATGGAATCGGAATTGCGCCGCGCCATCGAGCGCGAGGAAATCAAGATCCTCTACCAGCCGATCGTGCGGCTGGAGGATCGCATGGTCGCCGGCTTCGAGGCGCTGGCGCGCTGGGATCATCCCAAGCTTGGCCGCCTGTCGCCGGCCGAATTCATCTCCATCGCCGAGGAAATCGGCCTCATCGTTGATCTCGGCCTGTTCGTACTCGAGCGCACCGCGCGCCAGCTGGCGATCTGGCAGCATGCTAACCGCAACCGCGAGCCGGTGTTTGCCAGTGTCAACGTCTCGTCGCGGCAATTGCTCCGCCATGACCTCATTCAGGACCTGCGCAACGTGCTCGCGCGCTCCGCGCTGGCGCGCGGCACGCTCAAGCTCGAATTGACTGAATCGCTGATGATGGAAAATCCGGAACACGCGGCGCAGATGCTCACGCGCATCAAGGAACTCGGCGCCGGACTTGCGCTCGATGATTTCGGCACCGGGCATTCCTCGCTCGCTTATCTGCAGCGATTTCCCTTCGACACCATCAAGATCGATCAATCCTTCGTGCGCACCACCGCGCGCGGCACGCGTCCGGTGATCCTGCGCTCGATCATCGCGCTGGCGCACGATCTCGGTATGGACGTGGTGGCAGAAGGCGCGGAAAGCGATTCAGACGCGGTCGAGCTTTACCAGCTCGGCTGCGAATTCGCGCAGGGCTTTGCTTTCGGCGAACCAATGACGGCGGAAGCCGCGGCGCAGTTGCTCGCCGGCGACAATCGTCTGGAAGCAGTGCGCTAGAGAATTGGACTAAGCGTGTCCGGCTTCGCTCGACAGCATGCCGGGATCGATGCCGATCTTACGCAAGGCCTTTTCGTATTTGCCTTCGATGTCGGCGCCGAAGATCAAATCCTTGTCGGCGGCGCAGTGCAGCCAGCCGTTCTGCTGGATCTCGTTTTCCAGCTGGCCTGGCGCCCAGCCGGCATAGCCGAGAGCGAGGATGGCGCTGACCGGCCCGCCGCCGGTGGCGATCGCCTTGAGGATGTCGAGCGTGGCGGTGAGGCAGATGCCCTCGTCGATCGGCAGCGTCGAATTCTCGACGAAAAAATCGGCCGAGTGCAGCACGAAGCCGCGCCCTGTTTCCACCGGACCCCCTTTGAGCACCTTCACCGCGCCGGCCTTGTTGGGTAACTGGATGCGCTCGGCCGCCGGAATGACTTCGAGCTGCACCAGCAGATCGGGAAAATTGATATTGCCGGCCGGCTGGTTGACGACGATGCCCATGGCGCCTTCGGTCGAATGCGCGCAGACATAGATGACCGCGCGCGCGAAGCGCTCGTCGCCCATCGTCGGCATGGCGATGAGCATCTGCCCATCGAGATAGCCGCGCGCTGACGACTTGCCGCCGGTCTTGCGGGGAAGCTTCATGCGAAAAGGTTACCCGATCGGTTTGTCTTTGCAAACGAAGCCTGCCGCCGAAAGTTCGGTCAGCCAGGTCACCGCCCCATACAATATTGAAAACGCAAATTGTGGCGAAATCGCCGCCATTGCTGCGGTATGTATCTGCGCCGTGCCTACAACCTGGTCACCCGTTGCTCACAATGAATTCAATGGCGCGGCGTCACCTTTGCCACTAGATCTTGCGCAATGAACGCCATGCGCGAATCACTTGCTGTCACATTTGCGGCGGCTTGCGCCTTGCTCGGCCAGCCGGCGCAAGGCGCCGACGCTTCGCGTTGGGTTGATGATTTGAACTCGTCGCTACGGCTGATCGCCGGCAGCCATAAGAGCGACACGCTCACCGCCGGCGTCGAGATCAAACTCAAGCCGGGCTGGCACACCTACTGGCGCTATCCCGGCGACTCCGGCGTGCCGCCGCGCTTTTCTTTTCCCGGCTCGGACAATGTCGCGGCCGTAAAGGTGCTCTATCCGGCGCCGAAGGCCATCGTCGACGAGACTGGCACCACCATCGGTTATACCGACGAGGTCATTTTCCCGCTGCGCGTCGTGCCGCGAGAAAAAGGCAAGCCGGTTACGCTGCATCTCAAGGCCGACTATGCGGTATGCGAGAAACTGTGCCTGCCGGTCGAGGCCAAGGCAGAGCTTGCGCTGCCCGGCGGCAGCGCCGAAACCGACGCCGCGCTGGCGGCGGCCGAGGCGCGCGTGCCGAAGATCGAGAGCGCCGCCGAAGCCGGGCTAAAGGCCCATCGCGTCACCGACACGCCCAAGCCGTTGGTCTTTGTCGATCTGGCCGCACTCGCTGGCGAGCCGGTGCAAATCTTCGTCGAGGGACCGACGCCGGAGTGGGCGCTGCCCCTCCCCAAGCCGGCGCAAGGCGCGCCGGCCGGCCACCAGCATTTCGGCTTCGAGCTCGACGGGATGCCACCGGGCGTCGATCCGAAAGGCCCGTTCGAATTGACCTTCACCATCGTCCGCGGCGGCAAGGCGGTCGAGGTCAAGACCCATCTCGACTAGGGCCGCACCAACGCGCTAACTTGCGTCCAAGAAAGTTTAACAATCCGCAACACGTGAGAGGAGACCCATGTCCATCAAGGTCGGCGACAAATTGCCCAATGCCACGTTCCGCGTCATGACGGCGGAAGGTCCCAAGCCGCGAAGCACCGACGACATCTTCAAGGGCAAGAAGGTGGCGCTGTTTGGCGTGCCCGGCGCCTTCACGCCGACCTGCAACAACTTGCACATGCCGAGCTTCGTCAACAACGCCGCCGCCTTCAAGGCTAAGGGCGTCAACACCATTGCAGTGACCGGCGTCAACGACGTGTTCGTCATGGAGGCGTGGAAGAAATCGACCGGCGCCGACGGCAAGGTGGATTTCCTCGCCGACGGCAACGGCGAATTCGCCAAGGCGATCGACATGATGCTCGACGCGTCCGGCAACGGGCTCGGCATCCGCTCCAAGCGCTATTCGATGCTGGTCGAGGACGGCGTGGTGAAGAAGCTCAACGTCGAGGACGCGCCGGGCAAGTGCGACATTTCCGGCGGCAAGACGCTGTTGGGGCAGATCTAACGCTTCATCGCAGCGACGGCGCCGGCGCGCGCGGCGATGAGGCCGTTGCGCGCGAGTTCGTCGGCGCGCTCGTTCATCGCGTGGCCAGCGTGACCCTTGACCCAATGCCAGCGCACGTCATGGCGCGCGAACGCTTCGTCGAGCCGTTGCCAAAGGTCGATGTTCTTCACCGGCTTCTTGTCGGCGGTGCGCCAGCCGTTCTTCTTCCAGTTCTTGATCCAGCCGGTGATGCCGCCGCGCAGATATTCGCTGTCGGTGTAGAGATCGACCGAGCATGGGCGTTTCAAGGCTTCCAGCGCGGAAATCGCCGCCAATAATTCCATGCGGTTATTGGTGGTGTGCGGCTCGCCACCGTTCAATTCCTTTTCGTGGTCGCCGAAGGTGAGGATGGCGCCCCAGCCGCCCGGTCCCGGATTTCCCGAGCAGGCGCCGTCGGTGTGAATAGTGACGCGCTCGCTCATGAATCGAAACCGTATTCCGCAACGCTTTTCACCGACTGATGGAAGCGCAGCTTGCGGAAATATTCGAGCGGGTCCTTGGGACGCACCAGCGCGCCGTCCGGCACCGCCAGCCAGTCGACCAGCCGCGTGAGCAAAAAACGCAGCGCCGAGCCGCGCGCCAGCACCGGCAGCGACGCGCGTTCCTTGGCCGACAATTCGCGCACGCCGCCGTAGGCCTTGAGCAGTGCGCGGCCCTTGGTGACGTTGAAGGAATTGTCGGTCTCGAAGCACCAGGCGTTGAGGCAGACGGAAACGTCGAAGGCGAGCGCGTCGGTGCAGGCGAAATAGAAATCGATTAGCCCGGACAATTTGTCGCCGAGGAAGAACACGTTGTCGGGAAACAAATCGGCATGGATGACTCCCTGCGACAGATCACGCGGCCAGGATTTTTCGAGCGCGTCGAGTTCCTTGGCAATCACATCGCAAAGACCTTCGCGCACACTGTCGCCGCGATCCTTGGCCTGCTCGTAGAGCGGCCGCCAGCTTTTCATCCCCAGCGCGTTCGCGCGCTTCATCTTGAAATCGGCGCCGGCGAGATGCAATTTCGCCAGCGCTTCACCGACCGCGGCGCAATGCGCCGTCGAGACGCGGCGCATCCACATGCCTTCGAGGAAGGTGACTAGTGCCGCTGGACGGCCGGCGACGGTGCCGAGCATGCCGCCCTGCCTGTTCTTCACCGGCTGCGGGCAGGTGATCCCTCGCGCGGCCAGATGCTCCATCAGTCCGAGGAAGAACGGTAAATCGTTGGCGGCGACGCGCTTTTCGTACAGCGTGAGGATGAAGCTTCCCGCCTGGGTGTGGACGAGGAAATTGGAATTTTCCACGCCCTCGGCGATGCCCTTGTAGGAGAGCAATTCGCCGATGTCGTAATCGGCAAGAAAGCGGGCGAGCTCCTCGGCCGCGACGTCAGTATAGACGGCCATCGGAGCCTTACTCCGCCGCCTGGTTCTCCCGCAGCGGGCGGGGCAGCGGGAAGAACACGCCCTCCTCCGCGGCGGAGACGGTTTCCACAGCTACCGCGTAGCGTGCGGCGAAAGCGTCGATGATCTCCTCGACCAGCACTTCCGGCGCAGAGGCCCCGGCGGTGATGCCGAGCCGAGAAATATTGCCGAATTCGTTCCAGTCGATATCGGCGGCGCGCTGCACCAGCGCCGCGTGCGGGCAGCCGGCACGCTCGGCGACTTCCTTGAGCCGCTGCGAATTCGACGAGTTGGGCGCGCCGACGACGATCAGCGCATCAACGACGGGCGCGACACGCTTGACCGCCTCCTGTCGGTTGGTGGTGGCGTAGCAGATGTCTTCCTTGTGCGGGCCGACGATCCCCGGAAAGCGCACCTTCAAGCGATCGACGATCGCCGCGGTGTCGTGCACCGACAGCGTGGTCTGCGTCACGTAAGCGAGCTTGTTTGCGTCGCGTGGGGCAAATTTTCCCGCGTCGGTGAGCGTTTCGATTAGGCTCACGCTGCCTGCCGGGAGCTGCCCCATGGTGCCGATGACTTCCGGATGGCCGGCATGGCCGATGAGCACGATCTCGCGGCCGCGGCGATGATGAATCTCGGCCTCGCGGTGCACCTTGGTGACCAGCGGGCAGGTAGCGTCGAGCGCGAACAGCTTCCGCTTCTCCGCTTCCTCTGGCACCGAGCGCGGCACGCCATGCGCGGAAAAAATCACCGGCGCGCTGCCGTCGGGCACCTCGTCGAGCTCCTCGACGAAAATCGCGCCCTTGGCGCGCAGGCTTTCCACCACGTAGCGGTTGTGCACGATTTCGTGCCGCACATAGACCGGCGGCCCGTAAATCGTCAGCGCGCGCTCCACCGATTCGATGGCGCGCACCACGCCGGCGCAGAAGCCGCGCGGCGCGCAGAGCAGCACTTTCAGGGCCGGCTTTTCCGAGGCCTGCGCCATAAAATCCTCGTGAAACGTGCGCTTTCTTCGCTCCGACATGGGCCGCGCCGCCCCGCCCTGTCAAGCCGGGACGGTTGCGCCATGCGCCCCAAGCCCCTATATTCAGGCCACTTTCCGATCATCCCCGATGATCTACTGCTTCGCCCTTCGGGCGGGCGAAGCTTCAAGGAGATTCTGCCATGTCGGGCACCGCACCGCTGATGCCGAAGGCCACCGCCGTCTGGCTGTTGGACAATACCGCGCTGACGTTCGACCAGGTGGCCGACTTCTGCAAGCTGCACCCGCTCGAGGTGAAGGCCATTGCCGACGGCGACGCAGCCCAAGGCATCAAGGGCCTCGATCCGATCCAGACCGGCCAGCTCACGCGCGAGCAGATCACCGAAGCCGAGAAAAATCCGGACATCAAGCTCACCGTGACGCCGCCCAAGGTCGCCGTCGCCGGGCCCGAGCACGGCAAAAGAGGCCCGCGCTACACGCCGGTGTCGCGCCGCCAGGACCGGCCCAACGCCATCCTCTGGCTGGTGCGCAATCATCCCGAGTTGAAGGACGCGGCGATCATGCGCCTCGTTGGCACCACCAAGTCGACCATCGCGGCGATCCGCGACCGCACGCATTGGAACGCGGCGACGCTGGCGCCGATGGATCCGGTGACACTCGGACTTGCCACGCAGACCGATCTCGATTTCGAGGTCAACCGCGCCAACAAGGAAAAGCCGGCGCCGGTTGCGACCGGAGCGACGCTGCTGCCGGCCGCCGAAACGACGGCGAAGAAGGAAGCCGAAGTCGCCGCCGCTGCCGCCGTCGAGGCCGAGAAACGGCCGGGCGGCTCCGACATGGACGTCGGCGCGGTGTTTGCGAAGCTCAAGCAGATCGGCGGCAAGAGCGAGGGCGAGGGCGAGAAGGAAGGCGAGTAAGTCTGCGCGCGCTACCGCACGCCCAGGAAGCTAATTCCACCGTCTCAGCGCAATCATATAGGCGCCGATGAAGCCGAGGATGGCGCCAACCGGGATGCCCATGCCGGCCATGATGAACTGGCGCGCGGCGCAAGACATGCGGTCCTCGGTCTCGCCGACGGCGTTGCAGGCCGGGCCGACCTGGCCGAACAGGTCGATGGCGAAGTAAATCGCCAGCGGTACGACGATGACGCCGATCAGCATGCCGATGAGGATGAGATGGCCGACGCCCTCGCGTTCGGGCGGCGGGGTGGAGGTTTGGGTGCTTGTCATACAGCGAGCCTAGCACAGCGCCGGCGCGCGGCGGATTAAAATATCCACTAGCCTTCGCTCCTGCGGACTTTGGCTGGCAAGCCGTCGGGTACCTTTGGGCTCTCGCCGGCATTGTGCATTTTTCGCCATTTGCATTTTCATCATCCGCAATTTCATTGACGGCGTGCGCCTGCGGGCTTCAAAATTCGGCGCGGTCCCTGTTTCGGTTTTTGTGCAAGCAGCATCACCAGTATTCTTTGCGGCGCCGGGTACGCCGTAGGCCCTTCAAACGCCCCCGCGAAAAGCGAGGGGATGGAGCGCCGCGAGGCGCTGCCGTTTCCTTTTCGTGCCGCACGCCGATCGAGCAGTCCTTCGCCAAACTTAAAGCTCATCTGCGAAAAGCCGGTGAGCGATCCATTCACGCCCTCTGGCATCGGATCGGAACTATCCTCCAATCAATCACCCCACAGGAATACCATAACTATTTCACCAACGCCGGATATGGACCAAAGTGAGCGGAATCCGCTCTAACAATCTTGTTTTGTCAAAATACTTTTCACTTCATCGACAATATAAAGGGCCTCGCAAGGAACCAACGCATTTTCTCGTTCCTGTGAAATTGGACGCGCTGATAATTTGTCGTAAATTAAAATATCTAATTCTCCAGTCCTATGATCATAGCAATCGATTGCTTCACCCTTTGTGATTTCAAGAAAATAAGGAAGTCTTTGCCGGAGAAAATCGGCAAAGGCAGCGGCTCATTCATCGCCCTTTATTCCCGAATGACCAAATGCAGATGAACGTTCATGGTCGAGAACCAATTGTTGTCTCGCGCTCTCGATAATTCCGCGGAAGATATCGCTGCCTTTAGTCACCGACTCATCCCCCCACCCCCTTCTCCCTGATCGCCTCGCCGATCTCGTCGAGCACCTTCGGGTCCTCGATCGTCGCCGGCATGGTCCACGGCTCGTGATCGGCAATCTTCTTGATAGTGCCGCGCAAAATCTTGCCTGAGCGCGTTTTCGGCAGCCGCGCCACCGTGATCGCAAGCTTGAACGCCGCCACCGGGCCGATCTTGTCGCGCACAAGCGCCACGATCTCCTTCTCGATCTCGGGCGGCGGCCGGTTGACGCCGGCCTTGAGCACAATGAAGCCGCAGGGCACTTCGCCCTTAAGCTCGTCCTTGATGCCGAGCACGGCGCATTCGGCGACGTCGGGATGGCCGGCCAGCACCTCCTCCATGCCGCCGGTGGAGAGCCGGTGGCCGGCGACATTGATGATGTCGTCGGTGCGGCCCATCACCCAGACGTAGCCGTCCTCGTCGATGAAGCCGGCGTCCGCCGTCTTGTAGTAGCCGGGGAATTCGGCAAGGTAGCTTTCCTTGAAGCGCTCGTCCTGCTCCCACAGCGTCGGTAAGTTGGCCGGCGGCAGCGGCAGCTTGACGACCAACGAGCCGATGGTGCCGCGCGGCAGCGGTTTCGATGCCTCGTCCACCACCGCTATCTCGTAGCCCGGCATCGGCACGGTGGCCGAGCCGTGCTTGACCGGCAGCGCACCGAGGCCCACCGGATTGCCGCAGATCGCCCAGCCGGTCTCGGTCTGCCACCAGTGGTCGATCACCGGCTTCTTCAGCACGGCCTCCGCCCATTCCACCGTCGGCGGATCGGCGCGCTCGCCGGCAAGAAACAGCGTGCGGAATTTCGACAAGTCGTATTTGGGAATGAGCTTGGCGTCGGGGTCTTCCTTCTTGATGGCGCGGAAGGCGGTCGGCGCGGTGAACAGCGCCACCGCCTTATGCTCGGAAATGACGCGCCAGAAGGCGCCGGCGTCGGGCGTGCCGACGGGTTTGCCCTCGTACATGACGGAGGTCGCGCCGTGGATGAGGGGGGCATAGACGATGTAGGAGTGGCCGACCACCCAGCCGATGTCGGAGGCGCACCACCAGATCTCGCCGGGGTTGACGCCGTAGAGATATTGCATCGACCATTTCAGCGCCACCATGTGGCCGCCATTGTCGCGCACCACGCCCTTGGGGATGCCCGTCGTGCCTGAGGTGTAGAGAATGTAGAGCGGGTCGGTGGCGAGGACCGGCACGCATTCCGAGGTCTTGGCGTATTCGACGGCGTGCTCCCAGGTCTTGCGCCAGTCGTAGTCGCGGCCCGGCGTGAGTTCCGCCTGGCATTGCGGACGCTGCAGGATCAGGCAGGTCTGCGGCTTGTGCCTGGCGAGCCTGATCGCCTCGTCGAGCAGCGGCTTGTAGGGCACCACGCGGTTGACCTCGACGCCGCAGCTCGCCGATAGGATGACTTTCGGCTTGGCATCGTCGATGCGGGTGGCGAGTTCCTTGGCGGCGAAGCCGCCGAACACCACCGAGTGCACGGCGCCGATGCGCGCGCAGGCGAGCATGCCGGTGACCGCCTCTGGCACCATCGGCATGTAGAGAATGACGCGGTCGCCCTTCGTTACGCCGAAATCGCGCAGCATGGCGCCGAGCAGCTGCACCTCGGAGAGCAGGCGGCCGTAAGTGAAGGTCTGCTTGCTGTTGGTGACGGGGGAATCGTAGATCAGCGCCGCCTGGTTGTTGCGCGTGGCGATGTGTCGGTCGAGCGCGTTGTAGCAAGTGTTGACGACGCCGCCGGTGAACCAGCGACCGTAGATGCCGGCGGATATGTCGAAGACCTTTTTCGGCTTTTCGTACCAGTCGATTTCCTGCGCGGCCTCGCCCCAGAAGGCTTCCGGGTCGCGCTGCCAGCGCGCGTAGACATCGGGGTAGCGGCTGGTCTGTGCGTCCATGGACTTCCTCCAACCTCTCTCCGTCATCCTGGGGCGGCCGCTGCAAGCGGCCCTCGAAGGATGAACGGCCCGTGATTCTGTGGCCGTCATCCTTCGAGGCTCGCTACGCTCGCACCACGGGTCAGGCCTTTGGCCGCGATTGTGGAACGGCCGGCATGCGCAAACAAGGCTGGCGCGGCGCGCCCTGCCTGGTTTTGATTTCGCGCAAATCCGGCCCTCCGCCCTTCGGCTAGGCCGTCACCGGAGGTCCTCCGTGACCATCATCACCGACCCCCTGTTTTACGCGCTGGCGGTGCCCGCGGTGGTGGCGCTCGGCCTGTCCAAGGGCGGCTTTGCCGGCATGGGGCAGATGGCGACGCCGCTGCTCGCGCTGGTGATGCCGCCGCTGGAAGCCGCCGCCATCATGCTGCCGATCATGATCATGCAGGACGCTTCCGCCGTCTGGGTCTACCGCAAGGACTGGAACGGGCGCGTGCTCGCCATCGTCATTCCCGGCTCGATCATCGGCATCGGCGTCGCCTGGGCGGTTGCCGCGCATATTTCGGAAGCCATGGTGCGCGTCTTTGTCGGCGTCATCACCATCGCCTTCGTGCTCTACACCGTGATCCGCGCGCTGCAGATCCCGCGCGAAGCGCCGCGGCCCAGTGTGCCGGCCGGCGTATTCTGGGGAGCGCTGTCGGGCTTTACGTCGACCATCTGCCAGGCCGGCGGGCCGCCCTACCAGATCTACGTGCTGGCGCTGCAGCTGCCGAAAATGACCTTCGTCGGCACCAGCGCGATCTTCTTTGCCAGCATGAACTGGCTCAAGGTCGTCCCCTATGTCGCGCTCGGGCAGTTTTCCGGCAAAGGGCTTGGCACCTCGCTGGTGCTGCTGCCGCTGGCGCTTGCCAGCAACGCGCTTGGCTTCTGGCTGGTGCGGCGCACACCGACTGGGCTTTTTTACAAGGTCACTTTGGCGGTGATGTTTCTGATCTCGCTGGCGCTGGTGCGCAGCGGGATGCTGCAGATTTTGCGCGGCTGACAAATTCGCCGTGCTTGGCTAACGTTACTCCTTGCTTGAGCATGATCTGATCCGAAAACAGGTACCCACTTTTCGGGATCATGCTCGGGGGGAAACAAAAATGGCAAAATCGCCCTACGACGCCGATCTCGACCGCAACCCGGCGAACTATCAGCCGCTGACGCCACTCAGCTTTCTCGAGCGCGCGGCGAGCGTCTTTCCGCAGCACACCGCGATCATCCACGGCCCGTTACGGCGGACTTACGCGGTGTTTTACGCGCGTGCGCGGCGACTCGCATCTGCATTGGCCAAGCGCGGCATCAAGCGCGGCGACACCGTCTCGGTGATGCTCGCCAATACGCCGGCGATGCTCGAATGCCACTACGGCGTGCCGATGACGCAAGGCGTGCTCAACACGCTCAACACGCGGCTCGATGCCGCCATCATCGCCTTCTCGCTCGACCACGCCGAGACCAAGGTCGTCATCGTCGACCGCGAATTTTCCAAGGTGATGAAGGAAGCGCTGGCGCTCGCCAACGCGAAGCCCTTGGTGATCGATTACGACGATCCGGAATATTCCGGTCCCGGCGAGCGGCTCGGCCAAATCGAATACGAGGACCTCATCGCCCAAGGCGATCCCGCTTTCATCTGGTCGATGCCGGACGACGAATGGAACGCCATCTCGCTCAACTATACCAGCGGCACCACCGGCGATCCCAAGGGCGTGGTCTATCACCACCGCGGCGCCTATCTGCTCGCCGTCGGCAACGTTGTCACCTGCGGGATGGCCAAGCACCCAATCTATCTATGGACGCTGCCGATGTTCCACTGCAACGGCTGGTGTTTCCCCTGGTCGATCTCGGTCGCCGCCGGCACACACGTATGTTTGCGCGCGGTGCGCGCCGCTGCGATGTACGATGCCATCGCCAATCACAAAGTGACGCATCTGTGCGGCGCGCCGATCGTGATGGCGACGCTGCTCAATGCTCCCACCAAGGAGAAGAAGCCGCTGCCGCATGTGGTGCAGTTCTTCACCGCTGCCGCGCCCCCGCCGGAGGCCGTGCTCGCCGAGATGAAGGAGGCGGGTTTCAACGTCACGCATCTTTACGGGCTGACCGAAAGCTACGGCCCCGCCGTGGTCAACGACTGGAAAGCCGAGTGGGAGGCGCTGCCTCCGGACGAGCAGGCGGCGAAGAAGGCGCGCCAGGGCGTGCGCTACGGCGCACTGGAGGCGCTCGACGTGCGCGACCCCGAGACGCTGGTGCCGGTCGCCCGCGACGGCGAGGCCATGGGCGAAGTGATGATGCGTGGCAATGTGGTGATGAAGGGGTACCTGAAGAACAAGGCCTCGACGGAAAAGAGCTTCATGGGCGGCTGGTTCCACACCGGCGACCTCGGCGTCATGCATCCGGACGGCTACATCCAGCTCAAGGACCGCTCCAAGGACATCATCATTTCCGGCGGCGAGAATATTTCCTCGATCGAGGTGGAGGACGCGCTGTACAAGCACCACGCCGTCGCCGCCGCCGCGGTGGTGGCCAAGCCCGACGACAAATGGGGCGAGACGCCGTGCGCCTTCATCGAATTAAAGCCGGGCGAAAAGGCGACGAGCGATGAGCTGATGCAATGGTGCAAGACGCATCTCGCCTCGTACAAATGCCCTCGTTACGTAGTCTTCGCCGAAATCCCGAAAACCTCGACCGGCAAAATCCAGAAATTCAAATTGAGAGAAATGGCGAAAGCGGTCTGAGGTAACGCGCCAATCAACAAAGGCTGGGCGAAGGATTGGGTGGCGCAAGGTTACAAGGCAGGCATGGCTAGCGCTTGGGTAACGCCTCCACCTCCACCGCACTTAAGTCGCCTTTATCACCTCGCCACCTGGCGCCATGCGGTTAGCGATATTGAGAATTCTCGCTTAAAGGTTTTAACCCGCACAGATTCTAATGATTCGTTTGAGTTGCTGGCGATCTGGATTGGCGACAGAGAAATCAGAACAGTCGTTCAAGACCACAAAAAACGCCTAGATAGCGAACTCAGGCTGTTACGTTTTAGTGCGAATTGGTCCAGCCCGCCGCTTCGGAGTCATTGCACTGAAAGGCACAAAGGAATCTGCGTCGGTTTTGATATCCCGAGTACCAAAGTTATCGAGGTCTCTTATTCCAAGGCGCCCTTGAAAGACCAAACTAACGAGATTCTTCAAAGGCGTAATATTAACACTGCGGTGCGCGACCTTCTCATATGCACAAAGTTTAATGATTGGAGCTATGAACAAGAATACCGAATGCAGGTTTCGCTTAATAAAGCTATCAAGTCGACGGGAATTTTCTTCTCGCAGTTCGGACGGGAACTCGTGCTCAAAGATGTAATTTTAGGCCCGCTTGCCAACACAAGTGAGGTTCGAAGAGTGCGATCCATCGTCGATTCCAAATACCCCAATGCAGTAACCTTCAAGGCGCGGCTTGCTTTCCAGTCATACGGAGTGGTTCCAGACGAAAGAACCGTTCCTTAGGGATCTGAAGTAACGCGTATAGTTGCATTCTCTTCCCGCCCGGCCGTCTCCTAAACCAACTGCATCCTCAGCTCACGCCCGACGATGCTCGCCGCGCGTTGCAGGCTTTCGATGGTGGCACTGCCGTTCTTCGGATCGAGCAGGCGATCGATCTGCGCGCGGCTGGTCTTCATAAGCTTCGCCATGCGCTTCTTGGTGATGTTCCTCTTCTTCATTTCCCGCGCTAGCTGAAGAGCGATGACAGCCTTCGCTGCCGCCGCCGTCACCTCCTTGTGCAGGCCTTCCTCGTCGAGCCAGCTTTCGAAGCTCGAACCTACGTGCGGGTTTTTTCTCGCCATGTCTTCAACTCCTTCATCCGCCGTCTCGCCAAGGCGAGATCGTCCGCCGGGGCCTTGTGGCCTTTCTTGACGAACCCGTGCGAGGCGATCAGTGTACCGTCGTAAAAGGCGAACAGAACGCGCGCTTCCGTCTTGTTTGGAAGCGCTGACCGAACTTCCCACAAGCCGCCGCTCAGGGCGCGGCACAGCGGCAGACCCACCGGCCAACCGAACTGGACCTTGGCGATATCGCGCCCGATGACGCGCTTCTCTGCACGAGTCATTCCCTTCAACCACTCGCGCACCGGCTCCCGGCCAGCGGCCGATCTCCAGAATGCGAGAGGAATTGGGTTTAGATCGTCTGTCATCTATGTATCAAAAAAGATACACTTTTTCAAGAGGGGGCATTGGCAGAGAATAGCTCAAAACCGTGGACGGTCGGGACAAGTGCCGGCTACAAATGACCCATGCGCGGTGTGACATTTCCCGGTGATCGCAAGATCGCGTTCATCGAATTCCCCGACCCGACGCCCGGGCCCGGTGAGGTCGTGCTCGAGATCAAGGCCTCGGGCATGTGCGGCAGCGACCTCAAGGCCTATCGCACCAAAGGCGGACCGGCGTCGCTCGGCTTCAAGGCCGCCGGCGATCCCGTAATTGCCGGTCACGAGCCGTGCGGTGTCGTAGTCGCGGTCGGTGCGGGCGTCGGCGAAAAGCAAGCGCGCCCGGGTATGCGCGCTATGGTTCATCATTACCGCGGCTGCGGCGTCTGCCCGCAATGCACGACTGGCTGGATGCAGCTTTGCGACGAGGGCGTCGCCGAGGTCTATGGCGTGACCGGCCATGGCGCGCACGCCAAATACATGAAATGCCCGGCGCGCACGCTGGTGACGCTGCCGGACAAATTGTCGTTCGATGCCGGCGCCGCCATCTCCTGCGGCACCGGCACCGCCTGGGGCGCGTTGCAGCGGCTCGCCCTGCAGGGCCAGCACACCATTGCGATTTTCGGCCAGGGGCCGGTCGGATTGTCGGCGACGCAGCTTGCCGCCGAAATGGGCGCTCAGGTAATTGCGCTCGATACCAGCGCCGAACGCCTCGCCCGCGCCAGTGACTTCGGCGCGGCGCACCTCATCGATCCGTCGCAATCCAACAACGTCGTCGGCGCCATCAAGGAGCTGACGCATGGCCTCGGCGCGCATTGCTCGCTCGATGCCTCGTCGTCGCCGCAGGCGCGCGCGCAGGCCGTACGCTGCGTGCGCACCTGGGGCAAGGCCTGCTTTGTGGGCGAAGGCGGCGATGTCACGCTCGAGGTCAGCCCCGACCTTTTGCGGCGGCAGGTGACGCTGATCGGGTCATGGACCTTTTCCACCGTCGGCCAGGGCGACTGCGCACTCTACATCGCTGACCGCGGCATCGACGTGGACAAACTGTTCACCGATCGCTGGGCACTCGATGAGGCCGCCAAAGCCTACGAGCTGTTCGACCGCCAGACGTCCGGCAAGGGTGTGTTCCATCCGTAGCGCGCTCAAGCTGCGGGAAATGGCAGAGGCGGTGTGAAATTAATAGCCGCTAGCTATCGATACGTTAGAACGCCTTTGGCAATCCTGCCGGTCTCAAGATAGCGTTGGCGGTGTGCCGGCTAGCAATGCCGACTGGCACCGGAAAATTCCGCTTGGCGATCGGACAATGCCATATCTCGTGACTGCCCTTGCCCTGGCGGACCAGAACGCGACCTGCTGCGCGCAACAACTCCCGCAATGCGTGGTCGAACTGTGGCGCCATCCGGCCCGGGCCGACTCGGCTTCGCGCAACGCCGTGATCTGTAGAAACAGCGATGTCGGATCGACGCCGGGATGATTGTCCGGCAACAGATCAAGCGCCATCACCGATATCATTTCCAGCAGCGCATCGAGTGTCGGCGCGTCCGCAGGCGCCGGGAAATCGTCGCAATGACCGCTCCAAATAGAAGCGTCCGCATCCCACACGGCTGAAATCGTAAAAATCAGCGGCTTGCTCATGCGTCAATCCTCATGAGCCGATTTAAGCCCAAACGAGCCGCAAGCGAAATCGGGATCTCAGCGATATCCGTCGCGCCCGGGGCCGCCGAGCGTGTCGAACATGCGGTTTGAGTCATAGCGCTGGTCGAAGGAGCCCTGCCCGGCCGGGCCAAATTGCAGCGTTGTATTGCCCTGCTTGATCGTCGTGCGGCTGTTGCCGCTGTCGCTCGAGTCAAACTGCGCGTCGGGATCAGCGTAACGCGCGCCGCCACTGGCGCTGCTGTTGCCCTCGAAGGTAAAGGCCCGCGCCGTTGGCACGGCCAGCACGGTCAGAGCGAAAGCGGCGGCAAGAACGGCCAGGTAGCGCGATGGCAGGTGCTTCATGTCAGCCTCGATGCGGTGGCGGGGTACGGCAAGCAAGCCTAAGCAATATGGCGGCATGGCGGCAGATAAGCAATCCGCAGTCATCCGAATTCATCTGGCAGGCTTTTTGCTTCATGCAGCGACGGTAATGTCACGCCGAACGCGCCCGCAGACACGCGACGAACCGGAGTAAAGATTGCCCGTTAGTGCCTAAAAATCGGGCAAGCCGTGGGGAAGGACGTTCAAGCTCCGGGCGAACCATAGGAAGACCAGCCATGCCGACAACCTTGCCGCGCCGCCGCCGGGTGGAAACAAAACAGTCGTTCGCCAGCGTCCTGTTCAATACCTTTTTGGTGGTGAGCGTCTTGGCCCTCACCGTCGTGGTGCTGGTGCGCGAAGAAGTGTATGCCCTCGGCCAAGCGCTCACCGCCGTCGTCGAGCAACCGGCTCCGAGCGGAGCGGCCGCCACAAGTGAAGACATCGTTCAGCCGGAATGACGCCGCCCGCTGAAACGCAAAACCGCCGCCTCGCGGCGGCGGTTCGAAAGTCGGTCTTCATCGGCTGTCAGTGCAGACTTACGCCATTGGTGTGGCGCAGCCGCATGATCTCGTCCTTGACCAGTAATTTCTTGCGTTTGAGTTCCACGATTTTCAAGTCATCGACCGCGGGATGGGCCAGGCAATCGTTGATTTCTTCTTCGAGCGCCTGGTGTCTTTTTTCCAATTCCGCAAGGTGCGATTGCATCGACATTTAGGATGTCTCCTCAATCCGTGGGCCCTTGAAGCACGTAAGTGTAGCCGAGACTCAGCACAAGGGCACGGTACTCCCGTCCTTGCAGCGTAGCAATCGCCGGGCAAAACCCTTTGAATGGAGTGCGGTTTTCCCGGCCGCTTGAACGCTTCTGTGGAAAACGCGATAATTGTTCCCGGTTAGGCAGGCCGGAGTGGCGGCGGGCAACGCCTAAACAAACGGTGGCGATGACCTACGAGGAAGAACGCGAGTTGCGGGAGCAGTTGGCGCGCCTGCAGCAGGAGCACCGCGACCTCGACGCCGCGATCGCGGCGCTTGCTACCTCCCCCGGCTCCGACCTCATCCAGGTGCAGCGGCTGAAGAAGCGCAAGCTGGTGCTGCGCGACAAGATCAGGCGCATCGAGGATCAGCTGACGCCGGATATTATTGCGTGACGCCGCGTCGCCGGCTCAAATCCCCAACTCGCCCGGCCAGAAGCACGTTGCCTTGCCCTGATAGACAAACAGCGTCGGCTGCTTGTCGGGAGCGGTCTCGCCCCAGTGGATGATGTCGTCGGGGATGCGGCGCCAATCCTGGCCGTCGAGCCAGTACCATTCGTCGCCGGCGGTGGCGCGGTTGACGCGGAATTGCGTCTTGACCACGTCGGAATGCGCGCAGCAACTCTTGAATGGGAAGCGCATCTGCGCCTTCGGCGTCAGCTGCGCCTGCTGATACCAGTCACGCACGGCTTGCGGCGCGTTGGCGTATTCCGGTTTCCACCGCGCATTGGCCTGACTGATCAATACGCCGGCCAACAAAGCGGCAACGCACAGACAGCAACCGATGGTCGATGGCATGCGGACCCCCTGGCATTGGCCGCGTGACACGAAATTGAGAACCGAAATGGTTAACAGAAGGTAACGTTCGCGATCAGGGCGTCGCACACTACACTCGCCGACAGACGACGCGGTTTGTGATCGCGTGTTCGGTTTCTTTGTAGGTGATTCGCCGAGCCGATGTTTCCGCGACGCAGCAACGGCGGCGCAGCATCACGCCGCATGAGCGAACGCTAACGCGCCCGCCTCTCCGTCTTGCGCGCATACATCGCCGCGTCGGTTGCGGCGATCGCCTGCGCCGGCGTCATGTCCGCCGTCAGTAACGCGATACCGGCGCTGGCGCCGACCGTGACGCGTGCCGCGCCGTCGCCGATGCCGGCCGCGGAAATCGCCGCTTCGAGGTTGCGCGCCTTGGCTTGCGCCTGGGCCGCATTCACGTTCCACAGCAGCACGGCGAATTCGTCACCGCCGAGCCGGCCGACGACGTCGGAGGCGCGCACGCGCCCGCTGAGAGCGCGCGCCGCGGCTTTCAGCAAATCGTCGCCGGCGGCGTGGCCGCGCCAGTCATTGACCGCCTTGAAACCGCCGAGGTCGAGATAGACCAACGCCGCGCCGCCGCCATAACGGCCGATATAGCTGAGCGAGCGCGCAAGCTCGCGCTCGAAGCCGCGCCGGTTGAGGACGTCGGTGAGCGGATCGACATCGGCGCGCGCCTCAAGCCCGGCGATCTTGCGCTGGGCGCGCAGCAAGTCGCGCTTGAGCCGCTCGATTTGCGCCAGCAGGCCAGCGTCCGGCGCCGATGCCTCGCTTGCCACCCGCGCTGTTTGCGCCTGTCGGGCCACCTTCGTGAATCTCCCTTGGTGTCGGAGAATACAGCTTTCGCCTTGCCAGCGGGCAGCCTCAACCTATAATCCAGCGCTTCCTTTCGCCGGGCCTCACTGGTGAGGGGCCGGGGAAGCAAAATGGCCGAAAAACTTGTCGCGATCATCATGGGCAGCCAGTCCGACTGGACCACGATGAAGCACACCGCCGAGACGCTGAAAGCGCTCAAGATCGGCCATGAGGCGCTGATCGTTTCCGCCCACCGCACGCCGGGGCGCCTGTTCGAGTTTGCCCGCAATGCGCGCAAGAACGGCTTCAAGGTGGTGATCGCCGGCGCCGGCGGCGCCGCTCACCTGCCGGGCATGACCGCGTCGATGACGCCGCTGCCGGTATTCGGAGTGCCGATGAACAGTGAGGCGCTCGAGGGCAAGGACTCGCTTTACTCGATCATGCAGATGCCTGCCGGCATTCCGGTCGGCACGCTGGCGATCGGCAAACCGGGCGCGATCAACGCGGCGCTGCTCGCGACGAGCGTGCTGGCGCTGTCGGATAAGAAGATTGCCACGCGGCTCGACGCCTGGCGCGCGCGGCAGACCAAGGCCGTCTCCAAGAAGCCTAAAGACTGAACTTGCTCAAGCCCAGCGCCACCATCGGCATTCTCGGCGGCGGCCAGCTCGGGCGCATGCTGGCGCTTGCGGCAGCAAGGCTCGGCCTGCGCTGCCACGTCTATTCACCGGAGAAGGATTCCTGCGCCTTCGATGTGGTGAAGACTTCGACCTGCGCGGCTTACGAGGACGAGCGCGCGCTTTCGCGCTTCGCCGCCGCGGTCGATGTCGTCACCTATGAGTTCGAGAACGTGCCGGCGAAAACCGCGACGCTTTTGGGCAAGCGCAAGCAGGTCGCTCCCGATCCGAAAGTGCTGGAGATCACGCAGGACCGGCTAATCGAGAAGAATTTCATCGCCGAGCTGGGCATCGGCACAGCGCCCTATGCGCCGGTGCATAGCGCCACGCAATTAGCCGACGCCATCGGCAAGGTCGGCCTGCCGGCGGTGCTGAAGATGCGGCAGTTCGGTTATGACGGCAAGGGCCAGGCGATGATCGCAAAAGCCGGCGAGCCGGCAGCGGCGTGGCGGCATTTGCGCAACGTGCCCTGCATCCTTGAAGGGTTCGTTGCCTTCGAGCGCGAGGTGTCGGTGGTGGCGGCACGCGGCAAAGACGGCCAGGTGGAGTGTTTCGACGTGACCGAGAATGAGCATCGCGACCATATTCTCAAAATTTCCCGCGTGCCCGCGAAGGTGCCGGCGCCGCTCGCCGCCGAGGCGCAGCGCATCGCCACGCGCATCGCCAAGGCCTTCGATTATGTCGGCGTGCTGGCGGTGGAAATGTTCGTGGTCAAGCAAGGCCGCGCGCGCACGTTGCTGGTCAACGAAATCGCGCCGCGCGTGCACAATTCCGGGCACTGGACGATCGACGGCGCCAGCGTCTCGCAATTCGAGCAGCATATCCGCGCGGTGGCCGGCTGGCCGCTTGGCAAGCCGCTGCGGCTCGGCAAGGTGGAGATGACCAACCTGATCGGCGCCGAGGTCAACGACGCATCGCAATGGCTGACCGCGCCGGGCGCCTCGCTGCATCTCTACGGCAAGGGCGAGCCGCGGCCGGGCCGCAAGATGGGGCACGCCACGCGGGTGTGGCCGGGGCGGTAGAACGCACGGCGAAAACGGCCGCGGCGGCTACCTCAGTTGCGAAAACCGGACGAACCAATAGCGAAATAGGGCCAAAAGAACTGGCACTTGTGGACTCTTGACCCCATTTCTGCTAGAGCCGCGCGAACTCAGAAGGCCTGTTTTACAAGGCTTTCGACCCTCAACCCGGCCCTGAAACAACGAAGGAGCAGCAGTGCAAGTTCTCGTTCGCGACAACAATGTTGACCAGGCCCTCAAGGCCCTCAAGAAGAAGATGCAGCGCGAGGGCATTTTCCGCGAGATGAAGCTTCGCGGCCATTACGAAAAACCCTCCGAGAAAAAGGCACGGGAAAAGGCGGAAGCGATCCGGCGCGCCCGCAAGCTCGCGCGCAAGAAGCTGCAGCGCGAAGGCCTGTTGCCGATGAAGCCGCGCGTCGTTCCCGGCGCAGCCGGCGGTCCCGGTGGCGGTGGCGGACGTGACGGCGGCCGTGGCCGCGGCGGTGGAATGGGAGGCGGCGGGTCGCGGTTCTAAGCGCTTCCGTTGATTTCGAAAGATGAAGTGGCGCGGGTCGTCAAAAGCCTGCGCTATTATTTTGAGCGCCGCGATCAAAGATCGTTAAGCCAGCCCTGCGCCGCGGCGAAGCGCACAATTTCGGCCCGTGTCTTGAGGTCGAGCTTTTCCATGCCGCGCGCCTTGTAGGTTTCGACGGATTTCACGCCGACATCGAGCTGACGCGCCGTTTCCTTGGTCGTATGTCCGAGCGCGGTCGATTTGAGCACGTCGGCCTCGCGCTCGGTCAAATCGGCCATGCCTAATTGGCCGCCCGAACGCCGGCGGCGCTGCGATTGATTGGCAGTCACCAGATCGACCATCGCCGGATCGACATAGATGCCGCCGCCGAGAACCGTGCGCGCGGCTTCGACCAGGTTTTCCGCAGCCGAGCGTTTCAGCAGGTAGCCGCGCACGCCGGCATCCAACGCCTGCTTCAGGAAGGTTTTGTCCTCATGCAGCGTCAGCACCATGACCTTGACCGCCGGCACCACTTCGCCGAGGCGCCGCGCCAACATGATGCCGTTCAATTTCGGCATGGAAATATCGATGACGGCGATGTCAGGTCGCGCTTCGGCGATCAGCTTGAGGCCGGCAGGGCCGTCCGTCGCGACTCCGACGAGCTCGAAATCGTCTTCGGTCGCGATCAGGTTACGTAAGCCTGCCAATACGATCGGGTGGTCGTCGCAGAGAACGATGCGGGCCTTGTGCGTCACGCGATCAGCCTTTCGTTGTCGAGCGGTATGCGGGCGAAGATCGTAGTGCCGGCGCCGGCCGAAGAATTCAAGCTCCAGCTCGCCGCCGATGAGGGTGAGCCGCTCGCGCACGCCGGCAAGGCCGAGGCCGCCGCCGCGGCGCGCATGCGCCGGCGAATTGCCGTCGATACCGCGGCCGTTGTCTTCGATGGTGAGCTGCAATGTCGTCTCGGCGCGGTCGATAACGACGCTCACGGCGGTCGCTCCGCCTGCGTGCTTGGCGACGTTGGTCAGCGCTTCCTGCACGATGCGATAGATCGCCGTGCGCTTTTCCTCCGCGATTGAGTTCGAGCGACGGATCGCGGCAGAGGAAATCCGCCTCGATCGCGTATTGCTGGCTCCATTCCGATACGTAGTTGCCGAGCGCGCTGGTCAGGCCCAATTCGTCGATCGAGGCGGGGCGCAATTCCCAGGCGACCCGATGCAAGGTCTTGCCCATCTGCTCCATGCTTTGCCGCACCGTGCGGGCGCGATTGCGTCCTTCGTCCTTGAGCTGCAATTCAAGGGTCTTCAATTCGAGCATGGCCGCGGTCAGCGTCTGCCCGGTCTGGTCGTGCAGCTCATGCGCGAGCCGCAGCCGCTCGCCTTCCTGCGCCTGCATGAAGCGGCGGCGCAGATCGTCACGCTCGGCCAGCGCGGCCGCAAGCTTCTGTTCGGAGAGAACGCGCAGGGTGACATCGACGACCGTCGTCATGACGAAATCGCCGCTGCCGGTCGAGATCGGGTTGAGGCCGATCTCGATGCGGAGTTCGCCGCCGTCCTTGCGCCGTCCGTACAGTTCACGACCGGCACCCATGACCCTGAATTCGGGCGCGGCGCTGAAACCCCGCCGCAGCCCCTGGTGGCCGACGCGAAAGTGTTCGGAAATGAGGATTTCGACCGGCTTGCCGATCAATTCGTCGCGCGAATAACCGAACTGCCGCCCGATCTTATCGTTGGCGAGAACGATCAGGCCGCCGTCATCCGCGACCAGAACGCCATTGGGCGCGGATTCAAACAGAATGCGAAACTCTTCCCGCGTCGGCGTGCGATCGATGCCCATTTCGCCAAACAATTGCGCGACGCGGTCGGCGAAGAACAAGGAAAGCGCGATGGCGAATACGAACAACGCGCCGGTCGCTGCCGCATAGGTCATCAGCGCGTTTTTTGTCGGCGCTTCCAGCGCGTTCAGCGGGATGCCGACGAAGACGGACCAGTCGGTCGATTGCGACCGGCGCATTACCCAGCGATAGGGGGTGCCGTCGCGGCTGTTGCCGATGGCAAATCCGTCCTGCGCCACGCGCTTTGCCAGATCCGGAGTGCTCGGCCGGCTGCCGGCAAGTTCATTGCGGCCGGAGCGGGCGATGATGGTGTCATTGGCGTCAACCAGGGAAACGACCCATTGCGCCGGCAGCGCAGCGCCCTGCAGCAAATCGGCGAAGGTGTGGACGGGAATGCCGACCGAAAGAAAATGCGCCGTCGCACCTTTGTGCTTGATCGGAATCCCGACATTGACGATGAATTTTTTCAGCGCCGGACTGAAAAAGACATTCGACACCGTGGGGCCGCCGGTCTGGATCGCCGCTTTCATGGCCGCCATGGCCTCACGGGGAATTTCCTTCGGCAGCTGCTCGCCCCAAGGCAACGCCGAATTGATGATCTGGTGGCCGTCGGCTGCATCGCGCAGGACAAATTGCGCGCCGAGTTGCGCGGCGACGTCGACGCATTGGCGATACAGACTGGCAAAATCGCCGGTTTGCAGAAAGTGCGAGCTGGCCAAGGCGATGAGCGTGGCCTTGGCCGCGGCGATATCGTCGTCGATATCGGCCATGACCTGGCTTGCCTTATTTTCCGAATTGAGTTCGAGCAGCGAACGCTCGCTGCCGGTGGACCGCAGAGTGAGCCAGCCGCCGAACAGGAGTGCCGGAATGAGAATGGCCGCGACGACGCCAGCCAGATAGACGTGAACGGAACCGTCTTTGCCGCGGATGGCGGTGAGGTGTCTAGCGATGCTCAAGCGTCAATCCCCGGGCCGGCTGCGGTCAAGACCAATCTGCGGCGGTAACGACCAAGCAACGGCTGGGTCAATCCGACTGAATTAGCGTCGCACATATGAATTAGCGCTCTCTAAAGCTGTCAGGAAATTCCTGACAGGCCATCAAAAGCGGCGTGCAACGGCCGCTCGCGTGAAAATCTCGTCGGGCTATACCTGGCAGACGCAGGTGTGCGTCCGCATTACAACCATTCTGTGGCTGAGCAATTCGGAGTCCCGCCCGCGTGCAAGCGCGGAGATCAGGTCGGACTTGTTACGCTGGCAGCCACGTCTTCGGCCACCGCAATTTGTCCAGCGCAGCCGCACTTGCAGCACTCGATCGCGTCACCCGATCGGACCTGGGGACATTGTGCATGAGGCTGAAATGAGGTTTGTGCGACTGTTTTCTGCGGCGGTTTTCGGGCTCGCCGCCCCGCTCTCGGCGCAGGCCGATATGCTGAATCTGACCCTCACGGCGAACAATGCATTCAGCGTCTATCTGTCAACCAACGACAGCCAGATAGGAACTTTCATCGGCACAAATCTTTTCAACGATGCCGGTCAGCGGGCGCAGAGTTTCTGTTACTCGGCCAATCTGGATACTTCAACATCGTCTTCCTATTACATCCACGTGATCGGCACGAATTTTAATCCGGCGAACGGCTTATGGGGTACTGCGGGCACGCTGAACGGCGGCGGCGACAATCCGGACGCGTTCCTTGGCCAATTCAGCATGACCGGCAGCGACGGATACGTATTTGCAGCAAATAGCACGACCACGCTCTACACCAATTCGAGCACCGGGCAGTGGCGGGGCATTGACGTCACCGACAAAACGACCTGGACCCTGCCGACGAATGCCGTCCAGGACTTTGGCACCAACGGCGGCAGCAATATCTGGTCGGCAGTTCACGGCGTGGTCTCGCCGATTTCCACCAGCGCCAACTGGATCTGGAGCCTTCCCGACAACGGCGGCTACGCCGACTTCTCCACAAAAAGCGTGCTTTCGACCTCCGGTGCCATTCCCTTGCCCACCCCTACGCCCGCAGCTTTGCCGCTCTTTGCTACTGGCCGCGGAGTGTTGCGCTTGATGGGCTGGCGCAGAAAGCGAAAGACCGCCGTGATCGCGCCGGTCGGGTCATCGCGTTTCGGCTGAGAATTAAAAATTTCCAATGGCGGCGCGGCGCGGGCGATCAAAACGCCCGCGCTGTTGTTATTTCGGCCGACTTCAATCCGGCAGGCCCAGCTTCTTGAGCTGTTCGACCATGCGGTCGAGCGCCGGGCCGGAGAAGACCATCGCCTGGCGGAACCGCGTCACGTTGAGGTTGGGATAGCCGCGCAACATGTGCGCGTAGGCGTCCTTTGCCTCGTCCATGCGGCCAGCGCCGACGAGCGTCGAAGCGAGGTTGCGGTAGATCCAGAAGGCGTGCGGCCGTTCCTCGAGCGCGCGCCGGTAGAACGGGGCGGCCTTGTCATAGTTCTGCGCCACCTCGTTCGCCGAACCCATGCCGACGTAATTGTTGAAGTTCATCGGGTCGAGCGGGCTCAGGCGCAGGGCGCGCTCGAATTTCTCGATCGCCTGCTCCGGCCGGTCGGAATAGACATCCAGCCATCCCAGCCGGCTCCAGGCCCAGGCCGCGTTGGCGTCGAGCGCCACCGCGCGCTCCAAGAGGACGCGCGCCGTCCCATAATTGCGCAGGAAGGTGTGCACCGCGCCGAGCACGGTGAGGATCAGCGGATCGTCGCCGCTGAGATCAGCGGCGCGCTCAGCGAGGTGCGCGCGAGCCTCTGGCTTTCCGGAATGTCGTCCGCCCAGTTGTAGACCGAGCGCTGCGCATGGCACCAGCCGGCGAGCGACAAGGCCAGCGGATAGGCGGGATCGATTTCCAGCGCCTTGTCGAGCAGGTCGAGCGCCTTGGCGCTCTCGTCCTTTTCCAGCGCCCAGACATGCGGCATCGCGCGCATGGCGTAGTCGTAGGCGCCGAGATCCTGCGGCCGCTTGCGGCGCGAGCGCTCGATCTCGGCAAAACGGATGGACGGCTGCAGCGCGCCCGCCACCTGCTCGGTGATGCGGTCCTGCAGGTCGAAAATATCGTCCATCGTGCCGTCGTAGCGCGCCGACCAGACATGCGCGCCGCCGTCGGTCTCGATCAACTGCACGGTGATGCGCAGCCGGTTGCCGGCCTTCTGCACGCTGCCTTCGAGCAGATAGGCGACGCCCAGCTTCTTGCCGATGTCGCGCACATTGGCAGCGCGGCCGCGATAAGTGAGCGCAGAGTTGCGCGCGATGACAAAGAACGAGCGGATGCGCGACAGCTCCGCGGTGATCGCTTCGACGATGCCGTCGGCCAGATACTCCTGGTCAGTCCCGGCGGAGAGGCTGTCGAAAGGCAGCACGGCGATCGACGGCTTGTCCGGGATCGGCAAAGCGGCGCGCGCCGCCGGCGGCGCGACCTCGAGCTGCACGCGAAAAACGCGCACCGGCCGTTCGATGTTCTTGAGCTGCTGCTCGCCTTGGTCGTCGAAGCCGATGTCGAGCCGGCCGCGCACGTCTTCCTGGACGCGTTCGGACACGCAGATGCCGCCTGGTGTTGCCATGTTTTCCAGGCGCGCGGCGACGTTGACGCCATCGCCGAAAATATCGCCGCCGTCGATGATGATGTCGCCGACATTGCCGCCGACGCGGTATTCGATGCGCTTGTCGTCGGCGACGCCGGTGTTGCGCGCGGCCATGGCACGCTGCAGGTCGACGGCGCAGCGCACGGCATCGACGACACTGGGAAATTCGACCAGCATGCCGTCGCCGGTGGTCTTGACGATGCGGCCGCGGTGCTCCGCGATCTTGGGATCGACCAGCTCGCGCCGGTGCGTCTTCATCTGCGCGAGCGTGCCTTCCTCGTCGGCGCCCATCAACCGACTATAGCCGGCGATATCGGTCGCAAGAATGGCCGTTAGCCGCCGCTCGATTCGGTCGTTCGCCACAGTCGCCTGGGTCCTTTGGCGCGCGGCTCAACTTTCGCCGCTCAGTGCCCCCGCGCGGTGAATGATAATACGGGAGCGGGAGAAAGGTCGAGCGAACGCGTTTGGCGGCCTCAGTTAGGGCCGAAAACAAACTGCATGCCGACCGCCGAATGGATCACCTTGTCGCCGAGCGCCGCGCGGGCGAGGTCGTAGAAGCGGTCGCCGGTGCAGTGCCCAACGATCAGATAATCGGGGTCGATCTCGCGGAATTCGCCGATTGTCTTGTTGATGTAATCGTCGCCGAGCGGCGGCACGACGTGGAAGCCGCCGATCACGGCATGCACTTTGTCGATGCCGGAGGCGGCCACGGCCTGGCGCACGGTGTTGATGACGCCGCGATGGCTGCATGAGGTGAGCACCACCAGCCCCTTGTCCTTGATCAAGTATGTCGTGGCGAGCTCGTGCTCGAAATCGTCGGGCAAGTAAGCGCCGGTGTTCTTGTGCACCGACATTTTTTCCGGGAAGCAGCCGAAACCGTCGAAAATGCCGACGATCTCGTCGGTCGCGCGCAGCGGCGTCTCGAACGAGGTCTGGCCGATGCGGCCGGTGGTGAAGGCGTGATCGGCGAGGATCGCCGGCTCCGCGGCCATCATCAGCATGAGATTGGAATCGAGGATCGCCTTGCGGTCAAGCGCGCCGAAATTACCGCCGGGATTGCGACGCAGGCAGAACACGTCCTCACCGCCGACATAGAAGGGAATGTTCTTCTTCAGCGCGCCGTTGTGCGCATTGAGGAAACCGACCATGCCGCCGAAATGATCGTAATGGCCATGGCTGAGTAAGATGGCGTCGAAGCGCGCCGGATCGACGCCAAGTATGGCCATGTTGTTGTTGAGCACCTCCGGCGTGTAGCCGAAGTCGATGAGCACGTTGCGTTCCTCGGCGCCGCGATGCGATTGCGCGTGCATCGACAGCCCCCACTCGCCGTTGAGGATCCTGCGCGGCGGCTGGTCCGGCTTGGTGTTGCCGCTGCGCCGCTCGATGGTCAGGCCGTCGCGCTTTTCGTTGGGGATGAACTGGATGACGATATTGTCGGTGACCATGCGCACGGCGACCTTGTCCACGACCGGGACCTCGCCGCGCAAAGTCTTTGCCGGTTGCGTCTTGGCATTGGCGGCAAGCGTGGCGATTACCGCCGAGATAAACCCCGCGCCGCCATCGCAGAGCGGGCCGAAATCCGCAACGGACGGCCCGCAATTGCAGATATTGAACAGCATGAAACCTCTCGGCCTCACCTATTCAAATCATCCTATTCGTCAGGCACCGTTTTTGTCCATTGCGGCGAGAAATTCCTGCACCACTTTCGCCGCACCGTGGCCGTCGAGATCGACGTGGCCGCCTTGGGGAAAGCGCGCCATGCGCTTGGGCTCGTTGGCGCGCGCGAACAGCCGCTCGCCGAACTGGATCGGCACGATACCGTCGCGCTCGCCGTGCAGCACCAGGATCGGCGCGGTGACGTCCGCGATGCGCGCGTGCGAATGGAACGGATCGCGCATCAGCCAACGCACCGGCACGAAGGGATAGGCGGCGGCGCCGACGTCGGCGGCCGAGGTGAAGGGCGCGTCGAGGATGACGCCGGTAACGGGGCGCTGGGCGGCGAGCGCGATGGCGACCGCGGTGCCGAGCAATTCGCCGAACAGCACGATGCGCTTGCCGCCGTAGCTCTTGACGGCAAAATCGTAGGCAGCAGCTGCGTCGCGGGTCAGGCCCGCTTCGCTGGGCCTACCGCTGGAACCGCCAAAGCCGCGATAGCACAGCGCGACGAGGCCGGTGCCGTCTTCGGTCAGCCAGGCGAAGCGCTCGGCGCGCAGATCGAGCCCACCGGCGTTACCTTGAAAATAGATGACGATGGGCTTATTCCCGCGCGGCGCGATATGCCAGGCGATGAGCTGTTCGCCATCGCTGCTGGCAAAGGTCACCTCCTCGGCCTGCGGCAATCCGGCCGCCGCCGGCGGACGGCGCGTGGCGTCGGGGAAATAGAGTAAACGGCGCTGGAACAGATACATCAGCGCGACGAGCGCAGCATAGCCGAGGAGGAGAATTGCGACGAGCCATGTGAGCGCGGTCATGAGCCCGTCACGCTGTTGACGTCACGTTTTGCGGTTTTGATCTTCAACTAGCCGCTGCCACTTTTGAAACGCAGACTCCGGCTCATGAGACGGTAAAGCCGCTATTTGCCCGTCCATAAAAGTCGCAAAATCTTTGCCATAGCTGTGCCGGACTAATTCCCACATCGCCCGAATTCCCGGAAAAGCGGCAATCTGTTCTTTAATCGTGGTCATATATCCGGCGTAGGCGTCTCGATCCAAAAGCCCCATGCGAAATTGATAATGTTGATTTTCGCATCCCATGAAAGTCACCCGGCATAACAGGAAAAACTGAGCAAACTGCTGCTGATCGAGCGTGCTTCGACCAGACGCGCCCATCGCATAGACTTTGCTGAAATTCGGATCGGCGATCCTCGTAATGTAATTCAGCCAATAATCCGCGTTGAGCTGCAATGCTGTGGCTTGATTGCTCCTTGTGTTTTGCCGGACTTGAAATCCCACAAATATCAAAGAGCCAACGACCGCGAGGGCCCCAATGACTTGTCCGATATTTGCCCAGTCTGAAAGTGTCATGGCGCTTCCCCAGAAAGCCAGTTTCAGCCGTGCATTGTACCGTCTCGATCAATGAGTGCACGGCCTAGTCTGCGGGAAAGGCCATAGTGGTGAGTAGCGCCAACTCGGCCTGGCGGCTGTCGAGCCGCGTGTGCTGCACGACGATGGGCACGTCGGAGGTAATCACGCTGGAAAAATCGGTGTTCACGGGAATCGGCTGCGGCTTCTTGAAATCGTTGAAGCGCAGATGCAGCGTGCGCCGGGCGCCGACGGTGAATTGATAAGGCCCCGCCGGCTCGCGGTCGGCAAAATAGACGGTGATCTCGACATGGGCGTCCTTTTCGGCGGCGTTGAGAATGCAGACCGTCTCGTGGCTGGTCATCTCGCGGCTCTTGCCGGCGGCGTCCGGCGGGATATAACCCTCCGCGATCGCCCAGGTGGTACGCCCGATCTGTTTCGTCATGCTTGGCCAAAGCGCTGGAATGGACTTGGTTACCTTCCCTACTCCCGCTAAAACGCTTCGTCCATGAGCAATCGCATTACCATCTGCCCCGCTGCGCCCGCAGATGACGACGCCATCTGGCGCATTCTTGAACCGGCCTTCCGCGCCGGCGAGACCTATCCGATCCCGCGCGACATCAGCCGCGCCGAGGCGCTCGCCTATTGGCGCGCGCCGGGCCATTCGGTGTTTGTTGCCGAGGACGGTGGCAAAATCGTCGGCACCTATTATCTCCGCGCCAACCAAATGGGCGGCGGCGGCCATGTCTGCAATTGCGGCTATATCGTCGCCAGCGGCGAGACCGGGCGCGGCGTGGCGCGGGCAATGTGCGAGCATTCGCTAGGCGTCGCGCGCGAGCGCGGTTTCACCGCCATCCAGTTCAACTTCGTCGTCGCCTCGAACGAGCGCGCGGTGCGGCTCTGGCAATCCTGCGGCTTTGCCATCGTCGGCACGCTGCCGGGCGTGTTCAAGCACCCGGCGCGCGGTTTCGTCGACGCCTATGTGATGCACCGAATGCTGTGAGCATCACAGCCTGGGCTGCGGCTTGCTCTCGCGATCGATAACGGCGAATTCCTCGGCCGTGAGCGCGATGTTCACCGCCGCGACGTTTTCGTTGAGGTGCACAACTTTCGACGTGCCGGGGGATCGGCAGCATCACCGGGCTGCGCTTGAGCAGCCAGGCAAGCGCGACCTGCGCCGGCGTCGCGCCATGCCGCGTGGCGATTGTCTCCAGCAGCGCGCCGGCTTGGCGAGATTACCGGCGGCGAGCGGGAACCAGGAGATGAAGCCGATGCCGTAGCGATCGCAGTAATCGAGCACGCCTTCGTGCGTGCGGTCGGCGAGGTTGTAGCGGTTCTGCACGGTGGCCACCGGAAACAGCTTGCCGGCAGCCTCGATGTCGGCGACCGACAGGTTGCTTAAACCCGCGTGCTGGATGACGCCCTGTTCGATGAGAAACTTGACGGCGCCGAACCGCTCGTCGCGCGGCACCCGCGGATCAATGCTGTGCAGCTGCCAGAGACCGATCTTCTCGACGCCAAGCCGGGCGCGGCTCTTGCGCGCCTGATCGATCAGGTAGTCGGGCGCGCCGCGCGGCACCCACTGGCCGGGCCCCGGCCGCGTCAAGCCGCCCTTGGTGGCGAAGAGAATGCCGACGTAAGGGTGCAGCGCCTCGAGGATGAGATTTTCGGAAACCTCCGGCCCGTAGGAATCCGCCGTGTCGATGAAGTTCACCCCCAGCCGCGGCAGGCGCCTGATGGTTGCGATCGCCGCGTCGCGGTCGTCCGGCTCGCCCCGGACGCCGGAGCCGGTGACGCGCATGGCGCCGAAACCGAGGCGATAAACGGGGATTTCGCCGCCGATTTTGAATGTCCC
Source organism: uncultured Pseudomonadota bacterium (assembly GCA_963817155.1). Lineage (GTDB taxonomy): Bacteria > Pseudomonadota > Alphaproteobacteria > Rhizobiales > Xanthobacteraceae > Pseudolabrys. Next base: position 334,706 of record CAWFNO010000004.1, read on the forward strand.
CGACTTAACGGCATGCGGCAGCCGGGCGGTGCCGGGACGCGTGGCGGCGGCTTGGGAATCGGGCATCAAGGCGTTGCTTTCACGGGGCGGAGTCCCCTACGGATATAGGGCGGCAAACCAGACGGAAGTCGGGCCTAAAGTCTATAGAGGCGCAGATTTTTGTGACGCCGGTGCAACCAAACTGGCGAATGTCCGTTTATGGTTGGCGCTACAGTTTAGGCAAAATCGTCTTCCGGCGACGGCCGCAGCCCTACAACGCCTTGACGATCGCCTCGGTCATCTTCTTGGCGTCGCCGAGCAACATCATGGTGTTGTCGCGGTAGAACAGCGGGTTGTCGATGCCGGCATAGCCGGAGGCGAGCGAGCGCTTGATGAACATCACCGTGCCCGCCTTCCACACCTGCAGCACCGGCATGCCGTAGATCGGCGAGGTGGGATCGTCTTCCGCCGCCGGATTGGTGACGTCGTTGGCGCCGATGACGAAGGCGACGTCGGTCTGGGCGAATTCGGAATTGATGTCTTCCAGCTCGAACACCTCGTCGTAAGGCACGTTGGCTTCGGCCAGCAGCACGTTCATGTGGCCAGGCATGCGGCCGGCGACGGGGTGGATGGCGTATTTGACCTCGACGCCTTCCTTTTTCAGCTTGTCGGCCATTTCACGCAGCGCGTGTTGCGCCTGCGCCACCGCCATGCCGTAGCCCGGCACGATGATGACCTTCTGCGCGTTCTTCATGATGTAGGCGGCATCGTCCGCCGAACCGAGCTTGACCGGGCGCTGCTCGGCGCCGGCCGCCGGTCCCGCCACCTCGCCGCCGAAGCCGCCGAGAATGACGGAGATGAACGAGCGGTTCATGGCGTGGCACATGATGTAGGACAGGATCGCGCCTGAAGAGCCGACCAGCGCGCCGGTGATGATCAGCGCCGAATTGCCGAGCGTGAAGCCGATGCCGGCGGCAGCCCAGCCCGAATAGGAGTTGAGCATCGAGATCACCACCGGCATGTCGGCGCCGCCGATGGGGATGATGATGCAGCACGCCGAGCGAGAGCGAGATGGCGATGATCAGCCAGAAGTCGATCGGGCTCTGCGAGGCGAAGAAGCCGTAGATGAAGAAGACCAGCGCCAGCGCCAGCCCGATGTTGATGATGTGCCGCCCCGGCAGCATGATCGGCTTGCCGCTCATGCGCGCGGAGAGTTTCAGGAAGGCGATCACCGAGCCGGTGAAGGTGATGGCGCCGATGGCCGCGCCGAGCGACATTTCGATGAGGCTCGCCTGATGGATGTGGCCTTCGCTGCCGATGTCGAAGGCCGCCGGCGCGTAGAAGGCGCCGGCCGCGACCAGCACCGCCGCCATGCCGACCAGCGAGTGGAAGGCGGCGACCAGTTCCGGCATCGAGGTCATCGGCACGCGCCGCGCGATCACCGCGCCGATGCCGCCGCCGATGGCGATGCCGCCGACGACCAGGCCCCAGGACAGCGGGCTGGCCGGCGGATGCGCGGCCGAGCGTGGTCAGCACGGCGATGGTCATGCCGATCATGCCGAGCAGATTGCCGCGCCGGCTGGTGTCCGGGCTCGACAGGCCGCGCAGCGCCTGGATGAAGAGGACGCCGGCGACGAGATAAAGCAGCGCGACGAGATTTTCGCTCATGCCGCGCTCATTTCTTTTTCTTCTGGTACATCGCCAGCATGCGCTGGGTGACCAGGAAGCCGCCGAAGATGTTGACCGAGGCGAACATCAGCGCGACGAAGCCGAGCGCGCGCGCCAACGATGGTGCCGTTGTCGTCGGCGACCAGGGCGACGCCGACGGCGAGCAGCGCGCCGACCACGATCACCGAGGAGATGGCGTTGGTCACCGACATCAGCGGCGTGTGCAGCGCCGGCGTCACCGACCAGACCACGTAATAGCCGACGAACACGGCGAGCACGAAGATCGACAGGCGGAACACGAAGGGGTCGACGGCGGTTGCGCGATATTCGGACATGGCGGTTCTCCGTCAGGCCGCCGTTTTCGGCTTGAACATCGGGTGCACGATGGCGCCGTCGCGGGTGAGCGCGGTGCCCTTGATCAGTTCGTCGTCCCAGTTGACCGCGAGCTTTTTCTCTTTCTTGTCGATCATCGTGTCGACGAAGGTGAGCAAATTCTTGGCGTAGAGCGCGGACGCCGACGCCGCGATGCGGCCCGCGCACGTTGAGATAGCCGACGATCTTGACGCCGCCGACTTTGGCGATCTCGCCGGGCCTGGCGCCTTCGACATTGCCGCCGCGCTCGACCGCGAGATCGACGATCACCGAGCCGTCGCGCATCGAGGCCACCATCTCCTTGCTGATGAGGCGCGGCGCCGGACGGCCGGGAATGAGCGCGGTGGTGATGACGATGTCCTGCTTCTTGATGTGCTCGGCGGTGAGCGCCGCCTGCTTGGCCTGGTATTCCTTCGACATTTCCTTGGCGTAGCCGCCCGCGGTCTGCGCGTTCTTGAATTCCTCGTCCTCGACGGCGAGGAACTTGGCGCCGAGGCTTTCCACCTGCTCCTTGGTGGCGGGCCGCACGTCGGTCGCGGTGACGATGGCGCCGAGCCGCTTGGCCGTGGCGATCGCCTGCAGGCCGGCGACGCCGACGCCCATGATGAAGACCTTCGCCGCCGGAACGGTGCCGGCCGCCGTCATCATCATCGGCAGCGCGCGGCCATATTCCTCGGCAGCGTCGATCACCGCGCGGTAGCCGGCGAGGTTGGCCTGGCTCGAGAGCACGTCCATCGACTGCGCGCGGGTGATGCGCGGCATCAGTTCCATGGCGAAGGCGACGACTCCCGCATCGGCCATCTGCTTGACCGCCGGCTCGTTGCCGTACGGGTCCATGATGGCGATGACCAGCGCGCCTTTTTTGTAGTCCTTGAGTTCGGCGGCGCCGGGCCGGCGCACTTTCAGCACGACATCGGCGTCCTTGGTGACGTCGTCGCCGACCTTGGCGCCCACTGCCTCGAAATCCGCATCGGAAATGCCGGACCCTGAGCCGGCGCCGCGCGCGACCGCGACCTCGGCGCCGAGCGCAATGAATTTCTTGACGGTTTCCGGAGTGGCGGCGACGCGGGGCTCGGTGCCGTCCGTCTCACGCGCGACTGCAATTCGCATCCGGCCCTCCTGCTGCCCCCGGTCAGCGTATCTTAGGACGCGGACAAGCCCGCGTAGGCGAAGATCAGCGAAGCAGAGCACGAAGGCCACGGTGCTCGAGGTCCTCGTGCCGCTGACCAGTCCCGGCACGATGCCGACGACGGCGAGAATGAAGACCGGGATCGACATCAACCAGTGGCCCATCACCCCGCCGATCGCCAGCCCGAACAGGATATTGATGACAAAGATGATGCCGACGAAGGTTATTTCGACGAAGCGTTCGTAGCTCTGCACGTGCGCGGGGTAGTCGTTGCCGGTCGCGGTGGCGTATTCGACGGTGCCGTGGTCGGCCATGGGCGGATCTCCGGATATCAGGCGGGCGGGTCGGCAATCGGGTTAGCGCAATTGCCCTCCAAGGGCAACGGCTGCGGCCCTCGGATGCTTTGCGTCAACAGGGCGCCGCATAACATTTCGCATGGGCTTGGCTTTGATACGGATCAAAACCGCGCCAGGCTTTTTTGGCGGCTAATCTTTAGTTCTAGTTGCCTGTTGCCAGGCGCCAGATTCGCCTCGGCCAGCGCCGCCGCCTGCCGCTTCGCCACCCCGGGCACCGAGAAATTCTCCATCGTCTCGTTGAACAGCTTGTGGAAATTGAGCTCGGCGGCAAGGTGCAGGAACACGGCGCCGAGGCCGATCGCGGCGCGGTCCATGAAGACGAATTCGCGCGGCACCGTGACCGGGCCGAGGCGCTTGAGCGCCTGATGCACCTGGAAGGCCTGCTTGCGGCCGTAGTCGGAGGGCTTCACCCCGTCGGCGATGGTGCGCACGCGGTCGTCGAGCAGCGGGCCGTAGATGAAACGCGCCCAGATGTTGAGCGCGTCGATCAGCTCGCGGTTGAGCCGCTTGAAGCCCCAGACCTCGTAGGCGTGCACCACAAGATCGTCGTCGCCCTGCAACAGCCCGCGATAAAGATCGGCCACGCCGCCGACAAAACTCGGCGGGAAGATGCGGATGCAGCCATAGTCGAGCAGGTTGATGCCGGCGGGCTTGCCCTTGGCGTCGTCGAACACCGAGTAATTGCCGAGATGCGGGTCGCCATGGATCACGCCGAAACGGCTGAAGGGAAACCACCAGGCGGTGAACATCGCGGTGGCGAGCCGGTTGCGCACGGCGAGCGGAGCGTCCTTGTGCTCGAGCAGCTTGGCGCCGGTCGAGCCAATCCATGGTCAGCAGCCGGCCGGTCGAGAGCTCCGGCCAGACCCGCGGCACGCGGATGGAGTCTTGCCCGGCGAGCATGGCGCGATAGAGCGCGACATGCTTGGCCTCGTGGATATAGTCGAGCTCCTCGCGCAGGCGCGCGCCGATCTCGATCGCGATCTCGGAGGTGTCGAGCGCCGGATCGAAGCGCTTGCGGATGGAAAACAGCAGCTGCAATTGCTTCAGATCGGCTTCGACCGCCGACTGCATGTCGGGATATTGCAGCTTGCAGGCCAGCTCTGAGTCATCGAGCGCGCGGGCGCGGTGCACCTGGCCGAGCGAAGCGGCCGCCGCCGGCTGATGTTCGAAGCTCTTGAATTTTTTCTCCCAGCCGGCGCCAAGCTCGGCCTGCATGCGCCGCTTGACGAAGGCCCAGCCCATGGGCGGCGCCTGGCTTTGCAGCTTGATCAGTTCGCTGGCGTATTCCGGCGGCAGCGCGTCGGGAATGGTGGCGAGCAGCTGCGCCACCTTCATGATCGGACCTTTGAGGCCGCCGAGCGCGGCGGCGAGCGCCAGCGCGTTGCCGGCGCGGCTGCCCGGGGCGCCGAGGAAGCGCTGGCTGGCCATGCGCGCGGCGACGCCGCCGACCTTGGTGCCGACATTGGCGTACCTGCGGGCGCGGGCGGAGAAGCGGTTTTTTTCGCGGTCACTCATGCGTTGGCGCTACGTAAGCACTCCCGCGCTTAAGCGCCACATCGGCCGATGCGCAGGCCGCGCGCACCTCGGCGGCTCTCGCCGGCTCGCCTCCCGCCGCGCGCACCAGACGCACCGCCTCTTCCACCAGCGCGCGGTTCGTTTCGCGCACGCCCCAGGGCCGGTCTTCGAGACCGACACGAATATGGCCGCCGCGTTCGACCGCCGGCCCAATCAACGGCCGGATATCGACGCCGAGGCCGGCGACCATCCACGGCGCGCCGGGCATTAGTTCGGCGAGCAGCGCCAGATGCGCGTCGAGGAAGCGCCGCTGCGGCGGAAAGCCGAAACAGAATTCTTCAGCGAACATTAAGCGGTAAACCGGCGTCGGCACTTTCGGCATGACTTTCGCGGTCGCTGCGCCCAGCCGCGCGCAGCCGGCCTCGTAGATCGCGTAACTCGGCCGCACGCCGTACTGCGCGGCGATGCGCATGCCTTCGCGGAAATGCTCATCGGGATTGAAATAGGTGTAGCCCGCTTCGCCGCGCGCGATCTGGTCAAAGCGGGTGAACACCGCCGAGCCCGGATCGATCACGCCCCATTCGGCGAGACCGTTCTGCGCCAGGCGCTCGAGATGCATGTAGCGCTCCTGCGCGCTGCGCAATTCGCCGGCGTAACCGGAGCCGGTGATCGGCAGGGTCGGATAGACGATGGCGTCCACCTTGGCGCGGATGCCTTCGATGATCGGCGCGTAGATGTCGTAATCGTCGCGCTGGCGCCCGGTGGCGGCATCATAGGCGTGCAGATGGATGATGGCGGCGCCGAGCTTTGCCGCGGCGATGCCGTCGGCGACGATCTCCTCGACCGAGACGGGAATCGCCGGTTGGCGCTCGCGGGTCCAGGCGCCGTTGAGCGCCGCTTCGATCCAGACTTTGGGCATGATGCCCGCCGTTCTAGCCCAGCGTTTCCAGTTCGTCGATCAGCCTGGCGATGACGCCCAAGCCGCCGTCCCAGAATTTCGGGTCCTTGGCGTTGAGGCCGAAGGGCGCCAGCAATTCGGTGTGGTGCTTGGTGCCGCCGGCGGCGAGCATGGCGAGGTAGCGCTCGGCAAAGCCCGTGGAGGATTGCTCGTAGACGGCATAAAGCGAATTCACCAGGCAATCGCCGAACGCATAGGCGTAGACGTAGAACGGCGAATGGATGAAGTGCGGGATATAGATCCAGAACGTCTCGTAGCCTTCTTTCAGTTCGATCGCAGGGCCGAGGCTTTCCGCCTGCACCGACATCCATAGTTCGCAGAGCTTGTCGGCGGTCAATTCGCCGTTGCGGCGCTCCAGGTGCACCTTGCGCTCGAAACTGTAGAAGGCGATCTGCCGCACCACCGTGTTGATCATGTCCTCGACCTTGGCGGCGAGCATGGCCTTGCGCTGCTTCTTGTCGGTGGTCTGCGCCAGCAGCTTCCTGAAGGTGAGCATCTCGCCGAACACGCTCGCGGTTTCCGCAAGCGTCAACGGCGTCGGCGCCATCAGCGGCCCGTTCGGCGCCGCCAGCACCTGGTGCACGCCGTGGCCGAGCTCGTGCGCCAGCGTCATCACGTCGCGCGGCTTGCCCTGATAGTTGAGCAGCACGTAAGGATGCGCCGACGGCACGGTCGGATGCGCGAAGGCGCCGGGCTGCTTGCCCGGCCGCACCGGCGCGTCGATCCATTTTTTCTCGAAGAAGCGGTCGGCGATGTCCGCCATTTTCGGCGAGAAGGCGCCATAGGCGGTGAGCACGGTCGCGCGCGCGTCGGCCCAGGGGATCGTGCGCTGCGCCACCTTCGGCAGCGGCGCGTTGCGGTCCCAATAGGGCAGCGTCTTCTTGCCGAACCATTTGGCTTTCAGCGCGTAGTAGCGGTGCGACAGTTTCGGGTAGGCCGCGCGCACGGCGGCGACCAGCGCCTCCACCACTTCCGGCTCGACGCGATTGGAAAGATGCCGCGCGGCGGCGACGTCCTTGAAGCCGCGCCAGCGGTCGGAGATTTCCTTGTCCTTGGCCAGCGTATTGGTGATCAGCGTGAACGGGCCGCAGGTTCGCCTTGAAGGTTTTCGCCAGCGCCTGCGCCGCCGCCTTGCGTTTCGTGCCGTCGACGTCCTGCATCAGATTGAGCGCCGGCTCGATGCTCAGCTCCTTGCCGCCGATCCTGAAGCGCAGCTCGGCGATGGTGTCGTCGAATTGCCGGTTCCAGGCGGAATAGCCGGTCACCGATTTCTCGTGGAACAGCTCCTCGACCCGGTCCTCGAGCTGATAGGGCTTTTCCTTGCGGATGTCCTCGATCCACGGCCGGTAATGGCCGAGCGCCGGATCGGACATGGCCTTTTCCAGCACCGCGTCGTCGATGCGGTTGAGCTCGAGGCGGAAAGAACAGGACATGCAGCGAGGCGGTGGTCATGCGCTCCTGCACGTCGCCGTAGAACTTGGCGCGGACTCGGATCGGTCGAGTTGCCGGCATAGACCAGCGAGGCATAGGAGACGATGCGGCCGAGCCGGTCCTCCAGCGCCTCCAGGCGCTTGACCGCCGGCGATCAGCGGCTCGCCCTCGCCGGCCGCCATGGCGGCGAGCTTGCCCTTGTAGGCCTGCTCGAAGGCGGCGCAGTCGCCGTCGGCGGCGTCGAGGTCGCGCTTGAGCTCGGGGCTGTCGATGCCGGGATAGAGGTCGTCGAGGTTCCATTCCGGCAGCGCGCCGAGCTTGGCGCCGGTTTGGACGCCGGTTTGGCGGACTTTTTTGATGCGTGTTTGGCCATGCGGGATCGCTTGCGGGGTACGTGGTTATTCCTCGGGCTGCCGCAAGGTTTGCCCGCTTAAGCCCCCATTAAGCAAGACCGGCGACATTGCTCCAAATCGGTACAGGTAACCGTTCGGGGTGCTCATGTCAGCAGTCGTGCTTGTCGTTGACGACGATCCGGTGCAGCGCCGCCTGATCGAGGCCATGGTCAGCCGCTTCGGCTACCAGGCCCATGCTGGCGGAGGGAGGCGACGTCGCCGTCCGCTTGCTCACCGGCCCGCAAGGCCCATCCATCGATTGCCTGGTGCTCGACCTGGTGATGCCCGATCTCGACGGGCTCGGCGTGCTGGCGCGCATGCGCGACGCCGGCATCGACATTCCGGTCATCGTGCAGACCGCGCACGGCGGCATCGACAATGTGGTGTCGGTGATGCGCGCCGGCGCCTCCGACTTCGTGGTCAAGCCGGCAAGCCCCGAGCGCCTGCAGGTGTCCTTGCGCAACGCGCTCGCCAGCAAGGCGCTGGCCGGCGAATTGCAGCGCTTGAAGCGCAGCCGCGACGGCACCCTCACCATGGCCGACGTCGTCACCCGCTCGCCCGGCATGCGCAAGGTGCTCGCCGCGGCGGAGAAAGGCGGCGAGCTCCGCCATCCCCGTGCTGGTCGAAGGCGAATCCGGCGTCGGCAAGGAATTGATCGCGCGCGCCGTGCACGGCTCGAGCGAGCGCCGGGCCAAGCCCTTCGTCGCGGTCAATTGCGGCGCCATGCCGGAAAACCTGGTCGAGTCGATCCTGTTCGGCCACGAGAAAGGCGCCTTCACCGGCGCCACGGAAAAACACGCCGGCAAATTCGTCGAGGCCGACGGCGGCACGCTGTTCCTCGACGAGGTCGGCGAACTGCCGCCAGCCGCGCAGGTCAAGCTCCTGCGCGCCTTGCAGGAGGGCGAGGTCGAGCCGGTCGGCTCGCGCAAGGCCGTCAAGGTGGACGTGCGCATCATCTCCGCCACCAACCGCGATTTGATCGCCGACGTGAAGGCCGGACGCTTTCGCGAGGACCTGTTCTATCGCCTGCACGTCTTCCCGATCATGGTGCCGCCGCTGCGCAGCCGGCCCGAGGACATTCCCGAACTCACGCGGCATTTCGTCGCCCGATTTCGCGGCGGAAGAAGGAAAGCGCGTGCGCGCGATCGAGCCGCAGGCGCTGCAAATGCTCGTTGCCCATCGCTGGCCCGGCAATGTGCGGCAACTGGAAAACGCAATCTTCCGCGCCGTGGTGCTTGCCGAGGGCGAGGCGGTGGGCGTTAACGAGTTCCCGCAGATCGCCGCCCAGGCGGCGAACAAAATCCCGATGCGGCCATCAAGGTCATGTCAGATGTCGCGGATTCGCCGGCGCTGTCAGTGTGGCCCGGCGCGCACGTGGAAGACGCGCATTCCGCGCCGTCTCGCGAATTAACCATGCAGGCCGCAGCGTTGCCGCTGATCGATGCGGCCGGCGACGTGCGGCCCATGGAAGAGATCGAGCGGGAGGTGATCCGCTACGCCATCTCGCATTATCGCGGGCAGATGTCGGAGGTCGCGCGGCGGCTGCAGATCGGGCGCTCGACGCTTTACCGCAAGCTGGAAAACCTCGGCCTCGACGAGCCCGCGGCGGTAAACAAGGAAATCGTGACTGCGGAATGACGGCGCTGCGCCTTAACCATTCGCGCGAGCCGCGTTAGCCGTGATGCAAGGTAAAGGTTAAGAACGGCCGATTTTCTTTCGTCTGCGCGCGCGTGAGGCCGCATAATAGCGATGCAGCGTCGTGTGTGGCGGACGAAACGCATCGCCGCTAGATCGTGCTGCGTGTGGCGTTTGAAATTCAGTTGCGGAGTTTTCTGGTGCGTCAGCTTCGATTCGGTCACTTGCTCGCCGGCACTGTCCTCGCACTCGGTACGGCAGCGGCAGGAGTCGTCGCCGCGCCCGGGCTTCTCGCCGCGGCGTCCGATCATGTCGAATCGGTCGGCCCGTTGCCGCCGTCGCTGAACGGCCATGCTGCGATGCACCGCGAGGCCGCGCCGCTGCCGCCGGCGGCGGCCGAGCCTTACGTTGCGCCGCAGGCCAGCGAGCCGCACGACGGCAACAACTGCCAGCTTCAGCATCAACGGCGCACTCGACAAGGTTTTCGCGTCGAGCGATCAGCAGGTCAGCGATAAACTGCGCGGCATGATCGCCGGCAAATAGCTCGACAAGCGCGTCGAACGCCCGACCGACCGCAAGGCGATGGAAAATTTCTACGCCGCGCGCAATTACGCGCCGCTGTGGATCGTGGACGGCGCGCTCACCGCCCGCGCCAAGGCGACCATCGCCCGGCTTAAAGACGCCGCCGCCGACGGGCTCGACGCCGCCGATTATCCGGTGCCCAATTTCGACAGCCTCTCCGGCGCCGATCAGGTCGCCGACGCCGACGTCACCCTGACCGGTTCGGTGCTCGCTTTCGCGCGCCATCTGCAGGTCGGCCGCATCGCGCCGACGCGCGTGTTCGTCCAGGTCGATTACGGCGATCACACGCCGGACCCGGCCGAGATTCTCAAGCGGGTCGCCAACGCCAACGACGTGAACGCCGCGTTCGACAGCTTCAATCCGCAGGAGCGGGCCTTCAAGGAGCTCAAGGACAAGCTCGCCGCCTTGCGCTCCAACGCCAGCGCCGGCGCCGCCGCGCCCGACAACCGCATCCCCGACGGCGCGGTGATCAGGCCGGGGCGCAAGGACGCGCGCGTGCCGCTCTTGCGCGAGCGGCTCGGCATCGCCGGCAAGACAAACGATCTCATTTACGATCGCAAGCTGTGCGACGCCATCAAGCACGTGCAGGCGCGCGCCGACATTACGCCCGACGGGATATATCGACAACAAGACGCTCGCCGCCATCAACGGCCCGAAGCCGGGGCAGGCCATCGACCGCGTCATAGCCAACATGGAACGCTGGCGCTGGCTGCCGCGCGACCTCGGCCACATCTATGTGATGGTCAACATCCCCGATTACACGCTTAAGGTCGTGCACGACCATCAGATCGTGTGGCACACCAAGATCGTCGCCGGCAAGCCGCAGACGCCGACGCCGCTGCTCGCCGCGTCGATGGACAACGTGCTGGTTAATCCGTCCTGGTACGTGCCGCAGTCGATCATCCAGAACGAGCTGTTGCCGCTCTATGCCAGCGACCCGAATATCTTCGATCGCATGGGCCTGGAAGTGAAACGCGGCCCCGACGGCAACATCAACGTGGTGCAGCCGCCTGGCGCCGCCAACGCGCTCGGCCGCATCAAGTTCAACTTCCCCAACAAGTTCCAGGTCTACCTGCACGACACGCCGGAGAAGCGGCTGTTCGCCGCCGACAAGCGCGCCTTCTCTCATGGTTGCATGCGCGTGGAAGATCCGACCAAGTTCGGCGAGATCATCTTGCATCTGGCCATGCGCGGTCCGACGCTGAACGCGCGGCAGCTCTATGCCCAATTCGGCCAGGAGGAGCGGACCTACAAGCTCATGGACAAGCCGTCGGTGCTGCTGACCTACCAGACCGCGTTCGTCGACGATGCCGGCAAGCTGCAATTGCGCGACGACATCTACGGCTTCGACTCGCGCATCCATGCCATCCTGCACAGCAACGAACGGCACATCGCCGATGTTGCGCCGCCGCCAGATCCCAAGCGTGACGTGGCGCTGGCCACGGCCAAGGCCGACCAGGAAATCCTCAGCCGCGTCGAGCGGCGCGAGGCGCAAAACCCGTTCGCGTTCTTCGAGAAGATCTTCCACTAGAGCCGATAGCTCCAAGCAAACGCCGCAATGGCCGGGAAATACCGGCCATTTGCATTTCAGCTGCTAAACATTGGGCGCCGGAAGTTACCTCCGCCTAGCCCTAGCAGCGCCGCGGCCTCGGCCCTTTTCGGCCATTTTCTCTATGGAGTATAAAGGCTTGCGGGGGAGCGCCCCACGTAAGGGGGCCTTAACCGTTCCGGATAACACTGTGGGGTCGTCGCTCGACGGCCCGGTGGGGGCGTTGTGGCGGCTGTGGGACGGCGTATTTCACGGAAGTTGCCAGTGCGGTTGAGTGCGGCGCGTCGGCGTTTTGCTGCCTTGTGTCTGTTCGGCGCCGCGGCCCGGCTGGGCATTGCCGCGCTCTTTCTGCTCGGCGCCGACGACGCGCTGCAGAACGCGGTGGCCGAAGGCGACACCCGCACCATCTCCTTCCATCACGTCCACACCAACGAAGACATCACCGTCACCTACAAGCGCAACGGCCGCTACGACGAGGCGGCGCTGGCGAAGCTCGACTGGTTCATGCGCGACTGGCGCAAGGAACAGGAAACCCACATGGATCCGCATCTGTTCGATCTGTTGTGGGAGACCGACCGGGAGGTCGGCGGCAAGGAGCCAATCCAGGTGATCTGCGGCTACCGCTCGCCTGGCACCAACGCCATGTTGCGCGAACGTTCGACCGGCGTTGCGCAATTCAGCCAGCACGTCAACGGCCAGGCGATCGACTTCTACATTCCCGGCGTTCCGCTGGAAAAAATCCGCGAAGTGGGCCTGCGCCTGCAGCGCGGCGGCGTCGGCTTCTATCCGACGTCCGGCTCGCCTTTCGTGCATCTCGACACCGGCTCGATCCGCCACTGGCCGGTGATCGCGCGGGCGCAACTGGAAAAGATTTTCCCGGACGGGCGCACCGTGCATATCCCCGCCGACGGCCATCCCCTGCCCGGCTACGAGCTCGCGCTCGCCGACGTCGAACGGCACGGCGCGGTGCCATCGGCGACCTCGCTCGAGGCCGCGCGTGATGCCGGCGTGATCACCGAGCATGACGAGGAAGTCGCCGTCGAAGCGCCGAAGCATCCGAGCCTGCTGGCGCGTCTATTCGGCGCCGGCAAGAATGACAGCGGCGCACGCCCCGCTCCGATCAAACCGCGCCGCACCATCCTGGCCAGCCTGATCCCGACCCGGCATGTTGCCACCGAGACAATCGTACCGCTGCCGGTGGTGCGTCCGCGCTTCGTCGTGACCGCCGCCGCCAAGTCTAAAAGCGATGAGGACATCGTGACCGCCTCGCTCGGCGGCAACGGACTGGGCGCGGTCGAGACCGGCCCAGCGCTGCCGCCGGCGCTGGCCGCCGGCACGGTGTTTGAGACCGTCTCGGCGGAAACGACGCCGACGGTGCTGGCCTATGCGGAAGCGCCGCCGATGCCGCGGTCGCGGCCTGCGCGCCTGCGCCCGATGGGCGTGAACCTGCCGCGCCTGCCGATGGAAGCGCCTTTGCTGCGCGCTGCAAGCGCCGCGCCGGTGGCGACGGCCCCGACGCTTTCCGGCGGCGGCGCGAATTATGACAGCCCCTGGCTGCGCGCCGCCATGCTGACGCCGAGCATGAGTTACGACATGACGGCGGAGAAATCCGGCCGCTACGATCCACGCGTCTTTGCCGCGCTGCTGCAAAAGCCGCAGGCGTCGGTGCTGATGACCTTCTCCGCCGATCCGCACTACGGCATGGTGGGCAGCCACTTCAGCGGCCAGGCTGTCGTTTTCCTCGCCACCGCGACGTTCATTGCGCCGCAGGCGCTGTCGATGCGCTAACTGCTCGTTACTGCAGCATCCCCAGCGCGTTCATGTACATCTCGAGCACGGCCTGTTCCTCGCGGCGCTCGTCGGCGTCCTGCTTACGCATGCGCACGATGGTGCGCAGCGCCTTGGGGTCGAGTCCGGTGCCCTTGGCCTCGGCATAGACGTCGCGGATATCGTCGGAAGTCGCCTTCTTCTCCGCCTCCAGCCGCTCGATGCGCTCAACAATGGCCTTGAGCTGATCCTTGGCGAAGCGGTGGTAGGTTTCTTCTTTGGCAGCCGCGGCAGTGGCAGGCATCGGAGGCTCCTGAATAAACTGGAATGCTTTCCCGCCATTCATACGGAGATTCAGGCGGAGCGCGCGCGGCTTTAACGGAAAGCCCCCGACATTCACACCCTGTGCATAGAATTTATTTTGCGCGTGATCTTGTCCGAAATCCGGTACCCATCCCCGATCACATCGAGGACATGCTTTTCGGGATCACGCGCTAATGTTTCGCGCTTGCCTTTTCGAAGGCCGCCTTTTGCGCGGGCGAGGCCTCTTTCTGATATTTCGCCTGCCAGTCCGTGTAGGGCATGCCGTAAACGAGTTCGCGGCTCTCGTCCTTGCTCATGGCTAGGCCTTTGGCGTCTGCCGCGTCCTTCATCCAGTTCGACAGGCAATTGCGGCAGAAGCCGGCGAGATTCATCATGTCGATGTTCTGCACATCGCTGCGCGCGCGCAGATGCTCGACCAGGCGGCGGAATACGGCGGCTTCAAGCTCGGTGCGGGTTTTCTCGTCCATGACGGCGATCCTTTGCTGCCGTCAACATAAGGCGGCGCGACGGCGCTTGCCATAGGGCGAAAAACCCGCCGTATTGGCGATATGGCCAGGCAGCGCGCGTTTCTGGAGGAGCTTTTCCGCGCTGCGGTGGCCGCGGCGCATCCTTCAACTTGCCTGCCGCCGCTGCTGCCGGCTGCGCCCGCCGGGCGCATCATCCTGCTCGCCGCCGGCAAGGCCGCGGGTTCGATGGTGGAGACCGCCGAAGCCTTTTACCTCGGCCGGATGAAGCTCCCGCCGGCGCGCTTGACCGGCGTCGCGGTGGCGCGTTACGGCTATGGGCGGCCGACACGCGTGGTCGAGATGATCGAGGCGGCACACCCCGTGCCGGATGCCGCCGGGCTAAAAGCCGCCGAAAAGGCGCTTAAGCTCGCCGAGAGCGCGGGCCCCGACGATCTCGTGCTGGTGCTGATGTCGGGCGGCGCTTCGGCCAATTGGATCGCGCCGGCCGAAGACCTTTCGTTCGCCGACAAGCAGGCGGCGACGCGGGCGCTGCTGCGCTCGGGCGCCAGTATCGGCGAAATCAATACGGTGCGCAAACATCTCTCGCGTATCAAAGGCGGGCGCCTCGCGCAACACGCTTATCCGGCGCGGCTCGCGACCTTCGCGATTTCCGACGTGCCGCACGACGATCCGTCGGCGATCGGCTCCGGCCCCACGGTGCCCGATTCGACGACGCTGGCCGATGCGCGCGCGATCGTCGCCAAATACAAACTCGATCTGCCGGACACGGTGACGCGCGCGCTCAACGATGCGAAGAACGAATCGCCGAAGCCCGGCGACAAGATTTTCGCCAATACGAGCTTCGCGCTGGCGGCGCGGCCGGTCGAGTCATTGCACGCGGCGGAAAAAGCGGTGCGCGCTGCCGGATACGAACCCGTCATGCTCGGCGACAGCCTCGAAGGCGAGGCGCGCAAGGTGGCGGCAGTGCATGCCAAACTTGCGCGCGATCTCCGCTCGCAAGGCAAGCGCGCGGTGATCCTCTCCGGCGGCGAATTGACCGTCACCATCCACGGTCAGGGGCGCGGCGGGCCCAATCAGGAATACGCACTGGCGCTGGCCATCGGCCTTGCCGGTCTGCCGGCGGTCGCGGCGCTCGCCGCCGACACAGATGGTACGGACGGTGGTGTCGGCGACCCCAACGATCCGGCCGGCGCCATCGTCGATGGCGAGACCGTGGCACACGCCGAGGCCCTCGGCCTCGATCCTGCCGCCTTTCTCGCCGACAACAATTCGACCGGATTTTTCTCCGCGCTCAAGGACTTACTGCTGACCGGCCCGACCTACACCAACGTCAATGACTTCCGCGCCATCGTCGTTGACAGGCCATGACCGATCACGCGACAACCGAAAACCCGATCGAATCCCTCATCATCGTGACCGCATTGCCCCGTCACTTCACGCGCTGCATCCTGGAAACGGCCGTGCTTGCCGGCACGCTCATCGCTGGTTCGGCCTACTCGGCCCGCGCCGATTTCCGCCTTTGCAACAACACCGGCAGTCGTGTTGGCATCGCAATCGGCTACAAGGATGCCGAGGGCTGGACCACCGAGGGCTGGTGGAACGTTGCCGGGCGGTCCTGCGAAACGCTGCTGCGCGGAGCGCTGGTTGCGCGCTACTATTACATCTACGCGGTCGATTACGACCGCGGTGGCGAATGGTCAGGACACGCTTTTATGTGCTCACGCGAAAAGGAGTTCACCATTCGCGGCACCGAAAACTGCCTGGCGCGCGGCTATGACCGCACCGGCTATTTCGAGGTCGACACCGGCGAGCAGCGCTCCTGGACGGTGCAGTTGACCGACACCGCCGAGCAGGCGCCGGGCAAACCGCTCGCGCCGCGCGTGCCCGGCCCCTCGCGCGCGCCGCTGCAGCAGCCTCCGGCGCAAGGCGGAAAAAAATGAGACGCCTGCGCCGCGCCAAGATCATCGCCACGCTGGGGCCCGCGTCGTCCGACCGCGAAATGATCGCGCAGCTGTTCGCCGCCGGCGTCGATGTGTTCCGCATCAACATGAGCCACACCAGCCACGAGCGCATGCGCGAACTGGTGGCGGCGATACGCGCCGTCGAAGAGGGCACCGGACGGCCGATCGGCATTCTGGTCGATCTGCAAGGCCCGAAGCTTAGGCTCGGCAGTTTCACCGGCGGCGCCGTGCAGGTGAAAACAGGCGACAGCTTCGTGCTCGATTCCGATCCGGCGCCGGGCGACGCGACACGCGCCTATCTGCCGCATCCGGAAATCTTCGCCGCCGTCGAGCCGGGCCACACGCTGCTGATCGACGACGGCAAAGTGCGCCTCATCGTCACCGCGGCCGAGCCCAAGCGCATAGAGACGCGCGTCGAAGTCGCCGGCAAATTGTCCGACCGCAAGGGCGTGAGTCTTCCGGACTCGACGATCCCCTTTTCCGCGCTGGCCGAGAAGGACCGCTCCGACCTTGAAGCCGCGCTCGACACCGGCATCGACTGGGTGGCGCTGTCCTTTATCCAGCGGCCGGAAGATATCGCCGAGGCGAAGAAGATCACGCGCGGCCGCGCCCTGGTCATGGCCAAGATCGAGAAGCCGCAAGCCGTGCACCGGCTTGGCGAAATCATGGATCTTGCCGACGCGCTGATGGTGGCGCGCGGCGATCTCGGCGTCGAAATGCCGCTGGAAAAAGTCCCCGGTGTGCAAAAACAAATGACCAGGGCCGGCCGCATCTCCGGCAAGCCGGTGGTGATCGCCACGCAGATGCTGGAATCGATGATCAATTCGCCGGTGCCGACGCGCGCGGAAGTGTCCGACGTCGCCACCGCCATCTTCGAGGGCGCCGACGCGGTGATGCTGTCGGCCGAAATCGGCAGCCGGGCAATATCCGGTGGAAGCGGTGGCGATGATGAACCGCATCGCCATCGAGGTCGAGAACGACCCGGCCTTTCGCGGCATCATCAGCGCGCAGCGGCCCGAACCGGAAGCAACCGGCGCCGACGCTATCGCTGACGCCGCGCAGAAAATCGCCGACACGCTCGACCTTGCCGCCGTCGTCTGCTGGACCTCGTCGGGCTCGACCGGCCTGCGCGTCGCGCGCGAGCGGCCGAAGCCGCCGATCGTGGCGCTGTCGCCGAATATCTCAACCGGGCGGCGGCTGTCGGTGGCGTGGGGCGTGCATTGCGTCATCACCGAGGACGCGCACGATCAGGACGACATGGTGGAGCGCGCCTGCCGCATCGCCTTCAAAGAAGGCTTTGCCAAAGCCGGCCAGCGCGTCATCATCGTCGCCGGGCTGCCGCTCGGCACCCCGGGCGCGACCAACATGCTGCGCATCGCTTACGTCGGCGCAGACACAGTGGCGGATTGAGTCGCGTTGCCGATTGCGTTACTGGACCAGCCACCAAGCCTGAGCGAGCGCGATAAAAGCGCCCGCGTTGGGGCAATAGGTTTCCCACACCGGACTGTTAGGATCGCGCTGCAAATCCAGGGCGCAATCTTCCCGGCAGTCGCAGCTTGCGCACCGTAGCCTGATCGCGTCGAACGTGGCGGGGTCGCCGACGTCGGTCGCGTCGAGATCGAGACCAAGCATGGCCATGCGGCACTCGAGCAGCTCGTCGTTCGGGTTACGCGTTGCGGATGCCACGGTTGAGCGAAGATCGCCGATCTGCATCGAATCCTCCCACGTTCTTGGGGTGCAACAGGCTGGAACAAATACGCAATTGCGCATTGATCTGGATCAACCAGGCAAGGAAACGGCAACGCCGGCGGGCTAAATCTCCTCCGGCACCATCTTGATGGCGCCGCACGGGCATTCCTGGGCGCAAATCCCGCAGCCCTTGCAGTAGTCATAATTGAACTGGAACCGTTTGCCGGGGCCGAGCTTGATCACCGCGTTGTCGGGGCAGACGCCGTAGCAATTGTCGCATTCGAAACAATTGCCGCAGGACAGGCACCGTCGCGCCTCGTAAAGCGCGTTGGTCTCGTCGAGCCCGCCCTGCACTTCCTCGAAGGTGCTCTGCCGGCGGGCGATTTCCAGCATCGGCCGCACCGTCTTCGGCGCGTCGGCGTAGTACCAGCTGTTGAGCTTGTCGACATTCGCCAGTTCGTGTTTTTCCGCCGGAGCGTAGGCCGCGCCGCGCAGCCAGGCATCAATGTGGCGGGCCGCCTTCTTGCCGTGGCCGACCGCCACCGTGACGGTGCGTTCGGAAGGAACCATATCGCCGCCGGCAAAGATGCCGGCATGCCCGGTCATCATGTTCGCGGCGACCTGTACGGTACCGTCCTTGATTTCCAGTCCCGGCACGCCGTCGAGCAGCGCTATATCGACATCCTGGCCGAGCGCCAGCACCAGCGAGTCGGCGGCAAGCGTCTCGAACTCGCCGGTTGGCTGCGGGAAGCCCGTTGCGTCGAGCTGCATTTTCTCGACGGTGAGTACGCCCTCGTCCATGCGTTTGATGGTCGAGAGCCATTTCATCATGATGCCTTCCTGCAAGGCTTCTTCGACCTCGAAGTCGTGCGCCGGCATGCGGTCGCGCGTGCGGCGATAGACGATGATGGCCTCGGTCGCACCCAAGCGCTTGGCGGTGCGGGCGGCGTCGAGGGCGGTATTGCCGCCGCCGTAGACCACAACGCGGCGGCCGAGCAGCGGCTTGCCCTCGCCTTCCATGGAGCGCAGCAGCGTGACGGCGTCGAGCACCTTGGAGGCGGAGCCGGCGGGAATAAAGGCGCGTTTGCCGATATGGGCGCCGACGGCGAGGAATGCCGCGTCAAAACGGCCAGCTTTCATGCTGTCGAGGATGCGGTCGACCTTGGTGTTGAGCTTGAGGGTGACGCCCAGCTCGGCAATACGATTGATCTCGGCATCGAGTACGTCGCGCGGCAGGCGATATTTGGGAATGCCGAAACGCATCATGCCGCCGGCGAACGGCCCAG
The DNA here is from genome assembly GCA_963817155.1 of uncultured Pseudomonadota bacterium. Taxonomy (GTDB): domain Bacteria; phylum Pseudomonadota; class Alphaproteobacteria; order Rhizobiales; family Xanthobacteraceae; genus Pseudolabrys. The sequence continues at coordinate 353,766 of CAWFNO010000004.1, forward strand.
CCTCATGGATCTCGACGGCATGACCCATGCGCCGCAGGTGATAGGCCGCCGACAGCCCGGAAGGACCCGCGCCGACCACCAGCACGCGCTTGCCGCTCTCGGCCTGCGGCGGGGCAAAGCGCCAGCCTTTGCCGATCGCCACGTCGCCGAGGAAGCGCTCGACCGAATTGATGCCGACCGCTTCGTCGATCTGCACGCGATTGCAGGCGCTTTCGCACGGGTGATAGCAGACCCGGCCCATCACCGCCGGCAACGGGTTGTCGGCTGTCAGCGCGCGCCAGGCGCCTTCGTAATCGCCGGACTCGGCATAAGACAGCCAGCTCTGAATGTTCTCGCCGGCCGGACAGGCATGGTTGCAAGGCGGCAGGCGGTCGAGATAGACCGGCCGCGAGGTGCGCCATGAGCCAGTCTGATTGGCGAGGCTGGAACCGACGTCGAGGGTGATGGCGAAAGGATGCTCCATCAGGCGTCTCCCTCCGCGCCGAGCAGATGATACTCGGCAATATTTCGGTCGGCCGCCGCCTGGATGAGGCCGATGCGCTCCCTGCCCTGCTCGTTCGCGAACAGATGGGCAAAGCGCCGCTGCGGTTTCAGGTAGTCGTCGACGGGAACGCGGCGGCGGATTTTTTGGCTAGCGGTGACGACGCCGTGCTCGGCTTCGAACAGCGGGAACAACCCGCATTCGACGGCGAGCCGCGCCAGCCGAATCGTATCGTGCGACAGCGAACCCCAGCCGAGCGGGCACGGCACGTGGATATGCAGATAACGCGCGCCATGAATGCCCATCGTTTTGGTCACCTTGCGCTCGAGATCGTGCAGATCGGCCACGCTCGCGGTGGCGACGTAAGGGATGCCATGGGCGACGGCGATTTTCGGCACGCTCTTGCCGGTGCCGAAGACATTTCCCGGCTCCTTTCCCAAAGCCGGGGTGGTCGCGGTGCGCGCCGCCGGCGGCGTCGCCGAGGAGCGCTGCACGCCGGTGTTCATGTAGGCTTCGTTGTCGTAGCAGATGTAGAGCACGTCATCGTTGCGCTCGAACATCCCCGACAAGCAACCAAAGCCGATATCGGTGGTGCCGCCGTCGCCGCCTTGCGCGATGGTGCGCACTTCCGGCCGCTTTTTCGCCCGCATGGCCGCGGCGACGCCGGTTGCCACCGCGGCGGCATTGCCGAACAGCGAATGCAGCCACGGCGTCTGCCACGAGGTTTGCGGATAGGGCGTGGTGAACACTTCCAGGCAGCCGGTGGCGTTGACGGCGATCACATTGTTGCCGGTGGCGCGCATCGCCGCGTCGATGGCATAGCGCGCGCCTAGCGCCTCGCCGCAGCCCTGGCAGGCGCGGTGGCCGCAGGTGAGCGCATTCGAGCGGTCGATCGACGCCTGCACCGATCGCTCCTGCTCGGAAACGAGCCGGTTACCGACGGTGAAGGTACCCTTCTGGTAGAAGTGCAGCTTCTGCGTCGCGTTCATTGGTGCTGCGTAATCGCTCATCGGCTTTGCATCCTTTCCGCTAAGCGTCGGCTTTTTCGACGCCTTCGCTGAGGCGGCGCAACAGGTTTTCGGCGGTCGGGCCGGAGCGGCGCACCTTGCGAACGTAGTGCAGTTCCTTGGCGACGATCTCGTCGTTGAGGTCGAGGAAATACGAGCCTTCCCACGGCTGCACCAAGGCGCGGCGCAGCACGCGATGCAGCGCCGTGCGGGTGATCGGCCGACCGCCGAGCCCGGCGATGACCGAGTGCACATGCGGCGCTCCCGCCACGTTGCGCAATGCCAGATCGACATTGTTGGCGAGCGGACCGCCCATGCCGACCGCCAGGCTCTTCTCGATCACCACGACGTTGCGCGCGCGCACCAGCTTCTCGCGCAGCGCCGCGGTCGGGAAAGGGCGGAACGAGACCAGCGTGACAAGGCCGACCGGCACGCCGTCGGCGCGCATTTCGTCGATCGTATCCTTGATGGTGCCGTTCACCGACCCCATGGCAACAACGATCATTTCGGCGTCGTCCGCGCGGTAGCTGCGCAGCAGTCCGCCGCTGTCGCGGCCGAACTGCGATTTGAACTCGGCGGCGAATTGAGGAATCAGCCGCAGCGCCAGCGTCTGCTTGTAGTGCTGCAGATAGCGGACTTCGGTGAAGGCTTCCGGTCCGACCATCGCGCCGATGGAGATCGGGTCCTTGGGATCGAGCAGCTGCACCGGTTCATAAGGTGGCAGATAGGCGTCGACCCGTTCCTGCGTCGGAATGTCGACCCGCTCGACCGCGTGCGTGAGGATGAAGCCGTCAACGCAGACCATGACCGGCATCGATAGTTCCTCGGCCAGACGGAAGGCCTGGATGTGCAGATCGGCCGCCTCTTGGTTGGTCTCAGCGAACAGCTGCATCCAGCCCGAATCGCAGACGGCCATGGCGTCGGAATGGTCGTTCCAGATGTTGATGGGCGCGCCTATCGCGCGGTTGCCGAGCGTCATGACGATCGGCAGGCCGAGCCCGGAAGCGTTGTAAACGGCTTCGGCCATGAACAGCAGGCCCTGGCTAGCGGTGGCCGTGTAGGCGCGCGCGCCGGCGGCGGAAGCGCCGATTGCCACCGACAACGCGGCGAATTCGGATTCGACGTTGATGAACTCGCAATTCTTGATGCCGCCGGTGCGCACCATCTCGCCGAGGCCCTCGACGATGTGGGTCTGCGGCGTGATCGGATAGGCGCAAATCACTTCGGGCCGGCATAATCCGATCGCCTCGGCCATCGCCCGCGAACCTTCGATTTGTTTGAGCATGGCGATGATCCCTCAGGCGGCCGCGGCGGGGCTGACGACGGCGTCATGCGCGGCGGTCGCGGCGGCGATATTTCCTTCCGCGATCTTTGCCGGAAATGCCTCGCGGATCGCGGCGATGACGGATTTCAACTGGACCATGCCGGTGAGCCGGGCGAAGGCGCCGAGCAGGGCGGCATTGGGCAGTGGACGCCCGACATGCTTGAGCGCGAACTCGGAGGCCGGCACGGTCAACGCGTGCCCCGCGGGCAACTGCTTGGCGATCGCGTCGAGATGCAGTTCGCTTAAAGTTCGATTGCTGTTGACGAGCAGATAACCGGTCGGCTTTAGGCCCTGGCAAACGTCAATCGCCTTGAACAGCGTCGGGTCCTGCACGATCAGGGCATCCGGTTCGAGGATCGGCTCGCGCAACCGGATTTCCTTGTCGTCGATGCGGCAAAATGAGACGACCGGCGCGCCCATGCGCTCCGAGCCGAAGCTGGGAAAAGCTTGCGCGTGACGTTGTTCAAGGAATGATGCGACCGAGAGCAGCTCCGCCGCCGTCACCACGCCCTGGCCGCCACGGCCATGAAATCGCACCTGAAACATCAAAATTCCTTTGCTTGATCGCAGATCGGGCAGGCTGCCTCTGTCGGCCAGCCGCCACTCATCCATAAGTAAGGTAATGGACGATCCTCACCTTGAGGTGGATCAAACGCCGGCTGCCGACCCTTTTCGCTATTTGCCGTAGACTTTTTGCCAGCCTTCGGCGGGCAGGTCGGCGCGCAATTTGGCCGCAAGCTGCATCCGGCAGTCGCCGATGTTGCTCGCTGATTTTTCGGCCGCCGCGGCCGTTTTCTCGTCGCATTGCGCGCGGATGCGATCCTTAAAGTCCGGCGTGAATCCGAGCAAGTCATCATCCAGTTCTTCTTGCGTGACCTGCCTCAGCTGGCTCGACGCGACGGAATACATCAGATCGACGTATTTTATCCGAACGCCCATTTCCCTGAGATAATTCTCGATCGCCTTGCGGATCGGGCCGTTCAACAAGTCGTCGTTGCCTTTCATCTTTTTTGCATCGCTGGTCATCTGGAACGGCCGATGAATGCCGAGGCGGCCCGCCCAGTTCAGGCTGCGATAAATCCCCGAAACAAAAAGCAGAAAGCAAGCGCTGGCGCACTGATAGTTCGTTCTCGGGTTGCGCAGGTCATTGGGCCCGATGAGCGCCTCGCCGAGTTTGCGGCCTTCCGGCGGACCCGATGGCGCGGTCGTGCTCAACTGCAATGCCCGAATGAGACGTCCGATCCTGATTGCCTCGCCCAGATTGCCGCCCGGCGAGGCGAGGAAGACGCCATTGTTGATTTTGTCGAAAGTCGCCTTGTCAGAAAGGAAATGGCGAAGTCTGTCGTAATCGCCGAATACAATTCGACCCTCGAGGACGAGGACGCCGCGAAAGACTCTCGGCACCTCGAGCGCCGTGGACGGCTTGGCGCAAAGCGCAAGAGTGAGCGTCAAAATCGCAAGAAAAGCCGGCAGGAGATTTTTCGGGACGCACTTTGGCATGCCCGTCAGCCGGCGCACTAGATATCCCGGCCTTCGACCTTTTCCGACAGCGTCTTCACCAGGTCGGGAATGCGCTGCAGGCGCGGATAAACCGCGAGAGCGCGGCGGTAGGCGTCGAGCGCGAGCTTGTCGTCGCCGAGGTCCTGAAGGATCAGGCCGAGGCCGGACAGCGCGCCGAAGTGGCGCGGCTCCCGCTTGAGCACTTCGGCGATATCGTGCAGCGAGCGGCCATATTCCTTTTTCATGTAATAGAGCGTGGCGCGCCAATTCCAGGCTTCCACGTATTTCGGTTTGATCTTGACCACGGCACTGAGCAGCTTGATCGCCAGATCAATATCCTTTTTCTCGATCGCGGCCCGGGCGCGGCTCATCAGCAGATTGGTGGTGTCGCTATACGAAATCGCCCACACCGCCCAGATGCGTTGCTCGACCACCTTGGCGGTCTCGTCGTCAGGCGCGGCCTTGAGTGCCCCGAACAGGAAATCCAGATTGTGCGTTTGATCGCCGTGCCGGACGGGTGGCAGCTTATTGGGCGGTTCAGGGATCTTGGGCCGTTCCGGAAACGGTGCCTGCTGCGCGGCGGCGGGCAGCGTGGCGGCCGCCGCCAAAAGCGCGGCGAAGACGACGAATGGGAATCGACGGCGCATCGGTGAAGTCTAATCTGCCGACCGGCTAAGGCAAATATGCGGCAATAATCGAAAACCGCCAGCCGTCGGAGACGGTCTAACCCTGGCGCGCCTTAAAGCGGCGATTGGTCTTGTTGATGATGTAGACCCGGCCCTTACGCCGCACGATGCGGTTGTTGCGGTGGCGGCCGCGCAAGGATTTGAGAGAATTACGAACTTTCATGACAATCTCTGCGTGGGATTTTGCGTCGGTTCTAGGCAGCTAAGCCCAGCCTGTCAAACGCAACGCGCCCGTTCTGCCGAAAGGCACAACGGGCGCGTTAATCGATCCAGGACACTAATGCCCGGATTTAGACCGGTCCCGGTCTGGCCACTAAAGCAGACCGGGACCAGCTAGAGGCGCGGGTTGGGGGATTCGTGTGGCGAATACCCAGGCGCCCCGGTTGGCTAATCTACACTTGCTGGCGGCGGGGGCAATCCATATGAGCAAGATACGCACAGCGCGCGCCCTCCCTGAAACGACCCCCCGGGCCGAATGATGCAACGCAGCACTGACCGCTTTTTGACCACGCACACTGGCAGTTTGCCGCGGCCGGACGACCTTATCCGCATGATGTACGCCAAGGAGGAAGGCGTGCCGGTCGATCCAGAGGCCTTAGCCGCGCGGGTGCGCGCGGCCGTCGCCGAAGTGGTGAAAAAGCAGGCCGATGCAGGGGTCGATCTGATCAATGACGGCGAGATGTCGAAGCCGAGCTACGCGACCTACGTCAAGGACCGTCTCGCGGGCTTCGGCGGTACCGGCAACACTTTCGTCTATCAGGACCTCGCCGCCTTTCCGCGTTTGGAGAAGCGCGTATTCGGCGATCCCGGCCGCTCGCGGCGCAAGACGCCGGCCTGCAACACGGCCATCAGCGTGCGCGACGCCAGGGCGCCCGCGACTGATGCCGCCAATCTTAAAAGCGCGCTCGGCGCGGTGAAGGCGGCGGGCGGCTTCATGAGCGCGGCCTCGCCCGGCGTCATCTCGCTATTCTTTCGCAACGACTACTACAAGAATTTCGAGACTTATATTTACGCCATCGCCGAGGCGATGCGGCACGAATATGAAACCGTCGCCAAATCCGGCTTCGTGCTGCAAATCGATTGCCCCGATCTGGCGATGGGCCGGCATATTCAATACGCCGATTTAAAGCTGCCGGAGTTCCGCAAGCGCGCACAACTGCACGTGGAAGCGCTCAATCACGCGCTATCCAACATTCCGCCGGAGCAGCTGCGCATGCATGTCTGCTGGGGCAACTACGAAGGTCCGCATCATTGCGACGTGCCGCTTTCTGACATCATCGATATCGTCTTTGCGGCGCGGCCCAACGCGATTTCATTCGAAGCGGCGAACCCACGCCACGCGCACGAGTGGACGTTGTTCGAGCGCGCGAAGCTACCCGAGGGCAAGGTGTTGATCCCCGGCGTCATCGAATCGAAATCGAATTTCATCGAGCATCCGGAGCTGATCGCGCAGCGCATCGGCCGCTACGCCAAACTGGTCGGCCGCGAGAACGTCATCGCCGGCTCGGATTGCGGCTACGGCACATGGGTCGGGCAAGCCGCGGTCGATCCCGACGTCGTGTTCGCCAAGCTCGCCGCTATGGCGGAAGGCGCAAGAATCGCGTCAACGCAGCTCTGGAATTAGCTGCGGCGGAATCGCTTAGAGAAGCGCGGCACGAAAAGCAGCACGCCGAGCAGCGCGAGCGCGACCAGCGCATAACGAACCTGGTGCGTATCGCCTTCCATGACCTGGCGGCTGGCGTAACCGAGCCAGGTATAGGCAACCGTCGAGGGCGCCATGAACACGATCGTGGCCAGCACATAGTGGTGGAACCGAATGCGCGTGAGGCCGAACAGGTAATTGACGATGGCGTAGGGAAAGATCGGCACCAGGCGGACGAAGGCGACGAAACGCCAGCCCTCCGCGTCGACGTTGCGCATGACGCCTTGCAGCCGCGGCCCGGCGCGGGCTTCGAGCCAATCGCGGGCGACGTAGCGCGCGACCAGAAAGGTGAGCGCAGCCCCTATTGTGCCGCCGGCGAGATCGAGCAGCGAGCCGTAAAAGGGCCCGAACACCGCGCCGCCGACCAGGTCGAAGATGCCGCCCGGAATCACCGCAACCGTTGAAATCGAATAGAGCGCAACAAAGCCGATCGGCGCCCAGATGCCGAGGCCGGCGATCCTGGCCTGCAGCGCGTCGGCCGTGATGCCGCCGTTGATGCCCCAGATGCCGGCCGCCACGCCGGCGAAGGCAAGCAGGGCGATCGCTACCAAAAGCCAGCGTCGTGGATTCGCCATTGCCCCGTGCGGTCGGTGGAAAAATTCGCGAGATTAATGGTGGGCGCGACAGGGATCGAACCTGTGACCCCTACCATGTCAAGGTAGTGCTCTTCCGCTGAGCTACGCGCCCATTTAGGGGTTTGGTCTTATCGGCTCCCCCGGAGGGAGGCAAGCCGCCGGCAACCCAGGCTAGGCCGCCAGCATCTTAGTCACTTCATTGACCAATTCGCGCAGATGGATCGGCTTGGACAGCACCTTGGCGTGCTTGGGCGCGGTCGAATTGGCGTTGAGCGCCACCGCGGCAAAGCCGGTGATGAACATGATCTTGATGTCGGGGTCGAGTTCGGCGGCCCGGCGGGCGAGCTCGATCCCGTCCATTTCCGGCATCACGATATCGGTGAGCAGTAGCTCGAACGGCTCTTCGCGCAGCCGCTGATAGGCCGACAGGCCGTTATCGTAGGAGGTCACGTCAAATCCGGCATTTTGCAGCGCCTTGACCAAAAAGCGCCGCATATCCGTATCGTCTTCGGCCAGGAGGATTTTCGACATTACTTTTTATGTCCGATCCCGGCCGCGCGCCCTTCGGCCGGCCCCAGATGTCCCATAAGCCTTAGGCCGGGTAAATATCGGGTGAACCGAAAGCATGGCTTGGCTTTGTTCGCGGGCGCATGGACAATAGACGGTATAAGGGGGCCGGACTTGGTCCCCTTTGGCCCCATTTGGCCCCTGCCCGTGGTAATCTCCTGTCAACGAATGACCTCAACTGAGTGACTGCCCGCGCCCATGAGCGAGATCCGCGACGAGCTTGACCCGCCCTATGAGGTCATCGAGCCGGAGCGTTGCGACGCCCCGGTGGTGTTCAATTCCCCGCATAGCGGTTCTTCCTATCCGCGCGATTTCCTGTCGGTGGCGCGGCTCGATATCGCGACGCTGCGGCGCTCGGAAGACAGCTTCGTCGACGACCTGATCGCCGGCGTAGTCAAGCGCGGCTATCCGCTGATGCGGGCGCATTTCCCGCGCTGTTATGTCGACGTCAATCGCGAGCCTTACGAGCTCGATCCGCGCATGTTCGACGGCCGCCTGCCCTCTTTCGCCAATACCCGCTCGATGCGGGTGGCAGGGGGCTTGGGCACCGTGGCGCGGGTGGTCGGCGATGCCCAGGAAATCTACGACCAGCGCATTCCGGTAGACGACGCGCTTGCCCGCATCGAAAGCCTCTATAAGCCCTACCACCGCGCGCTGCGGCGGCTGTTCACCAAGCTGCATCGCGGATTCGGCGCGGCGGTGCTGATCGACTGCCATTCCATGCCGTCAACCGCCGGCCACCGTGACGACCGGCCACGGCCGGATTTCGTGCTTGGCGACCGCTACGGCACCAGCTGCACCGGCGCCGTATCGGAAGCCATCGAAAAGACGCTGCGGGGCTTGGGTTATGCGGTGAGCCGCAACAAGCCCTATGCCGGCGGCTTCATCACCGAGCATTACGGCAATCCCGCTGCCGGGCTGCACGCCATGCAACTCGAGATCAATCGCGGGCTTTATATGGATGAGCGCCGCTACGAGCGCTCGGAAGGCTTTGCCAGGCTGGCCAATGACCTAGAAACGCTGGCCGCGCGGCTTGGCGAGATCCAACTCGAGGAACTGCGGCCCTACCGGGCTGCCGCCGAATAATGCGCGAAGGGCCTGCCAGGGCCGAAAAAAAGGGCCGCTCGCGGTTGCAAGCGGCCCAAGTCTAGGGAGGAAACGCCCAAGGAGGGCAACGATAGCTCTCGCTACCGCATTGCAATAATTTACACTGCGATGCACAAAAGGCAAGGGTCGTTGACCAGAATCCCATGCTATTTATGCATGGCTCAATGCCAAAATCAGTGCTTCCGAACGTGCCATGCGAAAAGATGAGAGCCAAATAAGGTCCCGAGAAGCACGAAATCATCCAAAAAGCAGCCCAAACAGGCCCGAACAAAGCACCATGACGGCAGTCGATTTCGCGGCCTTTGTCGATGAACTCGCCACGCTTTCCGGCGAGACCATCCTGCCGTTTTTCCGCACGGCGCTCGTCGTCGAGAACAAGAAGCCCGGCGGCTTCGATCCGGTGACCGCCGCCGACCGCGCGGCCGAGGACGCCATGCGCGTTCTCATCCGCCGAAGCTTTCCCAGCCATGGCATTCTCGGCGAGGAATATGCCGGCGAGCGCACCGACGCCGAATACGTCTGGGTGCTCGATCCGATCGACGGCACCAAGTCGTTCATCGCCGGCATGCCGGCCTGGGGCACGCTGATTGGGCTGATGCGCTTCGGCGAGCCGGTGTTCGGCATGATGCATCAGCCGTTCACGCGCGAGCGCTTTTCCGGCGACGGCGGCGCCGCGCGCTATCGCGGGCCGATGGGAAACCGCGAACTGCGCGTGCGCGAATGCGCTGCGTTATCCGACGCGCTGCTGTTCACCGCGTCGCCGCTGCTGATGAATGAGAAAGACCGCGCCGCTTTCGCACGCGTCGAGAAAAAAGCGAAACTGTCGCGCTACGGCGGCGACTGCTACGCCTATTGCATGCTGGCGGCCGGCCTGATCGATCTCGTCATCGAGACCGAGATCAAGCCGCACGACATCGTGCCGCTCATTCCCATCATCACCGGCGCCGGCGGCATCGTCACCACCTGGGAGAACGGCCCGGCGCAGGCCGGAGGCCGCATCGTCGTCGCCGGCGATGCGCGCATTCACCAGGCGGCGATGAAGATGCTGAAAGGCTAGACAGCGCGCATCGATACGCAGCCGTGGGATCGAAACAACCAGTGCCGAAAAAAGCAAAAGCGAAACGTCCCGATGGATTGTGCGAGGCGATCCTGGACGAGTGGTTCCTCGGCGTCAGCGCCGCCACCGCGCTGATCTTCGGCCTGACCGGCGAGGGATTATTCGCGGCGCAGGAAAATCCGCTGGGGTTGCTGATTATCTTCATGTGGCTTTTCCTCGTGGTCATGGGCTCCGCGTTATGCGTCGTGCGGCATGCCGACCATGTATCCGTCGTCCTCGGCGACCCTTACGGCACGCTGGTGCTCACGCTCTCCGTCACCGCGATCGAGGTAATGAGCATCTCGGCGGTGATGCTGCACGGCGACAACAACCCGACGCTGGTGCGCGACACACTGTTTGCCATCGTGATGATCATCTTGGGCGGGATGGTGGGCGGCTCGCTGCTGTTGGGCGGCTGGCGCAATCGCGAGCAACACTACAACCTGCAGGGCGCCAACGCTTATCTCGGCGTCATCATTCCGCTGGCAGTGTTGACGCTGAGCCTGCCGAATTTCACCGTGACGACGCCGGGGCCGACCTTGTCGGTTGCCCAACAGATCTTCCTCGTCATCATGTCGGTGGGCCTCTACGCTGCGTTTCTCGCCATTCAGACCGGAAGGCATCGCGGCTATTTCACCCTCGATGAGGAGTGCGGCAAGCTGGTCGAGCCTGCCGCGGAGAAGGGCTCGTACCCGCTCGCGCGGCACGCCACGCTGCTCATCGCCTATATGATGCCGGTGCCGTTCCTCGCCGAACAACTGGCGCATCCGATCGATTATTTCATCGAAACCCTGCACGGGCCGGCGGCGCTGGGCGGCGTCATCATCGCCATGCTGGTGGCGACGCCCGAAGCCATCAGCGCCACGCGCGCGGCCATCGCCAACACGCTGCAACGCTCGATTAACATCTTTCTCGGCTCGGTTCTATCGACGATCGGCCTGACGGTGCCAGTAATGCTGGCCATCAGCTACTTCATCAATCACGAGGTCTATCTCGGGCTCACCGCCGCCAACAACCTGCTGCTTGTGCTCACGCTCGCGGTCAGCGTCGTCACCTTCGCCAGCGGGCGCACGAATATCCTGCAAGGCGCAGTGCACGTCATGCTGTTCGCCGCCTTCGTGATGCTGATCTTCCAGGCGTGAACTGCGCCCGTTTGGAACTCAGGCAAACATCGGCGTGCCCGGCACGAAGGCGTCGAAGGCCGCCCAGAACTGGTTGCGGAAGATGTCCTGCTCCTGCAGGATCTCATGCCGGCTGCCTGCCAGAATAAGATGCGAGCCGGCGAGCAAATTCATGCCGAAGGTCTCGATTGCCGGCGTCGAGACGACTTCGTCGCGGCCCGCCGCCACCATCAGGATTGGCTGGCGCAAGGTGCCAGCATAGCTTGGCACCGCGAAATGCTTCATCAGCCGCAGCGCGGCGTCGGCCCAGGCGATGGTCGGCGCGCCGATGCCTAGTTCCGGCGCCTCTTCCAGCACCGCCATGTTGCGCGCGTAACGCACGGGATCGGAGGTGAGCACGTTGCCGACGAAATCGTCGACGCCGATGGAGGCGCCATGTCCAGTCGGCACGTAGCCGGAGCCGCGACCGATCAGCCGCATCAGCCGGGCCAGCGGACGCGCTGCGCCGGTCATGCGTCCGGCCGGCAACGCGATCATCGGCGAGGCGAGCACCACGCGATCGAACCAGCGGCTGCCGTCGTGGCAGGCTTTTAGCGTCACGGCGCTGCCCATCGAATGCGTCAGCGCGTAGAGCGGCGGCGGGCAATCCGGGAGCACCACCTGCTCCATGACGGTTTCCAGATCGGTGACATACTCACTGAAGTTGCGCACGTGGCCCTTCATCGGGTCGGCGAGCGCGCGCTGCGACAGCCCCTGCCCGCGCCAGTCGAAGGTGGCGACGGCAAAGCCGCGCGCGCGCAGGTCGCGCACGGTCTCGAAATATTTTTCGATGTATTCGGCGCGGCCCTGCAGGACGACGACGGTGCCCTTGCGGCCCGGCGGCGGCGCAAAGCGGGCAAAGCGTAAATTCACGCCGTCGCGCGTCGTCAGCGCGCCGACGACCGCGTCGTCGGGCACCGGATTGGCGGGAATGGAAACCAGTCGCATCGAAGGCGAAGCAGGGCCGTGCATTTGCGCCTTATAGCAGGGCGGCGGTAACGCGGCCGAATTTTGCTAAAATACATTTAATTTCAGTAGTTTAGAGAGAGCTTCTGGCCGCCTCTTGCGAGGGCAAAAACCCGTTCCCATATCTTTATTGCGCAGGCCAATGGTGGCTGCGCACGGGTCTTCGGGTTCGGCCATATGGCGGACCGCCCGCATGTCGCTCTAACCAAGGAGGATATGCCATGCGTACATTCGATCTTGCTCCCCTCTACCGCTCTACGGTCGGCTTTGACCGGCTGTTCTCGATGCTCGACGGCTTTGAAGCTGCTCCGGGCTATCCGCCCTACAACATCGAACGCACCGGCGAGAATGCCTATCGCATTTCGGTGGCGGTCGCCGGCTTCGGCGAGAGCGAGCTTTCGATCGAGGCGAAAGAGAACACGCTGACGATCAAAGGCGAGAAGCAGGTGAAGGAAGAGCAGAACGGCGAGGTGCTCTATCAGGGCATCGCCGCGCGCGCTTTCGAGCGCGTGTTCCAGCTAGCCGACTACGTCACGGTGAAGAACGCGAGCCTGGAGAACGGTCTCCTGCACGTCGATCTCGTGCGCGAGATTCCCGAGGCGAAAAAGCCGCGCCAGGTTCCGATTGGCAACGGCAGCGCCAAGGCACAGGTTCTCGAGACCAAGGCCGCGGCCTGACGGCTCGACCGTCGACGAAAAAGTCGGCTCAACGCAATGAGCGCCCCGGATGTCCGGGGCGCTTTCGTTTTGCCCTGAGGCCTAGTTGCTGCGGTAGCTGAGACAGCTCGGCGACGTGTAGCCGACCGGCGGCTGTGGGCGCTGACCGAGGGACAATAATCTGCGGTCTTGTCGGTCTCGATCTTGTTTTCGTATTTCGGCGGCGGGCGGACGGGCGTCAGTTTGTCCTCTGAAGCCGGCGCTCTGAGCAAAGCCTGCGGCGCAGCCGGCGTACGCATCCCGAGTTGCGGCGGCGGAACGTCGGTGCGCCGCTGCGGGGCAGCCGGTGCCTCGGCCTGCGGCGGCGCGGCGGCAGCGGCCGGAGCAGCATTGTCTTGCAGCTGCGGCGCAGGCTCAGCATTGCTTTGCTGCTTCGGCACAACCTTGAGTTTTTGCAGGATCGGCGCATCGCCGTGCTGCTGTACAGACGCGACATTGTTGTGGCGTTGCGCAGCCGGAGCTTTGGCGTGGTGCTTCGGCGCCGGAGCCTCGCTGTGGCGCGGCAACGGAATCACGCGATGACGCGGCGGCGGCGTAAGGTCGGCATCATCGTCGCCGATGGCGGCAACGGCTCCGTCGCGGGCGCCGGCGTTCGCCTGGCTATTGCGTTCACCGGCTTGCGGAATATGGATGATGCGCGCGCTGCTGCCCTGGCTCGGCGCGAAAACGACGATCGTGACGCGCATCGGCGCGTCCGAACGATCGGCGGCTTGCGCGTCAGGCGGCAATTTGCCGGAGCTTGCGGCGCGCGCGGCCGCCGGCCCGTGGCTCGACCAGAGGGCGGACACCAGCGTCACCACCGCGGCGAACGCAAGCCCTGTGACAAACACGGCGACCGCTTTGGTCATGGAGGTCATGTGGGCCATGGCGGTCATGCCCGGCGAACGACGAGGCGGATGAAGTGATCGACCGAAAGCCAGCCGGGGCCCTGCGTCAGCAGCAGCGCGAGGATGGCGAACCAGTAAATGAGCAGGTTCCATAACGTCTCCGGCACGATGTAGATCGAAATCACCGCGGTCATGATCAGCATGCCCAGTGCCGCGAAGCGCGCGCCGAAGCCGAGCACTAGCATGATCGGCAGGATGAATTCGGCGTAGCTCACCTCGTAGGCGGCGAGCATCGGCGGCACCGGCAGCGGCGCGAACTGGGTCATGAAAGCGGTGAAGGTTTCCGCCTTCACGTTCAGCGGCAGCACCACCGAGAAATGATAATTGTAAACGTCGAGCGGCAGGCGCGGGCCGTCGATCTTGGTCTGGCCGTCGAGGAAGCAGATGCGCGCCATCAACACGCGCAGATCGAGCGCGACGACCGCGTAGGGAATGAACGAGCAGGCGGCGACGAAGCCGTCGAGCGCCATGCCGACCGTCGAGCGCGGCGGGCGTGCCGGGCGGGCGGCAGCGCTCTGTTCCGCGCGCTGGGAGATCGCCGAGGCCCTGGCCATGCCGGCCCCCACCGCCGGCGACAGCGGCCGGCGTTCGAAGCTGGCCGCCGCCTCTGGCGGCACCAGCGTGGCAATGCGTTCGGTGAGGCGGGCAAGCGCGGCGATGCCCGGATTTCTCATTGGCCGGGCTTATTGACGGACTTGTTGAAAGACTTGGCGCCGTAGCGATGGTCTCTGCTCATGAAAACTGCTCCACAGACAGTTCAGTGCGTAATTTTGCGCACCATAGCCAAAGCCAATGGCGGCGCGGCTTTTTCCCGTTTTCACTATTCAGCGGTTAATCCGGCTCGCATTTTGCCGGCGGGCGCGCGGCGCAATGGCATTGCGCGAAAAGGCGTCACGTGGTCCTCTTCTTGCTTGGTTTGAGCGGCGCGGCGCAACAAGACGAAACTTTCGCCCCTTCGGGACCTGGATCAATCTTGTGCGGCGATGCAAAATTTGGCATGGTCCATTAAGACAGCAATGCTGTCCTAATGGACGGCAAAGTAGCCATGACAAAGCGAGGCGACTGCGAAAGGGTTATCGAACGTAGGCCTGCGGCGCAGTCTTGCGACGAGATGCTATTGCGCGACACCGCCGATCCCGGCACGCCGCCGGTGCAGGGGCTCTACGATCCGGCGCTCGACAAGGACAGCTGCGGCGTCGGCTTCATCGCCGACATCAAGGACCGCAAGTCGCACCAGATCATCGAAGACGGCTTGCGCATCCTCTGCAACCTCGAACACCGCGGCGCGGTCGGCGCCGATCCGCGCATGGGCGACGGCGCC
This sequence comes from uncultured Pseudomonadota bacterium, assembly GCA_963817155.1. GTDB lineage: Bacteria > Pseudomonadota > Alphaproteobacteria > Rhizobiales > Xanthobacteraceae > Pseudolabrys. Next base: position 368,861 of record CAWFNO010000004.1, read on the forward strand.
GGCATCCTGGCGCAGATCCCGCACAAGTTCTTCGCCAAGAAAACCGCCGAACTCGGCTTCACGCTGCCGAAGCCGGGCCAATACGCCATTGGCCAGTTGTTCATGCCGACCGACAAGCACTGGCGGCAGATCATCAAGGACGTCTACGCCGAGCTGATCGCGCGCGAGGGTTTCACGCTGCTCGGCTGGCGCCAGGTGCCGACAGACAATTCGACGCTGGGCAAATCGGTCAAGCCTACCGAGCCGGTGCATCTGCAGGTGTTCATCGGGCTCGGCAAGAAGAAATTCTCCGCGGCCGAATTCGAGCGCCGCCTCTACGTGCTGCGCAAGTCGATCTCTAACGCGATCTACAAGCAGCGCGAGCGGCGCACCTCCGGTTATTACCCGGTGTCGATCTCCTGCCGCACGGTGATCTACAAGGGCATGTTCCTCGCCGACCAGCTCGGCGCCTATTATCCCGACCTGCACGATGCGGATTTCGAGAGCGCGATCGCGCTGGTGCACCAGCGCTTCTCCACCAACACCTTCCCGACCTGGTCGCTGGCGCACCCGTACCGCTACATCGCGCACAACGGCGAGATCAACACGCTGCGCGGCAACGTCAACTGGATGGCGGCGCGGCAGGCGTCGGTGTCGTCGCCGCTGTTCGGCAAGGACATCAACAAGCTGTGGCCGATCTCCTACGAGGGCCAGTCCGATACCGCTTGCTTCGACAATGCGCTCGAATTCCTCTCTCAAGGCGGCTACTCGCTCGCCCACGCCGTGATGATGATGATTCCGGAGGCCTGGGCGGGCAATCCGCTGATGGATGAGGAACGCCGCGCCTTCTACGAATACAACGCCGCGGTGATGGAGCCGTGGGACGGCCCGGCCGCGATCGCCTTTACCAACGGACGCCAGATCGGCGCTACCCTCGACCGCAACGGGCTGCGGCCCGCGCGCTATCTGCTCACCCGTAACGACCGCATCGTCATGGCGTCGGAAATGGGCGTGCTGCCGATCCCGGAAAAGGACATCGTCAAGAAGTGGCGGCTGCAGCCGGGCAAGATGTTGCTGGTCGATCTCGACGAGCAACGCCTCATTCCCGACGAGGAATTGAAGGCGACGCTGGCGAAGAGCCACCCCTACAGGGAATGGCTCGAGCGCACGCAGATCGTGCTCGAGGACCTGCCCGGCGCCGGCATCGTCGCGCCGATATCAAACCTGTCGCTGCTCGATCGCCAGCAGACCTTCGGCTACACCCAGGAAGACCTGAAATTCTTGATGATTCCGATGGCCTCGACCGGCGAGGAAGCGGTCGGCTCCATGGGCAACGACACGCCGATTTCGGCGCTGTCGGACAAGCCCAAGCCGCTGTTCACCTATTTCAAGCAGAACTTCGCGCAGGTGACCAACCCGCCGATCGATCCGATCCGCGAGGAACTGGTGATGAGCCTCGTTTCCATCATCGGGCCGCGGCCGAACCTGTTCGACCTTGAGGGCATATCGCACACCAAGCGGCTGGAGGCGCGCCAGCCGATCCTCACCAATGACGATTTGGAAAAGATCCGCTCGATCCACGAGTTGAGCGGCGACCATTTCAAGTCGCTAACCTTCGACATCACCTTCCCGGCCGAGCACGGCGCCGACGGCATGGGCTGGGCGCTCGACAAGCTATGCGACGAGGCCGAGGAGGAAGTGCGCGGCGGCTGCAATATCATCATCCTGTCCGACCGCCGCGCCGGCGCCGACCGCGTTCCGATCCCCGCGCTGCTCGCCTGCGCCGCCGTGCATCATCACCTGATCCGCAAGGGGTTGCGCACCTCGGTCGGGCTGGTGCTGGAGACGGGCGAGCCGCGCGAGGTGCATCATTTTGCCTGTCTCGCCGGCTACGGCGCCGAGGCGATCAATCCCTATCTCGCCTTCGAAACGCTGGTGGCCATGAATGACGATCTGCCGGGCAAGCTCGACGAGAAGGAAATCGTCAAGCGCTACATCAAGTCGATTGATAAGGGGCTGCTCAAGGTGATGTCGAAGATGGGCATCTCCACCTATCAGTCCTATTGCGGCGCGCAGATATTCGACGCGGTCGGCCTGCGCCAGAACTTCGTCGACAAGTATTTCACCGGTACGCACACCCGCATCGAAGGCGTCGGCCTAGCCGAAATCGCCGAGGAGACGGTGCGCCGCCACCGCGACGCCTTCTCCGACGCGCCGATCTACAAGTCGATGCTCGACGTCGGCGGCGACTACGCCGTGCGCATGCGCGGCGAGGATCACGTCTGGACGGCGGAGACGGTGGCGCGCCTACAGCACGCGGTGCGCGGCAATTCGCAGGAGCACTATCGCGCCTTCGCCAGAATCGTGAACGACCAGACCGAGCGGCTGCTCACCATCCGCGGCCTGTTCCGCATCGGCACGGCAGAGGAGGACGGGCGCAGCCCGGTTCCACTCGATGAGGTGGAGCCCGCGAAGAACATCGTGCGGCGCTTCTCCACCGGCGCCATGTCGTTCGGCTCGATCTCGCGCGAGGCGCACACGACGTTGGCCATCGCCATGAACCGCATCGGCGGAAAATCGAACACCGGCGAAGGCGGCGAAGAGAGCGACCGCTTCAAGCCGCTGCCGAACGGCGACTCGATGCGCTCGGCGATCAAGCAGGTGGCCTCCGGCCGCTTCGGCGTCACCGCCGAGTACCTCGTCAACTCGGACATGATGCAGATCAAGATGGCGCAGGGCGCCAAGCCCGGCGAAGGCGGCCAGTTGCCCGGGCACAAGGTGGACAAGATCAT
>CAWFNO010000005.1:0-441116 GCA_963817155.1 uncultured Pseudomonadota bacterium
TCCTTTCCGAAAATCATATCCGGACATAACGACGATGCAGCCCGGCCAAGATCGGAATGGCGACGATGGCGCCAGATCGTTGGACTGTTCGATGCAAGGGCGCATCTTTCTCTAATGCCAAGTGCGTGCGCGCTTGATTGTAATATGACGCATAGCCGGAAAGAATTCGCCGCAGGTGAGCCTCGCTGAAGATGATCATTTGGTCCAGGCACTCGCGGCGCAAGGTGCCGATCAGACGTTCTGCATAGCCATTTTGCCATGGTGATCCAGGCGAGATCGGCCGGTCGCGGATACCCATCGCCCTCACCCGGCGCTGGAAGGGCTGCCCGTAGGCACTGTCATTGTCGCGCACCAGATAAGTCGGCGCCGATGCCTAGGGAAACGCCTCGGTGATCTGCCGGGCCAGCCACTTGGCGGTCGGATACCGTGTCACCTCGAACCAAAGCAACTGTCGCCGGCTATGGCCCAGGACCAGAAATGCAAACAGACGATCAAAGGTCAGCGTCGGAACGACGCACATATCGATTGCAGCAATGGCCTCGGCATGATCTCGAAGCAAGGTTTTCCAGGTTTGAGAAGGCGGCCTCCGACCCCGCACCATGTATTTCGAGACTGTCGACTGGGCGATTTCGAACCCAAGCATCAGAAGCTCGCCATGGATCCTGGCTGCGCCCCACAGCGGCTTTTCCTTGCTCATCCGTCGGATGAGATTGCGCAATTCACGATCGACCTTCGGCCGCCCTGCCCTATGTCGGGATTTCCAGCGCCAGAAAGCTTTAAACCCGGAGCGATACCACCAAAGGATAGTCTCCGGCTTCACCACCTGGGACAAATCAAGCAGATTGGGCCAAATCCGCGTGACCCATATCAACAACGCTCGGTCACATCCGTGCATCCGTAGACGCGGCGGTGCTCGCCTCAAAGCGATGTTTAGCTGATGACGGAGAAACAAATTCTCGGCTTCGAGCCTGCATCGCGACTTGAGCGTGTCGGCGAAGAACATTCCAAGCGCGTACAGGATTGCAAACATCGCATCTCAATGATCCGACGATTCTACCCTACGACGCGACTCCCTGCCGGATAGAATTTTCGGAAAGGACAGGTGTTTCAGCTCAGCACGCGTCGCCGACGTTCGCGATACAAGCATTTTTGTCAAATACCGTCCGATCGCGGCAGCCAATACACCAGCGAGCATTTCCAGCGGTTGATGGCAGATGAGCGTGACGCTTGTGAGTGGCCGATAGCGCGCGGTCGACAGTTTCCTTGGCGTAGCCGCGATAAGCTTGCGCTGTCTTGTGACCTGACAAACCGCGGCCTTGGCCTTCGGTAAGTTCTCCTTTTAGAACTGTCCCGGAAAATGACATGCCGCAAAATGTCCAGGCTGGGACTCGACCAGCGGCGGCGGTACCTCGGCGCAGATTGCCTTGGCGATCTGGCAACGGGTACGAAAGCGGCAGCCGGAGGGCGGATCGATCGCGCTCGGCGGCTCGCCTTGCAGCGGGAGGCGCTTGCGTTTTGTTTCGATTGTCGCATCGGGGATCGGCACCGCGGAAATCAGATAACGAGTGTAGGGATGCAGCGGTTCCGCGAACAGCGTGTCGGCCGACGCGACCTCGGCCACTTTGCCCAGATAGAGCACCACCACGCGGTCGGAGATGTGGCGCACGACGGCGAGATCATGAGCGATAAAGAGATAAGTCAGTCCGAAGCGCTCCTGCAGATCGATCAGCAGATTGATGATCTGCGCCTGGATGTTGACGTCGAGCGCCGATATTGGCTCATCGGCGATGATGAAATCCGGCCGCACAGAGAGAGCGCGTGCTATGGAAATGCGCTGGCGTTGACCTCCGGAGAATTCGTGCGGATAGCGTGCGGCTGCCTTTGCACTCAGGCCGACGACATCGAGCAATTCGCCGACGCGCTCTTTGGTCTCCGCTTCCGTTTTAGTAATGGCGTGAAAGCGCAAGGGCTCACTCAGGATTTCGCCCACCGCCATGCGCGGATTCAGCGAGGCATAGGGATCCTGAAAAACCATCTGCATATGCCGCCGCAATGGCCGAATTTGCGCCTGCGATGCATTGGCGATGTCCTGGCCCTGAAAGATTACCGAACCGGACGTCGGCTGATGAATACGCGCAACGACACGTGCGAGCGTCGATTTCCCGCAACCGGATTCTCCGACGAGACCGACGGTCTCGCCTTGTGCGATGTCGAGATCGACGCCGTCAACCGCATGAACCACATTCCGCTTGCCGAAAAACGTGTCTTTCGGCAGCGGAAAATGTTTCGTGACGCCGCGCAATTCGAGCATGCGTGCGCCGCGTTTGATCACGGTGCCGGTGCCGTGATCCATGCCGGCCTTCGCTTCGGCCGGCGCGCTGGCACCCGTGGCGGGCGGCGGCAAGTGCTCGCCCGCTTGCGTCACCCAGCATCGTCCCTTTTGTCCGGGCGCAACCTCAAGGAGTTCCGGGTGCTCGTCGCATTTGGCGATGCGAAACGGGCAGCGCGGCGCAAACCGGCAGCCTAGTGGCAGGGCAATAGGATCCGGCGGCGTGCCTTCGATGGTGACCAGCCGCCTTTGTCCTGGAACGTGGCGATCAATCCGCGGCACCGCATTGATTAAGGCCCAGGTGTAGGGGTGGCGCGGGTCGGAAAGGATTCTTTCTGTCGGACCCTCCTCGACAATCTCGCCGGCATACATCACAGCGACACGCGAGCAAACACTTGCGATCACGCCGAGATTGTGACTGATCAGGACGATGGCGGTGTTGAAGTCGCGGTTGAGCTCGACGAGAAGGTCAAGAATCTGCGCCTGGATGGTGACGTCGAGCGCGGTGGTCGGTTCGTCCGCCAGCAAGAGCGCGGGCTCATTGGAGAAGCCCATCGCCAGCATCACGCGCTGGCGCATGCCACCGGAAAATTGATGCGGATAGCTGTCGATCGCGCGCTCGGGCGCCGTGATCCCCATGCGGCCGAGCAGGCTCACCGCGCGGTCAATCGCTTGCTCTTCGGTGAATTGACCGTGCACCACCATGGTTTCGGCAAGCTGGCGGGCGATCTTCAGCACCGGATTGAGCGAGGTCATCGGATCTTGGAAGATCATGGCCATGTCGACGCCGCGGATTTTGCGCAATTCGTCGAGGTTCATCGTCACAATCTCGCGGCCGTGGAACAGAATCTGGCCGCTGACGATGCGGGCCGGCTCTTCAAGCAAGCGCATCAGTGAGAGCGCGACGACGGTTTTTCCGGACCCGGATTCCCCCACAATGCCAAGCGTCTCGCCGGCGGCGACCGAGAAGCTGACGCCGTCGACGGCGCGCACGACGCCCTCATCAGTGAAGAATTGTGTGCGCAACTCGCGCACCTGGAGAATTGGCCCGCTATGGCCCGTTTCTGCCGGCGTAGGCGAAGTTCGATGGGTGATGTCGTGCATGGTCATGGCCTCACCACCGGCGCGACTTGGGATCGAGCCAGTCGCGCACGCCGTCGCCGAGGAAGTTGAAGCCAAGCACGATCGACAGAATGGCGAGACCAGGAAACGAGGCGACCCACCATTGCTCGATCAATTCGCGCCCTTCGGACACCATTGAGCCCCATTCGGGGGTTGGCGGCACCACGCCGAGGCCGAGAAAGGAAAGACCGGCGAAAGTGATGATCGCATTGCCGACGTCGAGCGTGACCAAAACAATGAGGGGGCCGATCGAATTCGGGATGATGTGGCGAACGAGGATGCGTGCCGGGCTAAAGCCAACGACGACAGCGGCTTCGACATATTCCTGCGAGCGCTGGATGATGATCAGGCTGCGCGCGAGGCGCGCAAATTTCGGCCACCAGACCACGAGCATGGCAATGATGGTATTGGTCGTTCCGATGCCCAGGGCAGCCGCAATCGCAAGCGCGAGAATGATGGGCGGGAAGCAAAAGACGAGGTCGGTGACGCGCATGATCACTTCTTCGATTCTGCCGCGCGCATAGGCCGCAATGCCTCCGACCAGCGTTCCGAACAGGGCGGCGACCGCGACCACAACAAATCCGGTAAAAAGCGAAATTCGCGCGCCGTAAAGAAGGCGGGTCAGAACGTCGCGGCCGAGCAGGTCGGTGCCGAGCCAGTGGACAAACGATGGCGGCTGCAGGCGCATCGTCACGTCCACTAGATCGGGTGGGTAGGGGGTCAGAACCGGCGCGAAGATCGCGACCAGTATCCACACGAGAATGATCAGTGCGCCGACGCCGGGCAGCCCGTAGCGGTGCAGAGAACGCCGCCATTTTGACCTTGGCATTATCACAGCGACAAGGGTGCCCGATTCCACGACGCTCATCGCAAGACCCGCGGATCGAGAAGGGCGTAACTTATGTCGATCAGCAGATTGATGACCAAATAAGTGATCGCGACCATCAGCGTGATGCCCATGATGGCGGGAAAATCCAGTGCTGCGGCGCTGCGGAAAGTGTAGCGGCCAAGACCTGGCCAGGAAAAAATTGTTTCCGTCATCACCGCGCCGGTAAGAAGATTGGCATAGGCAAGACCGCCTAGCGTCACGACGGGAATTAGCGCATTGGGCAATATATGACTCACGACAATCCGCCACTCAGCCAATCCTTTGGCGCGTGCGACGCGGACATAGTCCTGTTGGATGCTTTCCAGCATGCTCGCACGTGTCGTTCGCGTGACGAGCCCGAGCGTCGAGGCGGCGAGCACGGTCGCCGGCAAGATGAGATGAGCCGCTGCGTCGTAGAACGCGCCCCAATCGCCGGCGACTATGCTGTCAATGAGATAAAGCCCGGTCACGTGAGTTGGAGGAAAAGCGATCGCGTCAAGGCGGCCGGGTCCTGGCGCGATCTGTAGTTCGCCGTAGAAGATAGCGAGCACAATAAATGCAAGCCAGAAGGTCGGCGAGGATACACCGATCAATGAAATAAAGCGCGCAACGTGATCAATCCAGCTGTCGCGTCGCACGGCGGCTATGATGCCGAGGGGTATTCCGATTACAATGGAAAGGAGAAATCCAGCGGTCGCAAGTTCAATGGTTGCCGGCGCGTAATTGATGATGTCGTCGAGTACGGGACGCTGCGAGGCGATCGAGATGCCGAGATCCCCGTGGATCAATGCTTTTAAGAAGATGAAATAGCGCTCCCAAAGCGGCAAATCGAGCGCCCACTTGGCGCGAAACGCTTTCAGGAATTCCGGATTCGATGCCGCTAAGTCACCGAGTTGGGCGAGCGCTGGATCGCCCGGAACGGTATTGGCAATCAGGAAGATCACGAGCGTCGCAAGGATCGCCAACACGGCAGCGGCCGCGAGCCGGGACAGAATATAGCGCAGCATAAGCTACGCACCCCTCGACGGCTCAAGTGACTTGCGCAGGCGCGTTTGTGCCGGTGGGTCGGTCGTCAGGGCATCCTCCCAAAAAGTTTATTATACGCCCTTTGGATCGTACTAAATTTTTGATGAGGGGGGTGTCAAATCCAAACTACGATATCGGCAGCGGTAAGACCAACAATATTATAAGGTGCGGGTGGCGGTGGAGGCAGCGCTGTGGCGCTCGGCTAGAAGCCTCATCAATGCGATGTGGAAAAAGGAAGGGCGGCCGCTGCAGCCGCCCTTCATATTTCACAGCTGTGATGTTGGCGAGCTTTAGGCCTTCGGCTTAACGCCATTTAGATCGAGCATCCAGCCTGCCGCTGTGAGCGGGAAGGCGCCGATCGATTGACGGACCGCGATCTGATAAACCGGCTGGAACAGGATGAAGTGATTGGCCTGATCGACCATCACCTTCTGCCACTCCACCCACATATCGGCGCGCTTCTTGGCATCCGGCTCGACATAGGCCTTAAAGGCCAGATCGTATGTCTCCTTCGGCACGGTCCAATGCACGCGCTTGGCGACGCGCTGCACGACGGCGGCCGCCCACAGAAGATTGTCGACCGCCGGCGGATTCCAGAACGTGAGGACGCCGCCTTTGGACTTACCGCCGGTATATTCCGTGCGCAGATTGACCTGATCCATCGGCTTGAGCGTTGCCTTGATGCCGACGCGAGCGACGTCGGATTGGATTTTCTGCGCGAGATCCTGATAGGTCACACCTTGGACCGCGGCGTTGCCATAAGAAATCTCGAACTCAAAGCCGTTCGGGAAGCCGCCCTTGGCGAGCAGTTCCTTGGCCTTGGCTGGATCGTTGCGGAAGCCGATCTTGCGTGCGATCTCTTCCGTCGAGCCCTCTACCCCGATCGGCAGGAAGTGAGCCGGCCGAAGCGCCGCGCCGCCCAGCATCGAATTCTTGATGCCATCATAGTCGATCGCATAGCCGATTGCTTGGCGGCACTCCTTGACCGCAAGCGCCTTGTTGAATTCTGCTTCCTGCGTCAGCGCCATGTAGACGAAATCGAGGCTCTTAAGCGGATCGAGCCGCACGTCTTTATCGCTCTTGAGAGACGCGATCTGCTCCGGGATCAGGTTGAACGCGGCATCAATGTCTCCGCGGCGGACTGCGAGCATTTGCGCTGCGCCGTCGCTGATGTGGCGGATCACGACACGCTCGAAGGGAAGTTTTCCGCCCCAATAGTGGTCGTTGCGCACAAGTTGGATCTGTGCGTTGCGCTCCCAAGCCGCGATCTGATAGGCGCCGGTGCCTGCGGAATGACCGTTAAGCCACGTGGTAGCCTTGTCCTTTTCTTTGGCGTCGGCCGCGGCGGTGCCGCCTTGTGCTTCCACTACCTTTCGTTCCATCGCCACGAATTCCGGCGCAGCGAGAACGGTGAGGATCGGTTGCGCCGGCTCCTTGAGGACGATGTCGAACGTGTGGTTGTCGACGACCGCGACGTGATCGATGTTGGCGATATATTGCGAGGGCTGATCCTTGAGATTGATCACGCGCTCAAACGACCATTTCACATCCTCGACGGTCATCGGCGCCCCCGACGCGAACTTTACGCCGTCACGCAAGGTGAAACGCCAGCCTTTACCGTCCGGCGTGCGAGCCCATTTGGTGGCCAATGAAGGCTTCACATTAATGTAGTCGCCCGGGGTCATGGTCACCAGCGGGTCGTAGGCTGCGGAAACCGTCATCGGCGAGGTGTATTGGGCAAGCCGCGCGGGATCGAGCGTGATCGTGTCGCTGATGTCGATGCCAAGAACGAGCGCGTTCTTGCGCGTCTGGGCGAAGATGCGGTCGGGCAACAGCCCTGCAAATGCCGCACCGCCGACGCCGAGAAGCTTCATGGTCTGGCGGCGGCTCAGCCATCTGCCTTGGTCGAATACCATAGTGATTATCCTCCCTGACTGTTGATCGTTTGGTGCCCGCGAAAGCTGTGTCGCGCGTTCGGGCACCGCGTCCTTGCGGTGAACCCTGTGGCTAACTCTAGCACCATTTAGATCGCTTGATAGGCTGCCAAATATGGTCCAAAGCTAAGAGAAACATGGCAGGCGTGTCACTGACTTCAGTTGATGGTTCCGCGGCGTAAGGTGCAGGGCTGGGTCCGGCTGACGAACAACGACCGTTGATTCTGCGGTGGGGTCGGGACCCGGTGCCGATTACAAATCTTCGCTAGGCCGACGTCTGATAGCCCCAAGCTCTCCGCGAGCTTTGTCATTGGCATCGACCAGACGAGATCGTAGAGCGCTTGTCGTGTCAGGTTTGGCATCGCAGGGCAGGTTACTAGAGATTCTTCGGCCGTACCTTTTGCGATCAGCAGCTATTTCATGGGCTATATCATGGGCGTGAAAACTTGGGTCACGACCGCAAAATTTAGTCTTCAATATAAATCAGAAAGTTAAATGGTGGGCGCTGTAGGGATTGAACCTACGACCTCTCCCGTGTGAAGGGAACGCTCTTCGAGCATCTGATACTCATGAAGAAATGCAAAAGATCTCATGAGTTACGTGATTGGCCTGTTCTGGAAAGCCGCCGGATCAGTTTCACATCAAGCTTGGCTTTTGCGCCCCATCCCTTGACCCCGGTCGGGACGGTTGGGCGGAACTTGACGTAAAGGGCATAGCCACGGGCGGCCAAAGTCTTCGGTGGCATCGACCGAGCAAGGCCCCGCATTGCGCCGCGCACTAGCGGTAGATAACCGCCGAACTTGGCCTCCAAATATCTCTGTACGGTCGTCGGTGAAATCGGGCGACCGCTGCTTAAGGCGCGGAGCCCATCTGGCGTGCGCACCACGGGAACAGTGCGGCGCAGAACATCGACTTTCAATCGTCTCCCGCGCATCAGCTTCTTCCGGCGGTCTTGCACGGATTTGGGCGATGGATGGAAGAGCCCGAGCGATACCCCTTTAGAATAGGCATTAAGGCCAGCAACGGCGCGGCCAAGGCTCAGAGCTTCATCGCGGCGAAAACCCAGTCGCTCCGCGACTACAGCAGCCCACAGGGTCAAGACCGGGGCACGGTTGATGGAGATCGTTTGACTGCCGGTCATCGGTTTTAATCGGCCTTTCGCCATCATGGCTCGCGCACCATGCATGTTAGGGCACGATCCGCTCATCGCGAAAGCGGCGGAGGAGGCGCACGAACATCGCCTCGCTATCGACCACGTCGTGGAAACCGTAGAGCCGGGACTTGGTCACTTCCGACATGACGTCCCAATCGGCTCCAAAGACATAATCTGCAAATGGCCAAGCGACGAGATCCGTGTAGCTAATGGCTTTGAGCTTATGCTTGGCCGTCATTTCTTCCCAGAGTGATCCCTTATCGGCCATTTGCTGCGTGAGGCAAATTGTCTGCGGATCGGCAAGTGGCATTTTAAAAACCTCTGCGATTCTTGGCCAGACGTTCCGCCACCGAAAATAGTCGCCGTTGGTGATGTTGAACGCTTGGTTCGCGCATTGCTCCTCAGTCGCAGCCCAATGCGCCGCATTCGCAAAATGCGCAGAGTCGGTAACCTGGTAGATCGTGTCATAGGCACCAAGCTTGCCTGGAAAGCGCAGCGGCAAATCAAGTTCTTTTGATATCGCGGCATAGACCGCGATTGCCGGAAGGATGCTCATTGGTGTGCCTGCCGACGGCACCGGTGCTGCTTCTTATACAGAACGGGGACTTCGGTACGTCCTCGATTTATGGGCACCATCGGGCAAGATTTTGCTTGCCCATACTCATAATAGATCGGCGGCGAGGACGCGAAGAGCAATGGCGTTGAGAAAATAATTCCCGACTTGGGCGTGTGTCAGCGAATATGGACATGCAATGCCTATTCCTGGCTCTTTTCGGACGTGCCAGCCCAGCTAAACGCATGTCTGTTATTGAGGGATGGACCGCTCAATGCGGACATGGCTTGAGGGCAGCCCATGCACGAAACGTTGGTCGACTTTGACCGCAAGAGTGCACATATCAGCTTTGACTGAGACGCCAGCTCAAAGCGTCCGGGCTTTCAATGCAACTTATCAGCCGGAACCCATATGGGTTTCCGTAACCTCGCTCCGAACCATGTCGGGCGAAAGGAAACATTATGCAGTCACCAAAAATCTTCCAGGGAAAGTCGCTCACGCGTCTATTACAGGGGGCCTTCGCAGGCTTTCTTGCCACAGTGGTCATCGGCTTCGCTTGGGGCGGTTGGACGCTCGGAAGCACGGCCGTGAAAATGGCGGATCAAAGTGCCAGTAGGGCAGTCGTGGCAGTGCTCGCGCCGATCTGCGTGGACAAGTTCCAAAACGCGGCCGAGGCGAAGGCGACGATGGTCCAGCTGAAGGCGACCGATGCGTGGAGTCAGGATACGTTCATTGAGAAGGGTGGCTGGGCAACGCTCCCGGGAATGAAATCACCAAACCAGAATGTTGCGGAAGCCTGCGCCAAGATGCTTACCAATTTGAAGTAGCTCGTAGACAAGACATTCAGCGTCGCTCCTTGCCGGTGGTAAGGGGCAGCGCTGTCTGGCGCCGACTAGGTAATCGAATAGAGATGCTGTTTGCTGCGGTGCATTGACGCCTTGGACGTCCGAGACATCAAGAGTCATGAGAACGGAAGCGACAAAATGATCCGTTGTTAGATACGGCAACAATTCCTACAATCTAGCTCCAGCTTCGGAGTTCGGATTCATTCGGTCCCAAAACTTGGTATTGCTACGGTCCTTTTTGATTATTGAAGCCAACTCACAATTAATGTGATTGACAATATCGCTGACTGTCGGACCGCGCTCTACCGAAGACTCCATCGTGGGAATGGAGCACCCCAGAAATGCGGAAAAGAAACAAAGCGATACGCGCCACCGCGTGGCCGTAGCGTTGTTTTACACGGGCAATTTTGTACCGCCCGAGCACATCGGCAGTTTTTCGACCGGCTTCAGCCCCTATCGAAATACTCGTTTGAACCGTTAGGATGCTTCATTCAGAACTAAGGGGCGAGCATGCGGCGGCGCGAGTTCATCACGCTTCTCGGCGGTGCGGCCGATGGAACTTCAGAGCCAGTTCATCTTGTTCAGACAAATTAGCGTTAGGAAAGACGATGGCAAGCGACGATAAGAAAACTAAAACTAGCCCCGCGCCCAAAAATGAGACCGCTGTGAAAAAAGAGGCCGCTGCGAAGAAAAAAGACGAGGGCCAGCCGAAGGACAAGAGCGCGTCAGATGCAGGCCTATCCAAGGCTGAGGGTGGCGACAAAGCTGCCGACTCACCCTCAGATTATAGTCGGGGCGAGGGCCAAAAACCGGTTTCGAAAGCTTATAAGGATAACTGGAACGCGATTTACGCGAAGAACGCGAAGAAAAAGAAACGATAATTGGATCAATGGAGCAGATATAGCCATGGTCCGGCGCGGCCAGCCGCCTCGATAGAACAACTCTCAGCCGTCTTGATAGCCTGCATTGCTGTCGTCGAGCGCATTTGCCCCGCCCTGACGTGCTGATCAATGCAGCCTGAAAACGCCATCCACCGGTTTGATCTCGGCTGGTTTGATAAGGCGGGAATGTGCGACCCTCACCGAATGCAGCATGCCTTCCAGTGATTTCTGCCAGAATTCCAGAAAGCCCTGCAGCTTGGGAAATTCAGGGCACAGATCGTAATTCTGCCAGACATAGGTTTGCAGCAGCCAGGGATGATCAGGGCGCCGGTATAGGATGTGTGCCGTGGTCAGACCGTAGCCATTCATCTGCTTCCGAAAGTCTTGCGAGATCATGCGAATCCCCAGTCCCCGATGGTCCAAGTTTTCCGTCCAACCTCGGATAAGACAAGCCTAAAAATAAAGTTTTTCATAGATTCAATGCGTTAGCAGCATTATGGCTGGACCGCTGACAGCAAATTGGCAGTCGCACTTGAAGAGTGCCAAAAGCACCCCAATTCAATAATGAGAGGCTGTTTTCGTCTTGCGGCCCTTAATGCGCCTCTGCTTTACCGTCCGAAAAATTAACAGCAACAGGTACTTAGGAGGATTGCTATGAAGTTTCGACCGCTTCACGACCGCGTCGTGGTTACGCGCATCGAAGGTGAGGGCAAGTCCGCAGGTGGAATCATCATTCCGGATACCGCCAAAGAGAAGCCTTCTGAGGGAGAGGTGATCGCCATCGGTCCAGGTGGCCGCGACGAGGCTGGCAAGCTCATCCCGATCGACCTGAAGACGGGCGACCGCGTGCTGTTCGGCAAATGGTCGGGCACTGAGGTCAAGATCGACGGTGTCGAGTATCTGATCATGAAAGAGAGCGACATCATGGGCGTGATCGAACAGACCGTCGCCCGCAAGAAGGCTGCCTAAGGACTGGCGCGTCAAACATAGTGGAGAACTAAAATGTCTGCGAAAGACGTAAGATTTTCAGTGGATGCCCGCGATCGCATGCTGCGTGGCGTCGACATCCTCGCCAATGCGGTGAAGGTGACGCTAGGCCCGAAGGGCCGTAACGTCTTACTCGACAAGTCATACGGTGCGCCGCGCATCACCAAGGACGGCGTTACCGTTGCTAAGGAAATCGAACTCGAGGACAAGTTCGAGAACATGGGCGCACAGATGGTGCGCGAAGTCGCGTCCAAGACCTCAGACGTTGCCGGTGATGGCACCACCACAGCGACCGTGCTGGCCGCGGCAATCGTGCGCGAAGGCTCCAAGGCGGTAGCCGCCGGTATGAATCCGATGGATCTCAAGCGCGGTGTCGATCTCGCCGTCGAAGCCATCGTCGAGGACCTAAAGAAGAACTCGAAGAAGGTCACCTCCAACGAAGAAATCGCCCAGGTCGGTACCATCTCCGCCAACGGCGATCGCGAAATCGGCGACTTCCTCGCCAAGGCGATGCAAAAGGTCGGCAACGAAGGCGTGATCACGGTCGAAGAGGCCAAATCGCTCGAGACCGAGCTCGACGTGGTCGAGGGCATGCAGTTCGATCGCGGCTACATCTCTCCCTACTTCATCACCAATGCCGACAAGATGCGGGTCGAGATGGAGGACGCCTATCTCCTGATCTACGAAAAGAAGCTCTCGGGCCTGCAGGAATTATTACCGCTGCTCGAAGCGGTGGTGCAAACCGCGAAGCCTCTCGTTATCATCGCCGAGGACGTTGAGGGCGAGGCACTTGCTACACTTGTCGTCAATAAGCTGCGCGGCGGCCTGAAAGTGGCCGCGGTGAAGGCGCCGGGCTTCGGCGATCGCCGCAAGGCCATGCTCGAAGACATTGCGATTCTCACCGGGGCTCAGGCAATTAGCGAAGATCTCGGCATCAAACTCGACAAAGTTACTCTGAACATGCTCGGCCGCGCCAAGAAGGTGATGATCGAAAAGGAGAACACCACCATCGTCAGCGGCGCCGGCAAGAAGACTGACATCGAAGCTCGCATCTCTCAGATAAAAGTGCAGATCGATGAGACGACCTCCGACTACGATAAGGAGAAGCTGCAGGAGCGGCTGGCGAAGCTCGCTGGCGGCGTTGCTGTGATCCGTGTCGGCGGCGCGACCGAAATTGAGGTGAAGGAACGCAAGGATCGCGTCGACGATGCAATGCATGCGACCCGCGCCGCGGTCGAGGAAGGCATCCTGCCGGGCGGCGGTGTCGCCCTGCTCCGCGCGGTCGAGGCGCTCAAGCGCGTCAAGACCGAGAATGAGGACCAGAAGCACGGCGTCGATATCGTTCGCAAGGCGCTGTCCCATCCGGCGCGCCAGATCGCGCTCAATGCTGGCGAAGACGGCTCGGTCGTAGTCGGCAAGATCCTGGAGAAGGACCAGTACAACTTTGGCTACGACGCCCAGTCCGGCGACTACGTCAACATGATGAGCAAGGGCATCATCGACCCGACCAAGGTCGTGCGTTGCGCCCTGCAGGACGCTGCCTCTATCGCCGGTCTGCTGATCACCACGGAAGCGATGGTCGCCGAAAGGCCGAAGAAGGACAGTGGTGCCCCGGCTATGCCCGGCGGTGGCATGGGCGGTATGGGCGGCATGGACTACTAAGCCCACCCTCAACCGAAACGATGAAGGCCCGGGATTTCTTCCGGGCCTTTTTTCTTGTGCCAAAGCCACGGCCGATTATCTGTCGCGCCACTTGCCCACCAATAGTCTACTCTACGGTTTGGATTGGACGCGCCAGCCCATCGCGCGATCGAGCGCTTCGGTACCATCACGTCACACCCGATTCTGGGCGGCCTTCACCATCAGTATTGCAGAATCTAATTTTCGGTACACACAGGCTCTTCGACTTGAATGGTGCGGCCAACACGGCTAACCCGAAACCTAGCAGCGCGATCATGATGCGCTGATGTTAGGCGATTCCTTCGGCTAATCAATACGGATAAAGTTTTCGGTACACACAGCGGTGGAGTTGGTGTAATGTGTTGGAAATCAAATATCAGGTGAAGAGTTCTTCGTTGACGTCGCGTGAAACGATGCGTTGCGGAGAGTTCGGACAGCACTTGGACTTGAGGGAGCATGGGCCGCAGTCGCGAGTACTCGCTGAGTAGCGCAGCATGTAGCCCCTTGACCTGACCTGGCTTTTTTAGACCAGGCTTTGTGAGAAAATGGTCTTGGAAAGGAGCTTGGGTCATGCCGAAGAAGAGGTTCAGCGCGGAGCAGATTGTGACGCTGCTTCGCCAGATTGAAGTATCGATGGCGCAGGGCAAATCTACCCCAGAGACCTTTCGGGCTGCAGAGATATCGCAGCAGAGCTACGCGATGAACTGCTCAATGGAGAGATCTTCTACAGCCTGAAAGAAGGACAGGCCGTCATCGAGCAATGGCGAAATCACTACAATACAGTCAGGCCGCACTCATCGCTCGGATATCGACCACCCGCACCATAGACGATGAGCCCATTCCTGACACCGCTAGATCAGGCCGCGCAAATGCAATAATCTCTCAACCGCGCTGGTACAAAATATCCGTCAGGTCAGCCAAGACCGTTCCTTTCACACGGAGTGAGTCACTTCCGGCAGGCTCTATCTCTGCACCATCAATAGTCAGGCAGCCCATTTTGCCAGGAAGCCACCAAGGGCCTCTTTCCCTTCTTTGATCGCTTCTGCCATAGTTTCAAAGAAGACAGCTGACCGCTTTACCGGCCCCGACCGACCAGCTCGATAAATCTCCCATACCCATGGCTTCAGCGGCCCACCTCGCCTCTTCACGACGAATGAAAAATCGGCTGGGTCAAATTCCTCACTCATGGACCATAGATGGCAATGGTCGCCATAATTTTCAATTTGTGCCGCTGTTGGTTGCGATGACGATACGAGCCTCATTGCGGATTTAGGGCGTGGGCGTCGCGCCGAATTTAGGTCACAGCCTGCGGTCCTGATGGAATGCCGCCCATCCGACTATAATGGCCGCTCCTGTAAGGACGGCCGCGGCGGCGTAGGCCACATACCCCGGCCAGCTTCCGAGATGCTGATTCCCGATGCCAATCGCGAACGGAACGGGAAAAAGAAAAAAGACGGCACGACCTAGGATGTGAGCAGCGTTTTTCATGCGCTCAATTTAGATGCTGCCCCGTAGGAATGCTTGTGGTGTCTGCGCCCTAATACCAGGAATTCCCGGTATTTGGTAACAAGCACACCTTTTCCACTTTGGGGTATTCTCTCCCCATGCCCCGTTCCGGCGTGGGGCGAAAGCTGGAAAATTTGCATGAAGGTGTACGCTTTTGATGTGGACGAAACGCTGTACCTCTCTCACGGGCCGGTAAAGTGGGAGGCGCTGGTCGCGCTAAGAGCAGAAGGCCACGTGCTGGGGTTGTGCGGCAACTGGGCTGCGGTCACGTTGCAAGTACCCGAATGGCACCGGGTGCTGTCCTTTATTGGGCCGAGCTTGATCGGAACAGATAAGGCAAACTTTCTTGCCACGATCAAGCAATACGTTCCGGCGGAGGAGCACGTGATGGTTGGCAACGACTACTCACTACGAGCCTACGCCTCGCCCGATGACCGGTGTGCGGCGGACGCAGCGGGGTGGCGTTTCCTCAGCGAAGGCGCTTTTGCGGCGGGGAGCCGATGATTAGCTGTTCGGACGGGAAACGACGACCGGCATTATGACCTTACAAATCTTACGACTTGCTTTCAACTTCGCCAGGGCCACTACAAACATTGCAAATACGTCGCCCAGTCCCGCCGCATTCTACACAGTCACCTAATGGAGCGTCTTATGAGCCAAATCGAGGTAGACGAAGATTCTCTAAAATATCATCCGGGTTCTCTTGGCGCAGTTGAACGCGGTTGCACTTGCCCTCAAGCAGAAAACAATTTCGGTCGTGGACGCTCAAAAAATGGTGTTGTCGAGCCAAGCTTTACAGCCGATCCAGAGTGCCCAATTCACGGATTCGACGCACTCTTAAAAATGCTTGAGGAAAACAATGAGGATGGGTCGGAGTGCGAGCCCGCGAGTTGAAGCTATACGAACAAGGCTCTCCCAGCGCGGTGGAGCAGGATTATTGCGCGGTTGGAAAGGTTGTCTTCGGATTTTTCGCGGGACAATACTCGCATACGAATGAACTGGGAGTTGCCTCGACGATTTCATCGAGACTAGTGCTCCGGCGCCTCAAACTCATCGGGCGGGAGCAGGTCGGGCACTTGGGCCATGGCTTGTACATGGCGGGACCCTGCGCCTATTGCCGCCGGACGCAAAGGGCTGTTTTGCGCAAACCGTGATGACCGCGATAGGTATTTTCCGTCACATATAGGACGTTCCATGCTTGGGGGCGTTCATGTCCGTGTTGTGCTACCAATCGCGCACAGCAGGAAGTAGGAAAAAATGACTTTCAAGTTCGATAAGGGACAGAGCGTCGAGTACAAGCCGGTTGGCGGCAAGGTCGGACTGTTTCAAGTGACCCGGCAGATGCCGGAAGAGTTTCAAGCGTTTGACCGAAAGTACAGAATCAAATGCGTGAGTGAAGGGTTTGAGCGGAGCGTACTGGAGTGCGATCTGAGCCCAGCAAACAAGGCGTCTAGTTACGCATCAATTCCCCCGACCGTTCGGTTCACGGGTCGGCGGTAGCGATCTCAAGTTTGGCCCTAATGATTTCAAACACAGCAACGAACAAGCTCACTTAGCTCTAGGACCGAAGTAAACCATGACGCAGTTTTACCAACCGGACCTGGACCAGGATATTGATAATCCATTCATACGAGACGGCGCCGATAAACTCGTTCGCCGATCCTATTGGCTAGATATGAATGATCGCACCCTCGTTATGGTGATGGCCAACGGCATCGGCGCAAACTTAACGAATGACGAGAAAAGGGCGCATCTGTCTGACCTCCGCCGAGAACATTTGATTGATCAGGTTTGTGTTCAGGAAATACTTCCGCCTGAAAAGTGAAGAGTAGAGATGCCGCGTGGGGATAAACGTTGGCAAAAGCTGACCCCAACGGCTGGACGGCGTACTACTGGCTAAATCCGAACATGAAACTGAATCCGCAAGACTTGGAAAAGATCGCCAGTCAGACGCTGGATTATTACAACGAGCAGGCCAAAGAATTTTGGCAAGGCACACACAATCACGACGTCAAACAGAACATCGCCGCGCTGTTACAATGGATCGAAGGGAAATCGCCTTTTACAATTCTGGATTTTGGTTGCGGGCCCGGTCGTGACCTCAAAGTGTTTGCTGAACTCGGTCACATAGCTATCGGCTTAGAAGGTGCCGCTCATTTCGCCGAGATGGCACGTACCCATAGTGGCTGCGAAGTGTGGCAGCAAGATTTCCTAAAGCTCAATCTACTGAACAATCATTTTGATGGCGTATTCGCCAACGCCGCACTGTTTCATGTACCCAGCCAGGAATTGCCACGGGTATTACAGGAACTACATGCCAGCCTAAAACCGGGTGGCGTATTGTTCAGCTCTAACCCACGCGGCCATAATGAGGAGGGCTGGAATGGTGGGCGCTACGGTGCGTTCTATGATCTCGATACTTGGCGCGGCTATTTATCAGCCGCGGGATTTGCTGAGCTTGATCATTACTACCGTCCCGGTGGATTGCCACGCGAAAAGCAGCCCTGGTTAGCGAGCGTCTGGCGGCGTCCAGTGAGTTGAACGAGGCGACTCTTGAATGGCTTGATCGCCTTCTTCGTTCAAGTCTTTTTAACGAACGGGCTGGCCGGTTTGCCCTGGATTTGCGCTACCTTGTAGGCCGACACATTCTTAGTTTGGTTTTTGTCTGCCTTCGGTTTCTTATTTTCCTTATTGCCTTTTTGTACCTTCGACATGCCGATCCTCCTGATTGAAAGGCTGAACGCTTTGTGTCTCGACTGTTTTCAGGCTGCGCCTTCACCGCGACAAAGTCGAGGAAAATGACAGCTTCTTGTTTTGGGACATCTGTCGACGTATTGACGTGCCACAACGAAATCCCTCCGAAATGAAAAATTTGCAGTAACAAAAAGCCCGGCCTTAAGCCGGGCTTCTTCAATTCGGTGTCGCCGACGAGCTACTTCGCTGGCGTCATCTTGGCTACATAGCCTTCCAACGGCTTGTAGGTTTCTTTGGCGAGGTCGGCATAGAGCCCGCCGATCTTGGTCGCCTGGGCGACAAAGCCCTCGTAGGCGGTCTTGAAGTAGGCTTGCTGAAGCTCAATCATCTTCTCCGGCGACTTGGCACCGAGCAGCTGTTCCAAAACCTTGGTGCCCTCTTCGAAGGACTTTTTCGAGTAATCGGCAACCTCGGTCGCGATTGTCTGCATCCCGCTCGAGATCACACCGAACGCCTTTGTCGCCGCTTCGGTATTCTCTTGTCCGAGTTTCTGCACTTGTTCAAAATTTTTCTGCATGACGATTTCCTTTTCCGGCCTGATGGCCGCATTGCGATATGTTTGCCGGTCCACTGACCGGCGCACCATTTATATATGGTGCACTGCACAATAAATCAAGGCAGATTATTGCACCGCACAAATACAGATAAAACCTTAGCCCGAGGAAAGTATAAACGAGTGCCAAGACAGGTAACTTATTAGGAAACAGCAAAAAGTTTATAAGTTCAGACGTATTATTCAAACTGATAAGGAAATACGGAAAAGCATACCAGTATAGAGACCGCTAAAAGCCATAAATCGGCATTTATTCCCCAAATCGACTGTGCTACGACTTGACTGCATTCGATTTGAGTGTCGAAAATGGCCGGCAGACAAGCAAAGATTCTTTCTCGGCACAGCCTCGAAAACCCGCGCGGCTTCCGCATTTTCGGGTTTCCTCGGCCGCGCACAAAATCGTAACGGCGCGCCCACCTGAAAGACCTCCACAATTTACGTTCGCCGTACATCATTGCCTATACTGTTTGCATGAACTCGGAGCCGACCAGATCGCAGGCATCCGAGGCGGCGCTACCAGCGTCGTTGACGCGGCAAGGCAAGGCATGGCCTTTCGAGGCTGACGCGATGCGAGCGTGATCTGGGCATCCCGTTGCCTCTCCCACAAATAGGAGAGGTGCATGCAAAACATCAGTGAAAGTGCGCTCAAATAGCGTGCTCGAAGGGCCGCGCGTCGTATTGGCTTGCGCGCGCCGCTGGAACTTTGCCCGGTATGGCGTATGATCATGGCGTTCGACACGATGAATTTCTGCAATTCCTACCCGTGCCCGGCAATCAACGGCGGCCAGGCCGCCACTGTCAAGGAGAAGGCCACCATGCCGATATCCCATCGAATTCGTAGCGGCCTTGTCGCGCTGACCGCTCTGGCCGGCGTCGGCCTGACGTCTGCCGCTTTTGCCGACAGCGGCAGTATCAGCTTCCGCGTGTTCAAGGCCGGCTTCATTGTCGGCGGTTCGGGCGGCAGCGGCACGCTCACGTTCCATGGCAAGCACTACCCGATCTCGATCGGCGGCATCAGCTACGGCTTCACCTTCGGTGCTTCCGAGACGAGCTTCCATGGCACGGTCAGCCACATCAGCCGGCCGTCGGATGTTTCCGGCGTGTATGCCGCGGGCAATGTCGGCGCGGCGCTCGGCCGCGGCGCGCAGGCGATCGTGCTCACTAACCAGCACGGCGCGGTGCTCTCGCTCACCGGCCACTCGACCGGCGCAATCGTTAGCGCCGACCTCAACGGCATGGCGGTTACGGTGAAGTGAGCCGACGGGTCCGCTCATTCCCGCGCTGTCGGGGGTGGGCGGCGCGTCCTTGCATCGCGGCAAAACTTTCAAATAGCCACGCGCCGCGCCAGCGGCATGCAGGCCATGGCCGGAACGGAATGTAGCCCTGCACGTAATAAGCCAAGTCGGTGCCCGGCTTCGGCGCCGACAAAATAGTATTTGCAAGCGCGTGCAGACTAACCGCAGCACGATGAAGCAGGTAAAAATCTCTCGCCGCGTTCGCTGTTACCTTGTCACCTTGAGCCATATGAAGGTGCGAAGGTGTGACCGGTAGCGAGCATCGCCGCTAAATTACCATCGCAATAACAACCCGGTTTCGGGCGGAATGTGTTGCGAAACTCCACCTTGAAAGGTCGCTATCGGGGCAACAGCAGACATCGATCGGCGCGGACGCTGGATCGCTCGGTCGCGATTGACCCAAAGCGGACATCGGATCAGATTTTCAATGGCCTTCGATCAATTCACGCGATAGCTCGCGAACCTTAATCTTTGCGAGCTTGTGGGCGCTCCTTCCAAGTGCTGTTGCTCTATAGACGCGGCGAAACGTACGACCTGCGCGTCGACGTTTTGACTTGAGATATCCGTTGCGCTCCATCGCATTAAGCATCGGATAGAGCGTCCCCGCACTCACCTTATAGCCGTGCCGGGCAAGCTCGTGCATCATCCACTGGCCGTAGAAGTCAGCTTTGACGGCGTGATACAGAATGTGCAGTCGGATAAGGCCTCTAAAGAGATCATTATGTTTCACGGATAACCCAATGGGAATAAATCGAGAATAGAAACCTATAATTCTTGTACAAAATATTGTGGCTGAGCGCGAGTGGGTCGAGACGCTGTCGGCCCCAACGCGCATTTAAGTGCGTTGGGGCGACAGCACGCGTTATCGGAATGCTGGGATCATGCTCGGTCGCACTCAAGAAGCCTCATGGCTTCATGTCCGACAGGGGGGACGGAGCAGCTTTCGGAAGCTGGTATTTGATAAAGGGAAAACCATTGCTCACGTGGCATCCATTGCAGCCCTCGACGCCGCGATTGAATGCTGTCTGGAACGCCTTGAAGTCCTTGGCTTTGATGGCCTTGTCAAGCGGATCCAAATAGGCCTGCTCGAACGCCTTCAAACCCGACGCTCGCCCCGGCCTTGTCGTTTCACCAACCTCCTGGATTTCTCGCGCCTCTTTGAGCTGGTAATCGGCAAGGTCCCAATTCCCTCCCTTTGCCGCGTAGTACATGTTGGTATAGCGGCCCGAGTACTCGATCATGACCGTGCCCAGTCCGGGCTGGATGTCGGCTAAGGCTTTCAGCTTTTCGTCAACACTGCCCTTGTCCTTCAACCAATCCGGCGTCTGCGCATAGGTAACCCCCGCCGCGAGCATTACCAGACAACTTGCGCCGATTACTGTCTTCCGAATATCCAACATTAGCGCCTCCCTTTTATGGAAAAGACCTGTGTCGCCCCTAATCGCGTCACTATCGGATTACGATATCGAATTACGACATTCCAAGGCTACGATAGGTCTTTTCTTGCATCAAGCCTCTTGGCACTTATCGGACAATCCAGCCGTACCCGAGTTTGTCCGCTATTGGAGTAACAGCGAACAAACTTTGATTTTGGCCCGCGATGGATTGTCCGTTTATTGACCCGAAGCGGACATTGGCTGTGCACTGCGGCAATGGATTTAAAGCCGGGTTCAGCCCCTATCAAATTACTCGTTTGAACCGCTAAGATCCCGTGTCCTGAGCTTGGGGTCGGGCATGCAGCGACGCGAGTTCATAACGCTTCTCGGTAGTGCTGCGGCAGTATGGCCGATCGCTGCGCATGCGCAGCAGCCGGCGCTGCCGGTGGTCGGGTTTCTCAACAGCGCGTCGCCCATCGAGTGGGCTCCATTTGTGGAAGCGTTTAAAAATGGCCTTGGCGAAGCGGGCTATATTGATGGCCAAAATGTAGCAATTGAATACCGATGGGCGGAGGGTCAATACGACCGACTGCCAGCGTTAGCAGCGGGGCTGGTTGGCCGTAAAGTCTCTGTCCTCGTCGCAACAGGCGGCGACGTTGTGGCCCAAGCGGCGAAGGTAGCCACAAAGACCATCCCCACTGTCTTCAGTATCGGCTCGGATCCGGTCAGGCTTGGACTGGTCGCAAGCTTCAACCGGCCAGGGGGCAATGCCACGGGGGTGAGCGTGCTCACCACGTCGCTTGGAGCAAAACGGCTGGAAATCTTGCTTCAGGTCGTACCTAAAGCGGGATTAATTGCCATGCTGGTAAACCCGAGCAACACAATTTCCGATGAACAGATACGCGATGGTGAGCAAGCCGCGCGTGTGCTCGGTCGGGAAATTCATATTCTTAAGGCTAGCACTGAAGACGATATTGAGCGTGCGTTCGCCACTCTCGTCCAGATGCAGATCGGTGCGCTTATAATCGGCGCCGATCCCTTTTTTAACAGCCGGCGCGATCAAATTGTAGCTCTGGCGGCACGTTACGCCGTTCCAACGATATACGAATTTCGTCAATTCGTCGCAGCCGGCGGTTTAATGAGTTACGGAACCTCCCTGACCGATGGATATCGTCAAGTCGGAATTTACACAGGCAAAATACTCAAGGGCGCTAAGCCAACCGATCTGCCTGTGCAACAGCCGACCAAGTTCGAGCTTGTGATCAACCTCAAGACCGCCAAGGCGCTCAACCTGGCCATCCCTTCATCGCTGCTGACGACCGCCGACGATGTGATTGAATAGAGACGCCGTTTGCTGGAGTGCGTTGGTCGCTATTGGCACATAGCGCCATTTCGCGGCGACGCGTTTTTCGGGCGCTTTTGGAGCGAAGCGGACATGCCGAAGGCTCGTGCGACCCAGACCGTCACTTATAAAACAGTTACAAGGTCTCACTCGCCGCACGGTGCCATCCTGCGACAAGCCGATTGCCGAATGGGTTTAGCGAAGCTGCAAAGGTGAAAAGGTAACACGGTTCACACGCGCACTTCGCTGTCACCTTGTCACCTTGACCCGCGTGAAGGCGGCACCCTGAGCGGGTGCCGAACGCCGATTTATTGTGACGGTAACAACTTTTCACCGTTTAATGTCATCGCCGCGCGATTGCGCTGCGTTCGTGCCATATTGCAATCGGAGACGCGCCACGGCATTTCGTGCGGGTATCAAAATAAAACGCTCTCGCGCACGTTCGTTGTTGGTTTGTAATCTTGACCCTAACTCGGTCATCATGTTCCCACGCCGATGCTATGCTTGGTGCAAGCGCAGGGGGCCGAAGATGGTGGATAAGACCTACGCTAGCGAATATGTCGCCGCCCTCTGTCACATGAGAGGCGGTGGCCTCGTACCTTATGATACCGTGCGCTTTATTGCCGCCAATAAGACTAAGGCGGCAGAGAGGGCGCGGAAGTGGGCCATGGCTACCGTTAGCGTAATCGCAGATAAGACTTGGCTGCATGTCACGTTGGATGGGGTCGGCGTCTACAGCGAAGAACTGCGAGCGCCATAATGCAATGTCGCAGCATCTGAGCTGCCGATCAATGTCCGCTTTCAGACAACAGCAGACAAACGTGCATTTTGGCCGGGGACGGCTAGGTCGCGATTGACCCTTTGCGATATTGGATAACTAGCCACTCCGCTGCCGTTGCACTCCCACTTCACTGTTTAGGAATATTAAAATTGGATGGAACTATTCAGGCTCATGGAACTTGTCCTCCCAGACCCAAAGGAGGCGACAGTCGTGAAAAAGCTCGCATTACTGATCCTCGCTGCGGTCGCGATTTTTGCCACCGCTGGCGGAGCGTCCGCGCAAGTCTACTACTTCGGTCCGGGATACGGCGCGCAGATCGAACCACGCTATGACCGCGGCTATCGCGATGACCGCGACCATGATCGGCGATATCGACGCGGGGATTACCGCAGTTCATGGAACGGATGCCCCCGGAATTACACGGTGCAGGACGGCGTCTGCAAACCGTATCGCGGATATTAGAAATTCCAAGCCAAAGCGAAATGTAGAGGCCGCCTCAGTTGGCGGCTTCTTTCATTTTGTCTTTCATTTTGTCCACTTGGGCACGTAGCGGACACACTGACCGCGCCTGAGTTTGTCGCCTTCTGGACCAACAATGGACAAAGGGCGGCGCTGCGGCTGAACGGCAAATGTCAGCGTTGAGTTAATTGACCGTCGCGCACGAGCGCCGTCACGTCGATTTTCTTTGAGATTAAGTTTCCGGTTTTCGCGCCCATGCTGGCGAGCTGATCTGCCGTGAACTCCATTGCGAATTGGGGGGCCGTCCAACTCACGCCATCGAGGCTGTTCCGTGTTTTGGTTGCGATGTGACGCCCGGGCGGCAAAACGACGCCCCTCTCAAGCTTGACGGCTTGCTTTGCGAATAATCTAACGGGGCGCACCCGCTGCACCTGCACACCCTCGTTTTGTGGACGGGGATACTATCACGAATGCCGCATCGAAACATCAAAAGAATGCTCGTTATTGATGTGCGTCAATGCGGCGCACTTTGGTTCATCCAGATTTATTGTTGTCATACCGAACAATCCAAGGAGGGTTGCTGCGACGTTGACGGGGAGCCCCAGCCAAAATTCGGTTGGGGTTTCCTTTTTTGCAGGTTCAATTGGCGACCTCTTTGTGATCTAAAGCCACTGTCACAATGTCTGCTTTTGATGCTGTGGACGGCTCCTCCACCGGCACGTGAGTGCCATAGATGTGGGTGCTGTTAAGGCCCCCACAATTTGGAGGAGCCAAACATGCAAACGATCGCGACAATCGGTCTCGACATCGCCAAGTCGGTATTCCAGGTCCACGGCGTTGATGCGGCTGGCCAGGTGATCATCCGCCGGCAGTTGAAGCGGCGCTACGTCCTCGCATTCTTCCAGAAGCTGCCACCATGCCTAGTCGGCATCGAAGCTTGCGCGTCGTCACACCATTGGTCGCGCGAGCTCAAGACGCTTGGCCACACGGTGCGGCTAATGCCGCCTGCCTACGTGAAGCCCTACGTCAAACGGCAGAAGAACGACGCCACTGACGCCGAGGCGATCTGTGAGGCGGTCGCCAGGGCCAACATGCGGTTTGTCAAGACCAAGACCCCCGAGCAACAGAGCGGCATGGTACTTCATCGCACGCGCCATCTGTTCATCCGCCAGCAGACTGCGTTGATCAATTCGATCCGCGCTCATCTTGCTGAGTTCGGAATCGTCGCGCCGGTCGGCCGCAAGGGTGTTGATGAACTGCTCGATGTTGTCGCCGATCCAAGTGACAAACGAGTTCCTGAGATAGCCCGTGCGTGTCTTACAGCCCTCGGAACACAATTACGTAGGCTCAAGGAGCAGATTCTAGAGTTTGATCGCATGATCAGGACTTGGCATCGGTCTGATGAGATGAGCATGCGGCTGGATAAGGCCCCCGGTGTCGGCCCAGTACTGGCCACCGCGCTGGTCGCTACCGTTGCTGACCCAAAAGCCTTCCGATCAGGGCGCAACTTCTCAGCCTGGATCGGGCTGGTGCCGAAGCAGCATTCGAGCGGTGGCAAAAACAGGCTCGGCAGTATCAGCAAGCAAGGTGACCGCTATCTGCGCGGCCTGTTCGTAGCCGGCGCGCTCGCTGTCATCCGCTATGCCAAGATCCACGGCACTAAGCACCGGCCCTGGCTTACGGCATTGTTGGCGCGGCGGCCGGCTAAGGTCGCCGCCATTGCACTCGCCAACAAGATCGCGCGAATGGTCTGGGCGATGATGGCCAGGGGCGAGCGCTACAAGGAACCCATTGCACTTGCGGCATAAACGAGATCGCGCCGAACATCCGGCGTGATGTGAAGGTTGGGAGGGCGAACAGCACGTAATGCAGAGCCGGTCGATCCGGCGATCAGGACAACCCACTTGTGCCATCGCATTGTCGAATGCGAATGCGTGCTTTTGATCGGGACCTGATCCGCGGAGGGCATTATGGCCAGCGGCCTTGCGTGCCGCACTCAAAGGCCGAACACATGGCTGCACCGACCAATGCTGCAAACGTGAAAAAAGCTCTTGCCAACTCGGAGCCGTCCACACATGGCACATCGCGTCATTTCGCTGCGCCGCAAAATTTGGTCCCTATTGGGGCAAAGCCATGCCGAAGGCTCGTGCGACCCAGACCGTCACTGATAAAACAGTTACAAGGTCTCACTCGCCGTACGGTGCCATCCGGCGACAAGCCCGATTGCCGAATGGGTTTAGCGAAGGTGCAAAGACGGGACTGAGAGTAGGTGCCGGACGCCGAATTACTGTGACGGTAATGATCCGTATAATAACCAACCCTGTCGCGTTGGAACCGCCTTTTTTGACTAGGAGTGGCCTTACTTAAGGCTGGCGATCAGCTTGCGCAATCGCTTAATGCGCTTTTGCGCAAGGAGGATCATCGCGTTGCGCCAGTCTCTTGGCGGCTCACGATGGGCTTTCGCGGACTGGCTCAAGCGTGCCTGCCGAATGGCGGCGACGGACACATTCATTGTGGCAGCCAATTCTGCATGTCTTATCCGATCAAATAGACTGTCACTCGCTTTCTTAAAATTCATGTATGCACCGAAACTGACAATCACTTGCACTATAGTCTCTTAGGGCTACTGTGGTTGCTCGTGCTATGATATAGATCAAAAATGGGGCACAGGATTAGTGCTGTGCGGGTGGCCATTTCAAAGAAGGTAAAACCACCAGCGCGCCGTCGCGCTAGTCAATCTGTTTCCATGTCAGGCAATAAGCCAATCGACCGGATAGCGTCCGAGAGATTGCTCTCGCGCGGCGAGATAGTTTTTCGCAGCGAAACTAAATATTCGACACCCAATTCATGATGCCCATTACGGGGAGTTTATATTTGGAGTCGTAAACTTGCTAGCGTCGGGCCTATTGTAAAGAAGGCATTTCCAATGTTGTTAGCTTGTTACCTAGCCGCATCGACCGGTGTTAAAAACGACGGTGGGATATTGAGCGGGTGCAGGACGCCGAATTAGGTGACGAAAACAACTTTTCACCTTTATACTCGACGCTGGGCGGCAGGTCGCTGATCAATGTCGGCTTTGGGGGGTATAGTGGACATGGCTGGGGCGTCCAGAGTTGTCGCCTTTTGACCCCCGAAGCGGACATAGGACGTGCAGCGCAGCGGTCGAGGGCTATGACATCCACAAGGCGCTCTTGCCATGGCGTGATTGTACGGATTTGCGTAGGATTGGGCATCGTCGTGAACCGTCGGGGGCGACATGAAACGGCGCGATGGAGCGAGCGGACAGCCGGTCAAGCGCCGTGCCCGCAGTACTATTGGCCCTAAGTCTCACAAAGCGCCGATAACAGATGTGTCGACTGTCGACCTGCAGGAACAGCTCGACCAGCGTACCCGTGAGCTTGACGAGGCACTGCAGCAACAGAGCGCCACCTGCGAGGTGCTGCGTATCATCTCGAGTTCGCCAACCGACCTTCGGTCGGTGCTGAACATGGTGGGTGAAAACGCCGCTCGCCTGTGCGACGCAAACAATGCGGTAATCTTCCGCCTGCAGGGCGACGTCCTTCGGGAGGTGGCTTCATACGGGGGCATTCCAACAACAAGCCATCCCAGCGATGGCATTCATGTGGACCGGGACACGGTTAGTGGGCGAGCCGTAAGCGATGGTCGGACAATTCATGTCTACGACCTCGCCGCAGAGGAAACCGAATACCCAGTGGGCAGCAGGCACGCGAAACTCGACGGACATAGGACCACGCTCGCAACGCCATTACTACGCGAAAACACTCCTATCGGAGCTATTCTAATACGCCGAATGGAGGTGCGTCCTTTCTCGCACAAGCAAATCGCACTACTCGGGGCCTTTGCCGCGCAGGCTGTCATTGCCATCGAGAACACACGACTACTCAACGAACTGCGTGAATCTCTGCAACAGCAGACCGCCACTGCCGACGTACTCAAGGTCATCAGCCGTTCAACCTTTGATTTGCAGACGGTCCTCGACATACTGACGCAATCGGCAGCAAGGCTTTGCGAAGCTGACATGGCGGGTATCACTCGTCCTAAAGGGACGGCCTACAATTGGGTTACGACTTACGGCTTCTCAGCTGACTTCCACGAATACGTCACGAACCTTCCGCTTTCGCCGGGACGCGAATCGGTCGTTGGGCGAACCTTACTTGAAGGTCGCTCCGTACAGATTGCTGACGTTCTCATCGACCGTGAATACGGTCATGCCGAAACTCAAAAGCGGGGCGGCTATCGATCCGTGCTCGGGGTTCCTCTCCTTCGCGAGGGAAATCCAATTGGCGTGATTTTTCTGGCGCGGAAAATGGTACGGCCTTTTACCGACAAGCAGATTGAATTGGTCACAACTTTTGCCGACCAGGCAGTGATCGCCATCGAGAACATACGATTACTCAACGATCTCAACCAATTGAACCAACAGCTTGAACAGCGTGTCACCGACCAGGTAAGCGAAATCGAGCGCATGAGTAGATTGCGACGTTTCCTTCCTTCGCAAGTAGCCGATCTGATCGTCGCTTCTGGAACGGAGAAGCAGCTGGATAGCCACCGCCGCGAGATTACCGCGCTGTTCTGCGACCTGCGCGGCTTTACCGGCTTCTCGGAAAGCTCTGATCCTGAAGACGTGATGGCTCTATTGCGTGGTTACCATGCGGCGATTGGCGAGATCATAAACAAATACGGCGGCACGCTTGAACGGTACGCGGGTGACGGGGTGATGGTTGTATTCAATGATCCAATCCCAGTAGATAACCCCGCCCTCCAAGCCGTACTCATGGCGATTGATATGAGGGCGGCTATCGGAGAGTTGATTGAGAAGTGGCGTAAACTCGGGCACGACATTGGCTTCGGCATCGGTATTGCGCACGGGTTTGCGACGTTAGGGACGATCGGCTTTGAAGGACGCTTCGATTATGCTGCCATCGGAACGGTATCTAATGTGGCATCACGGCTTTGCGACGAGGCTAAGCCTGGGCAAATCCTGATCAGCCCTCGTGTCTTGATGGCAGTTGAAAAAGACGTAACCGTTGAGCCAGTAGGCGAATTTATGCTCAAAGGCATCCGGCGCCCTATGTCTACGTACAACGTGCTGGCAGCCGCCGGGGTCCCAGAAACTTCACATTCATAGAAATTGCCGGTCTGATCAAAACACCTGACCGCATTTCGGAAGGGTCGCTTCGCGAGACTGTCTTTCTTTTTGCGGCGATCATGCTGCGATGCGTTTGGTCGCGAATGGCACGAAGCGGACATTCCGACTTCCGCAGTCAATGTCCGCTGTTGGGGGTAAAGCGGACATGCCTATCGCGAAGCCAAAAGGTGAAAGCCAGAGACGCTTGTTCCGCAAATGTGGGCCGAACGTATCGCGGCTAACAAGGTGAAAATTTTATGCGCGCCATTTGCTGCCACCTTGTCGCCCGACGATGCAAGGCGCGCGTTCTTCCTGCAACGCCGGCACTTGCCGAGCCCGCCCCACTCCAGTCCTGCTCTATCCAGTCTTCTCTCCTGCCCTAGCTGGGGGCGCAATGCGGCAAGAGTGCCGCGCGATAATCGCGCCCTGCATAGGAGAGATTGTCATGAACAATAGCTCATTGGATGCTAAGGCTCGGCGCACCGCAAAGCGTGTTGGGCTGTACGCCAAGAAATCCCGATACCGGAAAGGATCGGTCGATAGTCACGGCAGGTTCATGTTGATCGACCCACTCCACAACATCGTCATGGCTGGCGAGCGGTTCGATCTTGAACCCGAGGACGTAATCGCGATCTGCGAAAGCAGACAGCGATGACGGTGACGCAAAAGGTGACGCGCGATGTCGTGTCACATCAAATATCCGGAAGCGGAAAGACCGCTGCCGGGTCTGTATCGTATTCTTTTATGCAATCGGCGCTCCGGTTCAGGAAATGTCCTATTCTGCCGATTTGTTCCTATTGATGGCTGGGTACTGGCCCCTTTCGATGCCTCAAAGGGCTTAGTGGCCCCTTTTGAGATTACCGGTGGCCCCTTTTGCATCAGAGGTAAGCTCGACTACCCGTTGAACTACGTAGGTTGTTGTAATCAAAAATTGCACTGCTGTTAATTTTTCAGGCGGACAATTTGACCTCGACATTGAGGTTGCACAGCCAACTCTCTCCTGTCGCTCATGACTTTTTCAGGCTTCGTGCGATGCATAGTTACAGATTAAACTATCATTCCAACGCTCGGCTCTGCATGATCATCATCTGTGTGATCGCGGGAATTACGTTTCTCGTTGCTTGTATGCATTAATGCATTGACGGTACTGGCCTGTTTTGACCCTCAGTGGCCTAGTTTGAAATCATGAGTGGTCTAATTTAATCGTCCTTTTTTGATTTGTCTCAAAGCCCTTCGCATACAACTAAAGTATGAGAACCTTTCCCAATAAAGATGCCGAGGAGGTATCTATGGCAACACAAACTCATGAAGCGCCGTGGGCCTATACGTGCGAATATACGCTAGGGGCGGCGATAGTCGCAGCCGCTGTCGCGACCGTCATTGTATGGTC
Source organism: uncultured Pseudomonadota bacterium (assembly GCA_963817155.1). GTDB lineage: Bacteria > Pseudomonadota > Alphaproteobacteria > Rhizobiales > Xanthobacteraceae > Pseudolabrys. The sequence continues at coordinate 29,984 of CAWFNO010000005.1, forward strand.
CTACGCTTTATAGCTTCGATGGTGCACCAAATTCATGAGGCCGCCTCAGTTGGCGGCCTCTTTCATTTCATGGGCCATTAGCCTGAGCCTGCACTCCCCGGCATGATGTCCACGACAAGGTGAAACTCTCTCCCGCGCGTTCGCTGTTACCTTGTCGCGTTACAGGTCACTCCGCCGACGCAAGCGGAGAGGTATTTGGCTCGTGGTCTGGATCAACAAGGAGCCAGTGGAGTGCTCGCAGCACATTATTCTAATATGGAGACCTGATAAAATCGCCCTCTACGGCGGTCGGTCAATGCATTCGCGAACTCTTGATAAAGCGGGTCGAGAGAAACTTCACCGGTCTTGTGGTTGCGGCGGCGAGGGATCGCCATATGACGGCTTACAAAGTGCGACCATGCGAGTGATTTTTAGCAGAAAGGGCTTCGATAGTGCTGCCGGTAAGGCTCCTTCTCCGATCATCGAAGGTGAACCGATTAGCCTTCCTATCCCAACCGCCCGACGTTCCGAGACAACCTACCGTCTCGCTGGGTTGGGGGAGATAGTCGAGCACATGACCAAAGGGCGCATTGGTGCCGACAACCTTTGCCACGAAGACCCAGTATTCTTGAATGGGCGTTGGGCCTTCGGGCAGGCGGGTGCAGCCCAGTCGCATTTGGAAAGGAATGGTGTCGGCATCGGCGATGTGTTTCTTTTCTTCGGCTTATTCGCATCACGCAACGGTCAGGACCGTCATCATCGGATATTTGGATACTTGGAAGTAGATGAAATGCGCCGACTTGGAAGCCGACCTTCCAAGAGTGACAATCCCAAAGGATTTCTGCGGCGACATCCGCATACGATTGGAGAGTGGAACGAGAACAACACACTTTACCTCGGCTCAGGGGCCAAGGCGCGAAGTGCGCATCCGTGCCTACGTCTCACCAAGCGCGATGAGAGGGCTTCGATCTGGACCGTTCCGACATGGCTCAAAGCGACTGGACTGACATATCATACCAACCCAATTCGATGGGCTAGCGACAATGAACTTCACGTTGCATCGCGCGGGCAAGAATTTGTTGCAAACATCGGCGACCAAGCTGCACCTAGGGAATGGCTTGGCTTGATGCAAACCACTATCCGAGCAGACAAATGCGAACACTGATTTACAAGAGGACGCACAACGGCGATCCCGATCCTAAAATGGGCGAGTTTGGCTGTCATAATTGCATGAAGTCAGTCCGAGGGCGGCGGTTTGAGGCAGTCATTGGTATAGGAGGGATAGGATCAGAGCCTAGGCGTGAGGGCATTGCTTACAAGTTGACATGGGTTGGGACCAGCCCGCGAAAAGTTTTTGATGACCCTCATCGTGCGTTTGTGACCCCAAATTGTCCGCTCGTAACATTCGAACATTTTTGGTATCGCGGCAAACGCGGGCCGTTGTTAAGTGAGATCGCTCCGAAGTTAGCGAGCCGCATGTATGACGGGAGGGTGAGATCACTCATGCACTCCCCGTCGCCCGCAGGGGCGCGCGGGGCCAACAAAATCTCTCCCCTAGATCGGGAGATCAGTAAAATTCTTCGACTTGCGAAAAAAGCACGGCCTTCATCAGCACCATCTGCGTACCGCTTAATGCGACGACATCGAGATCGGTGCTAGTCGGCGCGCTCGATCACCGCAAGGTTGTCCGGCCTATTGACCGCGGCTTGCGCGAGTGATGCACCCAACACAACGGCAGCGGTGGCGTCACGCGGCCCGGAAAAAATTAGTTGATAACCACAACCCCAACCACTGTACAGCCGCTTCGCGTTGCCTGATTGTCGATGAACCCCATGCTAAAATTTGCGATATGCTTTGTCTTCTTCGCTTCGATGCGTTCGTAGATGGTGCGCTCATTTGAGCCTATCGCCGTGCCGCTAGGGGCACTGTGTACACACCGAACTGCAATGTCTTTTACCGACCAAGGGAGAGAATTTTTAATCAAGAAATTTGCCGTCATGACCGTGCCAAATCCACCTTTGAACCAAGAGAAATTTTCGATTGTGACAAATCTTTCAGGATTTGCAGCTTGGGCCATTTCTTGTTGGCGCAGGGAATTGATTTCTGCAATTTGCCTTGAATAATTATCCCGCTTCTTCCGATAGTCCTCATTTGTCGGATCAAGAGCACTTAGCCTTTTATAAATCGCTAGAAACCGGTCCACGTCAAGGTCTGCCCACACCTTGTGAGAAGGTTGGAGCGTTTCACCTTGTCACCATCGAGGTTGCCGTTTCGGCAAGCCGCCGCGCGCCGGCTACAAACAACTTTAGCGGCCGCGCACGCAGTCACATCTGACGCCAATCCAGCAATGTGCGCCTCGCTCCGAAAACGACCAAATTATCACGCTGCGGCGAAATGTCGCGACGTGCCCAAGCAGACACACAAAGCCGCAGCAAATTTAGAATGTCCTACGCTCGATTTCTTTCTTCGTAATGGCTACCGCTCTGCGAGCACAAAGAATGCTCCAATACGCAAATTTGCGAATGCCGCATTGATGTGAGTCAATTAGATCGCCGAACTAAAAAAGATAACGCAATGGTTTACGCAGCGGCAAGCGTATGCTTCCATATAAATATCCGTCCCAAAAATGGCGGCATACCGATGTCTCCACTTCCTCAGGGAGTATTAAGGCTTTCTATATTGGTGCGCGAGATGCCTATGCTGGGATTCAGTAGTTGGCAACTGCTCAAAGGCTTGGCGACGATTGTTTGCATCGTTAGCATTGTTTCGCTCGCCTTGATCCATTTCATTCCTGCGCCGCCGTCTAAGGTTGTAATGGCTACGGCGTTTAAAGGCGCTTCTTTCGAATATTACGGCAAGCAATATCGCGACATATTTGCGCGTTCTAACGTCAAACTCGAACTGCGCGAGACTGCCGGGGGAGTCGAAAATGTCGCGCTTCTGCAAGATCCAAAATCCGGCGTTCAGATTGCCTTTGTAACCGGGGGCGTTTCGGATGGGAAACATGCGCAGGGGATTCTGTCGTTAGGAACCGTCTACAATCAACCTTATTGGATATTTTATTCCTCGACCGAGTCGCTTGAGCGCCTGTCACAGCTCAAAGGTAAACGTATCGCCGTCGGACCGGAGGGAAGTGGCACTCGACTGTCGGCCGAAAAAATTCTTGGGAAGGGCGGCGTCAATTCCGAAACGGCTACGCTGTTGCCGTTCGCTGGATTAGCCGCGGTAAAAGCTCTGAGCGACAAGAAAGTAGATGCTGTGTGGATTATTGGCTCGCCGGATGCGACGGCTGTCAAATCCTTGTTGGGAAATCCTGACGTTCGGCTCTTGGGATTTCCAATGGCGGACGCCTTCACCCGTATTTTCCCCGAGCTCGTTCGGCTCACATTGCCGAAAGGTGTTGTCGATATTGACCGGATTAGTCCGGCCGATGACGTGCAGCTCATCGGGACAACGAGCAAGGTATTGGTTCGCAGCGATCTTCATCCGGAAATTGTCGAACTCCTGTTGCAGACAATGACCGAAACGCATAGTGGGCCGGAGATTTTTCAGCGCAGTGGCGAATTCCCCAACGGTATGGATGCCGAGTATCCCGTTGCCGCTACAGCTATCGATTATTACAAAAACGGTCCTTCATATCTGCGGAGGCATTTGCCTTTATGGCTGTCCGTCTATGTACAAAGAGCGATTGCGGTTCTGGTGGCAGGCATAGCGATCGGCCTTCCACTGTTCCGCTATCTGCCACTGCTTTACAAATGGAACATGCGTCGGCGTCTGCTCTATTGGTACGGCCAACTCAAGGCCTTGGAAGCCTCGTTCGACGCCAGTCCGAGCGACAAACATTTGGCTGAGAAGCAAACCGAGGTCGAGCGCATTGAGGTTGCCGTCAGCCGCGTCCGTGTTCCACTAACCTTAACGGACCAAGTGTATAACCTGCGCAGTCACATCGACATCGTTCGGCGGAAGATGGCGTCCCACACAAATGAATCCGGACGGATGGCGGCTGAATAACCTGAATGCCCGCTTCGGGTCATTCTCGTCGGATTTAGTTGGGTTTCTTCCATGCTGACTTCCGCTTCGCCCCAAAAGCAGACGTGCCGGTAGGCGTCGAACGCTATTTGGTGGCAGAAGTGCCAAACAAGCAGACAGGTGCGCGCTCGTTCCAATGCGGCCGTGCATCGGCGCCGATTGCACCACACCGCGTACAGACCATGCGCCGTCCGAAGGCTGGCACAATTACGTCATCAGAAAATTCGTCGGCGTCGAGCAATGCTTGATGATGACAACGTTCACAGTAGATGGCCAAGGAGCGCACACCGCTGGCGCGCATGTTGCCGAGTGTCATAGGTTCTGCTGTCGTTGTGGTGCCCATCGCGCGGTCACCATTGATTGTGCCGGTCGCCCCCGTCCATGCGGACGAAAACTGACTACCTCTTCGAGGGATGGAGCCGGCTATTACCTCGGGGCGACCGGCACAACAGATATAGGTGATCGACGAATAACTTCATCCGCGCGTCGTAATTGCGAAGATTAATAAAATTTCACTTGGGATTTTTGGGTCCTAGATATTTTCCGCACGGGTCCCTCCGTTCGCGCGCGCAAGGGCCCCGGCCTGTAAGCGTGGCACTTTTTCAGCCAGCCGCGAGAAGCGATGGGGTTTGACGTAGGCCATGCCTACTGCTGCCTTTCCATGTTCTTAACAAATTGTTAATGACCAAATTTTTCCCATACATATTTTAGGGTCACCCTTGTTTCGCGTGAGACCGCCCCGCCTGTCCATGGTGTGGGGTGGGGTCGCGAAGGCTCACACTACGCCGCACGGCCGCGCACCTCCGCGATAGTGCGGCAGATCGCAAACACGCCGCGCAAATCAAAAGCGAGGCGGTGTCGTGAACGATCCCTGCGTCCATAATAGGTCTTCAAAAGCGGTGGACTACTCGCGAGGTTCGGCAAGCGCCAAACCCACGGCAGCGGCGACGTGAGGCGAGCACCCATGGCAAGAGGTGTTTGTTATGAATTGGAGCGGCGCGTTGCTTATGAACCGCTTTACGAAGTTGACCCGCGAACCGGTGCCAGCGTCGAAATTTTCTTTGCTGATCGCGTGCTCGCCAAGTCCTTCGGAAGAAGCTCCGGCTGGTTCTGGTGGAGTTGCCGGCGCGGCTGTTTGCCGGATGACCTGCCGACCGGACCGTTCGGCACCAGCTTCCTTGCATACCGCGATATGGCGCTCGGGTGGATACGCGACAGCCCCACGTTTACTGCGGACCGCACAAGCGGCTGTTCGTAAAAGAGCCTTTGTACGAGCTGTCAGTGAGCTCATGAGATAAGAAATGCCAACAAAATCGAACCTGCGGCTGGTCACGCCAGCCACCAAAGACCGAGCAGTCACCCCGAGGCGCCGGCCAAACAGCGAGTTTCGCAGCCGAGAGCACCTGACCGAGAGCGAGGTCGAAAAGCTGATCGAGGCTGCGAAGGACAATCGCTACGGTCACCGAGACGCTACCATGATCCTGGTGGTCTACCGGCACGGCCTGCGGGCTTCAGAGGTCTGCGACTTGCGATGGGAGCAAATCGACTGGAACTCCGCAACGCTTCATGTCCGCAGGGTAAAGAGCGGGAAGCCGAGCACCCATCCCATTCGCGGCGATGAGCTCCGGGCGCTGCGGAAGCTAAAACGTGAGGCTCCAAAATCGCCGTTTGCGTTCGTGAGCGAACGTGGCGGACCATTCACAACGGATAGCTTCAATTGGATCGTGAAGCGGGCCGGACAGAAAGCAGGCTTTCCGTTTCAAGTGCATGCGCACATGCTGCGTCATGCCACCGGTTATAAGCTGGCAGGCGATGGGCACGATACCCGATCAATCCAAGACTACCTCGGGCACAAGAACATCCAGCACACGGTGCGCTACACCGAACTATCACCGACGCGGTTCAAGGATTTTTGGCAGGATTGAGAACACGCGTGCGTGTCTCGTGAAAATTATTTGGTCGTGACAACGAACGGGACCGTCCGAACCTCATTCCCACCGATGAACTGTATCCAGAGCTTATAGGTGCCAGCCTTGGGCGGCTCGACATGCAAGCTGAGGTCAGGGCTGACTTTCGCGGAAGCCGGCATTGCCGATATCTGCCCCATGTTCATGCTGCCCATACCGCTCATGCTGTGAGCTGAGTTGCTTGCCGATGTTTTGTCCGAACTCGGGATAGCATGCACGTGGATGTAGGAGAGGTCGCTGGTATCGATAAATACGGCATGCGCGGCCACACCGAGGAACGGGTGGAGGTCCGAGGCCGGCTGGCCCGATTTCGTAATGTGCACGGTCAGCAATGACTCTTGGCCGGCGATCAAATCCAGCGCATCGAATTTCACCGAATAGGGACCGTCGCTGCCTTCGAGACCGGTCGCGCCGAGATCGCTCGGCTGCCGGCTGGCTTGCGCCATTCCGACCGGAAGATCGAATCTCAACACTTGCTGACCTAGACCGGTTGGCGTGGAATTAGCGTAGATGTGATAGAGCCCCGGACGTGGGAACGCCATGTTCAACTGAAAGTGGCCGTCCTTACGAACTCGCGTAACGTGGTCGTGAAGGAAAGTCTTAAAGTCATCGCTGATGGCGATCACGTGGAGTTGCTTCGTTAGTTCGACATCGTATTTAAGGATGGGCTTGCTACCTCCTGTCCGCATAAACACAAAATCGAGCGCCTCTGAGCCGATCCTACTGGGCGCGGCGGTGAGTTTTCCTGCCACCTTTGTCTGAATTCCCGGTAATGCATTGACGCCCTCCAGTGGCGCCGAAGCCGCAAACGCTGCGGCCGAGCCAAGAAAGAGAGCCGCACCGAGGAGTAGCTCGCCGACCGGAAATTTCCGCATGATTTTCCACCTCAACCGACGTTTTCCATGGTTACAAGTCGAAGACTTCATCCGGCGTAATTTTGTTCCATTTTGAGCTCGATCATGAGCCGTAGTAATATCTCTTTTTGAATATTTGCCCGCGTTTGAGCGATTAGGTAGCACCTAAGGTAATGACAACAAACATCCGCCTACCCACTTTTGGCATTGAATGCGTTAAAGTTTCACGCGGCGAAGCCGCAACGCATTTCCAACGACGCTGACGGAGGAAAGCGCCATCGCCGCGGCGGCGATGATCGGGGACAGCAACAGCCCGAAGGCAGGATAGAGCACACCGGCCGCGATCGGCACGCCGGCAGAATTGTAGATGAAGGCGAAGAACAGGTTCTGCCGGATATTACTCATCACCGCCTTCGATAGCGCGCGCGCCTTGACGATACCGGTGAGGTCGCCCCCGAGCAGCGTGACGCCGGCGCTTTCGATCGCTACATCCGAACCGGTGCCCATGGCGATGCCGACCTCGGCACCGGCCAGCGCCGGCGCATCGTTAACGCCGTCGCCGGCCATGGCTACGACCCGGCCTTCGGCGCGCAGCTTTTCAATGACTGCGCTCTTCTGATCGGGCAGCACTTCGGCCTCGACGTCCGTGATGCCAAGCCTTTTGGCCACCGCTTGCGCAGTCGTCTTGTTGTCGCCGGTGAGCATGACGACGCGGATGCCGTCGGCCGCGAGTGCCTTCAGTGCTTCCGCCGTGGTGGCTTTTACCGGATCGGCGATGGCGACGACGCCGGCAAGCTTGCCGTTGACGGCAAGGAAGATCGTGGTGGCGCCGTTGGAGCGTTGAAGTTCGGCTTCATGGTTCAGCGCCGCCGTATCGACGTTGAGCTCGGTTAGGAACTTGGCATTGCCGAGGGCGAGCCGCTTGCCCTCGACCATGCCGACCACGCCCTTGCCGGCGGGCGCATCAAAGCCGCGCACGGGCGCCAGCTCGACCTTGCGGTCGGCGGCAGCCTTAATGATCGCCGCCGCCAGCGGATGCTCGCTGCCGCGTTCGACGCTTGCTGCGAATTGCAGCACCTGTGCCTCGTCGAAGCCGGGTGCGGGCGTCACCGCTACCACCTTCGGCTTGCCCTCGGTCAGCGTGCCGGTCTTGTCAACCACCAAGGTATTGATCTTCTCCATGCGTTCCAGCGCCTCGGCATTCTTGATCAGCACACCGGCCTGCGCGCCACGGCCGACGCCGACCATGATCGACATCGGTGTGGCAAGCCCCAAAGCGCACGGGCACGCGATGATCAGCACGCTCACCGCAGCCACAAGTCCGAAGGCGAAGCGTGGCTCCGGCCCGAAAGCGGCCCAGGCGGCAAACGCAATCAGCGCGATTGCGATCACTGCCGGCACGAACCAGCCGGCGACTTGGTCTGCCAGCCGCTGGATCGGCGCGCGGCTGCGTTGCGCCTTTGCGACCATCTGCACGATTTGGGATAGCAGCGTGTCGCGGCCGACCTTCTCGGCGCGCATCACGAAACTGCCGCTCATATTGAGCGTGCCGCCGATTACGCGCGCGTCCTTTTCCTTGCTCACCGGCATGGATTCACCGGTCACCATGGATTCATCGAGCGAGGAGTGTCCCTCTAGTACGATGCCATCAACAGGAACCTTGTCGCCGGGCTTGACGCGCAAGCTGTCGCCGACATTGATCGCTTCGAGCGAAACTTCTTCGTCACTACCGTCTTGCTTGACACGACGCGCGGTCTTCGGCGCCAGATCAAGCAGCGCCTTAATTGCGCCCGAGGTCGCCTCGCGCGCGCGCAATTCGAGGACCTGACCGAGCAACACCAATACTGTAATGACGGCGGCAGCTTCGAAATAGGCCGCGACGGAGCCACCGTGGGCGCGGAAATTCTCCGGAAATGCGCCTGGGGCAAACGTAGCAACGACGCTGTAGACGTAGGCTACTCCGGTGCCCATGGCGATCAGCGTGAACATGTTGAGATTGCGCGTGAGCAATGACTGATAGCCGCGCACGAAAAACGGCCAGCCCGCCCACAGAACAACTGGCGTAGCGAAGACGAATTGAATGTAATTCGACAATGTAGGGTCGACCCAGTCGTGGCCGCTGACCAGATGGCCGCCCATCTCCAGGACAACAGCAGGCAGCGCGAGTACGCCGCCGATCCAGAACCGGCGGGTCATGTCGGTGAGTTCTGGATTGGGGCCGCTGTCGGGACTGGCGATCTCCGGCTCCAGCGCCATGCCGCAGATCGGGCAGGTGCCGGGGCCGATCTGGCGGATTTGCGCATGCATCGGGCAGGTGTAGATGGTGCCTTCCGGAACCGCCTCGGTGGTTTTTTCTTCTTTTAAAAGATATTTCTGCGGATCGGCGGTGAATTTGGTTTTGCAGCCGGCGGCGCAAAAATAATATGTGTGGCCGTGGTAGTCGGCGCGGTGCTTAGCAGTATGCGGATCGACCGTCATGCCGCAGACCGGATCGAGAACGCCGCGTTCGGCGGGCACGGCGTGATCGTGCGTATGCCCTGATGGTCCGGATGGGGTTAAGGCTGCTTCATGGTCCATTGAAATACTCTCGTGTTCTCCCCGCGTGAGCCCCGAATTTGCAGCTCAAACGATTTCATCTGTTCTGTCGCTGCGGGTCGCGCTAACGGTCATTAAAGAAATTGTAGATTGGAGCGAAGACGACGCCAGCGACGAGCCCATAGATGACGGTCTCAACAAGACCGATAGCGATCCCTTGCCAGGTCCAGCTAAAGCCAACAAAGAACTGCAACCACGGTGCATGCAGTCCGCGGTCGGGGACAATAAATGCAAGCGTCAGGCAACCGAGAAAGATGATCGCCAGAAACGTCGCGAGGCTCAACCCGAGCGGGATCGGGCGTAGCGCGCGGGAATTTGCACTCATTTTGGATTCTCCGGTTTGTTGTGATGCCCGTGATGATGTCCGAACACATGCATCAGCGGACATGCGAGCAGGAAAAGGTATGGCAGTACGTAGACAACGTGCCCGGTGTGATTCCAAAGCAGATAGGCACCGAGAATTGCGAGGGAAAGTGTGACGGCCCACCCGAGTTTGGAGCCGAGAAAAGTGCGACAATGCGCCCCGGTCACGTTGGTGGCGCCGCCTGTAATGGCGGCCTGATAATCATTACCAGCGGGCGAATGCACGGGGCTGGTCGGCACAGACGCCGCACGGGTTTCTGTTGAGACAGGCATGGCTTGATCTCCCAACGAACTCTGCCCTTGCCCTTTATACCCTTAGGGGGTATGTAGGCATTATGGGAAAGAATAACAAGACGCCAAAGCTCAAACGGCTTAACCGCATCGAGGGCCAGGTGCGCGGCCTCGCTCGCATGGTCGAGGAGGAGCGATATTGCATCGACATCGTGACGCAGATCGGCGCGGTGCGTGCTGCGCTGCGCCGGGTGGAGGAGGAAATCCTGCGCGACCACGTCGCGCATTGCGTCAACCACGCGATTTCGAGCGGCGACAAAGCCGACCAACGCCGCAAGGTTGCGGAATTGATGGACGTGATAGGGCGCGCTGGGCGTTAGGAGAATTGCTCGTGCGCCAGCGCCCAATGCTGCCAGCTCTAGGCCGATTTTGCCTGGGCGCTGGCGAACATCAGCGATAGCATTGACCGTCCTTTGTGGGCGCGCATCCCAGCGAACTAGCCGGCCATATCTCGCTTCTTCTGTAGGTATTCGTCGCGGTTTATCTCGCCACGCGCGTAACGCTCTTCAAGCACATCGAGCCCGGTCGAGCGCCGCGGCGGTAGTTGAGGCGCGCCAAGCCCACCAGCCGAGCGCACCAACCAGACGACGAGTGCAACGATAGCGATTAGCACCATGACCCAAATGATCATGTGGACCGGCCCGTATCCATATCCGTAACCGCCCATCATTCCCCATTGTGGTCCGTATCCATATCCCATGGTCATTGCTCCGGCTGAACGAAACCATTGTGCCGATTGAAATCGAGGCGTTGCACCAGGGAATTGCCTTGCTTGGTGACGATCTCCGCGACGATCGTGTCGGCGTCTTTTTCCTTGAGGTCACCGACCGTCAAGTTCGGATTGCGGATCATCTGCGTGAGATAGTTCTTGACCTGATCGGTGGTCAATTTCATGTCACCTTGGTTGGCGTAGCCTTGGCCGTACATCATGCCGGGGCCATAACCGTGGGCGTAGCCACCCATCATGCCCGAGCCGCCGCCACCCATCATCCCGGGGCCATAGCCACCGCCCCAACCGCGCATGTGGTAACCCGGGCCGTAACCTTGTCCGGGGCCGGGCCCGCCGTCCTGCCCGAAGGCCGGGCAATTCCATTGGCCGCCACCGGTGCTGCCGGGTCCGCCGCCACCCATCATCCAGCCCGGGCCATTGCCTGGGCCGCCTTGCGCCTTGGCGTTGTAGCTGTAAGCGCCAATGCCAGCAGCAAGCGCTACCGCAAGTCCGGCGCCAATCAGTGTTCGTGCACGCATCGCATGTCTCCTTTGTTTGTCGATGTGTTTATTGATCGAATTGAAGAAGCCGCCGCGCTGCGCGCTACCAGCCCATCATCCCGTGCCCGTAACCGGAGACGTAGCCCTGCATCATGCCCGGGCCGTAACCGCCACCCCGACCGCGCATGTGGTAGCCTGGGCCATTGCCTTGCCCTTGGGCGCTGTCGCGATCACTGTCGTAGCTGCGCATGTGATCGTAGCCAGGGCCGTAGCCGTGCATCGGGCCATAACCTCGACCATAACCCGGTCCATAGCTGTCCATCGTGCCCGGGCCGTAGCCGGAGCTGTCTTGCGCTGCGGCGCTAAAGCTGTAAGCCCCCATTCCCGCGGCGACTGCAGCCGCAACGCCGAGGCCAATCAGAATTTTTCGCGGTTTCATTGGATTGCTCCTTTTACTTGTAATCGCTATCGCCCTCGTTGCAGACATTAAGATCGCTGCTTGTCACTCAAGTTTGTCGGCGGAGCGCGATTTTGTGACCAAATGTGTCAGAGTGGCCAACCGTCAGAATTCGTTACAATTTATTTGCCCCAAATGGCACGGCGCGAACTAAATTCACTGTATGAACGAAAGTCCGCACATCCTGATCGTCGACGACCACCGCGAGATGCGCGATCTCGTGTCGCACGCGCTCGCCAAAGAAGGCTTTCGCGTCAGCACCGCCGGCGACGGCAAGGCCATGCGCAGGATGCTGGCTGACGCCAACATCGATCTCATCCTGCTCGACCTAATGCTGCCGGGCGAGGATGGGCTGTCGCTGTGCCGTTCGCTGCGCACCGAGACCGATGTTCCGATCATCATGCTCACCGCCAAAGGCGACGAAGTCGACCGAGTGATCGGGCTGGAAATGGGCGCGGACGATTATCTGCCTAAGCCATTCGGCAGCCGCGAGCTCATTGCGCGCATTCGTGCGGTGCTGCGGCGCAATCGTTCGCGCGATCCCACGGTCCATCAGGAAAAGTCCAAGTGCTACTGCTTCGAGCGCTGGACCTTCGATGTCGACAAACGCGAATTGCTCGGCGATGACGGGGTCGCAGTGCCACTCAGTACCGGCGAATTCGATCTGTTGCTGGCGCTGGTCGAGCATCCGCAGCGCACCTTGAGCCGCGATCAGTTGCTTGATCTGGCGCGCCACCGCGCGGCCAATAGCTTCGACCGCAGTATAGACACGCAAGTGAGCCGACTGCGCAAGAAGGTCGAGCACGATCCGAGCGATCCGAAACTCATTAAAACCGTGTGGGGTGGCGGCTACATCTTTACTCCCGAGGTGAGCCGGGAATGACCCGTTTCCTGCCCAAAAGTCTGTTCGGCCAAACACTCCTGGTCCTGCTGGTTGGCCTGGTGATCTCGCATTCGATCGGTGCTTGGATCTATGCCGGCGCGCGTGAGCAGGCGGTGCGTGCGATCGGCGGCTTCGCAGCGGCGCAGCGCGTCGCCAATCTCTCCCGCCTGGTCGAAGAAGCGCCGCTTGACTGGCGCTCTCGCATCGTAGCGGCCTTAAGTGATCCTACATTCCGTGTCGCGCTCTCGGGCGAGCCGCCGCAATTGCCGCCGAGCGATGCCGAAAATGCCGCCCAGGCGGTGGAAGATTATGTGCGCCAGCAACTTCCCGACCGGCCCGGCCGGCAAGTGCGGGCGGCAGTGCTGGAGCCGGCGAACCGGCAGACCGGCGCGCCCTTCGGCCCGCCGTTCGATCGACAACCGTATCCGGGGCCGATGGGTGGCATGGGCGGTATGGGCGCGATGATGCAAGGCATGATGGGACCGAACTTCGGTGCCTTCGGCGTCTGGCGTGGCCTGCAAGTGGCGGTCCAACTGAGCGACGGGCAATGGCTGTCGTTCGCCACCACGCTGCCGCAGGGAGCGCCCTCGGTGTCGTGGCAATTCATTATCTCGATGGCGCTGATGGGCGTGATCGTGCTCGCGGTCTCGGTCTGGGCGGTGCGCCGCGTCACCGCGCCGCTGGGATTGCTGGCCGGAGCCGCCGGCCGCCTCGGCCGCGACGTTACGGCCGAGCCCCTGGCCGAGACGGGCACTATCGAAATGCAGCGGGCCGCGCGCGCCTTCAACCGGATGCAGGAACGCTTGCGCCGGCTGATCGAGAGCCGCACCCAGATGCTGGCAGCCTTGTCGCACGATCTGCGCACGCCGCTGACTTTGCTAAGGCTTCGCACCGAGGAGGTCGCAGACGCCGACGAGCGCGACAAGATGCTGGCCACCATCGGCGAAATGGACGAGATGATCGGGAACACATTGGCCTTCGCCCGGGATGAGGTGCGCGCGGAACCGCACCGGAAAGTCGACATCGCCGCGCTGCTTGAAAGCGTGGTGGACGACATGGCCGACGCCGGGCTGCCGGTGACTATGCAGCCGGCGGCGGCGCTAATCCACGACTGCCAACCCGGCGCCCTGAAGCGCGCGCTCACCAATCTACTCGACAACGCGGTGAAATATGGCAAGCGCGCGCAAGCCACAATCGCCACCACCGGCAATACGATCGCGATCACCATCGACGACGACGGAGCGGGAATACCCGATACGGAGTTGCCGCGAGTGTTCCAGCCGTTCTATCGGGTGGAAAACTCGCGCAATCGCGATACCGGCGGGACCGGGCTGGGGCTGGCGATTGCGCAATCGATCGTGCAGGCGCATGGCGGTGATCTCACTTTGGCCAACCGGCCGGGCGGCGGCCTGCGTGCCTGCATCAGGTTGCCTATCTAACTGGCGAGCAAGATCGGAGGCTTAAGGGGACCTCGAATAATTGCCGTAGCTGGCAATCGCGGGCGTCTTTGGGGTGAACAGCACAGAATCGAAACGAGAACAAAACGGAATCATTCGCGAGTAAATTCGATGTGCCTGACGATCAGTGGCAATTATTCGAGGTCCCCTTAACTCATTAGTGTCGATTCTAGCCAACCGCGGCTTCGAAAGGAAACAATTATATGCGACGTATTCGTTTGGCCATACTGCTATTTTTGGTCGCTGCTGTTGGCCCCAGCCAAGCTCAAGATACTCGCGAACTTGTCCGCCTGCCGGAACCTATGCAGGAGCATATGCTCGGCAATATGCGAGATCATCTTGCGACGCTAAATGAAATCATAGGTGACATCGCGGACACCAAGTTTGATGAGGCTGCAAAGATCGCCGAACAGCACCTTGGAATGAGTTCGCTAACCGCCCATGACGCCGCTCATATGGCCCCCTTTTTTCCGAAACCGATGCAGGACATGGGAACCAGTATGCACCATGCGGCAAGTCGTTTGGTCATTGTTTTGCAGGACGCCTCGGTATCACCGTCGCTCGATACGATGCGCAATGTCAGCCGCGCCATTCATGAGGTCACGCAGTCATGCGCAGCTTGTCACGCGAGTTACCGAATACGTTAATTCCTGGTTCAGTGCCAATCATGCACATTGACTTTGGTCAACGAAGCGCTTCAGTAGCTAAACACGTCCAAACAATTCCAGATCGGCTCTCTGCCCCGCTGGACACAGGTTTAGCCCTTGCCCTAGCCGCGGCGTGAGGTATCTGCCTGGTTGAACGGCAGTAAGTATGTTGACACCGAAGAGTCTCTTTAAGAGATCGATCAAGGCGACGCAGGTCCGTTCACGGTCGCAGATTCGACCATTCCAAAGTAGTCGGCTTGAGTCCGCTCTGCCCACTGCAAAATTGTGATACATATCGGCAGCAACTAAAACGGACGAGCCCCATGCACTCCCATTCGATTGAGGATTTTCGCCATTCTCACGTCATCCTCGGCGAAGCGCATGAACGGAATGAGCGGAAGACTTGGTTTGTTATTGCGATCTGTACGACGATGATGATTGCCGAAATTATCGGTGGCCTGTGGTTCGGATCAGTTGCGCTCATCGCCGATGGGCTTCACATGTCTACCCACGCAGGTGCACTCCTTATTGCTGCCTTGGCATATACCTACGCGCGGCGTTACGCATTTGATGAGCGATTGGCATTTGGTACGGGCAAACTCGGTGATCTAGCCGCATTTACGAGCGCGATAGCATTAGCAATGATTGCGTTGTTTATCGGCTACGAAAGCGTGGACCGTTTTCTTAACCCCGTGCCGATTGCCTTCAATCAGGCCATTCCGATTGCGGCACTTGGGCTTGGTGTCAACCTGCTTAGTGCTTTCCTCTTGCGCGATGACCACGACCGTCACCATGGGCACGCTCATGACCATGACGATGACCACGCGCATGTAAACGACTACTTTCATCGCGACCATAACTTGCGAGCTGCGTTCGTGCATGTAATGGGGGACGCGGCGGTCTCGGTGCTCGTTATCATCGGTCTAGTCGCAGGTCGGCAATTCGGATGGGTTTGGATGGACCCACTGATGGGTCTAGTTGCGACAGTTGTTATCCTCAGTTGGTCATGGACACTTGTCCGCTCAGCAGGCGCGGTCCTTCTCGACGCTTGTCCAGACCCGGCTTTGGCACGAAAAATCACCGCGCGTCTTGAGCAGCACGGTGATCGCCTATCCGATCTTCATCTGTGGCGGGTAGGCCCCGGTCATCTCGCTGCTATCATTTCGTTGGTATCCGACGACCCGAACGGTCCTGATTTCTACAAAAGGCGGCTCTCAGGCCTGCCCGGACTTTCTCATGTGACGATAGAGGTCAAGCGTTGCCCGGACGCTCATGAATAGACCCGACTTAATGGCAATCATCACAACATGCCTCACCTTTCCATGCCTCTCGGCCCTCTTTAACGAGCAGCCACACAATCGCAAGTGAACCGACGCTGTCGATCCACCAAAATCCAAAGAGAGCTTGTGCCGCAAGGCTCACAACCGCCACCAGCGATAACCACCCGCACGTGATTGATTCCATTGCGTCCGCTCGCAATGCGCGGCTACCCAGCTTATCGGCAAGATCGATCTTGTGGCGCGCCAAATACCGCATGATTGGGATCGCCAAAGCCGTCAGGATCAATCCCGGTAAGGAGAAATCCTCGCCCTGCTCGGTCCATAGATGCCATCCCGCAGCAAGCACCACATAAGCCGCAAGCAAAAATAGCAACACCCCACCAATCCGGCTCGCAAACCGATCGGCATCTTCAGAAAATGCTTGCCCATGCCGAAGCTCGACTGAAAGTCGCCACATGAGCACTCCGGCAGATATCAACTCGATGACGCTATCCAACCCGAATGCGATCAGAACGAGGCTGCCCGCGGCTAGGCCGGAAACGAGGGCCACGACCGCTTCGATGCTCATCCAGCCAATCGTTAGCCATTCAAGACGGAATACCGCTCGAATAAGTGCGATGCGGTCGCCTGCCGGGTTTCTCGGCAATTTCAACGGCGGCGGCGCGCAACACGCATCCGCGCACGGTTCCGCAAGCTTGTCCATCTGACTCACTGCAGCTCAGAGATAACTAATTGTCTAGCCATGCACAGATTGTAATACCGTCGACGGCAACAGCAACTCTGAATGTCGTGGTTATCTGCGTGCCGATGGCCTCGATTGGGATAGAATCTTGTGCGTATTGAGTGTTGCTGCAACAAGCCGGCAAAAAGCGAAAAGCGCGGCTGCGGGTGTTAGATTTGTGTTGCTCCTTGATTGCGAGAGGCTGCCGCAATCACACGTTAGGCTGGGTTCTTGCCGGATATCACCCAGGAAGACGAATCCATCACGATCCCGTCGGCATCTTTCTTTTGAGAATTGATGGCTGCCGCTAGCGCAGCTTCAATTTCGGTTCGCTTTGCCTCGGCCTCTGCGCCGGCCTCTCTGAAGACTTCGCCGGCGGGGCCGATGGCAAGTTGAAAGTTTACGGCATCTTGAACTGTCTTTCCGACCAGCACCGGGGCGTCGACCCGCTTGAAGGTGATGTCGCTGTAACCGGCAATCTCCATCATCTTGGCGACCGTTGCTTCGTCCGCCATTGAAAACGGCCCCGGTCCACAGGTGAGAGCATCCTCGCCGGGCGGTGGCAAAAACTTCAGCACAACGTCCTTGGCCATACTGAGCCACGGATTGTCGCTTCTTGTGCGCCAAACGATGTGTGTCATGATCCCGCCCGGTTTCAGTGCCTTCCGCATGTTTCGCAGTCCTACCACCGGATTGGCGAAAAACATCGTTCCGAAGCGCGAAAAGACAAAATCATACTCAGGGTCGAAACGGTCGAGCAGGGCATCACCGCTGACGAACGTAATATTCTTCACGCCGAGACGTGCGGCGTCCTTTCGCCCGTACTGGAGAAATGCCTCGCAGCAATCCAGTCCGACCACATGACCGCTCGGACCTACACGCCGGGCCAGCTTGACTGCGGTGTCGCCAAATCCACAGCCAATGTCGAGAACCCTGTCGCCCTCTTTGACCGGCAACGATGGAAAAATGGCTTCGCTATGGTGGGTCAGCCCGTCGACCAGGATGTGCTTGTATTCGATGAATTTTGGAACCAAGACGGTATTCCAGAAGTCTACATATTGGGCGCTTTGCACGTTTGCTTCGACTGCGCTCATGACTTTCCTCCCAAACTATCAAACGATAAGTCGACAACACTTTCCCCAGCGCCTAGACGCTTCCGATTTCGACAGGCATTCCGGCAGCACGCCATTCAGGCAGACCATCTTCCAATCGCCGCACATTGAAACCACGGGCGCGAAGCAGCGCGACAGCCTCAAAGGAAAGCACGCAATATTCGCCTCGGCAGTAAGCAACGATTTCCTGTGTGGGATCGAGATCAGCAAGTCGCGCGTTAAGCGCCCGCATCGGAATGTTCACCGCTCCTGGCAAGTGTCCTAACGCGAACTCATCCGGCGGACGCACGTCCAAAACGGTGACCGTTCTCGCGCGCATTCGCTTCCGAAGCTCTTTGCGGGAAACCGGCTCTAGTTCATCGCGCTTGTCGAAATAGCTGCGAACAATGCGCTCAACTTCGGCGACGTTGCGTTCTGCAATCCGGCGTAGTGCCGTAAGAACATCAAGGATGCCATCGTCAGCGAGGGTGTAATAAACGAACTTGCCGTGACGTTTCGTCGTTACGAGGCCGACGCGTTTCATTTGCTGCAAATGCTGCGACGCATTGGCAACCGATAGGCCGGTTCGGTCCGCAAGGACTTCAACGCTGCGCTCGCCTTGAGCAAGCTGTTCCAACAGTTCAAGGCGATGGCCATGCCCAAGCGCTTTCGCGATAGCGGCGAATTGTTCAAATAGCGCTTGCTTCGGACCCAGAGTTGACATCGCGCTCGCAGCAGAATTATATCGTTCAAGCGAATAATTGATTGACGACGGACTGTCAAGGCGCGCTGCCAGCGCGGATAGCTGCCGGATATGGAGTTGCGTGATGATCTTGCGCCAATTTTTGCACACCGACCCCGTGGCCGCGTCCTATCTATTCGGATGCGGCGGGAAGGCTTCCGCAGCAGTCGTTGATCCCCTTGGCGACGTTGGACCCTATCTCCGCACCGCCGAAGAAACAGGAATGCGCATTCTCTACGTTATTGATACGCACCTTCATGCCGACCATCTCTCTGCTGGCCGCGCACTGGCCGACGCCGCTGGGGCCGAATATGTGCTGTTCGCGAAGGCGAGCGTAACTTTTCCATTCCGAGGGGTTTCTGAAGACGACGTGCTGGAACTGGGAAACGTGACTATCAAAATTCTTCACACTCCCGGACATACACCAGAGCATATATCTCTGGTCGTTACAGACCACACACGCTCCAGTGAACCTTGGTTCGTGCTGACCGGCCACACGCTTATGGTAGGCGATCTTGGCCGAACCGAACTCGCGACGAGCGCCGAGGAAGGAGCGCGTGCCCTTTTTGGCAGCGTTCAAAAGCTCAAGTCGCTGCCGGATTATCTAGAGGTATTGCCGGGCGCATATTCCGGCTCAGTTTGCGGACGCAGCTTAAGTGGCAAACCGACATCTACAATTGGCTTCGAGAAGCGTCATAACAAGGCGTTTCGAATTGAAGATGCAAATGCGTTCTTGAACGCGATGCTCGCTGATGTACCTCCGGTCCCGCCGCAGGCGGCGCAAATCCGAGCGGCTAATTCCGGCATCGCGGCTGCCGTCGAATGACAGGCAGCATTACGCTTGGGTTGCGAGCGAATTGGCAGCAGTTTTCTCTGCTTGTTTTAATCAACGCTTTCGTCGGCGGAATGGTCGGCCTTGAGCGGACCGTTGTGCCGCTGATTGGCTCAGAAGAATTCAGGATCGCATCAACAACCCTAGTTGTCTCGTTCATCGTCAGCTTCGGTGTGGTCAAAGCGCTCGCCAATCTTGTTTCCGGTCATCTCGCCGATATTTGGGGTCGTAAACGTGTCCTCGTTATCGGCTGGCTATTCGGACTACCCGTACCGTTCATGGTCATGTGGGCACCAAGCTGGGAATGGGTCATCGCTGCCAACGCGCTGCTCGGCATCAATCAAGGCTTCGCGTGGTCGATGACCGTCATAATGAAGGTCGACTTGGTCGGGCCGAAATCGCGCGGCTTGGCTGTCGGTCTAAATGAATTTGCTGGTTATCTCGCAGTTGGCGTAACCGCATTCCATACCGGCTATATCGCCGCGCATTATGGGCTACGGCCTGCCCCTTTCTATCTCGGTATCGGGTACGCCGCCGTGGGCCTTGCACTTTCTGCATTGCTGGTTCGCGACACGCGAGATCATGTTCGGCTTGAGGCTCACGGGCATAAGACGCATAGCGAACCTGTAGATTTTTGGAAAATCTTTGCGCTCACTTCCTTTGGCGACCGCAATCTATTTGCAGCCTGTCAGGCTGGCCTCGTCAACAATCTCAATGACGGCATGAGTTGGGGCATTTTCCCGCTATTCTTTGCGTCGTTCGGATTAGGCGTCGAACGCATCGGCATATTGAAAGCTGTTTACCCGGCAACGTGGGGCATTCTTCAGGTTGCCACTGGTCCTCTAAGTGACCGTTGGGGTCGCAAGGGACTAATCGTCGTCGGCATGTGGGTACAGGCAGGGGGACTTTTCCTCACGGCACTCACTCAGTCGTTTGAATGGTGGCTGGTCGGCAGTCTCTTGCTCGGGCTGGGAACAGCTATGGTCTATCCGAGCCTGATCGCGGCTGTGTCGGATGATTCGCATCCGACTTGGCGAGCCCGCTCGCTTAGCGTCTATCGTTTCTGGCGGGACCTTGGCTATGCAATCGGCGCTCTCTCAGCGGGTCTCATCGCCGACTTCTTTGGCCTTGCATGGGCAATTGGGTCAATTGCTGCTCTCACGTTCGTGTCCGGTACTATCGTGGCTCTGTTGATGCGCTCACCACCTACGAGCTGATGGACGCATCTCGGATTGAGTTTACTTGTAGTGCTACCTGTAAGCTTGAAAAAAATTGCGAAACTGGAAGTCTTGTCGGATCCGAGTTTGGTCGATATTCTGGCGTCCTCCCCTCCGCCGCACCAGCTTTGTCGGAGCGACACTCTCAAGTCGACGGGTCTCGAAAGGGGCCGTCGAAGTTTTTCTCACCCGATTTCCCGCCGAACTCCTCATTACAGGGTCGGAAAGGGCTAGAGTATATGGACTGCGATTAGCCAAAAAACACGAATTTTTGGATGAAACGGAACTGCAGGATGCAGGGCAATATCGGCGGCAACGGTTTAGGAAACCGCTCGTTCAGAATGTGAGGGAGCCATCTGATTGACACCTGCTGACGCTTCGGGGGTCCTCGGCGCAGCTTCGGACGATTTCTACCAGACGCCCTGTTCAGGCCGAGCCCGAAACTCTTCATCACCTCCACTGCGAGTACGGACACAGTGCGGACACGACATTTTCCAGTTCAGCGCCGATATGTACTAAGTTATTGAAATTATTGGTGGGCGCAACAGGGCTCGAACCTGTGACCCGCTGATTAAGAGTCAGCTGCTCTACCAACTGAGCTATGCGCCCGGATCGCCGGATGCGGGAGGTTTCCCGCGTGGCCGGGGTGCCTTAGCAAAGCGAAACCGGAGTGTCCAGCCGCGCGCGGCAGTTGCCGATGCGGCAAGAGACAAGAGAAAAGCCGCCGGGGTTGCATTGCCCGGCGGCTTTTCTGAATGGCGGCGTGGCTCAGGGAGGAACGCGTTGGCCACCGTTCGCCACTGG
Organism: uncultured Pseudomonadota bacterium; assembly: GCA_963817155.1. Classification (GTDB taxonomy): domain Bacteria; phylum Pseudomonadota; class Alphaproteobacteria; order Rhizobiales; family Xanthobacteraceae; genus Pseudolabrys. The sequence continues at coordinate 51,402 of CAWFNO010000005.1, forward strand.
CTTTTCACTGCGGCTTCGGCGCCTCGTTGCCTGGACCGCCGAGTTCGCGATGCCGCCATTCGTGATGGCCGCGCCAATGATCGCCACGCTCGCCGCCGAGCCGGGCGAGCATGACGAAGCGGTGCTTCTGTCCGTCGTCGAGGCTCTTGTAGAGCGGGCCGGTCGCGTCGGCGAGCTTCTTTAGCGCGGCGCCGCGATCCGACATCTCCTGCGCCCGCAGGCTCAGGCGCTCGATCGGATCGGTCGGGCGGTCGGCGCTGGCACGCGCGGCAAAGCGGGCCGAGCGCTGCTTGGCGAGATCGCGCAGCGCGCCTTCCACCGGCGGCCACATCTTCTCCTGGTCGGGAGTCAATGCGAGGCCGGTATGAATCGCGGCGATGCGTGCGTCGCCGAACGCGGTGATATCCGCCGCGCTCGGGCGCCAGTGATGCGCGCGGTCAGGATCCGCTGACCGCTGCGCGTAGGCCAACGTCGTGCCGGCGATCGCAAGCGCGGTCGTGCCGGCAAGAACAGTCTTCCACATGAGAATCCTCCAATGACGTTTCAGATGCGCCTAGTAGAATGAGGCACCGACTTTTCCTCAAGTTAAAATTTGGACAGAGATTAATTGCGCGCAATGTAGATTTACGAATATTCAGAATGAAACGACGCAGGTATTGGCGCGTTGCCGCGTTGCCGACTAATGCCGCGCCCCTTTGAGCGCGGCATTGTCGCAAACCGCGAATATCAGCCGACGTCGGTCGAGTGGATGCGGGTCTCGATTCCCGCCCCCCGCTGCCGCTTGCTCAAAAGTTTGTTGAGCGCGCCGAGATAGGCCTTGGCGGACGCCACCAGCGTATCGGGGTCGGCGCCCTTGGCGGTCACCGCCCGGCCCTGCTCGGAGAGCCGCACCGAAACCTCGGCCTGCGCATCGGTACCCTCGGTCACCGCGTGCACCTGGTAGAGCTCGAGCTTGGCCTCGTGCGGCACTAGCTCATGGATGGCGTTGAAGATCGCGTCCACCGGGCCATTCCCGGTCGATTGCGTGGTGACATGCTTGCCATCGATGTCGAGCGACAGCGTCGCCGACTGCGGCCCCATGGTGCCGGCGATCACCGTGAGCGAGATGATCTTGATGCGGTCGTGCGCGGTGGCGATCTCCTCGTCCACCAGCGCCTCGATGTCCTCGTCGTAGATCTGTTTCTTCTTGTCGGCGAGCGCCTTGAAGCGGACGAAGGCGTCCTCCACCTGGTTGTCGCCGAGGTGATAGCCGAGCTCTTCTAGCTTGTGCACAAAGGCGTGGCGCCCCGAGTGCTTGCCCATCACCAGCGAGGTCTGTTTCACACCGACCGACTCCGGCGTCATGATCTCGTAGGTCTGCGTGTGCTTGAGCATGCCGTCCTGGTGGATGCCGCTCTCATGGGCGAAGGCATTCCGCCCGACGATCGCCTTGTTGTACTGCACCGGGAACGAGGTTACCGCCGAGACAAGTTTGGAGGCGCGAGTGAGCATGGTGGCGTCGATGCCGGTCCAGAACGGCAGCACGTCGTTACGCGTCTTGATCGCCATCACCACTTCTTCCAGAGCAGCATTGCCGGCGCGCTCGCCGATGCCATTGATGCAGCATTCGACCTGCCGCGCGCCGCCCTCGATGCCGGCAATCGAATTGGCGACCGCCATACCGAGATCGTCGTGACAATGCACCGAGAAGCGCGCCTTGTCGGAATTGGGCACGGCCTGGCGCACTCTTTCGAAAAGGCGGCGATATTCCTCCGGCACCGTATAGCCGACGGTGTCGGGGATGTTGATGGTGGTGGCGCCGGCCTTGATGGCGGCCTCCACGCAGCGGCAGAGGAAATCGAATTCGGTGCGGGTGCCGTCCTCGGCCGACCATTCGACGTCGTCGGTGTGGCCGCGCGCGCGGGTGACCTGCGCGATCACCATTTCATAGACTTCGTGCGGCTCTTTCTGCAGCTTGTATTTCATGTGCACCGGCGAGGTAGACAGGAACGTATGAATGCGCTTGCGCCTGGCCGGCTTGATCGCTTCCGCGCAGCGGTCGATGTCCTTGAAGCCGGCGCGCGAGAGGCCGCAAATCACCGAATTCTTGGCGCGTTTGGCGATTTCGTGGACGGCCGCGAAGTCGCCGTCGGAGGCGATGGGAAAGCCGGCCTCGATGATGTCCACGCCCATCGTGTCGAGCAGCTCGGCGACTTCGAGCTTTTCTTCATGCGTCATGGTCGCGCCGGGACATTGCTCGCCGTCGCGCAAGGTGGTGTCGAAGATGACGACGCGGTCCTTCTCGGACTGGGTCGGGGTGCTCATGGTCGTGATCCTTCTGATCGAATGCGCCGCTCGGGCGCTCTAACGGGGTTGCTCGTCCATCGCTCCCCCGAGTGCCCAGGCGCGAAACGCCCAGCCGGCCCTCAGGGGCGGGTAAGCAGAAGGAGCGCGCCCAGAATGAGGGAGGCAGCGGCGTCGGCTTGCGCCGCCCGCTCGATCGCGCAGATTTCCTGCCGCGTCGTCATTGCCTCAAGAACCTCATCTTCAACGGCTAAGCTCGCGGAACAAGGTAAAGTTCGCGTTAACCGCAGGCCGCTTCTAGCGGAAACGACCCCGCCGGCGCAAGCGCCAGATGGGTCAGAAGTGTTAACTGTTCGCGCTGGAGGCACGAATTCATGGACGAACGACGAGCCGCTCTCATTCGCCGCGCATGGCCGCGGCAACTGGCTTTCGTGTTGTTTCTGGCAGCCTTGCTGTTCACTTGCGCCGGGACTCCCGCCTATTGGCAAGGCTGGCTCTTCCTCATCGTCTTCATCGGATCGAGCATCGCCCTCGGCGCCAATTTTTTGGCGGCACGACCCGGCTATAATCGAGCGCCGCATGCGGGCCGGGCCCAGGGCCGAGCAGGAGCCCACACAGAAAATCATTTTCGCGTTGATGATGGCGGGCTTCCTGCTGCTGGTCGTGCTCCCCGGCTTGGACCGCCGCTGGCACTGGTCGAATGTGCCGGCTTGGATCACGATCGCTGCCGATATCGGCATCGTCGCGAGTTTTGTCATCTTCTTCGTGGTGATGAAGCAGAACAGCTTTGCCGCTTCGACGATCACCGTCGAAACGAACCAGCCGGTCGTTTCCACCGGGCTTTATGCGGTCGTGCGCCACCCCATGTACGCCGGCGCGCTGCTGCTGATGATCTGCATTCCACTCGCTCTCGGCTCGTCCCGGAGTTTGCCGCTGGTGCTCACGCTGCTGCCGGTGCTCGCCTGGCGTCTCATCGGCGAGGAACGCTTCCTAATGCGCAACCTGCCTGGTTATCCCGATTATTGCCGGCAGACGCGCTATCGCCTCATCCCGCTGGTCTGGTAGACGCGGCTCAGGGCTTCTCCGCCTTCAGTGCCTTGCGTGCAGCTTCCAGTTCGTCAAGCGCTTTGCCGCTCACCTTCGGATATTCAAGTTTGAGATCGTCGAGCGCCTCCACCAATGCCGCCGCCACGACCAGCCGGGTGAACCATTTGTTGTCGGCCGGCACCACGTACCAGGGCGCCTCCGGCCGGCTGGTCTCGCCGATCATCTCGCCATAGGCCTCCATGTATTTGTCCCAGAGCTTGCGCTCGGCAACGTCGGCCATGGAGAACTTCCAGCGCTTGGCCGGCTGGTCGATGCGGTCGAGAAAGCGCTTGCGCTGCTCATCCTTCGAGACATTGAGAAAGAATTTCAGGACCAGCGTGCCGTTCTCCGCCAGGTGTCGCTCGAAGGCACGGATCTCATGGAAGCGCTCTTTCCAAAGGTCCTTGCCGGCCAAGCCCGCCGGCAGCCGTTCCTTTTCCAGCGCCTCCGAATGCACCCGCACGACCAGCACCTCCTCGTAATATGAACGGTTGAAGATGCCGATCTTGCCCCGCTGCGGCAGCTCCTTGACGGCGCGCCAGAGAAAATCGTGGGCAAGCTCTTCCGCGCTCGGCTGCTTGAAAGCGTGCACGTCGACGCCCTGCGGGTTCAAGCCGGTCATGACGTGCTTGATGACGCTGTCCTTGCCGGCGGCATCCATCGCCTGCAGCACGATCAACACCGCCCAGCTGCCGCTGGCGTAAAGCTTTTCCTGCAGATCGGAGAGCCGCGCGACGCCCTCGTCGAGAATGGTTTTTGCCTCGCCCTTGTCGATGGTGAGGCCGGAACAGTCGGCGGGATCGTGGTCGGACAGGCGAAACTTGTCCGCCTTGTCGATGCGGAACTGCTGGGCGAGGTTCTCGAGTTTCATGGCGGCCCTAGTCCACGCCGACGGCGCGCGCTTGGCAAGGGATCATCGGGCGCGCCAATTATGCTCGAGAAATGCGGTCACAAAGCGCGGCATGGCGGGATCGAAATCCGCCGGTCCGCGCACGATGCGAATGTCGGAAAACTCCGGCTGCCGCTGCGGCGCAAGGCGCTAGGGAATGCGCTGGCGCAGGTTGTCGGCGCTGAGGTCGGCGCGAAAGACCTTGATCTGCGCGATCAACGCGCCGTCGGCGACCGTGGTCCATCCGGGGTCCTCGCGCAGTTCGCTGGCGTCGAGGCCGGTCTCCTCTTTGAGTTCGCGGCGCACGATAAAGTCCAGATCGACACGGCCGTCAACGATATCATCGGGATCCCGCGTGCCCGAGGGAAAATAGATGTCGCCCGCGTGCAACGTATGCGTCCCCATGACGCCCAGCAAAAACGCGCCGTCGGCGGCCATAATGGCGGCCGAGGCAAAGCAATCGTGAACGCCTGACGGCTTCCACCCCCCAATGCTTCCAGGCAGCGAAACTCGCATAGTCGGTCTCCAGATAAGCACCACGGAAGACGCCGGCGCTCACAACCTGGCGGTGCAGCGGCAGCACGTGGCCGTTCCACAGCGCCAGCTTTTCGCCCTGGAGTGCGCTGAAATAAGCGTCGATTTCGGAGCGGCGCGCGTCCGCGTAGGACCACGGCTTCGACTCGAACGACAGCTGCAGCCGTTCAATCGAGATAATGCGGATGTCCGGCTCGGAAGATTGCGTCACGCTTCAATCGCGCCCTCGCTGACGATGATCGCATGGCCGCCGATCGTCGCCGCCGCGAGCTTTCCTGTGCTGATTGTCAACGTCAGATCGATGAGGCTCGGCCGGCCCATCTCATAGCCCTGCTCAATCCGCAAGCTGTGCTCGCCATCCGCGGAATCGGTGCTTGCCGCCAGCAATCCGGCGAAAGCCGCAACCGCAGAACCGGTCGCCAGATCTTCGGTGACGCCCATGCGCGGCGCGAACATGCGCGCGTGGAAATGATTGGCTGCGTCCACTGTCTCCTTGCAGAATACGAAAGCCGAAGCCGTGCCGACGCCGCCGAAGGCCTTATCCCACTTCGCGAGATCGAGCGTGCAGCGGCGGACCGCCTCAAGCCCGCGCAGCCGGACGAACGCGAACGCGACGCCAGCCGACCAGCCGGCGACCTCCAAACCGCCAAACCCGATATCATCCAATGCAAGCCCAAGCGCGCCGGCAGCCGCCTCGCGGCTGCCTGGCATGCCATCCGGCGCCGGCAACCGCGGAATGGCGAACAGCGCGTGACCGCGATCCTTGGCCTCGGCACTGACGCGGCAGGGCACCGGCCCGACCGTCTCGCCGAGCACGAACTCACGCTTGCCGTGGCCATCCATGCAGCCGAGCAACACGGCAGCCCCGACCGTCGGGTGGCCGGCAAATGGCAGTTCGCGCGCCGGCGTGAAGATGCGTAGTCTGGCGCGGTGCGATGGCTTGGCCGGCGGAAAGACGAAGACCGTTTCCGACAGTCCGAATTCACGGGCAATGGTCTGCATCGCAGCCGTATCAAGACCGGCAGGTTCAAGCGCGACCGCCAGCGGGTTACCGGCAAAGCGCGTCTGCGTAAACACGTCGAGGGTGACAAAGCGGCGGCGCATCATCGTCCTTGGTGAAATGAAACGGCCTCATGGCAAGACGCGCCATGAGGCCGTAAGACAGCATAGCTCTCGCGCCTGAGCGAGAGCATATATTTGATCCCACTTATTTGTTTGCCTTATCGACGAAAGCGTTGGTGTAGGTCTTCGACAGATCGATATTGGCCTTGGCGATCTCGGGCGACGACTGACTGAACACTGCCAGCACCGCGGCGGCGCCCTTCGGGTCCATGAGGCCGGTCTGCGAATACATCGGCATCGTGGCCTTAAGCGCAGCGACGTAGAGCGCCTTGTCCTTGCCGACGAATTCCGGCGGCATCTTGTCGGTGATCTCCTCGGGTGTGTGCGTGCCTATCCACTTGAGCGTGGAGATGATCGCATTGGTCATGCCCTGCACTTCCTTCGGGTGGCTGGCGATCCACTCGGTGCGGGTGTAGAGCGCGCCGCCGGGATATTCGCCGCCGAACACCGCGAGCGTGTCCTTCTGGCTACGCGTGTCGCTGAGGATCCTGAGGTCGCTGTACTTGTCGGCCAGCACCGTCACCGCCGGGTCGAGCATGATGGCGGCGTCGATCTGCCCCTGCTCCATTGCTGCAATCGCCGACCCGCCGAGGCCGACGCCGATGACGGCGACCGAATTCGGGTCGACGCCGAATTTGGTCAATATGTATTTGAGGAAGAAGTCGGTCGAAGAGCCCGGCGCGCTGACGCCGACCCTCTTGTTGGCGAGGTCCTTGATCGCCATCACCTCCGCGTTATGCTTGGGCGAAACCACCAGCGCAAAGCCCGGGAAGCGATCATAGACCACGAAGGATTGCAGCATCTGCTTTTTCGCGGCGAGCTCGACGGTGTGGTCGAAATAGCCGGAGACTACGTCGGCCGAGCCGCCGATCACGGCCTTGAGCGACTCGGAGCCGCCCTTGAACTGAACGACTTCGACGTCGACACCGGCCTTCTTGTATTCGCCGAGTTGCTCGGCGAGCATGGTTGGCAGGTAGCACAGGCAGCTAGCGCCGCCGATGGACAGCGTCACCTTGGACTGCGCTAGCGCGAGGCCGGACGACAGCAGCAACGCGGCGAGCGATGTGGCGAGCCGCCGAATGAACGATGCGGACATAAATTCCTCCCGGTGTTTCTTGACCTTTTTGCAGCGACGTGGGCGCGGACAATAAGCCAGCCCGCGGGCGCTGACTAGTGGATGCCCGCGCCGGCAATTCCGGCCTGCGATTGTCGCATTGCTACGCCGCCACGGCCCGCGCGGATTGCGGGCGATGAAGAAATATCGTTGCGCCGGCTCCGACCACACGACATTCCATTGCAGCGGTACCGCGCGCCCGCCCTTAAGCACGTAGTGCGACTCGAAATTGCGCAGAGCGCGGCCGTGGCGAACCGCGCGCATTTCGGCGCGGGTGCTGTCAAGATCAGCCGAGTAGACAAACTGGGCGGCGCTGCGGCCGATCATTTCTTCCGGTTGGTAGCCGAGGATCGCCACCGAGCTGGGGCTCACCTGAAGGAGGTTACCCTTTCGATCGACCGCCAGGATCAGGTCGAGCGAGGCCTCGAAGATCTTGCGGCGCTCCTCGCTTTCGCGCTCGCGCGCGGCCATTTCGTCCAGCGTTTTCGCGGCGCGACGCTCGCCCGGGTCCTCGGCGAATGGCACCAGCGTCGGAGAGAGAGAGCCGTCTTCATGTGACGACCTTGCATGCAATTTGCGCGGCAGGCATCGCGTGATGAACGCAGACGTACCGCCTCGGTTCTCGTCATTTTGACCGCAAATCGCTAACGCACGGCGTTGCATCTCTCGACAATTTTTCACAACGGCGGAAATTTTACCGGCTGGCGGTAACCGCGTATAGAATCCGTACGGAAAAATACCGACGCGGATGCTGCGGCGTCAACTCCGCGTCTCGGCCTGCGGCCGCCACACCAGCAGGCGCCGCTCGATGAGCGTGACCACGGTGTCGATAACAATGACGAAAGCTGCGAGCACGAACATCCCGGCGAAAACGCCGGCGACATCAAACACGCCTTCCGCCTGCTGGATCAGATAACCGAGGCCCGCCGCGGAGCCGAGGTATTCGCCGACCACCGCGCCGACCACTGCAAATCCCACCGAAGTGTGCAGTGAGGAAAACATCCACGACAGCGCCGACGGCCAGTAGACGTGGCGCATCAATTGCCGCTCGCTCATGCCCAGCATGCGCGCGTTGGCGAGCACCGTCTGGCTCACTTCCTTGACGCCTTGATAGACGTTGAAGAAGACGATGAAGAAGACGAGCGTCACGCCCAGCGCCACCTTCGACCAGATGCCAAGCCCGAGCCACAGCGTGAAGATCGGCGCCAGCACCACGCGCGGCAGCGCGTTGGCCATCTTCACATAAGGATCGAACACCGCGGCGGTCAGTGGCTGGCGCGCGAACCAGAAGCCGACCAGAACGCCGCCGAACGAGCCGAGCACGAAGGCGAGGATCGACTTCTTCCAGCGTCACCCACAGATGCTTCCAGATCACGCCGGTGACGAACCAGTCGACGACCTGGCTCGCCACATCGACCGGATTGGAGAAGAAGAACGTCGGCAGCACCACGTGGCCGAAGATCGGATAGGTCGCGAGCACATACCATGCCGTGAGCGCGACCACGGCGACCAGCACCTGCAAGGCGAGGAGTTGTGTGCGCGGCATCATGCCCCCTCCGCCTGTGCATAGCCCTTGATCACCTCGGCCTTTAGCTTGTGCCAGATGTCGCGGTGCAGATCGTGAAACGCCGGATCGAGCTTCACCTCACCAATGTCGCGCGGACGGGCGAGCTGCACGCGCCAGTCGCCGATGATGCGCGAAGCCGGCCCCGCCGACATGATGACGACGCGGTCGGACAGCGCGATCGCTTCCTCGAGATCATGCGTGACGAACAGAACCGCCTTGCGGTCGGCGCTCCACAGATCGAGCAGCAGATTGCCCATGATTTGCCGTGTCTGCGCGTCGAGCGGGCCGAACGGTTCATCCATCAGCAAAATCTTCGGGTCGCGGATCAGCACCTGCGCGAGACCGACCCGCTTGCGCTGCCCACCGGACAGCATGTGCGGATAGCGGTCGCCGAACGAGCCGAGGCCGACGCGGGTTAGCCAGTCCTGTGCGCGCTGGCGCGCCTCGGCGGTCGGCGTGCCCGCCGTCTCCAGCCCGATAGCAACGTTTTCCACCGCCGTCTTCCAGGGAAACAGCGCGTCGGCCTGAAACAGATAACCGGCCTGGCGGTTGATCGCCGTCAGCGATGACCCGAAAATATCCACGGCGCCCGCTGCAGGCGCCAACAGGCCGGCGGCAATATTCAGAAGCGTCGATTTGCCGCAGCCGGTCGGCCCGACGATGGCGACGAATTCACCGTCGGCGACATTGAGCGTCGCGCCGGTCACCGCGCGATAGCTGCCGCCGCCGGCGAGGCGGAAGGTGACGTCGACGCCGGACAGCGAGACGGCGCTAACTCCCGTGCGGCTTTCATCTATTGCTGCTGCATCCCCGGCCATGCGCGCCAAACTAGCGGCTTGCCGAGGTGTTGCAAGCGGCACTCTAGTTCTTGGTCTTATCCACCAGCGCCCGCTGCTTAATCCACGGCATCATCTCGCGCAGCTTGGCGCCGACCTGCTCTATTGGATGCTCGGCAAGCTTGGCGCGTGTCGCCTTGAACGACGTCTGGTTGACCTTGTTCTCCAGCATCCAGTCCTTGGTGAAGCGGCCGGACTGGATGTCGGCGAGTACCTTTTTCATCTCCGCCTTCACCGCCGGGGTAATGACGCGCGGGCCGGAGATGTATTCACCGTATTCGGCGGTGTTCGACACCGAATAATTCATATTGGCGATGCCGCCCTCGTAAATGAGGTCGACGATCAGCTTCACCTCGTGCACGCATTCGAAATAGGCCATTTCCGGCGCGTAGCCGGCTTCGACCAGCGTCTCGTAGCCGGCCTTCATCAGCTCGACGAGGCCGCCGCACAGCACCGTCTGCTCGCCGAACAGATCGGTCTCGCATTCTTCCTTGAAGGTCGTCTCGATGATGCCGGCACGGCCGCCGCCGACCGCCGCGCCATAGGAGAGGCCGAGTTCATGCGCGTTGCCCGACTTGTCGGCATGCACCGCCAACAGGCACGGCACGCCGGCGCCGCGCGAATATTCCGAGCGCACGGTGTGGCCGGGGCCCTTGGGCGCGATCATCATCACGTCCAGATCGGCGCGCGGCTCGATCAGGTTGAAATGCACGTTGAGCCCGTGCGCAAACATCAGCGCCGCGCCCTGCTTCATGTTTTTCACGAGATGATCGTTATAGATGTCGGCCTGCAGCTCGTCGGGCGTGAGCATCATCATCACGTCGGCCCATTTAGCGGCCTCGGCGACCTCCATCACCTTGAACTTCTCGGCCTCGGCCTTCTTCACGCCGGCGGACGTCTTGCGCAGCGCCACCGCGACCTCTTTCACGCCGCTATCGCGCAGATTGAGCGCATGGGCGTGGCCCTGGCTGCCATAGCCGATAACGGCGACCTTCTTGCCCTTGATGAGATTGAGATCGGCGTCCCGGTCGTAATAAACACGCATGATACCCTCGCTTACACCCCGATAATGTCGGCCCTGCTTCTAGGACGCCGGGCGCGGAGCCACAAGTCCCGGCGCTTCTTCAATCGGTGACGATCGGATAGATGCTGGCGACCAGCAGCAGACCCATGACGGCGTTGAAAATCCGCGCATGCACGGGATCGCGCAAAAAACGGCGCAGCGCCACGCCGAAGCCCGCCCAGGTGGCGGTCGACAGCGCCGTGGCGAGCGCGAACACCGCGAGCACGATGACGAAATCCTCACGCTCGTGCCCGGGCCGCATGTAGACCGCGACGCCGCTGAGCGCAGCGACGACCGCCTTCGGATTGACCCACTGAAAGGCCGCCGCCTGCAGAAAGGTCATCGGCTTGCCCAGCGCATTGCCGCTACCGCCATCCGCGGTCGGCCGCGCGCTCGCCACCTTCCACGCCAGCCACAGCATGTAGGCGGCGCCGGCGATCTTCAGCACGAGTTGCAAGGCCGGTAGCGCCGCAAAGATGAGGCCGAGGCCGGCGGCAAAGACCGCGAGCAGCACGACAAAGCCGACATCGACGCCGATGAGATGCGGCACGGTGCGCGCGAAGCCGAAATTCAGGCCCGAGGCGGCGAGCAGGATGTTGTTGGGCCCCGGCGTGAACGCCATCACGTTAGCGAACACGGCGAGCGCCAGGAAAACGTCGAACTGCATGGACTGGTGTCGGTTACATCCCCTCCGGCCCGCGCGCGATGGCCGCGATGCCCGTGCGCGAGACCTCGACCAGGCCGAGCGGCAGCATCAGCGCCACGAACTGCTCGATCTTGTTGCTGGCGCCGGTCAATTCGAACACGAAGCTTTCGGTGGTGGCGTCGATCACGCGGGCGCGGAAGGCGTCGGCCAGGCGCAGCGCCTCGACCCGGTGCTCGCCCTTGCCGCGCACTTTCACCATGGCCAGTTCGCGCTCGATTGAATTGCCGGCGAGCGTCATGTCGATGACGCGGTGCACCGGCACCAGGCGGTCGAGCTGGTTCTTGATCTGCTCGATCACCATCGGCGTGCCGGTCGTGACCAGCGTGACCAGCGACAGATGCGCCTGGTGCTCGGTCTCCGACACCGTCAGCGACTCGATATTGTAGCCGCGGCCGGAGAACAAGCCCGATCACGCGGGCGAGCACGCCCGGCTCGTTGTCGACCAGCACCGACAGCGTGTGCAATTCCTGCTTCTGCGCCTTCGGCGCTGCCGGATAATGCGAGGTGCTCGGCGGCACATTTGCGTTTGCGTTCATCAGACCATCACCTTGCCTTCCTCGGTCACCGCCTCGTCGAGCGTTTCCGCAGCATCCCCGAGGATCATCTCATTGTGCGCGCGTCCCGACGGGATCATCGGGAAGCAGTTTTCCTTCGGATCGACCACGCAGTCGAACAGCACCGGTTTGTCGACGTCGATCATCTCGCCGATGGCGTGGTCGAGATCGCCCGGCTTCTCGCAGCGGATGCCGTGTGCGTGCATGGCCTCGGCCAGCTTGACGAAATCCGGCAGCGCCTCGGAATAGCTCTGCGAATAGCGCCCGCCGTGCAGCAATTCCTGCCACTGCCGCACCATGCCCATGTATTTGTTGTTGAGGATGAAGATCTTGATCGGCAGCCGGTACTGCACCGCTGTCGAAATTTCCTGCATGGTCATCTGCACGCTCGCCTCGCCGGCGATGTCGATGACCAGCGATTTCGGATGCGCGAGCTGCACGCCGACCGAAGCCGGCAGCCCATAGCCCATGGTGCCCAACCCGCCGGAGGTCATCCAGCGGTTCGGCTCCTGGAAGCGGTAGAACTGCGCCGCCCACATCTGGTGCTGGCCGACCTCGGTGGTGATGTAGACGTCCTTGTCCTTGGTCAGCTCGTAGAGCCGCTGGATGGCGTATTGCGGCTTGATCACCTCGTTGGAATTACGGTAGGCGAGCGACTTGCGGGCGCGCCACTTGTCGATCTGCTTCCACCAGGCGTCGAGCGCCTTCTTGTCGGCCTGCTTGGCGCCGGTGCGCCACAGCCGCACCATGTCTTCCAGCACATGCGCGCAGTCGCCGACGATCGGGATGTCGACGTGCACGTTCTTGTTGATCGAGGACGGGTCGATGTCGATGTGAATTTTCTTCGAGCCGGGCGAGAAGGCATCGACGCGGCCGGTGATGCGGTCGTCGAAGCGGGCGCCGACGCAGATCATGACGTCGCAATCGTGCATCGCCATGTTGGCTTCGAGCGTCCCGTGCATGCCGAGCATGCCCATCCATTGCGGATCGGCGGCGGGGAAAGCGCCGAGGCCCATCAGCGTCGAGGTGATGGGAAAGCCGGTGACCTTCACCAGCTCGCGCAAGAGATCGCTGGCGTGCTTGCCGGAATTGATCACGCCGCCGCCGGTGTAGAACAGCGGCCGCTTGGCATGCGCCATCAGCTCGATCGCGGCCTTGATCTTGTCGAGGTCGCCCTTGACCTTCGGCTTGTAGCCGGTGTGCGGGAAATCCTTCGGCTTGGAATAGATGCCTGTGGCGAACTGGATGTCCTTGGGGATATCGACCACCACCGGCCCGGGCCGGCCGCTCGGCGGCGATGTGGAACGCCTCGTGCAGCACGCGCGGCAGGTCCTCGATGCGCTTGACCAGATAATTGTGCTTGGTGCAGGGCCGGGTGATGCCGACGGTGTCGCATTCCTGGAAGGCGTCGTTGCCGATCAGATGCGTCGGCACCTGTCCGGTGATGCAGACGATCGGGATCGAGTCCATCAGCGCGTCGGTGAGACCGGTCACCGCATTGGTAGCGCCGGGGCCGGAGGTCACCAGCACGCAGCCGACCTTGCCGGTCGAGCGCGCATAGCCTTCCGCCGCGTGCACCGCGCCCTGCTCGTGCCGCACCAGGATGTGCTGGATCTTGTCCTGCGAGAACAGCGCGTCGTAGATCGGCAGCACCGCGCCGCCGGGATAGCCGAAGATGTGCTTCACTCCCTGGTCGGCGAGCGCCTCGATCACCATTTCGGCGCCGGTCATTTCGCGTGTCATGGTCCTCATCCTTCCTGCATTCGTTCCGTCGTGCCCCGGCCAATAAAAAAGGCCCGCGAAGGGCCATGTCCGGACGCTTTCCTTGGCTGCCCTGTCAGGGCTGCCTGGAGCGCGTCCGAATCGTTACCAGAGTAATAATATTGCGCAACATTGCTTTCATCCGTACTTTCATTGCGCGGTTTTATAGAGGGGTGCTGGGACCCGGTCAAGCCAATTCTGCTGTCTCCTAGCGCCCTTCTAACTGGCTTTCCAGGGCTTTTAGCGCCCGTTCCGGCCCCTCCCACGGCCAATCCTTCATCTGATTGCGGAACCAGGTGAGCTGGCGCTTGGCGTAGCGGCGGGTGTCCATGACGCTGCCTGCGGCCGCCTCATCCAGCGAAATCTCGCCGTCGAGATGCCGGATCAGCCATGGCACGCCGTGCGCCTTCATCGCCGGCAGCAGCGGATCGAGCTTGCCGCGCGGCCAAGCGCCCGCACCTCCTCCAGCGCGCCGGCCTTGCAGCATCGCCGTGAACCGCGCGTCGATGCGCGCGACCAGTTCCTTGCGCTCGCAGGTGAGAAACACCTTGGCCGCCTTGTCCGGGTCGATCAGCGGCGGCATGCCTTCGCGGTGCCAGTCGCTGAGCGAGCGCCCGGTGGCCTCGAGCACTTCCAGCGCGCGAGCGATGCGCGAGCGGTCGTTGATCATCAGCCGCCGCGCCGTCGCCGGATCGCGCCGCGCAAGCTCGGCATGCAGCGCCGCGGCCCTTCGCTTTGCACGCGGGCACGCACCTGCGCGCGGATGTCGGCCGGCATCGGCGGCACCGCCGCCAGCCCCGCCGTCAGCGCCTTGAAATAAAGCCCGGTGCCGCCGACCAGGATCGGCACGCGGCCTTGCGCCTTCGCCTCGTCGAGCACGGCGGCGACGTCGCGCAGCCATTGCCCGGTCGAATAATTCACCGCCGCATCGACATGACCGTAGAGCCGGTGCGGCGCGCGGCGCTCTTCCTCCGGCGACGGTCGCGCCGTGATGACGCGCAGATCGCGATAGACCTGCATCGAGTCGGCATTGACGATCGGTGCCGCCGAGCTTTCGGCGAGCGCCAAGGCCAGCGCCGACTTGCCGCTCGCGGTCGGGCCTGCAATAAGCACCGCGGTGCCGGCCGTGTGATCCGCATGACTCATGTCGCAACCCTGATCGCCCCGAATGGCGTCCTCGACGATGCCGCGCTGTCACGCGCCTATGCGGCGTTGCCGGGCGCCGGCAAGCCCGCGTGGCTTGCCGATCGCATCGCCGCCGACATTATCCTTTAGCGCGGAAGCCGCACTCGACCAACGCGCCGTGTCCGAATTGGTCCGCTTTCAGATCGGCCCATCGTTTGACGTCGTGGTGCAGCCGGTCGCCAGCCGCCGCAAGAAGCTGTTTCTGGCCGACATGGATTCCACCATGATCGGCCAGGAATGCATCGACGAACTCGCCGATTATGTCGGCCTGAAAGCCCATGTCGCCGCCATCACCGAACGCGCCATGCGCGGCGAGATCGCCTTCGAGCCGGCGCTGCGCGAGCGCGTGGCCTTGCTCGAAGGCGTGCCGGTGTCGGTGATCGAAGAGGTCCTGCGCGAGCGCATCAAGCTGACGCCCGGCGCGCGCACGCTGATCGCGACCATGCGGGCGAACGGCGCGCGCACCTGCATGGTGTCGGGCGGCTTCACGCTGTTCACCGACCGCATCGCGGCGATGATCGGATTTGACGAAACGCGCGCCAACACGCTCACCATCGTCGACGGACACAAGCTCGCCGGCACCGTCGCCGAGCCGATCTTCGGCCGCGACGGCAAGCGCGCAGCTCTCAGTCGAACTGCGTCAGGAGCTTGGTCTCGCCAAGGCCGAGACGATGGCGATCGGCGACGGCGCCAACGACATGGACATGATCGCGGAGGCAGGCCTCGGCGTCGCCTTCCACGCCAAGCCGAAGGTGGCGGCCGCCGCGCCCGCGCGCATCGACCACGGCGATCTCACCGCGCTGCTCTATGTGCAGGGCTATCGGAAGGAGGAGTTTGTGGCGGACGTGAATCCCTCCCCTGCAAGGGATGGCGAGCCGCAACGCGGCAAGCGGTGCGCCTTGGCACGCCTCGCTTCGCTGGCACCTCGCAAGCGAGCGCTACTGCAAGCTCAGCGCCACGAAGCTCGGGTCGCCGTCGGGCGACACCACCAAGCAGCACCACCGCCTTCTTGCCGTCCTTGCGCAGCTTGTCGATGCGCTGCTGCAATTCGGCCGCGGTGGTCACCGGCTGCTGCTGCACCTCGGCGATCACCATGCCCGGCTGCAGCCGCTTCTCGGCGGCGGGCGAATTCGGATCGACGCCGGTGATCAGCACGCCTTTCACCTTGTCCTTGATCTTGTTCTTCTTGCGCAGCTCGTCGGTGAGATTGGCGAGATCGAGGCCGAGCGCCTTCTTCACCACCGGCTTTTCCGCCGCGCCATTGTCCTTTTTCGGCGTCAGCGCCGCCTGCTTCTCGCCGTCCTCGAGCCGGCCGAGCTTGACGGTCTTGGTGACCTCCTTGCCCTTGCGGATCACCACCACCTCGACGTCCTTGCCGACCGGCGTGGCGGCGACGATGCGCGGCAGATCGCGCATTTCCTTCACGTCCTTGCCGTCGAACTTGACGACGACGTCGCCCGGCTCGATGCCCGCGGGCTTGGCCGGGCCCTTGTCGTCGACGCCGGCGATCAGCGCGCCGCGCGGCGGCGAGATGTTGAGGCTTTCGGCGATCTCGTCGTTCACCTGCTGGATGCGCACGCCGAGCCAGCCGCGCCGCATCTCGCCGAACTGGCGAAGCTGATCGATCACCGCCACGACCGTCTTCGACGGGATGGCGAAACCGATGCCGATCGAGCCGCCGGACGGCGAAATGATCGCCGTGTTGACGCCGATCACCTCGCCGTTGAGGTTGAACAGCGGCCCGCCGGAATTGCCGCGGTTGATGGCGGCGTCGGTCTGGATGTAGTTGTCGTAGGGGCCCGACTGGATGTCGCGGTTGCGCGCCGAGACGATGCCGGCGGTCACCGTGCCGCCGAGGCTGAACGGATTGCCGATGGCGATCACCCATTCGCCCAAGCGCAGCTTGTCGCTGTCGCCGAATTTCACCGCCTTGACCGGGTGCGGCGGCTTGAACCTGCAGCAGCGCCAGATCGGTCTTCTGATCCTTGCCGATCAGCTCGGCCTTGACCGTGGTGCCGTCGTTGAGAATGACGTCGACCTCGTCGGCGTCGGCGATGACGTGGTTGTTGGTGACGACGATGCCGGACGGATCGATGATGAAGCCGGAGCCGAGCGAATTGACCCGCCGCGGATGCGGGCATCGCCGTTGCCGCCGCCCTGCCCGCGCTTGTTCTTGAAGAACTCCTCGAAGAATTCCTCGAACGGCGAACCGGGCGGAAGCTGCGGCATGGCGCCGCTGCCCATGTCGACCGTCTGCTTGGTCGAAACATTGACCACCGAATCGATCACCGCCTCCGCCACGTCGGCGATGCCGTCCGGCCCACGCGCCGCGGCGGGCTGCGTGAACATCGGCCAAGCAATTGCGGCAGCGGCGAAAATCGCCAAAGTCGCGCGGCCGCGCTGCGTCAGATGACTGAAATTAGCGCCCATGGGCGTCAATTCTCCTGGGAGGGATTTGATTCGACACTGCCCCCGTCCTGACGGGGATTCAAGGGTATCGCTGATCAACAGCATGGGAACGAGATTCTGGCGCAAATACGGTGCTCAACCGCGCACGAGCCACACCAGTAACAGTCCGAGCACGGCGCAGCCGATGCCGATCAGGCGCAAGGTCGAGTCCGGAGTTCCCATGACGGCGGCCATCGACCGCTTGGCCGGGCCGGGAAAGGCGGCAAACATCAGACCCTCGATCACGAACACCAGTCCGACCGCGGCGAGGAAATCCGTCATGCCGGGTGGCGGTGGGTTACTTCGCCGGCGCGGCCGAGGCGCTCGGCGTGCCGCCCGCCATCGGCGGCGTCGCTTGCTCCGCCGGCGGCTTGCCGGACGGATTGGCGAAGTAGCGGAAGAAGTTGCTGCCTGGCTGCAGCAGCATGCGCGTGTCGTTGGCCTTCAGGCCGACTTCGTAGGCCTGCATCGAGCGGTAGAAAGCGAAGAAGTCGGGATCCTGATTGAAGGCCTCCGCAAAAATCTGGTTGCGGGTGGCGTCGCCTTCGCCGCGGATCTTCTCGGACTTGGCGGTTGCGTCGGCAACCAGGACCGTCACCTCGCGGTCGGCCTTCGAGCGGATTTCCTGCGCCTGCTGCTGGCCCTGAGCGCGGTATTCGGCCGCTTCGCGCTGCCGCGCCGTCTGCATGCGCTGATAGACCGCCTGGCTGTTCTGCTCCGGCAGGTCGGCGCGGCGGATGCGCGCGTCCACGACCTCGATGCCGTAGTTTCCCGCCTCGTGATTGATCAGATCGCGGATGCGCGCCATCAGTTCGGCGCGCTCGTCGCGCACGACCTGGATGAAGGTCGCCTCGCCGAGGACGCGGCGCAGCGCCGAATTGAGCAAAATGGCGAGTTGGCTATCGGCCGCTACTTTCGAGCCCAGCGTCTGGAAGAAGCGCAGCGGATCGTGGATGCGATAGCGGGCGAAGGCATCGACCACGAGCCGCTTCTGATCCGAGGCGATGACTTCCTGCGCCGGCGCTTCCAGGTCGAGAATGCGCTTGTCGATGGAGATGACGTTGTCGATGAACGGCAACTTGACGTTCAGGCCCGGCTCGTTGACCACGCGCACCACCTGGCCGAGCCGCACCACCAGCGCCTGTTGCGTCTGATAGACCTGGAACAGCGAGGTATAGACGATGATCAGCGCCGCAATCGCGACGATGAGGATGACGCCGCCAATGACATTGAGTTTCATTGCTGGCCTCCCGCCGGCGACGGACTGCGCGACTGCGGCGGATGCGCCAATTCATTGAGCGGCAGATAGGGCACCACGCCGGTGCCATCCTTGCCGGAATCGATGATGATCTTGTCGGTGCCGCCGAGCACGCGCTCCATGGTCTCCAGATACATGCGCTCGCGCGTGACGTCCGGCGCCTTCTTGTACTGCTCGTAGATCTGCAGGAAGCGCGAGGTCTCGCCGGTGGCCTGCGCCACGGTCTGCGATTTGTAGGCTTCGGCCGCCTGGGTGATCTTGGCTACGTTGCCGCGGGCCTGCGGGATCACGCGGTTGGCATAGGTCTGCGCCTCGTTGACCGAACGATCGAGGTCGATGCGCGCGGCCTGCACGTCGCGGAAGGCGTCGATCACCTGCGTCGGCGGATCGACCTTCTGCAACTGCACCTGCTGGATCAAGATACCGGCGCCGTAATGGTCGAGCGTCTTTTGCATCAGGTCCAGCACCGCCGCTTCAATGGTCTGCCGCGCGCCGGTCAGGATCGGCTGAATGTCGGAGCGGCCGATGACCTCGCGCATGGCGCTTTCCGCCACCGCCTTCACCGTGCCTTCCGGATTCTGGATGTTGAACAGATATTCGCCGACGCCGGTCGGCTTCACCTTCCAGAACACCGAAAAATCGACGTCGACGATGTTCTCGTCGCCGGTGAGCATCAGGCTCTCCTCCGGCACGTCGCGGGTCGAGGTGCGGCCGCTGATGTCGGTCAGCGTGCGCATGCCGATGTCGATCTTGTTGACGCGCAGCGCCTTCGGCGTGAGCGCGGTCTCGATCGGATACGGCAGGTGGTAATTCAAGCCGGGCTGCACCTCGCGCACGACCTTGCCGAAGCGCAGCACGACGCCAAGCTCGTCCGGCTCGACGCGGAAGAAGCCGGAAAAACCCCACAGCGCGATCGCCGCCAGCGCCATGCAGCGCGAAGCCTTTGCTGCCGAGGCTGCCGCCCGGCAGGAATGCGGCGCAATTTATCCTGGCCGCGGCGGAGGATTTCCTCCAGATCCGGCGGTGTCGGTCCCGACGATTGCGGTCCGGAGCCCCAGGGGCCCTTACCGCCGCCCCACGGGCCGCCGCCCCCGCCGCCCTGATTGGTCCATGGCATTAAAATGATCTCCCGGCGCCGGCGTTAGGACCGGCCTTGCTTTATTGAAGGGGTTATAGGGGTTGCGGGCCGCCGTTACAACGCGCCGACAATTACCCTTTTGCACCCTTTTGCCGCACTTAGCCGCGCTTTGTGGCGCTTTGCGGCGCTTTAGCGCCGGACATAAGTGGCGACGGTAAAGCCCGCGTCGTCGTCCGCACCGGCATCGCGCTTCTCGCGCTTTTCCTCGCGCCAATGCTTGAGATCGATCGGCGAGAAAAATGCATCGCCCTCGGGACTCGCATGCACATGGGTGATCTCCAGCCGGTCGGCAAGCGGCATGGCTTCGGCGAAGATGGCGCTGCCGCCGATCACCATGATCTCGTCGGCGCGGCGCTGCTCGGCATCCTTGCGCGCGATCTCCAGCGCCGCCTTGAAGCTCGGCGCGACGGCCACGCCTCCGGGCGCGAATTTCTTGTCACGGCTAATGACGATATTGCTGCGGCGGTCGAGCGCCTTGCCGATCGACTGAAAGGTCTTGCGCCCCATGATCACCGGCTTGTCGAGGGTGAGCGCGCGGAAATGCCGCATATCCGACTTGAGCCGCCAGGGCAGTTTGCCCTTGGCGCCGATGACGTTGTTTTCGCCGATGGCGGCGACGATGACGATCTTCATGCTGCCGCCTCACTCGCTCGCGAAATCGCTGAGTGCCTCGCCGCTCAAGCGGCAGATTTTCCACTGCTCCATCACCTGCGCGCCGATCGAACGATAGAACTGGATCGACGGTTCGTTCCAGTCAAGCACCGCCCATTCAAGCGCGCCCAGCCGTTATCGATGCAACGCGCGGCCAGCCGCGCCAGCAGCGCCTTGCCGATGCCCTTCTTGCGAAACGCCGGGCGCACGAAAATATCCTCGAGATAGATGCCGTGCCGGCCGCGAAACGTCGAGTAATTGAGAAACCACAGTGCAAAGCCCACCGCCTCGCCCTCCCATTCGGCGATGTCGCAGAACACGCGCGGCTCGCGCCGCAAACAGCACGGCGGCGATGTCGCGCTCAGTCGCGTCAACCTCGTTCGACAGTTTTTCGTAATCGGCAAGCTCGCGCACCAGCGAGAAGATCAGCGCGCTGTCCGCGGGCGCAGCCTGCCGGATGGAAAGGCTCACACCGCCACCGCTGCTTTGATGTGCGGATGCGCGTCGTAACCTTCGACGGTGAAATCCTCGTAGCGAAAGCCGAAGATGTCCTTAACCGCCGGATTGAGCCGCATCGCCGGCAATCGCCTTCGGCGCGCGCGACAATTGCAGCTTCGCCTGCTCGAGATGATTGAGATAAAGATGCGCGTCGCCGAAGGTGTGGATGAACTCGCCCGGCTTGTAGCCGGTCACCTGCGCCACCATCAGAGTCAGCAGCGCATAGGAGGCGATGTTGAACGGCACGCCGAGGAAGACGTCGGCCGAGCGCTGATAGAGCTGGCACGAGAGCTTGCCTTCCGCGACGTAGAACTGGAACAGGCAGTGGCAGGGCGGCAGCGCCATCTTGTCGACGTCGGCCGGATTCCAGGCGGTGACGATGAGCCGGCGCGAATCCGGATTGCGCTTGATCATCGCGATCACGTTGGCGATCTGGTCGATGGTCTTGCCGTCGTGCGCCGGCCACGAGCGCCACTGCTGGCCATAGACCGGCCCGAGGTCGCCGCGCTCGTCGGCCCATTCGTCCCAGATGCGCACGCCGTGCTCGTTGAGATATTTGATGTTGGTGTCGCCGGCGAGGAACCAGAGCAGCTCGTGCACGATCGATTTGACGTGCAGCTTCTTGGTGGTGAGTCAGCGGGAAGCCCTCGTCGAGCGCAAAGCGCATCTGGTGGCCGAACACCGACAGCGTGCCGGTGCCGGTGCGGTCGCGCTTCTCCACGCCGTGGTGGAGGATGTGTTCCATCAGATCGAGGTATTGGCGCATGACCTGTCCGGCTGATCGACTTCAAGTGGAAGATGGGGAAGTTTAGCCCCCGCGGCAACCGTCCGGCAGTGCCTTATCAACGGCGGAAATGAAGGACATTTTCTTGCGACTCCGCAAACGCCGTGTTGTTTGCTAGCATCGGCTCGCTACCGACGGGGGAAATGACATGAGCTTCTATTACTTTCTTCTCGCCCGTATCCTGCTCACGCTGGTGACGCTAGGCTATGGCTTCGTCACCATCATCGCCGACTTCAACAAGACGCACGCGACCAATCCGAAATGGACACCGCATGCGCGCTTCCACGTGGTCTGGCAGATTTGCAGCTATGTCGGTTTCGGCCTTTTGGCGCTGGCGCTGCTGTGGTGGCCCGGCCCCTACGCCAACGAGCGGCTCATCCTCGTCGCCATTATGGGGGCGATCGTCTACGCGGCTTTCTTCGTCGCGGTTTTCGCCATGCCAGTGTACGGTGGCGGCGTTTATGACGACAACGGCTATCAGCCGTTCGCCGCGCCGGTGCCGATCATCGCCAAGCGCTGGGACGTCAACGTCACCGCCTTCTCGATCCAGGTGGTGCTGCTGGCCGCCGGCTCGCTGGCAATCGTCAGGGCGTTGATCGGCTAGCGCGGGCGACCCATCAGGCTGCCGCGCCGACGTCTGCCCGCTCAATCCTTTTTTTCTCTATCTTCTTCTTCTTCGGCTTGCCGCTGTTTTTCCGCTTCCTTGAGGAAGCGCAGAAGGATTATTCGCCGATTTTCGTCGGTTTCTTTCGCGAGTAGCTCGTTAATGTATTCGACGTCGCGTTGCGCAATGAATTTATCGACCATGGCCTGAACTCGATGGAGGCTCCGCCCCGTCTTCGACCGCCACGTTAACGCGCGGAAGCAAACCCAGTCCAGCGCGCGCTGCGCACCCGACAACCCGATACCGGCGCGGCCAACCGGAAACCGCCGTTTGCACTGCTTTTCGGGGCGATCACGTCCCGTTATCAGCCGCGTGCAAACCGACAGCCCCTTTTACCGGGCCGGCGTTCGCCATTATTTTTTCTTTGATTTTTTCTCGGCGAGTTTGAGCTTTTGTTCTTCTTCACGAAGCAACTTTTCAATCACCCCGCGCTTGACTGGATCGGTCACGGCTTTCAGCAATTCTTTATAATGTTCAATATTTTGCCGTTTGACAAAGCGTTCCAAGGCCCGCTCCCAAGGGCTCGATGTCCTGCCTTGGCCCTTGAGCTAGATCAACGCGGCCTCGCGTAAATTACTGCATCGTTTTTATTTAACAAAGATCGCTTTCATGTCCGACTGGAAACCAATCGCCACGGCCCCGACCCAGGTTGACCTGGAGATCAGTATTTATGACGATGGCGAATACCACGCGCTGGTATTTCCCTGCAAGCGCGACGATTCCGGCTGGCGCGATTTGTGTCTCAACCGGCTGGTGCCGATCAAGCCGACCCATTGGCGGCCGTGGCCACAAGAGAAGACCTGACAAAGGCCGCCTCGGTTGGCGGCCTCGTTCATTCTAGATGAAGCGCGCGACGCTGTTTGGCGGCAAGCGGGCATGCTGGCCGCCGTAAAATGTTTGCCTGTGAGGTAACTGCGCAGGTCGTGCGCGGCGTGTCTCACAAGCGTACGCCCTCAGCCGATCTAGGATTTTTTACAGGACGGCGCCCAAGCTTAATTCGAGCCCGGCGCCGGGACGCAGCAAAATGACTTCCGCTCTAGCATTTGCAGATCAGGAGTCGTGTCATGATGTCCATCCTGTCCGGACTTGTCGTCGGCGGTGGCGGCGCAAGCCTGTGGCATTTCATGCCAAGCAACCGCCAGGTTCACCGGCTGGCGCGAGCGCCGTTGCTGGACTCGCTGATTCCGATCGCCATCGTCGGGTCGCTGGCCGTCGGTGTCGCGCTGATCGTCGCCGGTGTCGGCGGCTAGAGCCAGCCCGACAGCCGGAGCAGGCCGGCGAACAGAAAGACCCACAGCGGATTGATCCGCGTTGCGTAGGCGACCGTGGCGGTCGCCGCGGTGATGAGGCCTGCATAGATGCTGTGGTCGGCGGCGCGCGCCAGCACGACGGCGGATGCGGCGTTCAACCCGAGCGAGACCGGCACGAGGCCGGCCTGGATGGCGATGCGCCAGCGCGCCTCCTTGAAGCGGTCCCAGAAGCGCGCGACGAAAAACGCAATCGCCCAAGTCGGGCCGCACATGCCGACGGTCGCCAGCGCGGCGCCGGCGAGGCCCGCCACTTGATAGCCGATCAAGGTGACGACGATCACGTTAGGGCCCGGCGAGACCTGGGCGATGGCGAAATTGTCGGCGAATTGCCGGTCGGTCATCCAATGCATGACATCGACGGCGATGCGGTGCATTTCCGGGATCGCGGCATTGGCGCCGCCGACCGCGAACAGCGACAGCAGCGCGATATAGCCGAACAGCGCGGCGAGCGGGTTGCCGGTCATCGCCGCATCCACAGCCAGGCGAGCGCCACGCTGATCGGCGCCAGCGCCGGAAACGTAAGGCAGCGGCCACTGCACCAGCGCCACGCCGATGAAGGCAGCGATCGCCACCGGCGGACCGAAATTCCAGCGCTTGCGGAACATCGGCTCTGCCATCTTGGCGACATTGGCGATGATCAGCCCGGCCGCCGCCGAGGCGATGCCGCCGAGGATGCGGGTGAGCACTTCGAGGTCGCCGAAACGCGCGTAGAGCGCGGCGAGCACGGTGACGATGACCAGCGGCGGCCCGAGCAACCCGGCCAGCGTCACCGCGGCGCCGGGCGCGCCACCGAAGCGCGAGCCGAACACGACGCAGAAATTGACCAAATTCGGCCCCGGCAGAAACTGCGACAGCGAGAAGGTCTCGTTGAATTCTTCCGCCGTCATCCACTGGCGCTGTTCGACGATCATGCGCCGCGCCCAGGGCAGCGCGCCGCCGAAACCGGAAATCGAAACGAGGGCAAAGCCGGGAAAAGTTCGGAGAGCGACGGTGGGGCGAAGGCGGGCGGCTCGGCGGGTGCGGACATGCGGCTGAGGGTACCCTGCCCGCGCACGACCGACTAGGTGGAGACTACCGCTGCGCAGCCCTGCGCCGAACACATGGCGCCGAGGATCGCTCCGAAGCGGACCACGCAGGGCGCCAGGCGGCTTTGGCGTCTCGCTGGGTACGAGCATCGGTACGTCTACGAGCATGAACGGCGTCCGGCCGGCAAAGCCGCTGCGTCATTTGGCGCCGACATGCGCCGATGCCGCAAATCCGGCCCCTTTTCTAGGGATACGTCCGCCAGCCCTCTCTTTCGTCAACCCTTTGCGCCTATATTCCGGGCGCCGGTCACAAGCCGGCTATGGCGATAAACGGGCGTCGTAATAAACCTTTCGGACCCGGGGGCAGTACCCGGCGGCTCCACCCAAGCCCATGCGCAGACGTGGGTTTCGGCGGGGCCGAAATAGGATCGACGAGGGCGTAAAAGGCGCGCTTTTGCCCGGAATGGGTCCAACGTTATGGGCCTTAACCATAGTTGCCAACGACAACTATGCTCCGGTTGCTCTGGCCGCGTAAGCGGCTCGAAAGACCGAACTTAAAGCCCTGACGGGTTAAGCTCCGTCAGGCGGGGTTCGGAGGCACCTGGCAACAGAAGCCTCCACTTTCATTTGCGGCGGCTCGTCTTTATGACAATGGCGGGTCGTTTTGCGTGTAGGTATGGCTTTCGCCGCCGGGCGCGCTAGATTCAGGGGACGTTCTCGACGGTTTCCGGACGGACCATGGCCGATCAAATCCGCTACGATCTTTTGACCCAGAAGGCGCTGCGCGGCGTGGTGCGCGGCGTGCTCACCGAAGCGGCCAAGAAGGGCCTGCCCGGCGATCATCATTTCTACATCGGCTTCGATACCCACGCCGCCGGCGTGAAGCTGTCGGAGCGGCTGCGCACGCAATATCCCGAGCAGATGACGATCATCCTGCAGCACCAGTATTGGGATCTCACGGTGAGCGACAGCGGCTTCGAGGTCGGGCTGTCGTTCGGCGGCATTCCGGAAAAGCTCACCGTTCCCTTCGAGGCGATCAACAGCTTCTTCGATCCGTCGGTGCAGTTCGGCCTGCAATTCGAGGAAATCGGCGAAGGCCAGGACCCGCACACGGCGCCGGCCAATGTTCAGGAAAAGGGCAGCGACAAGAGACCGCGCACGGCGCCGCGCGTGCCCGCCGCAACTGCGCCGCAACCGGCGCCGTCGCCTGTGGCAGCTGCGGCCGAAGCCGAAACCGGCCAAGGAGCCGAAGCCGGCCGGCGGCGGCGAAGTCGTCCGCCTCGACCGCTTCCGCAAGAAGTAGCCCAAGACCAGCTAAAGACGCCGGCTTCCGCCCGCGCGCGCGCGGGCTTACAGTCGGCCATGGCCAAGCAGCCCGCAAACACCCGCACCGAAAGCGACGCCTTCGGGCCGCTGGAGATCCCTGCCGACAAATTGTGGGGCGCGCAGACCGAACGCTCGCTGCACAATTTCCGCATCGGCAGCGAACGCATGCCGATCGAGCTCGTGCACGCACTCGGCCTGATCAAGCGTGCGGCGGCGGAAGTCAACCGCGATCTCGGCTCGCTCGACCGCAAGCGCGCCGCGGCAATCGCCGCCGTCGCGCAGGAGATCGCCGACGGCAAGCTCGACGACAATTTCCCGCTGCTGGTGTGGCAGACCGGCTCCGGCACGCAGACCAACATGAACGTCAACGAGGTGATCGCCAACAAGGCCAATGTCGCGCTCGGCGGCGAGCTCGGCTCGAAAAAGCCGGTGCATCCGAACGATCACGTCAATATGAGCCAGTCGTCGAACGACAGCATTCCGACCGCCATGCATATCGCGGCGGCGATGGCGATCAAGCAGCATCTGCTGCCGGCGCTCACCGGCTTGCAGAAAGCGCTCGAGAAAAAGACGAAGGAGTTCGCCAAGATCGTCAAGATCGGCCGCACCCATACGATGGACGCGACGCCCTTGACGCTCGGCCAGGAATTTTCCGGCTATGCCGCGCAGGTGAAATCCTCAATCGCGCGCATCAAGCTGGCGCAAACCGAATTATTCCCGCTGGCGCAAGGCGGCACCGCGGTCGGCACCGGCCTCAACTCCAAACCGCAATTCGCCGAAGCCTTCGCCGCGCGCATCGCACGCCTTACCAGACTGCCGTTCGTCAGCGCGCCGAACAAGTTCGAGCACATGGCCGGGCACGATGCTTACGTGTTCGCGCACGGCGCGCTCAACGCCACCGCAACCGGGCTGTTCAAGATCGCCAACGACATCCGCCTGCTCGGCTCGGGCCCGCGCTCCGGCCTCGCCGAATTGATTCTGCCGCAGCAACGAAGCGGGCTCCTCGATCATGCCGGGCAAGGTCAATCCGACGCAGACCGAGGCGCTGACAATGGTTTGCTGCCAGGTGTTCGGCAACAACACGACCATCACCGTCGCCGGCAGCCAGGGGCATTTCGAGCTCAACGTCTATAAGCCGGTGCTCGCCTACGCCATGATGCAGTCGATCCGCCTGCTTGGCGACGCGGCAAAATCCTTTACCGACAATTGCGTCGTCGGCATCCAGGCGAACAAGGCGCGGATCGGCGAGTTGATGGAGCGCTCGCTGATGCTGGTCACCGCGCTGTCGCCGAAGATCGGCTACGACAAGGCCGCGCAGGTGGCGAAAGCCGCGCACGCCAACGGAACGACGTTGCGCGAAGAGGCGCTGCGACTCGGATTTGTCAGCGGCGAGGAGTTCGACCGGATCGTGCGAACGGAAAAAATGGTGAGGCCGAGGTAACATCGGAAATTGTTGCGCTAACCCGCGGTGAGCAGATTCCCATCGAGCGCGCCAACTGCCGCAACGGCAGGTTGCACAAGAAAAATATTTCCCTTTTACGGCAAAATGTATTGCTGTGGAATGTCGGCACGTATCGCGCTGCTATCCTACCGCCCCATGTGTCAAATTTCAAGATACGACAAATTGCCGTAACGTTTGTCGCAGGTCGTCTCCTGCATGCCGACAGTAATTCTCAAAATCTTTCGAATTATACATTTGGGAGTGTTCGACTACCGCGAAACTATACAACTCGTTTCTGAAGGTATTTGATCAGCGCCACTTGCTACTCTATTGTTATCATAAGCGTGTGTTGAAATACCATAGGAATATGCCGCATTGTAGCCGGTGCGATCTTATGGATCGCCCGCACAAAAAATTCTGCGGCGGTCTTCCGCCACCCTAGCGGCGTAATTGGCGGCAATGCACAGGGCCCCGTCGGGGCCCAACGCCCATGTGTCCGGTTACCGTCGAGAAGCGGCATGGCTGACGTGGTCAATCTTCGAACGGCGCGCAAGCGAGCCAAACGGCTGAAGGCCGATGTGCTGGCCGAGCACCAATCGCCTTGACCCACGGCCAGCCCAAAGCGAATCGAAGCTTGAAGCCGCGCGTCAGGCCAAAGCCAGCCGCGATCTCGAACGGCACCGGATTGAGAGAGGAGACGGCCGATGAAATCTCCGGTTGTCAAACGTTCGATCGTTATCGCCGGACACAAGACAAGCGTCAGTCTCGAAGACGCGTTCTGGAAGGGCTTGAAGGAAATCGCGGGCGGGCGGGAGATTACTCTGTCGGATTTGGTGGCCAGCATCGACACGGATCGCCGCCATGGCAACCTGTCTTCCGCAATTCGCCTGTTCGTCCTCGACCATTACCGCGCCCAGATCGGCGACGAGCATCGCGCGCACGACACGAGCCGCGACTTGCTCGGCGTCCGCGCGGCGCCGTCAATGATGCGGATCGACTGAGGCCTCCGGACGCGTTGCCGGCGGCGGAGCGCGGCAACGGTCTGATATCGACAGGCGCCGGCAGTGCCGGCGCTTGTTGCGTCTTCGGCTTCGGCATCTGGATCTGCCCGGCCGGCGGGGCCGGTGGCACCGCGCCCTCGATCGCCTTCAGCTTCCTGGCCTGGCTTTCGATCGCCCGCAGCGTGAGCCATCCGGTCAGCGCGGACACATCCACGGCGCGCGCCGGCGCCGCCAATGGCCCGTTCAACGCGATGTAGACGTCCGGCCGCGGACCACCGGCATCGGCCTCGACCCGACAGCACCAGCCGCGCGTCGAGCGCACCATCGGTGAGATCGACATTGCCGGCAACCGACAGATCGACTTTGTCGTCGTGCACCTTCAGTTCGCTCAGCCGCGCCTGCCCAGCGCTGACCGCGATGTCGCCTTGCGCGCGCTTGACTGGAAAGTGGCCACCGTCGAGCGCCCGGCCGACCATGCTGGACAGTTGCGCTATGCCGGGCGCCATTCCGTTGTCGGCGGCGCGGCTGACAATGTCGAAGGTGTGCGGATCGAGACCGGCCAATTGGCCGTCGCTGAGCGTGATATGGGCGGTGCCGTGCAACGAACCGATCAAGCGCCGTCGGGCTTAAACCCGCGCCGTCGAGATCCGTCGCGATGTCAATCGAACCGGTGACGGGCGGGCGCGTCGCGGCGGGCAGCAGACCGGCAACATCGGCGCCGGTCAGCGTCATCTTGGCTTGCGCGCTCAAGCCCGTGTCGGTCGAGCGGAACGCCAAGCCGGCCGGCCAGGCGGCCGCCGGCGATCTCGGCCGTCAGGTCGTCGAAGGCGATGGCGTCTTTGCTCAAGCGCATCGCGGCACGGAATTCGCGCGCCGCCAGCCGCGGCGTGACATTGACCCGCTGCGCCTTGAGCGCCACCTGACCGACAAAATCACCCAAGGCACCGCCGGCAAACGGTTCGCTCGACCAGGACCAGCCGCCACGACTTGCAGCCACCGATGACGGCATGCCGATGGCGCCCGCAATTAGGTTTTCAGCATTGACCGTATCGGTGTCCAGCGCGCCGTCGATGCGCAGTGGCGACGCGACGTTGACCGCCAGGCGTCCGCGCACGGCCGAGCTGCCGACTTTGGCGTCGATGTCGTCCAACGCAATTTTGAGGCCCGCAATCGCTACTTGCGAATTCACGCTGAGGCCGCCGCTGGCAAGGCGCATGGCGCCGCTCATCGTGCCATCGGCG
Organism: uncultured Pseudomonadota bacterium; assembly: GCA_963817155.1. Lineage (GTDB taxonomy): Bacteria > Pseudomonadota > Alphaproteobacteria > Rhizobiales > Xanthobacteraceae > Pseudolabrys. Next base: position 80,887 of record CAWFNO010000005.1, read on the forward strand.
GGACCGGCGATATTCAGCTTGAGCTGCCCTCGCCCCTTGCCTGCCGCCGCGATCCGGTCGAGGCCGACGAGCTTGATCAGCGCCGCGCCATCGCCGGCGTCGATGGTCGCATTCGCCTGCACGTCGGCGGCGGCGGGCTTGTCCCAATCGCCGGCCATTCGCGTGTTGGCGTCGATGTGCATGGCATCGAGATCGCCGGCGATCGTCAGCCGCGCGACAGTCGTTGCGGCATTGTCCCTGCCGTCGGCGACGTCGAGCGTGACGTGCAGTTTCGCGTGAGTGAAGCGATCCAGCGCATTCGCGACAGGGGTTGCCGAGGCCGTCGCAAATTTGCTCGGCCAATGCGGCAATGGCCGCCGTCTGTCGGGTCTCGAAATCGAGCACCAGCGCCCCGCGCGGCGCGTGCCCGCCAGTCTCGATCTGGCCGCTGGCCGACAGGGCACCGCCGCCGAGATCGGTAATCGACAGTCGGTCGATATGCAGGCCGCTGCCGTCCACCTTCAGCCGCGCGCTGACATTGCGCGCCTCGGCGCCGGCGAAACTGGCGCGGCCGATATCGGCGTTGATGATCATGTCCTGCGGCCGCTGCAGGTTCGAGCCCGCCAGTAAAGCCTTGCCGAAGCCGAGCGCGGCATCGACATCGAGCTCCGGCGTGGTCAGCTCGGCGTCGAGTTTCGCCGCGCGTTTGGCGGCGGCGAAACTGTAGATCAGTCGACCGGTGACGGCCTTGCGGTCGAATTCGGCGTTGCAGCCGTTCGATGCCGAGTTCGTCGTTCGACAGCGTGACGTCGCCGCGCAGCCGCAGCGGCTTCAACTCGCTTTGCTCCGGCGCCGCGCGACCTTCGATCCAGACGGCAAAGGCTTTCGGATCGGTCGCCTCGATCTCGGCCGGCCCGGTAAAGGCAACGCCCGTCGCGCCGACCGCAAGCTGGCCGCTCAGCCGCACTTGCGTGAAGCCGGGCGCGCGAAACTCGATCCGATCGAGATTCCAGCCGCCGGCGTCGGTGGAAATATCGCCGCGTACATTGTCGATGGCATCGCCGCCGAGCGTCACGCGGTCGATGCCGACGCCGATCTGGATCGGAAAGGTCGGGCGGAATGCCGACGCGGCGAGATCGGCCAGCTTGCGCATCGCCGCGGCCGGCGGCGAATGGCCACCATTGCCCAGCGGCAAGCGCGCGGTCGAGATCGATCTGCCGGCCGGACAGCACGCCGTCGAAACGCGGATGCTTGCCGAATTTGAATTCGGCGGTGCCAGTGAGCTTGAATCCCTGATCGTCCGATCCGTATTGAAACTCACCCTGCTGCATCAGCGCGGACGCGGGCGTCGCCTTGAGCTTGCCGCTGACGCGCCAGGGCTGGGTGACCAGCGCGGCACTGCGCGCGGCGATGCCGACCGGGCGCGCCAGGCTCAATGTGCCGTCGAAGGACGGCCCGACGGCCGCAAAGGTAAGCAATCCGTCCAGCGCAATGCTCAAAGGGTGATTCACCGGATCGATATTAAGACGCAGCTTGAGCACGCCATCGTCGCTCGCCCGGCCGGTGGAAAGGCGAAACGGATAGAGTTCGCCGCCGATCGTCGTCGCGCCCTCGCCGCTGAACGGACCGATGAGCGAGCGCGCGTCGCCGTTAAACCAAAGCTTTTCCAGCTTGATGCCGGCGCCGTTGGCTGCGTCGCCGAGAATGACTGTTGCATCCTCGATGCCCAGCCGGTCGATCGACAGCGCGTCCGGGCTGAAATTGATCGGGATATTCGGCGCCTGCATGCGACCTTTGTCGTCGAGACCGAGGCGCAGCTGCGCGCCGGCCAAATGCAGCTCTGCCGCGTGCCATTGCCCGCGCATCAGCGGGCCGAGCGCAAACTCGATGCCGAGCGATCGAGCGCCGATCTTGTCTTCGCCACGGCCGATCTCGATATCGTGCAGCACCAGTTGCGGCGACGGCAGCAGGCGCGCCTCGATCGCGCCGGTGACGCGCACGTCAACGCCGATGAGATGGCTTGCTTCAGCTTCGAACACCGAGCGATAGCCGCCCCAGTCGATCAGCAGCGGGCCGACCAGCGCCGCTACCAGCGCCAGAATGACCGCAATCGCCAGTCCGAGCAAAGTGGTTTGCAACGCCAACTCCAGCGCCGAGCCACGCGGTCCGGCGGCCGCGCTCAATATTGTGGAATGTTACGCTATTCTTGCCGGATCGAGACGGCAAATCTGTGTCGCAGTCCTCGGTCAATCGCAGGGTCACGCGCCCCGCAACGGCAGCTACGACAGCGCGATGATCTTGCCCGGATTCATGATGTTTTGCGGGTCGAGCGCCCGCTTGATCGCGGTCATGGCGGCAAGCGCCGGGGCGCCGTGCTCGGCAAGCAGATATTTCATCTTGCCCTGGCCGACCCCGTGTTCGCCGGTGCAGGTGCCGTCCATGGCCAACGCCCGCTTGACCAGGCGTTCGTTGAGACCCTTGGCGCGCTGCACCTCGTCGACGTCGTCCATGTCGATCAACAGCGTGAGATGGAAATTGCCGTCGCCGACATGGCCGACGATCGGCGCCATCAGCCGGCTGTCTTCTATGTCGCGCTGCGTCTGCGTGACGCATTCGGCAAGGCGCGAAATCGGCACGCAGACGTCGGTGGCGATCATCTGCGCGCCCGGCCGCAGCGCAAAGTTCGACATGGCCGCGTGGTGACGCGCATCCCACAATTTAGTGCGATCTTCCTGGCGCGTCGCCCAGGTGAACGGACCGCCGCCAAATTCGGCCGCGATCTCGCCGAAGCGTTCGGACTGCTCGGCGACGCTCGCCTCGCTGCCGTGAAATTCCAAGAGCAGCAGCGGGGTCTCCGGCAGGCCGAGTTTGGAATGCAGATTGACCGCATTCACCTGCAGCGCGTCGAGCAGTTCGATGCGCGCCACCGGAATACCGGATTGGATGGTGTGAATGGTGGCGTTGCAGCAGGCCTCCACCGACGGGAAGGGACAGACGCCGCCGGAAATCGCTTCCGGAATGCCCGACAGCTTGAGCGTCAGCTCGGTGATGACGCCAAGCGTGCCTTCCGAGCCGACGATGAGCCGCGTCAGGTCGTAGCCCGCCGAGGTCTTCTTCGCCCGCCGCGCCGTCGTCATCACCTCGCCGTCCGCCATGACCACCTTCATCGCCAGCACGTTGTCCTTCATGGTGCCGTAGCGCACGGCGTTGGTGCCGGAGGCGCGCGTCGCCGCCATGCCGCCGAGCGTGGCGTCGGCGCCGGGATCGATGGGAAAGAATACACCGCGATCGCGCAGCTGCTCGTTGAGCGTCTTGCGGGTGATGCCGGGCTGGATGACGCAGTCGAGATCTTCGGCATGGACGGCGAGGATCTTGTTCATGTCGCGGAAGTCGATGGAGACGCCGCCGAGCGGGGCATTGACGTGGCCTTCGAGCGAGGTGCCGACGCCGAAGGGAATGATCGGCACGCCATGCGCGGCGCAGATGCGCACGATCTGCTGCACGTCTTCGGTCGTCTGCGGAAAGACCACCGCGTCGGGCGGCTGGTTTGCGATCCAGGTGAGCGTGTTGCCGTGCTGTTCGCGCACCGCCTGCGAAGTGACGACGCGATTGCCGAACGCCGCGGTCAGTTCGCGGATCGGTCTTGTTGATCGCAGCCGGGTCGCGGTGATGATTTCGATCGGCGAAGTGCGCGACGGACATGAAATATCCTCGGCCAGGGTCCTTGCCGAGGACGTTAGCAGAGGATGCCGCCGGGGAGAAAAGCGGCGAGAAGCAGTCTCAATTCAGGTCGTCTGCCGCGTCCTCGGCGATTCCGCGTGCCGGATTTGCCGAAGCGCGGGAAGATCATGCCCACCCGCCGACGGTAATCGCGATATTGGTCGCCGAACAACGTGATCAGGTCATGCTCTTCGAGCGCGATGCCGACAAATAGGTACGCCGTCGTCACCGCGGCAAAGAGCAGATGCCCGGCGGTCATCAAGGGCGTTGACCAGAAGGCGATGATGAAGCCGAGATAGATCGGGTGGCGGACCGCTTTGTAGAAAAGCGGCGTCTTGAATTGCGGCTTCGGCATCGGTTTGCCCGACAGGTTATTGGCAACCTGGTGCAGGCCGAACAATTCGAAATGATTGATCAGGAAGGTGCTGGTCAGCACCAGCAGCCAACCGACCCCTTCCAGCGCAATCAGCGCCTTGGCGACGGTCGGCTGCTCGACGTGCCAGATCACGTCGGGGATCGGCCGCCACTGCCACATCATCAGAATGAGCGCCAGTGTCGCCAGCAGCACGTAGGTGCTGCGCTCGAACGGCCACGGCACGATCTTCGTCCACATCCGTTTGAATTCCTGGCGCGCCATGACGCTGTGCTGGATGGCGAAGATCGACATCAGCACCACGTCGATGATGATTGCCGTAACGAGCGGCGTTGCCGTTCCGTTATCGATGGTCTTCGGCACGACAAAACCGGAAACAAAGCCGATGGCGTAGAGGAAACTGACGAAGAACAGCAAATAGGCCACGATACCGTAGATGAAGCCGAATATGCGTCCCATGGCGGTCTCCTTTTGTTGTCGCGTCATGACAAAATGCCTCCCACGCCCGATAAAGCCTTTGACCGGCGCTTGATTTAAGCTTGAGAAGGTCTTGATAATCACCCGGGCGGCGCCCGCGAGAGGCATTATTTTTGCTTTATTCTTTCGCGCCTTACGTGCTCGACACGGGAACGCGCGAGCTGCGGCGTGGCGGCGAGCTTGTCGCGGTTGAGCCGCAGGTCTTCGATCTGCTGATAGTCCTGATCGAGAACCGCGATCGCGTGGTCAGCAAGGACGATTTGATCGCGTCCGTCTGGAAAGGCCGCGTCGTTTCGGAATCGACGCTCACCAGCCGCATCAATGCCGCGCGCAAGGCCGTCGGCGACAGCGGCGGCGCGCAGACCCTGATCAAGACCGTCGCGCGCAAAGGCTTCCGCTTTATCGGCACGTTGCGAGACTCGGCCGCCGAGCCGGCGCGTGCGGAGCTTTCCGCGCCGGAGCGACCGGCGATCGCCGTGCTGCCCTTCACCAATATGAGCGGCGACCCCGAGCAGGAATATTTTTCCGACGGCATTAGCGAAGACATCATCACCGCGCTCTCGAAGCTGCGCTGGTTCCTGGTGATCGCGCGCAATTCCTCGTTCCAGTACAAGGGCAAGTCGGTGCATCTCAAGCGGATCGGCGACGAGCTCGGCGTTGGCTATGTGCTCGAAGGCAGCGTGCGCAAAGGCGGCGAGCGCGTGCGCATCACCGCCCAGCTCAACGATGTCTCGACCGGCAGCCACATCTGGGCCGAGCGCTACGACCGCGATCTGGCCGACGTCTTCGCCGTGCAGGACGAGATCACCGAGGCGATCGTCGCCGCGATCGAGCCGCAGATCTATGCCGCGGAGAATTTTCGCGCCCAGCGCAAGCCGCCGGAAAACCTGGATGCCTGGGACCTGGTGATGCGCGCGTTGTCGCATTACTGGCGGGTGACGCGGCAGGATAGCGTCGTGGCGCAGGCGCTTTTGGAGAAGGCAATCAGCATCGATCCCAACTACGGCCAGGCGCTGGGCGTGCTCGCCAACAGTTACATGTTCAGCGCCCATATGGGCTGGTTGGACATGACAGCGGCGGCGGCCGTGGCGGAGCGCTCGGCTCTGGCGGCAATACGCGCCGACAGCGAAGACGCGTGGGCGCATATCGCCCTCGGCCATGTTCACCTGCTGGCGCGACGCTTTGACGATTCACTCGCTGAATACGAGCTGGCGTTGCGCCTCAATCCCAACTTCGCGCAGGCGCAAGCCTATTACGGGCTGGCATTGTCCTATAGCGGCCGCTGGCAGGAGGCCGAACGAGATCGTGCGCCGCGCCATCCGCCTCAGCCCGCGCGATCCGTTTGCCGCGGTCTATTACGGCATCGCGGCCTACGCGCAATTTGTCGGCCGCAATTACGAGGAAGCCATCGCGCTGGCGCGCGAAGCGCTGCGCCAGCGGGGCGATTTCGTCGGCGCGCATCGGGTGTTGACCGCAGCCGCCGGCATGGCCGGACAAGCCGGACTTGCTCAGCAGGCGCTTGCGGGAGCTACGCCGCGCGCAGCCGAACGTGTCGCTGTCCTGGATCGCGGCCAACATGCCGATCCGTTCCGACGCCGAGCGCCAGCACTACCTGGAAGGATTTCGAAAGGCCGGGCTTGATTAGCCCCGGGCGTGGCCGGACCGGCGCGTCAGCAATACCAGTATTCGACCGCTTGATCGGACTTGAGGCGCCGGCTGCGGGCTGGTTTTAGCCGCCGACAGGGCATAGGCGACGATCATCAGCGCGAGCGTCAGGATATACGCGCCCCGTGCCAGCCTGCCGAGCATTGCCCCGTCTCCCTTGGCTTTTGCGCAGAGTAGCCAAGGGATACCTCCGCGTGCGCATAGCGTTAATCTTTGGTTAACGCGTGGACGGCTCGCAAATCGCTATCGTAGGTTTTGCCGCCTTCCGATTGTCCGCATTTTGGAGCTTGCAATGACCGGCCTCGTGATTGCCGTCACCGACAGCGTGTTTCCCTCGCTCGACCCGGCCAAGGCCGCGCTGGCGAAGCTCAATCCGACCTTCCGCATGTCGAAAAGCGCCAATGCCGACGACATCCTGGCGGTGGCCAAGGACGCCGACGCGATCCTGGTGACCTACGCAAGCTGACGCGCGACATCCTGATGCAGACGACAAGATGCAAGGCGATCGGCCGCTTCGGGCTGGGCGTGGACAATATCGACCTGCCGGCGGCCAAGGAGAAAGGCATCCTGGTCAATTACGTGCCGGACTATTGCATCCGCGAGGTGTCCGATCACGCCATGGCGCTGCTGCTGGCGCTGATCCGCAAGATTACGTTGTCCAACAAACTGGTGCAGAGCGGGCGTTGGGAAATGCCGGCGGTGGTGCCGATCCGCCGCATCGAAGGGACAGTGCTCGGCCTCGTCGGCTTCGGGCATATTCCTCGACTGGTCGCGCCAAAGGCGAATGCGTTCGGTATGAAGGTCTTGGCTTTCGACCCCTTCGCCGAAGCCGGACACGTTCAAACGTGCCGGTGTCGAGCAGGTGGACTTCGACACACTGCTGAAATCGTCCGACTACATTTCCAGTGCACGCGCCGCTGACGCCGGCAACGCGCGGCATGATGAACGCCGACGTCTTCGCGCAAAATGAAAAAGGGCGCCTATCTCGTAAACACGGCGCGCGGGCCGCTGATCGACGAGACGGCACTTGGTCGTCGCGCTCGACAGCGGCCAGCTCGGCGGCGCCGGGCTTGACGTCGTCGCCGTCGAACCGCTGGCGAAGGATTCGCCCCTGCTCGGCCGCGACAATGTGATCATCTCGCCGCACACGGCGTTCTATTCGATCGAGGCGCTCGACGAGTTGCAGAGCAAGTGCGCCTCGGACGTTGCCCGCGTGCTCTCCGGCGAAAAGGCGCGTCTATCCGATCAGCGCATGAGTTCCCAGCCTGAGTTTCGCGGCGCCCTTCGTCTCCTCGGTGATGACCGTCGAGCCGCAATGGATCGACTACAACGGCCATCTCAACGTCGCCTATTACAACGTGCTGTTCGACCGCGCGGTCGATGAGCTCTACGAACTTGTTGGCCTCGGCCCCGATTATCTCAAGACGCACAAGCACTCGACCATGGTGGTGGAAGCGCATGTGCGCTACTGTGCGCGAATTGAAGCAAGGCGATCCGGTACGCGTCGCGGTGCAGCTGCTCGATTTCGACGCCAAGCGCATTTATCTGTTCGAGGAACTGCGCCACGCCACGGAAAACTGGCTGTCGGCGACCTCGGAAAACATGACGCTGGGCGTGGACATGACGACGAAGAAAGTGGCGCCGTTCGCGCCATCCGTCGTCGATGCGCTGGCGAAAATGAAAGCCGCGCACGCCAAACTGCCGTGGCCGGAGGCGGCCGGGCGCAGCGTCAAAATGCCTGGCAAGGCCTGACGCCCCTCCCATTTGCGGCCTCGCGAGTGCCATCTTGGGTCAAGAGAATCGGATCGCTATGGCCGAGCCTAAAAAGCTGCCTGTAACCAACGACTTGCGGCGCCGCGCGCGCCGGGTGGCATCGCCGCGCGCGCGCTTGGCGCCCGCGCCGCGCCCTATCTTGCCGATTTGAACCCGGAACAGCGCCTCGCCGTGGAGACGCTGGACGGCCCGGTGCTTGTTCTGGCCGGCGCCGGCACCGGCAAGACGCGGGTGCTCACCACCCGCATCGCCCACATCTTGAACCTCGGCCGCGCCTACCCGCGCGAAATCCTCGCCGTCACCTTCACCAACAAGGCGGCGCGCGAGATGAAGCTGCGCGTCGCTCAGATGGTCGGGCAGATCGTCGAGGGCATGCCCTGGCTCGGCACCTTCCACTCGATCGGCGCGAAGATTTTGCGCCGCCACGCCGAGCTGGTCGGGCCTCAAGTCGAGCTTCACCATTCTCGACGTCGACGACCAGATCCGGCTGATGAAGCAATTGCTCGAAGCGGAAAACATCGACGAGAAGCGCTGGCCGGCGCGCGTGCTCGCCATGCTCATCGACGGCTGGAAGAATCGCGGGCTTAACGCCCGATCTCGTTCCCGCCGGCGAAGCCGCGAGCTTCGCCAACGGCAAGGGCAAGAAGCTCTACGTGGCCTATCAGGCGCGGCTGAAAACGCTCAACGCCGCCGACTTCGGCGATCTGCTGCTGGAGAACATCCGCCTGTTCCGCGAGAACCCGGAGATTTTGCGGCAGTACCAGCAGCGCTTCAAGTTCATCCTGGTGGACGAGTATCAGGACACCAACGTGGCGCAGTATTTGTGGCTGCGGTTACTGGCGCAGGCCTTCACCGCGCGTCTCAGGGCGCGCGAGCGAGCCGGTGATGACTTTGAAGGCGTATCCGGGAGCGGAGACGAGAAGTCGTCGGATCTGCTGCGTCGGCGATGACGACCAGTCGATCTATGGATGGCGCGGGGCAGAGGTCGATAACATTTTGAGATTCGATCATGATTTTCCCGGCGCTAAGGTCATCCGGCTGGAGCGGAATTATCGCAGCACGGGCCATATCTTAGCGGCGGCTTCGCATCTGATTGCCCACAACGAAGGGCGCTTGGGCAAGACGCTGCGCACCGAGGATGTGCTTGGCGAAAAGGTGCAGGTGACGGGCGCCTGGGACAGCGAAGAAGAGGCCCGAAGTGTCGGCGATGAGATCGAAAAGCTGCAAAAAGAGGCCCGAGAAGAGGGCGAAGATCACCCGCTGGACGAAATCGCCATCCTGGTGCGCGCCTCGTTCCAGATGCGCGAATTCGAGGACCGCTTCATCCAGCTCGGCCTGCCCTACCGCGTCATCGGCGGCCCGCGCTTCTACGAGCGCGCCGAGATCAGGGACGCCCTCGCCTATCTGCGCGTGATCGCCCAGCCGGCCGACGACCTCGCCTTCGAGCGCATCGTCAACGTGCCCAAGCGCGGCCTGGGCGATGCCACCGTGCAGATGCTGCACGACTACGCCCGCAAGGCCCGCATCCCGATGACGGAAGCGGCCTCCGCGCTCTCCGCCACCGACGAGATGAAACCGAAACCGCGCGGCACACTGCGCGAACTGATGGCAAATTTCGCGCGCTGGCGCGAAATGCGCGACAAAGTGGCGCACACGGAACTGGCCGAAATCGTGCTCGATGAATTCGGGCTACACCGAGATGTGGCAGAACGACCGCTCCGCCGACGCCGCCGGCCGCCTGGAAAACCTCAAGGAGCTGGTGCGCTCCATGGAGGAATTCGAGAACCTGCAAGGCTTCCTCGAGCACATTTCGCTGGTGATGGACCGCGACGGCGCCGAGGGCGAGCAGGCGGTCAACCTCATGACGCTGCATTCGGCCAAGGGCCTCGAGTTCGACACCGTGTTCCTGCCCGGCTGGGAGGAAGGCCTGTTTCCGCACCAGCGCTCGCTCGACGAGAGCGGCCGCGCCGGGCTGGAGGAGGAGCGCCGCCTGGCGCATGTCGGCCTCACGCGCGCGCGCAAGCGCGCCAAGATCTATTTCGCCACCAACCGGCGCATCCACGGGATGTGGACGACGACGGTGCCCTCGCGCTTCCTCGACGAGCTGCCAGAAGCGGACGTGGAGGTGAAGGAGCCGGCGGGCGGCGCGGGTGGCTTCGGCATGTCGGGCTACAGCGCCTCGCGCTTCGACGAGATGAATTCCTTCGGCTCGAACTACACGACGCCCGGCTGGCAGCGCGCGCAGAGCCGCAAGGGGGGCGGAGGATTCAGCGAGAATGGGCAGCCAAGGTATGTGCCGGATGGGGTCTACGACGATGCGAGTCAGGACGACGAGGCTGCTTCTTCTCCTCCCCCTGAAAGGGGGAGGTCGGCCGGCAAAGCCGGTCGGGAGGGGGTCAAGAAGCGCCAGCAAGCCCCGCTGACGATCGAGGGAGAATTAATCGCCAAATCCACCGGCGCGGCGTCCGCCTTCGCAGTCGGCGCCCGCGTGTTTCATCAGAAATTCGGCAATGGCAACGTGGTGGCGGTGGACGGCAACAAGCTCACCATCCGCTTCGACAAAGCGGGCGAAAAGCGCGTGGTGGATAGTTTTGTGGAGAGAGCGTGAGAAAACTCTCGCCAACCTGACCTGACCGGGCTTTTTTAGACCAGGCTTTGTGAGAAAATGGTCTTGGAAAGGAGCTTAGGTCATGCCGAAGAAGAGGTTCAGCGCGGAGCAGATTGTGACGCTGCTTCGCCAGATTGAAGTATCGATGGCGCAGGGAGCCGCGACGCCGGTGGCCTGCCGGGATGCGGGCATATCGCTGCAGAACTACGCGATGAGCTGCTCAACGGTGAAATCTTCTACAGTCTGAAGGAAGCCAAGATTGTCATCGAGCAATGGCGGAAACACTCCAACACGATCAGACCGCACTCAGCTCTCGGATATAGACCGCCGGCACCACAAACATTCGCGCCCTCGGCTAACCATCTAGATGAGATCATGCCGATGCAGTAGTCTCTATCCCGCTGGTACAAAAAAGCCGTCAGGTCAGTTCGGCACGAGGGTAACGGACACCCGCATGGGTTCCGGTCGCGAGTTGGATTGAAGGCCCGGCCGCTTTGCGCTGGCGTTTCGGTCGCCAAGAGCGTGCGCCTTTTTACCGGGAAAGTCGATGGCGGCGGCCTAGACCCAGCTCACGCCGAAATGGCGCAGGATGGTGACAGCCAGATGCTCGACGGCCCCGCTGTAGCGGCCGTCGAACCAGAGGATGTCGATGCTGACCGCAACGGCCAGCGTGGCCACGATGCGAAGCATGGGCGAAGTGTCGCGCTGCCGGATTACCGGCTTGTCAGCGGCATCGGTCGAATTTTCCGAAAGCTGGCGGCGTTGTTCCGCCTCAGAGGAAGCGCACCGGCGCGCCGGCGATGAACGGGACCGCCACCATCAGCGCCATGCCGAGGGCAAAGCCGATGAGCCGCGCCGGCATGGGCAGCAGCGCCGCGGGCGCGCTGCGGCGGCGCAGGTAAAGCACGCCGTCGAACAGCGCGGCCGCGATCAGCACCCAGAAATACGGCGGCAGGCCGGCGTCCTGCAAAGCCGGCCGCGCGGCAAGTGCCAGACCGAAGCCGGCGCCGGTTAGCGCCATCCAGGCGAGATAGATGCGGGTGACGGTCATGCGGCCCGTTTGCGCCTCTGCCCCGGCGAGGTGTCTAGCAGGTTTGCCGGAGACGAGGACGTGGACGGCGCGGCGCTTCATCTTGCGCACAACGCGGCTTCGACTTGCGCGCAAGTTTTCGCGCCGCGCTGTACAATAATAATTCGTATTATATAGTATTTTGTATGTAACAATCTATCGCATCAAGTCTATTTCTTTACGATTACAAATATTAGCGGCCATTTTTACCATTAACATTAAACAGTTCATCAATTTGCATATTGCTCCTGTGCATTTCCAATGGTCTACCGGACGCCGAACCCCTGAATTCCAACCGGGATGCTGAACCCGGAGTGACGTAGGTCTGTGAGGCGGTACCGATGGCAAAACGCAAAACAGGCGGCCAGGCCCAGGCCGACAAGCCGGCGACCAAGACGGCCAAGGCCGTGGCCAAGACCCTGAGCAAGCGCTCGTCCGCGGAGCGCGTGGCGGCGAAATCCGGCAAGGCGTCGGCAGCGGCGCGCGCGGCCAACAGCCGCACGCCGCTCGCCGCCATGCAGTCGGTTTCGCAGCCGGCGGCTCAAGCGTCCCTGCTGCGCAAAACCCTCAAGCCCGCGCTGCGCCGCGTCGGCCGGCACAGGCGGCAGCTCGACATCCGCGCCCGCAACCAGCTCGCGCTCATGCGCCTCGCCGACCGGCAGACGCCGCGGCGCCTCGCGCGCGGCCTGCACAGCGGCCTGCGTCAGGTCAATGCCGTGCGGCGGACCTTGCGCGGCCTGCGGCGCGATATGCGTCTCGGCGCGCGGCGTCAGGCTGCGCCAGCTCAAGACCGGCACCTCCGATTTCATCGCCAAGAGCAAACGCGACGCGCAACAGCGCCTGCAGCGCGCCTTGCGCGACGCCAGGGAGGCGATGAACCGCAAGGCCGAGCGCAGGCTCGACGACGCCCAGCGCGGCATGCAGCGCACCTTCCGCCCGGTGCTGGCGAACGTCATGCCCTATCACCGCGTGGCCATCGCCGGCGGCGCGGCGGCGGTCGTGGTCTCGCTCATTTCCATGGGCTGGCTTGCTCTGTTCGACCAGGCGACCGCCGTGCCGAGCCGCGAGCTGGTGCGCACCGTAAAGGCCATGAGCGCCGAACCTGCCGATTCCGACCGCGGCGAAAACCGCATGCTCGCCAATATCGACCTGGCGCCGGCGGCTACCACCGCCGGCCGCCGCTGCGGTGCCGGTGCAGACGCAAACCGTCATTCCGGTGCCGATCCCAGCGAAACGCAAGGCCGAGCCGGTCAAGGCGGAACGCGCCGTGCCGCGGCATACGCGCCATCGCTGCGGGCGGGCATTCATCGGCACGCACCACGCGCTATCGCCGCCATGTCACCGCCGACGTGCGCGACGGCCGCGAGGCCTATGCCTCGCTCGGCGGCGGCGACGGCAATTCGCTGATCGCCGAGGCGCGGCGCTACATCGGCACCAATCCGACCGGCCGCCACAGCCTGTGGTGCGGCGCCTTCATGGACTTGATCCTGCGCAAGACCGGCCACAAGGGCGGCGGAAATCTGGCGCTCGGCTACGAGCATTACGGCACGCGCGTGCACGGGCCCGGAAATCGGCGCCATCGCGGTGATGGGCCGGCGCGGCGGCGGCCATGTCGGCGTCGTCTCCGGCATCGACGCCAACGGCAACCCGATCATCGTCTCCGGCAACCACAATCATACCGTCGCCGAGGCGGTCTATCCGCGCAGCCGCATCATCACCTACGTGATGCCGAATTGAAGCGTCCGGGCCTCGCCGCGCGGCGAGACCGGGTCTATCCTGCCACCATGCGCCCCGCCCTCATCGCCGCCACCGATCCTGGCCCTGCTCGCGACGCCGGCTTCGCGCTCGATCTCAACGGCTTCCGCGCCCAGCACGGCAGGCCGCCGCTCTCCTACAGCGCCACGCTCGCCGGCGCCGCCTACGAGCAGGCGCACAGCATGGCGCGGCGCAACCACCTCGATCACGACGGCTTCCGCGCAGCGCATCGCCAATATCGTGTCCGGCGTCGGCGCCGAGAACGTGTTGTGGGGCTGCGACAGCGAGGACTGCGCCATCCGCATGTGGGCAAAATCGGGCGGCCATCGCGCCAATATGTTGCGCGGCGATGTGTCGATGTACGGCATCGCCTCGGCCAAAGCCGACAACGGCCGCCATTATTGGGCGCTGGAATTCGGCAACTGAGCGACGCAGCCGTGCCACTCTCCGACACGATCAAGACCCTGATCCGCAGCGCCTGGGACGACGGCTATCCCTGCCTGCTCGCGACCAGCGGCCGCGAGGGGCCCAACATCACGCCCAAGGGCAGCATGATCGTGTTCGACGATCAGCATCTCGCTTATTGGGAGCGCTCGAAGCGCGGCGTGCTGGACAATCTCGGCGGCGACAACCACGTCTGCGTGATGTACGCCAACTTCAAGGCGCAGCGCGACGGCGTGCTCGATTCGGGCTTCCTGCGCTTCTTCGGCACCGCCGAACTGCACGAAAGCGGACCGATGCGCGAGGCGATCTTCGCCAAGCTGCTGCCGCGCGAGCAGACGCATGCCGGCGCTGAAGCCGGCATCGGCGTGCTGATCCGCATCGACAAGGCGCTCGATGTGCGCGGCAAGCCAATCATGTGAGGCTTTAAAAAAACGATTTTGCCGCCATAATCCCGCCCACGACGGTGCTATGCTGAAAGCGTGGCATTCGGGGCTGGAGTGGTTGCATGCGTATCAGCCGCCCTCGGGTTGCGCTCATGGCGTTGCGCCTTTGGCCATGCTCGCGGCACTGGCCGCTCGCGTCCGCCGCGCGCACGCCGACATCGTCATCAGCATCGACAAGATCGACGCAGCAGATGGCCGTCGAGGAAGACGGCGCCCAGCTCTATCAGTGGCCGGTGTCCACCGGCGCGCCCGGTTACGACACGCCCTCGGGCGAGTTCAAGCCGTTCCGCATGGAGCGCGACCATTTCAGCCGCGAATGGGACGACGCGCCGATGCCGAATTCGATTTTCTTCACGCAGGAAGGCCACGCCATCCACGGCTCCGGCCATCTCAAGGCGATCGGCACGCCGGCCTCGCATGGCTGCGTGCGGCTGCGCCCGGAAAATGCCAGCATCCTGTTCGACCTGGTCAAGCAGGAGGGCATGAGCCACACCCGTGTCGTGCTCACCGGCGAAACGCCGGACACTTCCGACGCGCCGGTGGCGCGGCGCAACCGCGACAGACAACTCGCCGTGGTTGCCAGCGGCGACGACGATCCCGACTTCACCGGAACGCTGCCGCCGCGCCGGTCGCGTACGCACGCCCGCTGGCATCGCGCCGGCTCGCCCCACTATTATTACGTGCCGCGTCGGTATTATTACGCGCGCGCGCCGTTCCCCTTCCCATTCCCGTTCGGCTGGTGAGGACCTTTGCGGCAAATCAACGACGAAATCGGGAACCGGTGCTTCGCTGAGTTTATTATGGCGGAGGATCACATGGCAAAAACGAGAACCAAAGCCAGGAAACGCGCCAAGCCGGGCGCGCGCGGACGCGGCGGCTTCTTTCATATCCAGGTGCGCCCGCGCAGCGAATTCGTCACCTTCCGTAATCAGGACGTGGGCGGGCGCGGCGGCATCGAGCGCGTCGCCGGCCGGCGCGCCAACGGCTCCTGGGACACGCAGAAATGGCTGATCGGCAAGAACGAAGCGCACCGCGTCGGCAAGCGGCTCGCAGCCGACACGCGCAGGCGGCGCGCAAGGTGCTCGGCACGCTCGGCTCGGCGCCGCGCCATCTCGGCGGCGACCGCTTCATCGCCAAGCCGCGGCGCAAGATTCCCGCCAGCGAGAAGCCGACGCCGGCGATGCGCCGGGCGCAACTCGCCAACATCAAGAAGGCGCAGGCCGCCTTGCGCCGGCGGCGCAAGAAACGGGCATGAAACGGGCATGATCCGCAAGCTCAAATCCGGCAAGTACCGGCTCTATTCGCGCAAGAAAAATCCCAAGACCGGGCGGCGGCGCAATCTCGGCACCTTCGGCTCGCGCAAGGCGGCCGTGCAGCACGAACGCGACATCCAGTATTTCAAGCGGCATTGAACGGCGCTGTGCTGCTGATCCTCCTGCGCATTGCGCGCGCCGGCGCGGCGGGCGAACCTTACAGCCAATGGCCGACGCCCCTGTCATCCGCGCCCGCGTAAACTGCGACGAGCCGACCGCGCGGCGGCTCGCGACCTATGTCGCCGAAAGTCTCGACCCCGACGGCTGCGTTTGCGCGGCCTTTGACGGCGGCGACGGACGAATGGCGGGTGGAAATTCATTTCCGCGCGCCGCCCGATGAAACCGCCGTGCGGGCGCTGGCCGCGCTCGCCGCCGGCGAGACGATCGCCGCCGCGCTCAGCGTTCGAACCAGTCGCGCCGGCCGATTGGGTGGCGGCAAGTCTTGCCGGCTTGCGGCCGGTCGCGGCCGGGCGCTTCGTGGTGCATGGCGCGCACGATCGCGCGCATGTCGCGGCAAACCGCATCGGCATCGAGATCGAGGCGGCGCTCGCCTTCGGCACCGGGCATCACGGCACCACGCGCGGATGCCTGCTGGCGCTGGACGATCTGGCGAAGCGACGGCGGCGCGCGCAACGTGCTCGACCTCGGCACCGGCTCCGGCGTGCTGGCAATTGCCGCGGCGCGAGCGTTTCGCACTGCCGCGTCACCGCCACCGATATCGATCCACGGGCGGTCGCCGTCGCGCGCGCCAACGCGCGGCTCAACCGCGCCGGGGCGATGATTTCATTCGCCCGCGCCAATGGCTGCAACGTCCGCTTCGTGCGCGGCCGCGCGCCCTACGATCTCATCCTGGCCAACATCCTGCTGGGGCCGCTGACGCGCATGGCCGTCGAGTCTGTCGCGGCTCGCCGCGCGCGGCGGGCGCGTCGTCCTCTCCGGCCTGCTGCCCGGCCACGCCAACGCGGTGCTGTCGATCTATCGCGCGCACGGCCTGATGCTCGAGCGCCGCATCGCGCTCGAAGGATGGATCACGCTCGTTTTGCGCAAGGCCTAAAAACGAAGCCGCCCCGGGGCGGGGACACCGGGGCAGCTTCGGCAGGCAAACGCGGCGATTACCAACCGCCGAACGGCAACTTGTCCTGGCTGTGCGGCACCAGTTCGCCGCTGCGCAGTTCATGATCGAGCGGCAGAAGATGGCGATAGCGCGCGAGGTCGCGCTCGGCGCGCTTGAGCTGCGCTCGCTCGATCGCCGCGAAAAAGCGTGCGAAAAAGCCCTTGCTCTTCTTGCCCGTCTTGACCTCGACGGCGGCCGGGGCGGCAACACGTGCAGTTCCGTAAGTAACAGCAACCATTTGATCTCTCCTTCTCGGGACAACGCTTTTGTCCCCTCTATTGCGGCGCAACATAGTCGGAATGAGCTATGCGTAGAAGGCATAACAATGCATAGCAGGCCCTGTATTTACAGCATAATCACGTTAACGAGATGGCAAGATCGATGGCAGCTATGGGGCAGAAAGAGTGCACTGCACAAATCGGAGTCAGAAAAACGATTCGTTGCTGAATTCGCCGCCAGAAAAACGCCCGTGCTGCGGGCGGCCAATGCCGATGAATGCGTCATCGCGCGATCCATACGCGCGCGCATGCCTGCATTGCTCCGATGCGGCGAGACGGCTAGAGTGCGCGCCTCATGTTCGAAGCGCGATTCCAGACTTTCGATGATTCGCGCGAGCGCGGCGGAAGCGGCGCGCATGTCGCCGCCCTTCGCGCCGAACTCAAGCGGCGCGGGCTCGACGGCTTCATCGTGCCGCGCGCCGACCGGCAGCAGAACGAATATCTCCCCGCGAGCGAAGAGCGGCTCGCCTGGCTCACCGGCTTTACCGGCTCGGCCGGCGCCGCCATCGTGCTCGCCGATCGCGCGGTGCTGTTCGTCGACGGCCGCTACACGGTGCAGGCGGCGGCCCAGGTCGACGCGTCGATTTTTTCCGTCGCGCATCTGGTCGAGAACCCGCCGGACCAGTGGCTCGAGCAGAATCTCAAAAGCGGCGCAAAGATCGGCTACGACCCGTGGCTGCACACCGCCGATAATGTCGAACGCCTGAGCAAGGCCTGCGCGGCGGCCTCTGCCACGCTGGTGCCGGTCGACGGCAATCCGATCGACGCGCTGTGGACGAACCGCCCGGCGCCGCCGGCCGGACCCGTGGTGCTGCGCGACGTCAAATTCGCCGGCGAAAGCGCCGCGGAAAAGGTGAAGCGCGTGCGCGCGGAGCTTGCCAAGCTGCGCGCCGATGCGCTTGTCGTGTCGGATCCGCAGAATGTGGACTGGCTGTTCAACATCCGCGGCTCGGACGTGGCGCATACGCCGCTGGCGCTCGGCTTCGCGCTCGTTGCCAAGGAGGGCCGGGCGGCGCTCTATATGGAGAGCGGCAAGCTCGACAACGCCGTGCGCCACGCGCTGGAGGAGATCGCCGACGTGCGCGCCGCCCGACGCCTTGGCCCGCGATCTCGCCGCGCTCAAGGGCAAGACGGTGCGGCTCGACCAGGCGAGCGCGGCCGAGGCGCTGACGCGGCTGGTGACCGAGAACGGCGGCAAGCCGGCGCGCGGCGCCGACCCGATCACGCTGATGAAGGCGGTGAAGAACCACGCCGAGATCGCCGGCACGCGCGCGGCGCACAAGCGCGACGGCGCGGCGCTGGCGCGCTTCCTCGCCTGGTTCGACCGCGAGGCGCCGACCGGACGCCTGAGCGAAATCGACGCCGTGGAGGCGCTGGAAAGCTTCCGCCGCGATACCGGCGTGCTCAAGGACATTTCCTTCCCGACGATTGCCGGTTCGGGGCCAAACGGCGCCATCGTGCATTATCGCGTCACCCGCGCCTCCAACCGGCGCATCGGCATGAACGAATTGTTTCTCGTCGATTCCGGCGCGCAATACGAGGACGGCACCACCGACGTCACCCGCACCGTCGCCGTCGGCACGCCGACAGAGGAAATGCGCGACCGCTTCACCCGCGTGCTCAAGGGCCACATCGCCATCGCCACGGCGGTGTTTCCCGACGGCACCAGCGGCGCGCAACTCGATTCGCTGGCGCGCATCGCGCTGTGGCAGGCCGGCCTCGACTTCGACCACGGCACCGGCCATGGCGTCGGCAGCTATCTGTCGGTGCATGAAGGCCCGGCGCGCATGTCCAAGCTCGGCACCGCGCCGCTCAGGCGCGGCATGTTTCTCTCGAACGAGCCGGGCTATTACAAAACCGGCGACTACGGCATCCGCACCGAAAATCTGGTGCTGGTGGTGGGCGCGGAAACGCCGCCCGGCGCGGAAAAGACGCTCAACGCCTTCGAGACGCTGACGCTTGCGCCGATCGACCAGCGGCTGATCGACACGCGGCTGTTGACCGCGAAGGAGCGCGCCTGGGTGGACGCCTATCACGCGCGCGTGCGCGAGGAGATCGGCCCGCTGCTCGATGCGCCGACGCTTGCCTGGCTGGAGGCGGCGACCAAGCCGCTGTGACGGGCGGCGTGACGCGCGGTTGAGCGCGCGACGTGAGCAATGTAGGCTCACGCATCATGCCGCCGCTGCGAAGCACCGGGATTTATTTTTCTCTTGCGATTGCCGTTACGATGCTGCCGGCGTTTTTGCCCGAACTCTGCGGCGCAGGGCAAGCCAATGGGTCCTTCCGCCGCTTCGACCATCAAGATCGTCGCGCTCGGCGCCAGCAATACGGCTGGCTGGGGCGTCGGCGACGAAAACTCCTACCCGACGCAATTGCAGGCCATGCTCAGGGCCAAGGGCTATCATGCGCAGGTTTTGAACGCCGGCAAGAGCTTCGACACCACCACCGGAATGCTGGCGCGGCTCGATGCGGCCGTGCCGGCCGGAACGTCCATCGTCATCGTGCAGCCGGGCGGCAACGATACGCGTTTTTTCGGCTCGAAACGGCAGCGCGCGGAAAATCTCGCCGCCATCGAGCAGCGGCTGCACGCGCGCAACATCAAGGTCATCGTGTTCGAGAACACGATCGTGCCGTCGGACCTGTACCAATGGGACGGCATTCACTTCACGCGCGAAGGCCACAAGGTGGCCGCGTCCTATCTTGCGCAGCCGCGTCATGGCCTTGATCGGCGCCGGCGAAGCCCGCTCCGCAGTCCAAATAGGGCCTCGCCAGGGCGTTCGCGGGCTCAGGATTTAATCAGCCGCAGCCACTCGTCCTCGCTCAGCACCTTGACGCCGAGCTTCTGCGCCTCGCCGAGCTTGGAGCCGGCGCCGGGGCCGGCGACGACGTAGTCGGTCTTCTTCGACACCGAGCCCGCCGCCTTGGCGCCGAGGCGCTCGGCGGTGGCTTTGGCCTCCTCGCGCGTCATCTTTTCCAGCGTGCCGGTGAAGACGACGGTCTTGCCGGCGATCTTCGAGTCGGTCTTCGGCTTTTCCGCGTCGAGGATCGTCACTTCCCTGGTCAGCCGCTCGACGATGCCCTTGTTGTGGCTTTCGCCGAAATATTCCTTGATCGCCTCGATCACCGTCTCGCCGATCTGGTCGAGCGCGTCCATTTCGGCAATCGCTTCCTCGTCGCCCTTGGCACCTTCAGGCAGGCGTCGTGAAACGCCTTCCACGAGCCGTAGCCGCGCGCCAGCGCCAGCGCCGTCGTCTCGCCGACCTGGCGGATGCCGAGCGAGAAGATGAAGCGGTCGAGCGAAATCTCGCGCCGCTGTTCGATGGCCGCGAACAGGTTGCGCACCGAGGTCTCGCCGTAGCCTTCCTCTTCGAGCAATTCCTTTCTGTGCTTCTTCTCCAGCGTGAAAATATCGGCCGGCTCCTTCACCCACCCCTTCTCGAAGAACAACTCGACCTGCTTTTCGCCAAGACCCTCGATGTCGAAGGCGCGGCGCGAGGCAAACAGCTTCAGATGCTCGATCTTCTGGAACGGACAGGCGAATTCGCCGGTGCAGCGGGCGCGGGCGCCTTCCTCGCCGGTCGCGGTTTCCTCGCGCACGACTTCGGTGTGCAGATGGACAGGGGCATTTCTTCGGGAAATGGTAGGGCCTGGCGCTTTTCGGCCGCTTGGCGAGCACGACATCGACCACCTGCGGGATGACGTCGCCGGCGCGCTGGATGATGACGGTGTCGCCGATGCGGATATCGCGGCCGTCGCGCAACGGCTCGCCGTCGCCGCCGATGCCCTTGATGTAGTCCTCGTTGTGCAGCGTGACGTTCTGCACGATGACGCCGCCGACGCCGACCGGCTCGAGCTTGCCGACGGGCGTCAGCGCGCCGGTGCGGCCGACCTGGATTTCGATGTCCTTGAGCACGGTCACCGCGCGCTCGGCCGGGAACTTGTGCGCGATGGCCCAGCGCGGATCGCGCGAGACGAAGCCGAGCCGCTCCTGCCAATCGATGCGGTCGACCTTGTAGACGACGCCGTCGATGTCGTAGTCGAGATGCGAGCGGCGCTGCTCGATGTCGCGGTGGAAGGCGAGCAGTTCCTCGGTCGTGTGGCAGATCTTTGTGAGCGGATTGGTCTTGAAGCCGCAATGCTCGAACCACTTGATCATGCCGGATTGCGTCTCCGGCCGGCATCTCGCTCATCTCGCCCCAGGCGTAAGCAAAGAAGCCGAGCGGGCGCGAGGCGGTGACGCTTGGGTCCTTCTGCCGCAGCGAGCCGGCGGCCGAGTTGCGCGGATTGGCGAAGATTGGCTCGCCCGCTTCCTTCTGCCGTTCGTTCAGTTTCAGAAAGTCCGGCTTGGTCATGTAGACCTCGCCGCGCACCTCGCAGATTTTCGGCTAGGTGGCGGCCCTTGAGCTGCTGCGGCACTTCTTTCAGCGTGCGGATATTGGCGGTGACGTCCTCGCCCTCTGAGCCGTCGCCGCGCGTCGCCGCGGTGACCAGCGCGCCGTCCTCGTAGCGCAGCGACATGGAGAGGCCGTCGATCTTCGGCTCGGCGTTGAAGGTGATTTTTTCGTCGTCGCTCAGCTTGAGGAACTTGCGGATGCGGGCGACGAAATCGACCACGTCCTCGTCGGCGAGCGCATTGCCGAGCGAGAGCATCGGCACCACGTGCCGCACCTTCTTGAACTTGCCGGTGGGCGCGGCGCCGACGCGCTTCGATGGCGAGTCATGGCGGATGAGTTTGGGAAAGCGCTTCTCGATCGCGTCGTTGCGATGACGCAACGCGTCATAGGCGGCGTCGGTGATCTTGGGCGCGTCTTGCTGATAGTAGCGCTTGTCGTTGAGCGCGATCTCGTAGGCCAGCCGCTTCAGCTCGGCCTTGGCCTGCGCTTCGGTCAGGTCGGCGGGTTTGATTTTCGACGCGTCGGAACTAGCCATGCCGGCACTGTATCACCCCGCCGCCTTGATCAGCCTCTCGGCGGCGGCGCGGGCCTCGTTGGTGATCTCGGCGCCGGCGAGCATGCGGGCGATCTCCTCGCGGCGCTTCTCCTGTGCCACCTCGGTGACGCGGGTGGCCACCCGCTTGCCCTTGTCCAGCGCGTCCTTGCTGATGAGATAGTGCCGGTCGGCACGCGCCGCCACCTGCGGCGCATGAGTCACCGCCAGCACCTGTACGCCCTTGGCGAGGCAGGAAAGGCGCAGGCCGATGGCGTCGGCGACGGCGCCGCCCACCCCGGTATCGACCTCGTCGAAAATAAGCGTCGGCGCCGAGCCGCGGTCGGCCAGCACTACCTTCAGCGCCAGCAGGAAGCGCGCGAGTTCGCCGCCGGAGGCAACCCGCATCAGCGGCCCCGGCCGCGTGCCGGGATTGGTCTGCACCCAGAACTCGACCTTATCGATGCCGTTCGGCCCGGCGGCGGCGGCGTCGATGGTGATTTCGGTCGAGAATTTCGCCCGATCGAGCTTGAGCGGCTTAAGCTCCGCATTGACCGCCTTGCCGAGCGCGCCAGCGGCCTTGGCGCGCGCCTTGGAGAGACCTGCGGCGGCGGCGCGATAATCGGCGTCGGCCTGCTTTGCCGCCTCTTCCAGCGCTTTCAGCCGGTCTTCGCCGGCATCGATCAGCGCGACATCGGCTCTGTATTTGGCGCCGAGCGCGGCGAGGTCATCGACCGGCACGTTGTATTTGCGCGCGGCCGCGCGAAGCGCAAACAGCCGCTCCTCGATGCGTTCAAGTTCGGCCGGATCGAAATCGGCGGTGCGCAGCGCTGCCTCGAGATGGCCGCGCGTTTCTTCGAGCGCCGTGAGCGCGCTATCGAGCGCCTTCACCGAAGACTCGACCAGTTGCGGCGCCTGGCTCGCCCGCCGCTCCAGCCGGCGGATGACGCCGGCGAGCGCCGGCACGCTGGAATTGGCGCCGGCGATCACCTCATGCGCGTCACGCAAATCCTCGGCCACCTTTTCGGCCGACATCATCAGCGCGCGCCGCTCGGCGAGCGTAGTCTCCTCGCCGGCCTGCGGCCCGAGCTTCTCAAGCTCTGCGACGGCGTGATGCAGATAATCGCCCTCGCGCCGGGCGCGCTCGATTCCGGCGCGATGGATGTCTGCCGCGTCCTGCGCCGTGCGGCGCGCCTGCCACAGCGTCTCAACCTTGGCCGCATCGTCCTCCAGCGCGCCGAAGGCATCGAGCAGGCGGCGATGCGTCGCTGCATCGACCAGCGCGCGCTCGTCGTGCTGGCCGTGGATCTCGACCAGCGCTTCGCCGAGCTGCTTCGAGCACCTGCACGCTGACCGGCTGATCGTTGACGAAGGCGCGCGTGCGCCCGTCGGCAAGCTGCACGCGGCGCAGGATCAATTCGTCACCGGCGGCGATGTCGTTGGCTTTGAGCAGCGCGCGCGCCGGATGGTTGCGGGGAACTTCGAAGCTGGCGATGACCTGACCCTGCTCGATCCCCTGGCGTACCAGCGCCTGGTCGCCGCGCGCGCCGAGCGCCAGCGCGAAGGCGTCGAGCAAAATCGACTTGCCGGCGCCGGTTTCGCCGGTGAGCACGGCAAGGCCGTCGGCGAAGTCGATGTCGAGCCGGTCGATGAGGACGATATCGCGGATGGACAGTCGGGAGAGCATGGCACCTGACCTCGGGCCGTCATCATCCGCGAATGCGGATGATCCAGTAACCACCGGAATGGGAGCATTCTCACAAGAATAATGGCTGATCGGGGGTATTGGATGCCTCGCTTTTGCGGGGCATGACAAGAGGAAAGGTCTTACCCCAACCCGATCTTCTTGAACGCCTTGCTGATCCAGGAGTCCTTGTTTTCGCTCGGCTCGACGCCGCCGGTCTTCACCAGATCATAGGCGTATTTGTACCAGACGCTGTCCGGGAAATTGTGCCCGAGCACGGCAGCGGCGGTCTGCGCCTCGCCGACGATGCCGAGCCTCATGTAGCATTCGGTCAGTCGCTCCAGCGCCTCTTCGACGTGGCGCGTCGTCTGGTATTGGGTGACGACGACTTTGAAGCGGTTGATGGCGCCGGTGTAGTCCTTCTTGTCCAGGTAGTAGCGGCCGACCTGCATTTCCTTGCCGGCGAGCTGGTCGCGCGCCATTTCGATCTTCTGCTTGGCGCTCGCCGCGTATTCGCTGGCCGGATATTTGCGAATGACCTCGTCCAGCGCGTTCAGCGCCTTCTCGGTCCCCGTTTGGTCGCGGGTAATATCCGGGATCTCGTCATAATAGGACGAGCCGATCAGGAATTGCGCATAGGCGGCGTCGGTACTGCCGGGATGCAGCGAGATGTAGCGTTTGGCGGCATTGACCGAGTCGTCATAGGAGCCCGCCTGGTAATAGGCGTAGGACGACATCAGCAAGGCCTTGCGCGCCCATTCCGAATAAGGGTGCTGGCGGTCCACTTCCTCGAATTTCGCCGCCGCCTTGGTCGGATTGTGCTGTTCGTTGAGGAGATAGAGCGCCTCATTGTAGAGCCGGTCCGCCGGCTCGTCGGGCGGCACGTCCTCTTTGCTCGCGAACAGGTCGAAGCTCGAGCAGGCGGCCAGACTGCCCGCCAGCGCGGCAAGCGCCAGCGCGCGGACAAGCCGCGACCGCGTCAAGCTTCGCAAAATCCATAAGCGCTCAGGTTCATCGCCACGCAGTCATCGTCGACTAACTCACCCCGATCCCCGAAAAAGCAGAATGCCACATGCGGCCCACATGGCCTTCATGGCCTTTGCCCGCCGCCGGTTTAAACGAAAAAAACCCGATCCGGCCAAGCGATTAAGCCGACATTCGGCCGGCATTAAGGCGCACGGTTAAGGCTAATTCCTGAGGCTTTTCAGGATACTTCGCGGGCTGTAGGCCGCGACGGCAAGTCCGGCAGCGGCACGCTCGCGCATGCGCGGGGCCGGCTCGGAGAATTCGACCACCCGCCAGGCGGCCTTATCGGCCATCAACGCGGACAGGATCGCGTGGTTGAGCTTGTGACCGCCGCGAACGGTGCGGTAGGCAGCGAGCAGCGGCTGACCGGCGAGCGCCAGATCGCCGATGGCGTCGAGCACCTTGTGGCGGACGAATTCATCGGCAAAACGCAGGCCTTCCGGATTGAGCACGCGGTCGTCGGTCACCACCAGCGTATTGTCGAACGAGGCGCCGAGCGCGTAACCGGCGCTCCACAATTTGGAAACGTCCTTGATGAAACCGAAGGTGCGGGCCCGCGCGATCTCGCGGCGGAAGGTCTCCGCCTCGATGTCGAGCGCGAGCGCCTGATGACCGATCAGCGGGTGATCGAAATCGATCTCGGCCTCGATGCGGAAGCCGTGGCTATAGGGCCGCAGTTCGCCGACCGCGCCGTCCTTGGCGGCGACGCGCACCGGCTTGATCACTTCGATATAGCGGCGCGGCAAAGCGCGCGTGGTGAGGCCCGCCTGATCGATGGCGTCGACGAAAGCGGCGGCGCTGCCGTCCATGATCGGAACTTCCGGGCCGTCGATTTCGATGATGGTGTTGTCGACGCCGAGACCGCGCAGCGCGGCCAGTAGATGCTCGGCGGTGGAACAGAGGGGACCTGCGGCATCGCCGAGGACGGTGGCAAATTCGGTGGCGGTGACCGCGCGCACGTCGGCGCGGATTTCGCGCTCGACCGAGCCGTCGGCGGCAACGCGCTGGAAAACGATGCCGGCGTCGTCGTCAGCCGGATGCATGGTCAGTGTGACCGGCAATCCGGAATGAACGCCGATGCCGGATACGGCAACGTGATCGCGCAGCGTTGTCTGCTTAGCGCCCTTCATCTACCCGTTCCCGCATGCCACTCGGCGGTGCGGTCCCAATCCCAGACCCAACGGGGCCACAATTTAGCCTACAGTTCGAGCGTGGCTTTGCGCCGCACTCACAACCCCCAGGGACCGAAAAGTCCCTTACACCGCCGCAACTTAGACTAAGCGCAGGGCTATCTCCAACTCACGCTTTCTTACCGAGTGTTACCTTTTTCTGCCGCAATTCCCGGGACATCGCCGCGGTTCACCAATCCCTGGGCAGGCGGCCGGCGAGCACTATTTTGTCGGAAAAACTGAGCGGCGCATCTGTAAAACACAAATAAATTCAACAACTTGTGTGTAGTTTTCGGCCCGGCCCCGTAAATGGGAGGCCGGGCCCTATTCAGCCGAGCGCCGGTATCAGTTCGCCTGCCGGCGCAGGAAGGCTGGGATGTCGAGTTGGTCTTCCTCGGACGAATTATGCACAGGCGCGGGGCGGCCATGCGGGTCGAGGCCCTGCGGAGCGGGCCGCCGGGCGTATTCCGACACCGGAGGACCATCCGACTGTCGCGCGGCCGGACGGGTCGGCGGCGTCGGCATGGGCCATGCCGTGCGCGGGGCCGGCGGTGGCTCGGCCTCCTCGCTGCGCCGGCCGATACCGACCGACGCCAACCGCTGCATCAGCGACATCCGACGCTTCTCCGGATGATCGTCGCCAAGTTCGCCGCGTTGCGCCTTGATCTCGTTCTGCGCAGGCAGCGGCAACTCGTCGACGCGCGGCATGCGCGGCGTGCGCACGACGCCGCGATCGGGAGCGGGTGGAATGAAGGTCTTGGCCAAAGGCGGCTCGGCCTGGGCCACTTCGGCCGGCTCGAACAAAGACGGCTTCACCGGCATGGGCCGGATCGAGACGTCGCCCGTTGCCGGCGGCAGGATGGCGGCGGCAACCGCGGCATGGGCCGCCTCGATGCTGGCGGCGGTCGCCGGCTGCATCCGTTCGATGCGGTCGGCGATGCGCTTGGTATCGCTGCGCACCTTGCCGGCGAGTTCCTTGAGCGACGCCTCAGCCGGCTGCGGCGGGCGCACTATGCCGGTGTGGTCGATGCCGGTCGCCACCACCGAGACGCGGATGATGCCTTCCAGGCTTTCGTCGAAGGTAGCGCCGACGATGATATTGGCGTCGGCGTCGACTTCCTCGCGGATGCGGGTGGCGGCCTCGTCCACTTCGTAAAGCGTCAGGTCCTTGCCGCCGGTGATCGAGATCAGCAGGCCGCGCGCGCCCTTCATCGAGGCGTCATCGATCAGCGGATTGGTGATCGCGGCTTCGGCGGCCGTTAGTGCGCGCTTTTCGCCGGAAGCCTCGCCGGTGCCCATCATCGCCTTGCCCATCTCGCGCATGACGGCGCGGACGTCGGCGAAGTCGAGATTGATCAGGCCATCCTTGACCATCAGGTCGGTGATGCAGGCGACGCCCGAATAGAGCACCTGGTCGGCCATGGCGAAGGCATCGGCGAAGGTGGTCTTTTCGTTGGCGACGCGGAACAGGTTCTGGTTGGGGATGATCAGCAGGGTGTCGACCACCTTCTGCAATTCGACGATCCCCGCTTCGGCAAAGCGCATACGGCGCTGGCCCTCGAAGTGGAACGGCTTGGTGACCACGCCGACCGTGAGGATGCCGAGTTCGCGCGCAATCTTGGAGATGACGGGAGCAGCTCCGGTGCCGGTGCCGCCGCCCATGCCGGCGGTGACGAACACCATATGCGCGCCGGTCAAGTGGTCGCGGATCTCGTCGATCACCTCTTCCGCCGCGGCGCGGCCGACTTCCGGCTGCGAGCCGGCGCCGAGGCCTTCGGTCACCTGCGCGCCCATCTGCACGATGCGCTCGGCCTTCGACATGGTCAGCGCCTGGGCGTCGGTATTGGCGACGACGAAGTCGACGCCTTGGAGCCCAGCCGTGATCATGTTGTTGACCGCATTGCCGCCGGCGCCGCCGACGCCGAAAACGGTAATGCGGGGCTTCATCTCGCGAATATCCGGAATCTTCAGATTGATCGTCATGAGTTTGCCTCTGTGAATGCACGAGCGGCAGTGCAGTGGCATGCCGCCAGGTCGGACCGGTCCGCCGCCGGCCGCTTCGGAAGTGTGAGGGTCAGAAACTCTCGCGCAGCCATCGTCCGACCCGTGTCATGTAACCGCCTGTACCCGTCATCAACTGCCGCGTTCGCCGCGGTTCGAAATGTTCTAGGTGCGCCGCTTGCGGATAGACCAGCAGGCCCGCCGCCACCGCGAAGGCCGGTCCCTTGGCCGCGTCCGGCAGGCCGGCAACGCCGAGGGGACGCCCGATGCGCACCGGCCGCTTCAAGATACGCGCGGCAAGATCGGCAAGGCCGGACAACTGACTCGCGCCGCCGGTCAACACGACGCGCGCACGCGGCTCGGCCGCGAAAGGCGACGCTGTCAGCCGGTCGCGCACCATTTCCAGGATCTCCTCGACGCGCGGCTTGATGATGCGCACAAGCGTCTCCCGCGAGACGAATTGCGACGGCTCGCGCTCGTCGTCGCCCACAGGAGGCACCGAGATCATGTCTCGTTCATCCGAACCACCGGCTAAAACACTGCCATAAATCGCCTTGATTCGCTCAGCATCCGCAATCCGGGTGTTAAGGCCCCGGGCGAGGTCCATAGTCACGTGTTGCCCGCCGAGGGCGAAGCCATCGGCGTGAACGAATCGGCCACTGGAGAATACAGCCAAAGTCGTCGTCCCGGCGCCTAAATCGATGCAGGCGGCGCCGAGGTCGGCCTCGTCGTCGGCCAGCACGGACAGGCCGGCCACATAGGGCGAAGTGGCCATGGCCTCGACCCCGATATGGCTGCGCTCGACGGCGAGCATCAGATTGCGCACGGTAGCGACGTCGGTCGTGACCATGTGCATGTTGACGCCGAAGCGGCGCCCGAGCATGCCGCGCGGTTCGCGGATACCGGTGGTAGCATCGACCGCATAGCCGGTCGGCAGGCAATGCAGGACGGCGCGGCCGTCGCGCACCGAATGGCGGCTGGCCGCCGCCAGCACGCGGGCGATGTCGCCGTCGGAGACCGCGCCGCCGGCGAGTTCGATGTCGGCGACAAAGCGCTCGCTGCCGATGCGGCCGCCGGACAGCGATACCACGACGGATTCAATCTGCACGCCGGCATCGCTCTCGGCGATATCGATCGCCTGGCGGATCATTTCCTCGGCCTCGACCAGATCGACGACGCTGCCCGCTTTCATCCCGCTCGCCGCGGTGTGGCAGAAGCCGAGCACGCGCACGCCGTGGCTGCGCCGGCGCAAAACTTCCTGCGGTCCCTGTGGCTCAAGCCGCGCGATCATGCAGACGACCTTGCTGGTGCCGACGTCGAGGGCGGCGACCACGGCGGAGCGCTTCGGCGATACCGGCTTCATCTTCGGGGTGAGGCCGAAATGAATGACGGTCACGCCTCGCCTCCGTTTTTCTTGGTCTTCTTGTCCTTTTCGGCGGCTTTGAGCGCCTCATCGCGCGCAGCTGCGGCGGCTTCGGACTGGCGCACCGTGACGCGGTTGGGCAAGCGCAGATCGACGTTGACGATGTCGCGCGACAAGAGCTTCTTGTCGCGGTCGATATCGACCAGCGTTTGCAGCGCATGTTCGGGCGCGGATTCCGGCAGCAGAACTTCTACGCCGTCTTTCAGGTACAGGTTCCAGCGGCGCTCGGCGACCAGCACCGCGGCGGTGACCTGTTTGGCGATGACCGGATAGCGGGCGACAACACTAAGAAAACCCACCGCCGCGTGCTCGGCGCCCTGCCCGACCACCAGCGGCAGGCCGGCAAAGCGCGGCGGCACATGGGGCTGGAGCACCGTGCCGTCGGCGGCAATCAGCGAAACCTTGCCGTCCTTCTGCCAGAGCGCGAAAGCCTCGCGCTCCTTGATGCCGATGCGCAGCCGGCCCGGGTAAAGCTTGAGCACGGTTGCTTCGGCGATCCACGGATTTGTCAAAAGCCGGGCGCGCGCGTTGCCGGCGTTAAGGAACAGAAGCGAGGAGCGGCCGGTGATCCCTGCAAGGGCGAGGATTTCCTCGCGATTCAAATGGTGCTCGCCGGCGAGCGCGATTTCCGCGATGCGGAAGCCGGCGGCATTCGCGGCGGAATCACAGAGGTCCTGCACCTGCGCGACGATGTCCGGCGAGTGGCCGCCCTTGACCACGCCGTAGCCGACGCTGGCCGCGATCAGCAGGATGGCGGCAGCGGGACCGGCGCCGCGCGGAGGATTGGAATCGATGATGGGTCCGAGCCAGCGCCGCCCGAAGCGCCGCCAGCGCGACAGCGTCGCCGACGAGGCGGCAGCCCGTGCCCGCTTGAGCGCCGCGCCACGCCGCCTGGCTTTCGGCTTAGGCGGTTGAGCGAGGAGTCCTTGATTTATCGTGACCAGCTCAGGCAAGCCCCTTGTCCCTTCGGCGCTCGTAGTTGCGTGCGCACGCGCAAAACCGCGGCGAAGCGCGCGGAAACGCTGCCAAAGCCTATTCTTCAAGGCATTTAGTAAACGATTGGTAAAGGTTTACGGATTTTAACGACCGCGATATGCGGTTACCGATTGAGCGACGCGTCCTCGATCATCCAGCGCACCAGCTCCTTGAAGGCGATGCCGGCGTGGATGGCCATATCCGGCACCAGCGAGGTTTCGGTCATCCCCGGCTGGGTGTTGACCTCCAGGCAGAACAGCCCCTCTGTGCCCTCGAGGCTGTTGTCGTAGCGGAAATCGGCGCGGCTGATGCCGCGGCAGGCCAGCGCCTGGTGCGCGACAACCGACAGGCGTTGCGCCTCCTTGTAGACCGCGGGCGCAATCGGCGCCGGCAGCAGGTGTTTGGAGCCGCCGGGGACGTATTTGGCCTCGTAGTCGTAAAATTTGGTGGCCGGCACGATCTCGATGACGCTGAGCGGTTTGTCGCCCATCACCGCGCAGGTCAGTTCCTTGCCGCGGATGAAGGGCTCGACCAGGACCGTCTCGCCGAAGCTCCAGTCGGCGCGGGTCAGTTCCTGCGGCGGGTGCTTGAAGTCCTCGCGCACGATGAAGACGCCGACGCTGGAGCCTTCGGCCACCGGCTTGATCACGTAGGGCGGCGGCAGCAGGTGCTTTTTGGCAGCTTCGACGCGCGAGGCAACCACCCCGCCCGGCACCGGCACGCCGGCGGCCTTGAGCACGGTCTTAGCGATATCCTTCTGCATGGCGAGCGCGGAGGCGAGCACGCCGGAATGGCTGTAGGGGATGCCGACGATCTCGAGGATGCCCTGCAACGTGCCATCCTCGCCGGGACGGCCATGCAGCACGTTGAGGGCGACGTCGGGCTTGAGGTCGCGCAGCGTCGTGGCGATATCGTGGGTGACGTCGACGCGCGTCACGCGGTAGCCGGCCTTCTCAGCTGCATCGGCGCAGGCCTTGCCCGAGTTCAAGGAGACCTCGCGCTCGGCCGACCAGCCTCCCATCAGAACGGCGACGTGTTTGGGCATCCGGCTTTGGCTTCCCGCCCCTGATTCGTTTCCGCCCCAATAGAATCGAGAATGGCCGTGCCGTCGAGGGCTACGGGGCCCGTTGCGACTAGCGCACCGCCACGGCATCATTGCGGCATGGGGACATTTCGCCTGCTGGCGCTTGCGCTGCTGCTGATCGCCGGCGCGCCGGTTCGTGCGACCGGGCCGCTGCCGCCGATGGTCGGCGCGAGCGAAGCCGCCCTGAAGGAGCGGGCGACGCTGTTTACCGAGCTTGGCGCCGCGCCGAATGAAGCCGACGCGCGCGAGATCGAGCAGAAGATCTGGAAGTTCTGGCTGACATTCGCCGACGAGCAAACGCGGCAATGGCTGGAAAACTCGCGCGCGGCGCAACTGCGTTTCGACTATGACGAGGCGCTGTTTTACAATCGCGCGATCGTCGTGCGCACGCCGGAATTCGCCGAGGGCTGGAACCAGCTCGGCTATGTGCTGTTTCTTGCCGGCAAATACGACGCATCGCTAGTCGCCATCAAGCAAACTCTGAAATTGGAGCCGATGCATTACGCCGCGCTCGCCGGCCGCGCCATCATGCTCATCCAGCAGGGCAAGAACACGGAGGCGCAAATCGCGCTCAAGCAGGCGCTGGCGATTGATCCGTGGCTGAAAGAGCGGCGGCTGATCGACGGCTACAGCGACGGCAAGAAGATCTAGCAGTTTCTTTTGCGTGTGATCTTGTTCGAAAACCGGTTCCCACTTTTCGGAATCATGCGCGGTTCACGCCAATGCGCTTGATCTCCCATTCGAGATCGACGCCGGAATGCTCCTTCACGCGCGCGCGCACGGTTTCGCCCAGCGTCTCAATGTCGGCCGCAGTGGCGCCGTCGAGGTTGATGAGAAAATTGCTGTGCAGGTCGGAGACCTTGGCCTGGCCGACCTGCAAGCCGCGGCAGCCGGCCTCGTCGACCAGCTTCCAGGCGCTCATGCCCGGCGGATTCTTAAAGGTCGAGCCGCCGGTGCGGTTGCGCGGCTGGCTCGCCTCGCGCTTCTTCTTGATCTCCGCCATCTCGGTGGCAATCTCTTCGGTATTGCCGGCGCGTCCCTGAAAGGCGGCTTCGGTGAAAATAACGTCCTCGCCGACGCCGCAATGGCGGTAGGAAAATCCCATATTGGCATTGCTGTAGTTGCGCGGGTTGCCCTGTCGGTCGAGACCGCGCGCTGCGACGAGCACGTCTTTCGTTTCGCCGCCATAGGCACCGCCGTTCATGCGCAGCGCGCCGCCGATGGTGCCTGGAATACCGCTGTAGAACGCAAGACCGGCGATGGCCGCATCGCGCGCCGCGCGCGCCACCATGACGTCGAGCACGCCAGCGCCGGCGCGGACACGATGGCCCTCCTCTATCATAATGGCATTGAAGCCGCGGCCGAGCCGGATGACCACGCCGGGCACGCCGCCGTCGCGCACGATGAGATTGGAGCCGGCGCCGACGACATAGATCGCGATATCCGCCGGCAGATTGCGTAGGAAATAAGCGAGATCGTTCTCGTCCTCCGGCATGAAGAACACCTGCGCCGGGCCGCCGACGCGGAACCATGCGAATTCGCTGAGCGACTGGTTGGCCAACAGCCGGCCGCGCAATTCGGGCATGCGCGCCTTGAGATCAGCGGTCATATCGGGAAAAGCGGCCATCACTTTTTGCCATCATGCGCCTTCAGCTCGGCCGGCAGTGCGTAGGCCCACTGCGTGATCGAGCCGGCGCCGAGGCAGACGACATAATCGCCGGGCTTGGCAAGCGATTTGATCAGCGGCGCAAGCTTCTCCGGACCGGCGAGTGGGATCACCTGCTTGTGGCCGCGCGCGCGCAGGCCGGCTACTAGCGCGCCGCAGTCGGTGCCGGGGATCGGCGCCTCGCCGGCCGGATAGACCGGCGCCACGATCACCGCGTCGGCGTCGTTGAAGCAGGTGCAGAACTGCTCGAACAGATCGTGCAGCCGCGTGTAGCGGTGCGGCTGCATCACCGCGATGACCTGGCCCTTGGCGCTTTCGCGCGCGGCGCGTAAGACCGCGGCGATCTCCACCGGATGATGGCCGTAGTCGTCGATGATGACGGCGCCGTTCCATTCGCCGACTTTTGTGAAGCGCCGCTTGACGCCGGCGAATGCGCCAAGCGCCTTGCGGATGGCCTCGTCCTTGATGCCGAGCTGATGCGCCACTGCCACCGCGGCGGTGGCGTTGAGCGCGTTGTGGCGGCCGGGCATCGGCAAGGACAATTTGTCGATCGCGTGCGTGGTGTTGCCGTCGCGGTCGCGAAAGACGATCGAGAAGCGCGAGGCGCCGTTGTGGTGCTCGAGATACGCGAGACGTACGTCGGCCTGCGGATTTTCGCCGTAGGTGATGACGTGGCGATCTTCGAGCTTGCCGACCAGTGTCTGCACCACCGGATGATCGGTGCACATCACTGCGAAGCCGTAGAACGGAATATTCTCGACGAAGGCGCGGAACGCTTCCTGCACCGCCTCGAAGGTATGGAAGTGGTCGAGGTGTTCTGGATCGATGTTGGTGACGACGGCGACGTCGGCCGGCAGCTTGAGGAAAGTGCCGTCGGATTCGTCCGCCTCCACCACCATCCAGTCGCCGGCGCCGAGCCGTGCATTGGTGCCATAGGCGTTGATGATGCCGCCGTTGATCACCGTGGGATCGAGCCCGCCAGCATCGAGCAGCGCTGCGACGAGCGAGGTGGTCGTGGTCTTGCCATGGGTGCCGGCGATGGCGACGCAGGATTTCAACCGCATCAACTCTGCTAGCATCTCGGCGCGGCGCACCACCGGCAGCCGCTTGGCGCGAGCGGCGACCAGTTCCGGATTGTCGCGCTTGATGGCGGAAGAGACGACCACGACGTCGGCGCCTTCGATGTTCTCCGCCTTGTGGCCGATGCTCACGGCGATGCCCTGCTCACGCAGGCGCATGACGTTGGCGCTGTCGGAAACATCGGAGCCGCGCACAGTATAGCCGCGCGTCTTGAGCACCTCGGCGATGCCGCTCATGCCGATGCCGCCGATGCCGACAAAGTGCACCGGCCCGATGTCGCTCGGCAGTTTCATATCGTTAATGCCCCTGCGGCTTCCACGGGGTGCCTTGTCCCGGGCACGGCGGAAAAAGTCAAATCCCGGCGGTTTTTATCACCAGATCCGCCAGCCGCTCGGCAGCATCGATGGTTCCGACGGATTTCGCAGCAGCCGCCATGCGGGCGAGGCGCTGTGGATCGCCAGCCAGTGCCGTGATCTCCGCGGCCAGGCGTTCGGGCGTGAAGTCGCGCTGCTCGACGCAGATAGCGCCGCCAGCCGCCTCCAGCACCCCGGCATTGGCCAATTGATCCTGATCCAGCGCATGCGGCAGCGGCACCAATATGGCGGGCCTGCCGATGGCGGACAGCTCGGCCACGGTCGAGGCGCCGGAGCGGGAGACGACGAGATGTGCCGCCGCTAAACGCTGCGGCAGATCGGGAAAAAACGGCGCGCATCCGGCGACAACGCCGATCCGCGCATAGGTACGGCTCACGGGATCGATGTCCTCCGTCCGGGCCTGCTGCACGACCGACAGGCGCGCGCGCAAAACTGAACTGAGCTTTTCCAGCGCCGCCGGCACGATCTCGGCCATAATATGCGCGCCCTGACTGCCGCCGAACGTGACGAGGCGGAAAGGTCCGCTTTCTTCCGGCGCGGTGAACGGCGTCGCCGCAGCGGCAACGACCTGCGGTCGCACAGGATTGCCGGTGAAGACGGTCTTTGTTTTGAGCCGCGCATCGAGCCGCGCCAGCGCGGGAAAGCCTGTGGCAATCGTGGTGACACGCGACGCGAGCAGCCGGTTGGCGCGGCCCATGACACCGTTCTGCTCGTGCAGCAGGGTTGGCACGCCGCGCAGGCGCGCCGCCAGCATCGGCGGCACCGTTGGATAACCGCCGAAGCCGACGACAACCGCCGGACGGATACGGCCGATCAAGGCCCAGGCCATGGCGGTGCCGAGCGCCAGTAGCATGGCAGTGCGCGCCAGCGACAGCGGATTGCCGCCGCGCACCGTAGCGCTGGGGATGAGATGGACCTCGCGCGCGGGGAACTGGAAGTGCACGGCGCGCGCGTCGGTGGCGAGATCGATCACGGCGCCGCGCTTCTGCAAGGCGCCGGCCAGCGCTTCGGCGGGAAACAGATGGCCGCCGGTTCCGCCGGCCGCTAGCAGCACCAGCGGCGCGGCGCGCGCTTGCGTCACACCGCGCTCCCCGCGCCGGCGAGGTCCGGCGCCGTAAGCATGGCCGAGCGCGGCTGCTCGCGGGTGAGCGCCAGCAGCATGCCCATGGCGTAAGCGAGCGAGATCATCGAAGAGCCGCCGTAGGAGATGAACGGCAAGGTCATGCCCTTGGCCGGGATCAGATGCAGGTTCACCGCCATATTGATCGCCGATTGGGTCCCGAACAGGATGGCGAGGCCGGCGGCGGCAAAGCGCGTGAAGGCATCATCGTTGTGCAGCGCGCGCACCAGCGCGCGGATGACGATAAATGTATAGAGCGCGACCAGCGCCAGGCACAGCGCGACGCCGAATTCCTCCGCCGCCACGGCGAAGACGAAATCGGTATGGCTCTCCGGCAGCAGCCGCTTCACCGTGCCCTCACCCGGACCTCTGCCGAACCAGCCGCCGCGCATGAAGCTCTCGGTGGCGATATCGATGTTGAAGGTGTCGCCGGACGCCGGATTGAGGAATTTCTGGATGCGGCTCGCAACGTGCGGCACGGTGTAGTAGGCGATCGTCAGGCCCGCTGCGCCAATGCCAGTCAAGCCGAACACCCAGAACAGGCGCATGCCAGCCATGAAGAACAGTGCACTCCACACCAGCATCACCAGCATGGTCTGGCCGAAGTCCGGCTGCATCACCAAGAGCGCGACGACGAGCAGCAGCAGCGCCAGCGAAAACGCGTTGGCCGGCATCTCCGGACGTTTCACCGATTCCCCGAACAGCCAGGCGATGAGGATGACGAAGGCGGGTTTCAAGAATTCCGAGGGCTGAATGTTGACGCCGAGGATGACCAGCCAGCGTCTGGCGCCCTTGATCTCCTGACCGAAATACGGCGTCGCCGCCACCAGCACGAGGCTGACGATAAAGACGATGAGCGACAGCCGCCGGATCTGCTGCGGATTGAGAAACGACACGCCGAGCATTATGGCGATGGTCGGGATAAGATAAAGGATGTGGCGGTCGACAAAATAGAACGGGTCGAGGCCGAGGCGACCGGCGACCGGCGGGCTGGCGGCGAGCGAGAGCACGATGCCGGCGAGCATCAGCGCGCCGATGGCGGCGAGCGTCAGCCGGTCAACCGTCCACCACCATTCGCCAAAGGGCGTGCGTCGCGCGCGCGAGATCATCGATAAGTCCCCGTGCGCGCAAGCTGACGCGTCACGGTTTACGAAGCATTAATGGCGCGGCTAAAGCGCCTGAATCCCCGGGATCGCGCGCATCAGATCGATGAAGGCCTGGCCGCGCAGCTCGAAGTTTCGATACTGGTCGAACGAGGCGCAAGCAGGCGACAACAGCACGACCGGCTCCTTCACGCCTGACGCCTGCGCATCGCGCGCGGCCGCGTCGACGGCGGCGGAGAGGACTTCGCTCGTCTCATGCGGCGCCTTGCCGTCGAGCGTCTTGGCGAATTCGGCGGCGGCCTCGCCGATCAGATAGGCCTTGCGGATGCGTGGGAAAAATTCGGCGAGGCCCTCGATGCCGCCGGTCTTCGCCCTGCCGCCGGCGATCCAGAAAATATCGTCGTAGCTCGCCAGCGCCTTGGCCGCGGAATCGGCATTGGTCGCCTTCGAGTCGTTGACGAACAGGACATTGCCCAGCCTGCCGACGGGCTGCATGCGGTGCGCAAGACCGGGGAACGTCGTCAGCCCCTTCTGAATCGCCGCGAGGTCAAGACCGAGCGCGACGCAGGCGGCGACCGCGCAGGCCGCGTTCTGCGCGTTGTGCTTGCCGCGCAGCGAGGCGATGCCGGCAAGCTGCGCCACCGCGTGCGCCTTGCCGCTTCGCGCGCGCAGGATACGCGTGCCTTGCGCGTAATAGCCCTCGCGCAGCGGCGCTTCCGCGGAGACGCGTACCAAGTTTTTGCCGGCACGCTCGATGCGGATCGCCGCCTCGCGGGTGTAACGGTCATCGACGCCGACGACTGCGGTGCCGCCCTTCTCGACCGCCGCCGGCACCAGTGCCTTCAGCGCGGAATAGTTTTCCATATTGTCGTGACGGTCGAGATGATCTTCCGAAACATTGAGCAGTACGCCGACGGTCGCGTGCAGCGAATGCGCGAGATCCACCTGATATGAGGAGATCTCCAACGCGTAAATGCGGCCCGGCGCGAACGGCTCCAGCGCCAGTGCCGGCACGCCAATATTGCCGCCTATCTGCGCGTCGCGGCCGGCGCTTTTGAGGATATGGCTGATCAGCGCGGTGGTCGTCGATTTGCCGTTGGTGCCGGTGATGGCGACCAGCGGGCAACCCGCGCCCATAACCGCGCGCTCGCGGCAGAACAGTTCGATGTCGCCGATGATTTCGACGTCATTCTTGCGCGCGAGGCTGACACTCCAGTGCGGTTTGGGATGCGTGAGTTGTACGCCCGGCGCCAGCACCAGCGCGGCGATGCCTGTCCAGTCGATCTCGCGCAGGTTTTGCACGTTGAGGCCGGCGGATTTGGCCTCGGCCAGCATCTTCTCGTCGTCGTCGGAAACGACGACCTCGGCGCCGCCCTTGATCAGCGCGCCCGCCGAAACGAGGCCGGACTTGCCGAGGCCAAAAACCGCGACCGATTTGCCGGCGAACGTCGTTATTGGGATCATCGCAATTTCAGCGAGGCGAGGCCTGCCAACGCCAGGACGACGGCGACGATCCAGAAGCGGATCACGATCTGTGGCTCGGTCCAGCCGAGTTGCTCATAGTGGTGATGGATCGGCGCCATCTTAAAGACGCGTTTTCCCGTGAGCTTGAACGAAACCACCTGCACGATCACCGACACCGCTTCCAGCACGAACAGTCCGCCGACGATGGCGAGAACGATTTCGTGCTTGATCGCCACCGCGACGGCGCCCAGCAGACCGCCGAGCGACAGCGAGCCGGTATCGCCCATGAAGATCGAGGCCGGCGGCGCGTTGAACCATAAGAAGCCGAGACTTGCGCCGATCACCGCCCCGCACAGGACCGCCAGTTCGCCAGTACCGGCGACGTAATGGATCTGCAGGTATTCGGCGAACAGCGCGTTACCGACCAGGTACGAAATCAGCCCGAAGCTCGCCGCCGCGATCATCACCGGCACGATGGCGAGCCCGTCAAGCCCGTCGGTCAGGTTGACCGCGTTGCCAGCGCCGACGATGACGAAAGCGCCGAACAGCACGAAGGCCCAGCCGAGATTGACGACAAGCTCCTTGAAAAACGGAAACACCAGCGAGGTGGCGATCGTACCGCGGCCGAGATGCGCGAAGGCCATGCAAGCGACGATAGCGACCAGCGTTTCGGCGGCAAGGCGCGTGCGGCCGGCAAAGCCGGAATTGCTTTGTTTGGTGACTTTCAAATAGTCGTCGTAGAAGCCAATCAGGCCAAAACTCAGCGTCACCCCGAGCACGATCCACACATAAGGATTCATCGGGTTCGCCCACAGCAAGGTTGAAACGAGCGCCCCGGACAGGATCATCAGCCCGCCCATGGTCGGCGTACCTATCTTGGTGACCAGATGCGATTGCGGCCCGTCGGACCGGATCGGCTGGCCCTTGCCCTGCTTGAGCCGCAACAGGTCGATGATCGGGCCGCCCAACAGGAACACGAACACCAGCGCGGTGACGATCGCGCCGCCGGT
The DNA here is from genome assembly GCA_963817155.1 of uncultured Pseudomonadota bacterium. GTDB lineage: Bacteria > Pseudomonadota > Alphaproteobacteria > Rhizobiales > Xanthobacteraceae > Pseudolabrys. The sequence continues at coordinate 120,003 of CAWFNO010000005.1, forward strand.
GCGGAACGTGATGTAGCGGAAGACGTTGAGGAACGAAATCTTGTCGGAGAGTTCGGTCAGCCAGTAAAACATTCGCGTAAACCTAGCCGTGCGCCCGATCGAGCGCGGCGGCCTTCGAGAATTGACTTTCCAGCGCCCTGACGATCGGCCCCATTTTCGAGCCCAGCGAGCCCTTCACCATGACCGCGTCGCCATTGCGGATGGCGCCGAGCACGGCCGGCTCCAGCGCAGCCGCGGTCTCGGCATAGCCGCCCCGGTGGTTGGATGGAAGGGCCTCCCAGAGCGACCGCATCTGCGGCCCGGAACAGAACACCAGATCGACCTTGGCGGCTTCGATCGGCCCGGCCAGGTCGCGGTGCATCGCCGGTCCCTCGCGGCCGAGCTCCAGCATGTCGCCGAGCACGGCGATGCGCCGGCCACTCGGGCCGAGCGGCGCCTGGCCGAGCAGCGCGATGGCAGCCGACATGGAGGCGGGATTGGCGTTGTAACTTTCGTCGATCAGTAGCGCGTTGCCGCCAGGCACCGTCAGGCGGACGCGGGTGCCACGCCCGGCCGCGGGCTTGAGCTCGTTGAGCGCCAGCGCGGCGAGCGCGAGGTCGGCGCCCGCGAGCACCGCCGTTGCCAGCACGGCGAGCGAATTGCGCACCAGATGCAGGCCGGGCGCGCCGAGCATGTAGGTGACATCGTGGCCGAGGACGCGCGCTTCTACGGTCGAAGATTCCGGCTGCAGCGAGTAGCGGGTCAGCCGCGCGTCGGCGTCCTTGTGCTCGCCGAAAGAAACGGTGCGGGCAACGCCCGCCGCGGACGCTGCGGCGGCGAGCCGCTGGAATTGGCCGTTGTCGCGGTTGAGCACGGCGGCGCCGCCCGGCGCGACGCCAGAGAATATTTCCGCCTTGGCGTCGGCGATTTTTTCCAGCGTGCCGAAATATTCCAGATGCACCGGCTCGATGGTGGTGACGACCGCGACGTGCGGGCGCACCAACTGCGCCAGCGGCGTGATCTCGCCGGCATGGTTCATGCCGATTTCGAACACCGCGTATTTGGCGGCGACCGGCAGCCGCGCGAGCGACAGCGGCACGCCCCAGTGATTGTTGTAAGAGGCGGCCGAGGCATGCGTCTCGGCGTCGGCGGCGAACGCGAGGCGCAGCGCCTCCTTGGTCGAGGTCTTGCCGACCGAGCCGGTGACGGCGACGATTTTTGCCTGCGAGCGCGCACGTGCGGCGCGCGCGAGAGCGCGCAAGCCTTCAAGCACTTCATCGACGGCGAGCAGCGGCGCGTTGGGGAAACGCGCGGCCTGCGCGCGCGCTACGATGGCAACGCCGGCGCCTTGTTCCAGCGCGGCTTCGACGAAATCGTGCCCGTCGCGAATTTCGCCCTGGATGGCGAAGAAGGCATCGCCCTTGGCGAGGGTGCGGCTGTCGATGGAAAGGCCAGGCACTTCGCGTGGTAGCACGCCCAATGTGTCGGCGCGCATCGCTACCGCCACGTCGTCGATCGCCCAAAGCGCGCTCATGCGACCTTCCCCTGCAAGGCCGCGGCGACAGCCTCGTGGTCGGAAAACGGCACCACGCGGTCGCCGATGATCTGGCCGGTTTCATGGCCCTTGCCGGCGATCAGCAGCACGTCGCCCTTTTTCAGCGAAGCGATGCCGGCGCGGATCGCTTGCGCGCGATCGCCGATCTCGGTCGCGCCGGGCGCTGCGGCAAGAATGGCGGCGCGGATGCTGGCAGCTTGTTCGCTGCGCGGATTGTCGTCGGTGACGATGACGCGGTCGGCATTCTCGGCGGCGATGCGGCCCATGATCGGGCGTTTTCCCGCGTCGCGGTCGCCGCCAGCGCCGAACACCACGGTGAGCTTGCCACTGGCGTAAGGTCGCAGCGCCGCGAGCGCCTTAGCCAGCGCGTCGGGCTTGTGCGCGTAATCGATGAAGATCGGCGCGCCGTTCTTGCTGCCGGCGAGCTCCAGCCGGCCCTTGGCGCCGGTCAATCTTTCCAGCGCGGCGAACACGCGCGCGGGCTCGCTTCCTGTTGCGATGGTTAAGCCGGCGGCAACCGCCGCGTTCTGCACCTGGAAGGCGCCGACCAGCGGCAGTTTGACCTTGTAGGTTTTTCCAGCGTGCCCGAACCTAATGACCTGCGCGAAGCCGTCGATTGAACCGCCGATGAGCTTGATGCCGTCGCCGTGGGTGCCGACGGTGAGCACCTTGAGGCCGCGCGCTTTGGCCGCCTCAACCACCTGGCCCGCATAGCAATCGTCGACGTCGATTACCGCGGCGCCGCCCGGGATGACCAGATCGGTGAACAGGCGCAGCTTCGCCGCGAGATAGGCTTCCATGGTCGGATGATAATCGAGATGGTCGCGCGAAAGATTGGTGAAGGCGCCGGCCGAAATGCGCACGCCGTCGAGCCGGTACTGGTCGAGCCCGTGCGAGGAGGCTTCCATCGCCAGATGCGTGACGCCTTCGCCAGCCAGTTGATCGAGCGTGTGGTGCAATTCAACCGAATTGGGAGTCGTCAGCGAGCCGTATTTTTCACCCTTGGGCGAAACCACGCCGACGGTGCCGATGCTCGCCGCCGACAATCCGAGCGTCGCCCAGATCTGCCGGGTAAAGGCGCCGACCGAGGTCTTGCCGCTGGTGCCGGTGACCGCCGCGATTGTTCCCGGCTGGCGCGGATAGAACTTTGCCGCGGCCAGCGCGAGAGCGCGCCTCGCATTCTTGACTGGCACGAAGATGACAGTGTCGGGCAGCCCGTCAGGTTTCTGCTCGGCGGCCACCGCCACCGCACCGGCGTTCGCCGCGGCGCGGGCAAAATACGCGCCGTCGGCCTTGGCGCCGGCGATGGCGACAAACAAAAAGCCCGGTTTGATCTTGCGGCTGTCGGCGGAAAGCCCGGCGATGTCGATGCCGCCCTTGCGCGCATCGAGTCTGGCGTCCGGCAATAGATCTGCGAGCCTCACCGCGTGTCCTTCGCACTCACCAGCAGCAATTGATCGGCCTTCGGCAATTCGAAGCGCGGCGTAATGTCGAGCAGCGGCGCGATGCGCGAGATGACCGCCGCGCCGGTCGGCACCGCGTTCCACCCCGAAGTGCGGAAACCGTGCGTTTCCGCTGAGCCTTCCGGTTCGTCGAGCATGATGAGCAATAGATAACGTGGGTTGTCGGCCGGTAGAATGGCGGTGAAACTGGTCAAAACCTTGGTCTTGGAATAGCGGCCGCCCACCACCTTGTCCGCAGTGCCGGTTTTACCGCCGATGTAATAGCCGGCAACGTCGGCCTTGCGCGCGGTGCCCTTTTCCACGTTGAGCCGCATCAGATACCGGATTTCCTCGCTGGTCGCAGGCTTGATCACCTGTTTGGCGATACTGTCCGCCTCTTCGCGGCTGCGCTTGAGGAAGGTCGGCTTGATGAGCCTGCCGCCATTGACCAGCGCGGCGATGCCCATAACCGCCTGCAACGGCGCGACCGACAGGCCCTGGCCGAAGGCGATGGTCACGGTGTTGAGCTCACCCCAGTTCTTCGGGACCAGTGGCTCGGCGCTTTCCGGCAATTCGGTGCGCAGCCGGTCGAGCTGACCCATCTTTTTCAGGAACGTCTTGTGATAGTCGACGCCCATAGCCATGGCGATGCGGGCGGTCCCGATGTTGGACGAGTACGTGTAAATTTCCGGGACTGTGAGAAAACGGCCCTGCGGCTCGAAATCATGGATGGTAAACTTGCCGAATTGCAGCGGCGCGCGCGCGTCGAACTTCGAATTGAGTGCCACCTTGCCGCTATCGAGCGCCATGGCGAGCGTCAGCGATTTGAAGGTCGAGCCCATCTCGTAGACGCCGGTGGTGAGGCGGTTGATGCGGTTCGGATCGTTGGCTTCCTTCGGATTGTTTGGGTCGAAGTCCGGCTCCGACACCATGGCGACGATCTCGCCGGTGTTGACGTCGACGACCACGCCGGACGACGCCTTGGCCTTGAATTTCTCGCGCGCCTTCATCAGCTCGTCGCGCAGCGCATATTGTACGCGCAGATCGAGCGCGAGCCGCACCGGCCGCTGCAGCCTGTCAGTCGCGAGCCCTGCCATGTGCAGCGCGGCGAGCCCCTGCCCGTCCAGCCATTTCTCGATGCCGGCGATGCCCTGGTTGTCGATATTGACGAAGCCCATGACGTGCGAGACCACCGGACCGTTCGGATAGACGCGCTTGTTCTCGGTGAGGAAGCCGACGCCGGGAATGCCAAGGCGGTGAATCTCCTGCTGCTGCTTCGGCGTGATCTCGCGCTTGAGCCAGACGAAGCCGCGCTTAGACGAAAGCCGGTCGCGCAATTCGGTGGCGTCGAGATCGGGCAGCACGGCGGTCAGGAGTTCCTCGGCCTCGTCAACGTCGATGAGCTTGCGCGGCTCGGCGAACAGCGACGGCGCCTTCACATCGGTGGCGAGCATGCGGCCGTTACGGTCGAGGATGTCGGGCCGGGCGGTTGCGACCGCGTCCTGGCCGACGCTGCGGCGGGCGCCGTGGCCGTCGCTTACCGCCGCGAACATGACGAGGCGCAACGCGATCACGCCATAGATGCCGGCGAAGGCGAGGGCGGCGAGGCCGAGCCGCGCCTTGGCCTTGACGTTGCGGTTAACGTCGCGGCCGTAGAGCAGCTTGCGCATGACGCGCTGCCAACGGCTTTCGGTTCGCGCAGCGGCGGGCTGCATGCGGTTATCTGCGCTCCGCCGGCGGCGGCAGGCTGCCGGTTGTGTCCGGCGCCGGGATCATGGCGCCGATCGGATCGGTGAAGGGGACCGGCGCCACCGCCACGGCCGGCACCGGGCGGGCCGGCAGGTTGTCGAGGTTGTCGAACTGGGTCGGTCGGATTTCCCGCAACGACAAATGCCGGTCGGCCAGCGCCTGGATGCGGCCGGGCGTGTCGAGCTTCGCCCAATCGGCGCGCAAGGCGGCGATGGCGTCGCGCTCGCGGCGCAACTGCCCGGAGAGCTTAGCGACGCGCTCGGCCTGCAGCGTGGAATCGAATTTGATCTTGTAGACGACCGAGGCCGCCAGAATCAGCGCGCCGATGACGAAAATGTTGAGAAGGCGCATCGTTAGCGGCCTTTCAGCGCGTCTGCGAGCGACGGCAAATGCGGCAGCAGGCCGGTCAAATCGTCCGGCCGCGCCGGTGTTGCGCTACGCTCGGCGGCGCGCAGCTTGGCGGAGCGGGCACGCGGATTGCGCGCAATTTCGGCTTCGTCAGCAACAACCGGACGCTTGGTGAGCACGCGGAAGGTCGGCTCCGACCGTTTGCGCTCGGGCGCGTGGCGCGAGCCGGCACGCGTGTCGCTGCGGTCCGTGAAAAACGATTTGACGATGCGGTCTTCCAGCGAATGAAACGACACGACGACCAGACGGCCATTCGGTTTGAGGACACGCTCGGCGGCGGCAAGGGCGCCGACCAGCTCGCCGAGTTCGTCGTTGATGAAAATGCGCAACGCCTGGAAGGTGCGCGTCGCCGGATGAATATCGTTCGGCCGCATGCGTACCACCGAGGCGACGATGTCGGCGAGCCTTGCGGTGGTGGTGATCGGCGTCTCGGCGCGCGCCTTGACGATAGCGCGGGCGACGGAGCGCGAATGGCGCTCCTCGCCGAGGAGGAAAATGATATTGGCGAGGTCGCGCTCGCTTGCTTTGGCCACGACATCGGCCGCGCTCGGGCCATCGCCGCCCATGCGCATGTCGAGCGGCCCGTCGAGGCGGAAGGAAAAACCGCGCTGCGGCGTATCGATCTGCATGAACGAGACGCCGAGGTCGAGGACCACGCCGTCCACGACGTCGAGACCTTGCGCTTGCGCCACGGCGTCGAGATTGGAAAAGCGGTCCGGCACTAGCGAGAGGCGGCCGCGCGACGTTTCGGCAAGTTCACGTCCGAGCGCCAGCGCGCTTCCGTCGCGATCGATGCCGATCACCTTGCAGTCGGCCGCGGCGAGCATCGCGCGCGTGTAGCCGCCGGCGCCGAAGGTGGCGTCGATAAAGACGCCGCCGTCACAAACATTGAGGAATTCGAGCGCGGGGTGGCAGAGCACGGGAATGTGGGGGGCTGGTCCGCCAGCGACAGCCGCAAAGCCGTCGCCGCCCGCCATCATTCCCGTGCTCCGCCCTGAGTGCCCAACGCATTCTCGAGCGCACGCACCTTTTGGGTGGCCACCGCGAGCTCGTTGCGAAAGCGGCCGGGCTCCCACATTTGAAACTTGTGACCGAGGCCGACAAAGGCGACCTGGTCGGTAATCCCCGCATGCATCTTCAACGGTTCGCTCAGCATCACACGGCCCTCGCCGTCGATCTTGACCGTCTCGCTGGTGCCGTAGAGCGATATCGCGAACTGCTCCCGCTCCTCCGAATACGGCGCATTGCGCGCGATCAACGCCTCGATCTCCGCTATCAGCGCATTCCCGCCGGCATCGACCGCCGGGCGATCGAGCGCCGGATAGCAATAGAGGCCGTCGAAACCGTCGCGGCCGAGCACGGAACGGAAGGAAGCAGGAATCGAGACGCGCCCCTTGGAGTTCGAGCCGCAACGTGAAGTTCGACACGAAGCGGGTCATGTCCCCCACCCCACACCGACTGGACGCAACTGGATGAGAAGTAATGGGATATCATGGGACTATATGGGCGTCAATGTACCGACCCCTGCCCGGCGTCCCGCCCGGCCGCCGGCGCAAAGCATCGCCGAAGGCACTATTAACGGCCCTTATACTTAAGGATTTGTTGCCGCCGCGGCGGCCGAAATACGATACTTCATCCTCCTCGCCGCTCGCCCCAAGCACGTCTCGAATCCGATAAGGTCCCGGCACCATGGCCGCTTTTCAGCCGGATTCCTTCATCGTGGCGACCGTCTTTACCTCGCCCAACTATGACGAGCGCAAGGATGGGGAGCCGGACATGATCCTGCTCCACTACACCGGCATGCAGAGCGGGCAGGCAGCCCTGGAGCGGCTCACCACCGCGGCAAGCAAGGTTTCGGCGCATTACGTGGTGTTCGAGGACGGCCGCATCGTGCAGTGCGTGCCGGAGGCGATGCGCGCCTGGCATGCGGGCGAATCGTCTTGGGCCGGCGAAACCGACATCAATTCGCGTTCCATCGGCATCGAGATCGTCAATCCCGGCCACGAATTCGGCTACCCGGATTATCCGCTGCGGCAGATCGCCGCGGTAATCGCGCTCTGCCGCACCATTCTTACCCGGCGCGGGCCGATCAGCGCCGACCGAGTGCTCGGCCATTCGGACGTCGCGCCGACCCGCAAGCAGGATCCGGGCGAGAAGTTTCCCTGGCTGCTGCTCAGCGAATCCGGCGTCGGCCATTGTGTGCGCCCGGCGCCGCTCGATCTTGTCGGCACCACGCTGCAACCGGGCGATCGCGGCGAAGGCGTGACGCGGCTGCAGAAATCGCTGAAGGCCTACGGCTATGGCGCCACCGACAGCGGCGTCTATGACGACCTCACCCGCGACGTCGTCACCGCCTTCCAGCGCCACTTCCGCCAGGCGCGGGTGGACGGCATTGCCGATCCGTCGACGCAACTGACGTTGCGGGCTTTGACCGAGACCCGGCCGGCGCCGCTGGGGTCTTGAGCCGGAAACCACGCGAGCGGCGATGGCTTGACGCCGCGGGCCAGCCATCCCATTGCTATCCCGTCAGTCGGCCGGACGGCCGCTCCGCGCCAATGCCGAAAGGCGGCGTGGGGAGGAAAGTCCGGGCTCCATGGACGAACGGTGCCGGCTAACGGCCGGCGGAGCGGCCCATCGGGGCAGCTTCAGGGACAGTGCCACAGAGAACAGACCGCCACGGCTGCGTTGCGTATTGGCCGCGGCAAGGGTGAAACGGTGCGGTAAGAGCGCACCGCGTTTCCAGCAATGGAAGCGGCACGGCAAACCCCACCGGGAGCAAGACCGAATAGGAACGGCGCGGGAGCGTTTCCCGATCAGTCCTGATCAGCCGTTCGGGTAGGTTGCTTGATGCGCCGGGCAACCGGCGTGCAAGAGGAATGGCCGTCACGTGTGTCGCTCGCGCGACACGCCGTACAGAACCCGGCTTACAGGCCGACTGATACGTCAAACGGGGGCCCGGCGGGAAAACCGCCGGGCCCCCGCCAATTTTGCGGACGCGCGAATTAGAGCCGATTCCACTTTTTGTGAATTGAGGGGGTTTTGCTACATGCTTCCTTCAGACTCCGCCTCACGACGGCGCCCTTGCGCTTCGCTAATCCTTCGCCACCATTAGGCTCGATAAAGGACTTCCACCTCCAAGCTATCGATCATGCGCGGCACACACAGAAAGACCGCCAGTGCGCAGGCTGTGTGAGAACTAAGCGAGTTGGATAAGAAAGTCCGCATCGACAACGGTGCGGCCTTTTCTCATGAGCTATATTCTGGGCGAGGAACGCGGTCAGGCAGCGCTGCCGCCGGCGGTGATCGAGGACTATGTGGCGGCGGATGCGCCGGTTCGGGTGATCGACGCATTTGTGGACGGCCTTGACGTGAGGGGGCTCAGGTTCGGCCGGTCGGTGCCGGCAGCGATAGGGCGGCCTCCCTACGATCCGCGAGACCTGCTGAAGCTTTACCTTTATGGCTACCTGAATGAGGTGCGCTCGTCGCGCCGGCTGGAGCGTGAGTGTTTTCGCAATGTGGAAGTGATGTGGCTTGTGCGCCGCCTCGCTCCCGACTTCAAGACGATTGCGGACTTTCGCCGCACCAATGGCGGAGCGATTGTGGGAGCCTACCAAGCCTTTGTGCTGTTCTGTCGGGATCAGGGCCTATTCGCGGCGCGGCTGGTAGCGCTCAACGGCTCGAAGTTCCGCGCTGCGGCAAGCGCCAAGCGGGTTATGGGCCGGCGAGAGATTTCGGACGAAGTCTAGGCGTCTCGACCGCCGGATCGCCGAGTATCTGGCCGATCTGGATGAAAGCGACGCCAGCGAACCCGATGAAGTGTCAAGTGCGACGACAGCGGCGCTTAAGGTCCTCAAGATGCGGCGCGTCGAGCGACGGCGCCGGTGTGCCAGCGAACATCCTTTTGGAACCATCAAGCGAATGACAGCCGGCGGCCGATTCCTCACTCGAGGCCTCAAGAAAGTCGGTGGCGAAGCAGCACTCAGCGTGCTCGCCTACAATCTCATTCGTACGATCAACCTCATCGGCGCCACCACCCTCTGCGCGAGCCTCGCTTGAGCCATGCAAAAGAGGCTCCGGATAACCGGAGCCCCTGACTTTTCACACAGCCTGCAGTGCGGCGGTCTCTCCAGGATCCGATCAGCTGATTCGGTGAGGCGGTTAGGCGCGCAACTATGCTCCACTCTCGCATTTTTTCACGAAGCTAGTCTTGGCAGCGCCAGACAGCGGCTTGCCGTCCTTGCTTACGGCCAATTCTTCGCAGCATTTCTTCATCGAACTCATTTTCGCAGCACCGCTGAGAGGCTTGCCGTCTTTCGACACCGCCTTGGTTTCGCACGAATTGGCCGCAAGGGCTGAGCCGACTGTGAAAGTCAGCATCATGGCGGCGATCGCTAAACGCTTCATAAGTCTCCTCCGTGGTTGAAAGATTAGCTCTTAGGAGCTTTGTATTGTTCCGTTCGGACTCGCCTGATCGACAGCAGCAGGAAGATGATCAGACAAGAACTTTAGCGCTGTATCGACCGGAATACCAAAATGTTGTGCAATTTGTTGCACCTGCTCATTGCCTAGGGCCGCCTTGATTTGGTCTGGAGTAACTGCCGCATTGGGGCCATTACCTAGCCAAGTTTTAACTTGATCTCCAAGCCCGCCCTGCTGAAGCTGCTCGACGGCACCTTGCAAATTTCCCATATTCGTCTTGGCCAGTACCGCCGCCACCAGCGCAGGCGCTTCCGCAGCTGCAACGGATCCAAGGGCGCCCTTAAGTGATCCGCCAATTTGATCTAAGAGTCCCATTTAGCCCTCCCCAAAAATTGAGGCCTTTGGCGGCATAGTGCCGTGCCGTCTCGGAGCCGTCGCGTTAAGGTCAGGGATGCTTCTCGTTCTTGGAGGCGCGCATACCTCCGCTCGTGGCATCGCGCTCACACATATACGCGCCGGATTTTGTAGTTCCGTAGCTTTTGTGGCCCGCGAAGTGATAAATCTTCGACTCTAGATTTACCCATACAACCGTACCCGATCCGCATCGTACCTTGGCTTGCGCCTCGGTCGAAAACTGGTTAGCCCCGGTTGGAGCCGTAGTTGCGGCGGGTGCGGGTTTCATCGCAGATTTCGGTTTTGCGGCGGGCGCAGGCGCAGATTGCACCGACGACTTAGGAGTTGGAGTCGATGGGGCAGCGGACTTCGAAGACTTTGGCGCGGCAGTTGGCGCGGAACCTGGTTGTGCTGAGGCAGTACCAGCCCGGCACTTCTCGACGTAATCTTTCTCCGTGATCTTTGCGGCTTGATTGGCAGCCTTGTTTGCGCGCCATTCGGCCTGGCATGCCTTCACGCTCTTTTGCTGCGCTAAAACGGGAAATGATAGAATTGAGGCGATAACGATTACACAGCTTGCGACCGCGATTTTGCGCATTTTCAGCTCCCGACAAATACCCGCTAAAATTCCATCGAAGGCCGCAATAGGCAAGCAAATTCGGCCTAGATTTACAAGATGGAAGCGTGATTTAAACATCGCGAATTTGGCCCGGGCCACACTCGAAGCCGCGGCACGGCGCCTCGCCGAAGCTGGGTGCAGCGCGCACGAAATTGCGGCCGTAACGGTTCACAAGGTTCTGGGCGAGGCAGAGCGGTACACGCGCTGCGCATCACAAGAAGCGCTCAACGCCTCGGCAATCGCGAAACAAGCCGGGAACGTATGACTGGAAACCCCGCCGCTCTATTTTGACAACCCCGCTGAAATGTAAAAAGAAAATATGCCAAGTGGCGCTCCCTAGGGGAGACTGCGGTCAATTTCAGAAATGCCGATAAATCCAGAGGAAATCGCACCACCTGCGGGCTGAGTGATACCACCGCTGTGTACCACTGCCAACCTTCATGTAAAGGCAAATGCTCACAGGAACCGCTATGGTCGAGTTCCTAGTGCGCGCCAAAACATCGGGTGAATACGGACTTTACAATCTTCGCTGACTTGGTGTTCAGCAATCGTTGACGAATGTTTGTGGATCCTCTTTTCCCGATCACATTCCCTAAAATTCTCTCCCGCGATTTCAAAATCACGGGCTAAAGACTGCCGCTGCTGCTTGGGTTTATCGGGCGGTGACCCCGCTCTGGTCTTACACAAGGCGTACTCTAACTGCACTACCTATTCATTCCGCTCCAGAGCCGGTCAATGTCCGCTTCTCTAATCGGCCGTTTGGGGTCAAGCACTTTCAGACTATCCACCGCTGCAGTGTTGATGTCGCTCACGGGCTCGCGCTTCTCTTCGGAATCGGCACCAGGGCCCTTCCATCATGGGATCCGAGGACGAGGTGGAACAATCTGTTACGCGGCCTTAGCGTCAGATTGACGATAGGTCCAAGCGGACATGCGAACTCACCTCATCCATCGTCCCGCGAGGGACATCATTCCACCGCTGGGTGGAACTCGAGTTTTCTCCTATCGCATCCGGCGACCTACACCTCTCATGCCACCGCGGCCTCCCGGGTCCACTGGAACTCGGTGCCATCAACCCATATGCGGTGCATGATCACAGCCAACCGGCGCGCCAAGGCGACGATCGCCTTCTTCATCCCGCGGTGCCTGGCGATCTTCATGGCCCAGGCCTTGAGCCAGGACCATCTCTTTGAATGCAACATGGCCTGAGCCGCTTCGTAGAGCATGACCCGCATCATCTCGTCTCCGCAGCGTGATATTCTGCCGCTGCGTTCGCTCTCGCCTGATTGATACTTGGCGCACGTCAGCCCAAACACCGCCCCGACTGACTTGGACTTCCTGAAGCGAGCGGGCACGTCGACGGTGGCGCGATAGGTCAGCGCCACCACAGGGCCGACCCCGGGGACCGTCATCAGGCGCCGGCACACCTCATCGTCCCGCACGATAGCGAGCAAGCGGCGGTGCAGGATACAAAACTGCTCGCGAAGCACTCGCCGGACAATGAGCATCGGTTCGACCAGCACCGCCAGGTCGGGGAGGTTCTCAACAAGCTCCCTGATGCGGGCCTCGAACCTAACTTTGCCCACCACGCCTACTTTGAGACCAAAGTTGCGTAACGTCCCGCGCAGGTCATTATCGACAGCGATGGCCTTCGACTGCAGCAGCTTGCGATGGGTCAGCAGCATTCGCTGTTTCTGGCTGCGTAACGTCTTCACATGCACCGGACGATAGAGCCCCGCCCGCATCATCTGCGCCATACCGCGTGCGTCATTGCGGTCGGTCTTGTTGATCTGCGCCTTCAGCACCGCCCGCATGTGCCGCGTCTCGACGCAGATCACCGGCAAGCCCGCTTCCGCGAGGGCGCTAAAGAGCCACTGTGACAGCGGCCCGGCTTCCAATCCAATCCGTTTGAAGTGATAGGCGGGGCTCTTCAGCACCGCCAGCAGAGCTTCCGGTTCACTCGCCACCTTCACTTCCCGTACAATCCTGCCCGTGTCATCCACAACGCAGATGCTGCTCTCCTTGACTGAAACATCTAGTCCAGCAAAATGGTCCATGCTGCGCTTCTCCTTCTGATGCTTGAGGCCGTACACACGGACCTCGTTTCACCATCAGCCTGAAGCGCAGCACCAAAAATATTCAGCTATCCACAAGCTGCCGGCCGATTACCCCATCTGTTACTCCAATAAGCGACAAACCGCTGCAATGCAGCGAAGGCCGCGAAGTGCCAATCGCGTCCGTAATGCAGCGCAGCAGACCGGTTATTGGATCACCTCATCAGCGGTGGCGAGCAGTAATTCAGGCACGGTCAGCCCTAGTGCTCTAGCGGCTTTGAAACTGATTACGAGTTCGAATTTGTTCGGCTGCTGAATGGGCAATTCGGCAGGCTTGGCACCCTTTAGAATAGCGTCAACATAGCTCGCGGCTCGGCGCCACAAATCGATAAGATCTACTCCATACGAGGCAAGCACGCCGGCCCGGGTGACTGCACGAAACGGCGAGATCGCGGCTAGATGATAGCGAGTTGTCAGAGAAGCGATGAGGTCGCGATACAGATTTAAGCTAGGATCGGGTAGAAACAAAAGTCCGATGGTCGATTGCCGTGATATGCCAGCGATTACAGATTCAATTTCATCCCGATTTCTGACGGGCATCCTGGTTAGCTCTATTGCAAGTCGCGGCGCTGCTGACTCCATTGCCGGGAAGAAGTGAATCAAAGATGCGTTGTTGGGATTGAACAGTATAGCTACTCTTGTCAATTTGGGATTGATCGCCTTCAGCGTCTCCAGCATTTTACCAGCGACTGAAAATTCAAAGTAAGTAAGTCCTGTTGCATTGCCTCCGGGATGAGCCAATCCAGCAGAAAACCCCTGGCCGACAGGGTCGGATACGGCTACAAAAACCACGGGAATAGTACGAGTCGCACTTTCAATTGCCTGCAAACCCGGGGTGGCGCCCACGACAACTGCGTCCGGCTGAAGCTGCTCTAGTTCCTTCGCCATGATGCGCGCCCGCATCGAATTTGATCCGTACCAGCGATAATGGATCACGACGTTCTGGCCTTCGATCCAGCCCCATCGCCTAAGGCCTTCCTGCAGCGCCTCGCGCTCGCGTTCGTCAAAAGGATCGCCCTTGGTGTAAGGCGAAAGCACGCCGATGCGTCGGATACGCTCGGGCTGCTGCCCGTACGCCACAATCGGCCAAGTTACCGCGCCACCAAGAAGTGTGATGAAGTCGCGCCGCTTCATTTCCGGCCCTAAAGCTCAGGAGACGGCATTGTACCGGCTCAATCGAGCACCTTGAAAGGGGTGGCGCTGACATCGGAACTATCGCCGCAATGGGACATTCGAAGGATAGGGCAATCAGCATAGAGGCCGGAATTGACGCGAAGTGCCAATTCTGAATTCATGCATCGCACGCAATCTTGCTTCGCTCCGATGAAGCTGTCGAATGACCGAGGATGCGAACAGTGGCTTGGGACCGGCTGCGCCAGCGTCATCCGGCTTTCGCGGGCGCCTTTTTCGCAAATACCTTTCGCTGTTCGTTATCGTCGTATCGCTTGCGCTGCTGACCAACAGCCTTATCGACGGCTGGTTCGCCTTTACTGAAAACAAAAGCGCGCTGCTGCGAATCCAAAGCGAACAGGCGGAAACCGCGGCGACCAAGATTGGCGGCTTCATCACCGAAATTGCCAATGAAGTCCGCTGGACGACGCAGTTACCGTGGACCGCTAGTCTCATTGAACAAAAGCGTTTCGACGCGTTACGTCTTCTTCGCCAGGTGCCCGCAATAACCGAATTATCGCAACTCGACGCCGCCGGCCGCGAGCAGCTGCGGGTATCACGGCTGGCCATGGACGTGCTGCAAAGCGGAACGGACTTTTCGACGCAAGCAAAATTCACCGAGGCGGTGGCGCGCCATGTCTACTATGGCCCGATTTACTTCCGCCGCGAGTCCGAGCCCTATATGGAAATTGCAGTTGCCGGCGCCCGCCGCGACGTCGGCGTCAGTGTCGCCGAGGTCAATCTGAAATTCATATGGGATGTCGTTTCGCAGATCAAAGTTGGGCGACACGGCTACGCCTATGTGGTGGACGCGGACGGGCGCTTGATTGCGCATCCCGACATCAGTCTCGTTCTGCGCAAGACGAATTTGTCGAGGCTCGATCAGGTTCGCGCGGCTCACGCTGGTGGCGGTGCCGGTTCCCAGGCCTCGATGGGCGAGGTTAGTACGAATTTGCGCGAGCAGAAGGTGCTTGCCGCCTATGCACCGGTGGCTCCGCTAGGCTGGTTTGTCTTTGTCGAATTGCCCCTCGATGAGGCCTACGCGCCGCTTTATGCGTCGATGCAGCGATCGGCGCTGCTGTTTCTGGCAGGCCTTTGTCTTGCAGGTCTCGCCGGCCTGTTTCTGGCGCGCAGAATGGTCGTGCCCATCCGAACGCTCCAGGCCGGCGTTGCCAGGGTCGGCGGCGGCGAGCTCGGTCACCAGGTCGATGTGCATACCGGCGACGAGATCGAAGCGCTGGCCAATCAATTCAATACGATGTCGGTCGAACTTCGCGATTCCAAGACGCGGGAGGAAAGGGTCGGGCGTCTGCGCCGGTTTTTGACCGCCCAGCTTGTCAACGTCATTGAGTCATCGGGAAGTGAAGCCCTGCTGCAAAGTCACCGCCGCGAAGTCACCGTTGTGTTCTGCGATATGCGGGGCTTTACGGCGTTCGCGGAAGCGGCCGAGCCGCCGGAAGTGATGCGCGTCCTCGGCGAATATCACAACGAATTGGGTGCCTTGATCAACAAATACGAAGGCACGCTTGAGCGCTTTGCCGGCGACGGATTGATGGTGCTGTTCAACGACCCATTGCCCTGTCCCGATCCATCGTTGCGCGCGGTGCGCATGGCGATCGAAATGCGCGATCGTGTCGCCGCGCTGGCGGCGAAATGGCGCGATGATGGACACGACCTCGGGTTCGGCATCGGCATCGCCCACGGCGAGACGACACTGGGACAAATCGGCTTTGAGGGGCGCTTCGATTACTCGGCAATCGGAAGAGTGCCGAACATTGCCGCACGATTATGTGCCGAGGCGCGTCATGCGCAAATCCTGATCGACCCTGCGGTGCAAGACGCTGTTGGCAATCTGGTGAGGTGCGAAGAAGTCGGCTCGATCGTGCTCAAGGGCATCAAGAACCCGGTGAAAACCTTGAATGTCCTGAGTCTGATTGACGGTGTTCGGTACTAGCGCGCTAACCGCATGAGCCCAATCTTATTCGATCACCTCGTCGGCGCGAGCGAGGAGCATTGGTGGGATCGTAAGCCCAAGAGCCTTCGCGGTTTTTAGATTGATCGCCAGCTCGAAACGCGTCGGCTCCTCTACCGGTAGGTCCGCGGGCAGCGCACCTCTAAGAATACGGTCAGTGAGCGTCGCAGCTCGCTCGTAGCTCTCCTTTAGCTCGGCACCGTAGGACATCAAGCCGCCATCTATAACCTCGTCGGAGAACGAATGCATCGACGGTAAATGGCGCGCAAGCGCCAAATCTGCGATTTCCTTGCGACGCCCGAACATCAGGTTATCGGTAACGAACACAAGCGCGTGGGCGCCGGACTCCTTTGCCTCGTCAAAGGCGGATACCAAATCGTCTACGCGCTCAACATCTCGTGTGAACAATTCGATTCCGCGCAACTCTGCTGCCTTGCGGATGGCATCTACGATAGCGGCGTTCTCCGAGAGCGAGCGGCTCCAGATAACCGCCACGCGCCGCGTATCGGGGACAGCGTCAAGTAGTAGATCAAGCCTTTTCCCGCCAAGTGCCGCCTGGCTGTAGGTGATACCAGTAATGTTGGCCCCAGGATGGTCGAGGCTATTAACAATCCCTAATGCGATAGGGTCCGACACGAAGGCGAAGACGACCGGTGTTTCGACGCCAGCTACTTTAAGCGCAAGTGCAGCGGGTGATGTCAGCGCAATAATCACGTTAGCCTTCTTGTCTGCAAGTCCGGCCGCCAGCGATTTCAACCGATTTACGTCTCCTTCCCCGCCTAATATTTCGATCGTTGACGTTTTCCCGTCGCCATAACCAAGTGATCGCAATGCCTCGAGCAAAATGCTAACCCGTGTGCGAAGTGGAAAGCCGCTGTGCAAGATGCTGATGCGCTTCGGCGTCCCGGCCTGCTGCGCTGGTACCGCCAGTGGCCACGCCACAACCGCGCCACCGAGAAGCCTAATAAACTCGCGCCGTTGCATGTGTCCCCCGAGGCTCAGGGCAGGGCATCGTATCGGCTCAAACGGGCGTTCTGGAAGGGGCTCAGAGGGACTTTGTGCAATTGCTCAGTAAGGCAGGCTCAATGTCGCGGTTAGGTCATTCGCGACCGAGAAAATCAGCGCCCGTCCCGCTCGATGTCCGTTGTTAGTCCAATAGCGTCTTAGATTTTGCGGCGCAGCGGTTGGTCGCTTTGTGCTAGAAGGAGACATCAGGGCGCACCACGCGATTATAATCAATCGTTAGACAAGGCCGGCGTTTTTGCGAGTAATCTCGTAAATCGAGCTCCAGTCCCGTTCGCCCATGCCCGCCTTGATCGCCGCGTCCATCTTCGTTTTGATTATCTGTCCGACTTCGATGGGCACTCCGATCTGGCTGAACGCTTTCAACATCAATGTGACGTCCTTCAGGCCAGCCGTCATCGCGAACCCACCCTTACCGGCGAAATCACGCGCCCTCAGCTTGCCGGCATACATTTTGAACGCTGGATGGCCCATCGCGTCCTGAAGAAAATTCATAAGCACATCGAGATTGGCACCCGCCTTGTCGGCGAATGCGTAAACTTCGCTGAATATTTCGATAAGCGAGATGACCGTATAGTTGATGCAGAGCTTCAGTGCATTCGCTGCACTTTGCTGCTCGCCGACATTGACAACCTTTTTTGAATAGGCCCTGCATAACGGCTCAACCTCGCCAATCCGAGCCGGGTCACCCCCCAAGCAGCGAAAGCAGTTCTCCTGCCGCCGCCGCTTCAGGCCTGCCCGCGACGGGGCCAGCGATATAAAAGGTGCCAGTATGCATGTGCAGCTTCGCGACTTCGTCTGCGCATTCAGGAGAGATGGTCGTCAGGCCAATATGGATGGCCCCGGGCTTCATGCCTGCCAGGATGCCGCCTTTGAGAGTATCGAGCACCGACGCGTCATCCATCAACGAAGTCATGACCACATCGGCATCTTCCACGGTGTCCCCGAGATCTGAACCGCCTTTGGCGCCATTGCGGAGAAAAGGCTCCATTTTCTCGTGGGTTCGATTGTAAACGGTCAAATCAAACCCAGCCTTGAGAATGCAATTCGCAATACCGCTCCCCATGTTACCAAGACCGATAAAGGCCACTTTCATAAGAAATCTCCATTTCTTACGGCAAGATGCCGCCAACTATTTTGATCATTCCGAATTCCCAAGACAACTAGTCGGCTAGCGTAAGAATTCCGCGCGCATTCACCCCCCCCTTTCTGACAAATAAGACGCTGATCCAGATGAAGCGCCACCCTCGTGGCACATCGCTGCATTCGCTGCGTCGTAGCGCCAAGGTCGCTATTGGGTGCACAGCGGACAAACAAGGCTAACGCCACTAATTAGCCATGCCGCGTTTGATGCTGTGGACGGGACATGCGCGATGAATGAAAATCTAATGATAGCGATCATTGTCGGAAGCATCACAATAGGACTCACCGTCCTATTGATTATGGAGCACCGAGTTCACTAGGCTGTGCGCCATGTGGACACCCGGGTAAATTGTCCGCACATGGCAAATCGCTAAGGTCCAAGAAGTTTGCGACGCGGCGTTGCTGCTACTTTGTTTTGAATGTTGGCAGCGGCCAGCTCCTCTTGCTTTGCCTCTACTTGGTCTTTCGGCACCTGAATATAGCCTTTTTTGGCCATGCAGTCTTTCGCTACCTCGTCAACTGGTTCGTCTTGTTCATTGTCTTGCTGCTTTTTTCCAAGACAAATCGTGCGATCAGTTTCAAACTGTTGGGTGAGAACAGGATTTCCGGTTCCGCGTTGTCCATCAATGCGAAGCCAAGCCATTTGCGGCTGCGATTGCGTGAGGTCAAAAGCGCAGCCAGCTAATATGGCGCTCGCGAGCAATACACTTCCCAGACGCAACATACTGACCCCCATCTGTCGGTCCGCAACAGTTGCGCATTTACAATCTACCCCGAAATTTCGTTCGGTCACTACCAGTGTTTCCGCTTGGCAGGATAAAAATGCTGCAATGCATGAATCCGCTTGGGGCGCGGTTGGATTGTCCGCAACGCGCCCGCGTTTGTCGCCTATTGGGGCAACAGATGGGGTAATCGGCCGGCAGCTTGTGGATAGCTGAATATTTTTGGTGCTGCGCTTCAGGCTGATGGTGAAACGAGGTCCGTGTGTACGGCCTCAAGCATCAGAAGGAGAAGCGCAGCATGGACCATTTTGCTGGACTAGATGTTTCAGTCAAGGAGAGCAGCATCTGCGTTGTGGATGACACGGGCAGGATTGTACGGGAAGTGAAGGTGGCGAGTGAACCGGAAGCTCTGCTGGCGGTGCTGAAGAGCCCCGCCTATCACTTCAAACGGATTGGATTGGAAGCCGGGCCGCTGTCACAGTGGCTCTTTAGCGCCCTCGCGGAAGCGGGCTTGCCGGTGATCTGCGTCGAGACGCGGCACATGCGGGCGGTGCTGAAGGCGCAGATCAACAAGACCGACCGCAATGACGCACGCGGTATGGCGCAGATGATGCGGGCGGGGCTCTATCGTCCGGTGCATGTGAAGACGTTACGCAGCCAGAAACAGCGAATGCTGCTGACCCATCGCAAGCTGCTGCAGTCGAAGGCCATCGCTGTCGATAATGACCTGCGCGGGACGTTACGCAACTTTGGTCTCAAAGTAGGCGTGGTGGGCAAAGTTAGGTTCGAGGCCCGCATCAGGGAGCTTGTTGAGAACCTCCCCGACCTGGCGGTGCTGGTCGAACCGATGCTCATTGTCCGGCGAGTGCTTCGCGAGCAGTTTTGTATCCTGCACCGCCGCTTGCTCGCTATCGTGCGGGACGATGAGGTGTGCCGGCGCCTGATGACGGTCCCCGGGGTCGGCCCTGTGGTGGCGCTGACCTATCGCGCCACCGTCGACGTGCCCGCTCGCTTCAGGAAGTCCAAGTCAGTCGGGGCGGTGTTTGGGCTGACGTGCGCCAAGTATCAATCAGGCGAGAGCGAACGCAGCGGCAGAATATCACGCTGCGGAGACGAGATGATGCGGGTCATGCTCTACGAAGCGGCTCAGGCCATGTTGCATTCAAAGAGATGGTCCTGGCTCAAGGCCTGGGCCATGAAGATCGCCAGGCACCGCGGGATGAAGAAGGCGATCGTCGCCTTGGCGCGCCGGTTGGCTGTGATCATGCACCGCATATGGGTTGATGGCACCGAGTTCCAGTGGACCCGGGAGGCCGCGGTGGCATGAGAGGTGTAGGTCGCCGGATGCGATAGGAGAAAACTCGAGTTCCACCCAGCGGTGGAATGATGTCCCTCGCGGGACGATGGATGAGGTGAGTTCGCATGTCCGCTTGGACCTATCGTCAATCTGACGCTAAGGCCGCGTAACAGATTGTTCCACCTCGTCCTCGGATCCCATGATGGAAGGGCCCTGGTGCCGATTCCGAAGAGAAGCGCGAGCCCGTGAGCGACATCAACACTGCAGCGGTGGATAGTCTGAAAGTGCTTGACCCCAAACGGCCGATTAGAGAAGCAGACATTGGGCGGCACTGTTGCCGGATGCTTCGGTCGCTAATGACCCGAAGCGGACATCGTTGCTTCATAGACACCCCCCACCCATGATCCTAAGCTTGGTTCGAGAATGCGGGTGCATTCGGGAGAAAACGTGGAAATCGCTGGGGTCGGGTATCTCTATACGACTGCGGCCATTGGGATCGCGTTCGCGAGCCTTTCAATACTGACGATGATCTTCCGCCAAATGCTGGGCGGAAACCCGACGAAGTTCGATAGCTTCGTTACCCGCACTTTAATTCAGTTGGGGTTTATGACCGCGCTCGGGTCAATCCTGCCGCCGCTTTTGGCATTGTTGGAAATTCCGGCTGCTACCAACTGGCGTGTCTCGAGCGCGGCTATGGCGATTATCCTGGGATGGTGGGCGCTATCGTTCCCGCGCCGCAGGCGCGAAGTGAACCCTACAAGGATGCCAAGGCCGGTATGGTGCTTCGCAGTGGTACTCGATTTCGCTGCGCTCGCGTTGGCGGCAAACGCGATCGTTGCACCTGCAGAACGATTAGTGGGCATTTATGCGGCGGCGGTAACTGCGATCATGATCGGCAGTGGGGTCTTGTTCCTGTCCACTATAAGAGTTTGGTACGAGCCGCCGTGACAGCCGCGAATGGCACAACGCTGCATTCGCTGCGCAGCGAATTTATGTCGCTATCGGACTAACAACGGACAACGGGCCGCCCGGAGGCCGAATTGGTCCGCAGCGTTTGACCTAGGCTGTGTAAAAAGCTCATACATCGGAAAAATGTAGAAAATAAAATTATTCAACGTGACATCTGCTCATAGGTCCGCAGCAATATCAGTTTGCAAGATACGTGATCTCTAGAAACTTTTCCTACGCGCGCGGTTGGTATTTGCGCTTTTACACAGCCAAGACCCATAACGAACATTGCCTTGTACTCGGAAATCGCTCAGTCTGATCTCTCAGCGACAGGGTAAATAGTTTGCTCACGTCGGATTAATTGGAAAAAAATAAATCAAAGGTATGCTGCGCGAAAATTAGCGGGCTGGGCGAAAGCCGGTTGCTTCGCCTTTAAAACCGCAGTTGATCGTTTCATCCAGCCGTTCTGTTTGCAACTTGTTGCCATGGGACGAAGGAATTCTTCGGGAATTATTCGTCGGCGGCGCGTGCCGCTGAAAAACTGAGGAGACGACAATGCGCTGCCCAAGCTGCGGCAAAGGGGTATTTTCGGCCGCGACTGTCTGCCCGTTCTGCCGCCAGCCTTTCACTATTGTGCCCGGTGCCGCCAAAGGCGCATTTGCACCATCCTTTGCGTCCAAGATGAAAATGAAGATAGCGCGATGGCAGATAATGCTCGCCGGCGCCATTGCTATTGCTGGATTTGCATCATTTTTTGTTTTTTGGGCAACAGCCGGGCTGGTCGAGCCAATCCAGCGCCAACTTGACGCGTTCAAACACGATGACCTGCAGGCGGCTTACTCTGAAACATCGACTAGCTTCCAGCAAGATATCTCGTTTGAGAAATTTTCTGAGCTTATGAAAAGCGTTCCTTCATTGTCGCACAATGTGTCTCACAGCTTCACGTCACGCTCGTCGTCGACTAATGCCGACGGAACTGGAACGGGCGACGTAATGGGCAGCATTAGTGATGATCAGGGCGCGGTCGTGCGAGTGCACTATAAATTGGTCAAGGAAAACGGAGCCTGGAAGATCAAGGGCACGCATTTTGGGCGGAGAGTTGCTGGCTGATGCACAACGACGAAACATATCTGACAATTCTTTCACGCGTTGGGCTCGTGTTGGTGGTCGTTGGGGTTACCGACATTGCAATCATGATCTATTGCATCATGAACGGCATACACTACTCATCGAGCTTCAACATTTTTGCGGTCGCACTTGGTATTCTGCTTGTGAGAGGCAATCTTTGGGCTGCCTCTATCGTTCGCTTCTTTGGTGCTTTCTTTCTCGCAAGCGGTATCGCCCTGGTCGCCTTTTTCCCCTTTGTCCAGCCGATCAGTCTAACATTGGCGGAGTTTCGCAATACACCTCCCTTTGGTCTTTTGTTTCCTCTAATTCTTCTGGTTGTGTGTTTTTGGACCACGCGCGAACTTAACGGGGGGCCTGTTCTTGCTGCCTTCCAGGCTTCCGGTAGGAGTGTCAGCCCATTAATTTTTCCGATAGCGCTAGGCATTGGATTGGTTGCTGCCGTGGGCGGCGTGATTATTTTAACCTAGAGTATCGGCTATTGATGCTGTGGACAAACGATCCGCGCCGGAGTTTGTCCGCTTCTCTAATCGGCCGTTCAGGGTCAAGCGCTTTCGGACAACGGCGGACTAACGTTGTGGACCGCACAAGCTTAGGTCGCGTTCCGCACGAAAGACATTGCTATAGAGATTGGCGATCCATTGCCGTCCGTTCGACGTGACGTTGAGGTAGTGGATCGCGCTCTGGATATGCGCCGATACACTGCTCCAATAGAACTTCGGGTAAAGGTCAGTGAGATCGGCTGGCGAATTATAGCCGAGCTGCTTGTTCATCCCGATTTCTTCGAATTCGTAATATAGTGCATTGGCTTTGCGCAGATAATGCGGATCGCCGAGCTGGCCGATGAGATCGGCGGCCCGTACCAACGTACCCTCTTCGCTGTCGCAATTGTCGGCGCCAGGAGGCATTGGAAAGCGCGTGCACTCGATTGCATTGGCGATGCGAGTGGCATCGATGATTTTGCTCTTGGCCATGCGATCCAACACAAACAGCTTTGACCGGTCAA
Organism: uncultured Pseudomonadota bacterium; assembly: GCA_963817155.1. Classification (GTDB taxonomy): domain Bacteria; phylum Pseudomonadota; class Alphaproteobacteria; order Rhizobiales; family Xanthobacteraceae; genus Pseudolabrys. Next base: position 143,086 of record CAWFNO010000005.1, read on the forward strand.
CATGATACGGTGTTAGTGCAGCGTCGGACGACCCTCGTGGCAGCTTGGTCCGCTCGCCTTTTGCGTTGACAATGTAGCTGTCGTCGCTATCGCCGCTAAGAACACCGCGAACGTAACCAATGTCGTGAAACAGACAAGCGACTACAAGGTGTGCGAAATCGCTGGCATTTGTCTCAACTAAGAGCCTTCGCCCCCTCAAAATGTCGTACCCGACGAGTGTGACCAACATCGTATGTTCGACATTGTGATAAAGAGCGTCACTGTTGCCGATACAGTCGATAGCAAGCCTAGCCGCCGACTGGACGAGTTCAATTAAACCCGCGTCCGTCGAGCCAAATCGGCGACCCATGTGCTCAGCAAGGTGAGACCCCAAGGCCTCCGCCGCCAGTTCGGGAATGGTAAACATGACTCCCTCTCGCAGCTCTAACTGCAATCATGGCGCTTAGATGCTCAGCGTACAACATGGGAGTCTGGATTTTTTTTGTAAGAGTCCGTATCAGACGCAACGCCGGTTTTGCAGCCGCAATCGTCAGGCGCGTTCGTGATCGCGAATGTCTATCGTGCTGATGGATGGCCGCTTCTGGCACAATGCCAAAAACGACTCCATTCAGGGGCAATTTCGCTTAGACGACCGTTTTGTCTTACTCTTCGGTAGCGCCTTTTTCGACACGGTTTTGTTATGGCTCTTCTTTTTTGATTGACCTGACCGGGCTTTTTTAGACCAGGCTTTGTGAGAAAATGGTCTTGGAAAGGAGCTTGGGTCATGCCGAAGAAGAGGTTCAGCGCGGAGCAGATTGTGACGCTGCTTCGCCAGATTGAAGTATCGATGGCGCAGGGAGCCGCGACGCCGGTGGCCTGCCGGGATGCGGGCATATCGCTGCAGAGTTTTTATCGCTGGCGCAAGGAATATGGTGGACTTGAGATCGATCAGGCGAAGCGGATGAAGGACCTTGAACGCGAGAATGTCCGCCTGAGGTGTCTCGTTGCCGATCTGTCGCTTGAGAAGCAGGTGCTCAAGGACGTTGCCTCGGGAAACTTGTAAGCCCCGAACGGCGCCGGCAGGCGGTTGAGCGCATTCGGGGAAAGTACAGTCTGTCGGAGCGTCACGCCTGCCGGATTGTAGGTCAGCCGCGGGGAACGTAGCGTTACACCACCATTGTCCGTGCTGATGAGGATGCCCTGACGCAGGCCATTATTGCGTTGGCATCGCAGTACGGCCGGTACGGTTATCGTCGGATCAAGTCGTTGCTGGACGAGGCCGGGTGGGATGTGGGCTGCGATCGGGTGCAGCGGATCTGGCGCCGTGAGGGGCTCAAAGTACCCAAGAAACAACGGCCGCGCGGCCGGCCGCTATTGGCACTAAGCGGACATGTGCAGTGCACTGCGGCAATGGTTTTGATGCCGGTTTTACCGGTCTGGTACGGACCTCCCAATTGAGTGAGATAATTAGAGTGTAAGGCTATTTAGTGCGAGCACTGCAGCTTGGATTTCGGAGAGCTCGCCGCGTTGGCGGTCTTTCTGTTTGTGCTCAGTGATCAAGCGGCGTGCTGGCATGCATTTTGCGCTGCTGGTTGGCTCGAGGTGGCTAATGCCCCGAAACGACACGGTGAGGAGACCTCCATGAGAGAAAACCAAGAGTATCTGCGCCGAAGTAAGGAATTTAAGACCGCTCAGAACCGCCTACGAGCGAGCCAAATCGAGACAATGATCACTGAGTTCGGTCGGATGTGTATCGATCTCGGACAACAGATCGAAGCCGAGGAAGTGCGTGCTCGGATCAGCGACCCGACGCATTTCGCCTATCCAACCTATGCGAAGGCAGCCCGAGAGCGCCGCGCAAAGCTTCAGCGGTCAAAAGATGCCCTAAGGATTGAGCTCGACAGGCTAACAGTCGAGGCGAGTGAAGCTTCCAACCACCGATTTGCTGCCTAGCTTTCAATCCGGTTCAACGGATTTCGGAGACACCCTCGCAAGGCGGTCTTTCCGTTTAGAGAATGTGCGAGATGTGCCTCCGCTTTGCCGCCTTAACGTTATTTGTTCAGATGAAGCATCGGAAGAGGTCGCCGGTAGTGATTCTAACGATTACTTTTGTATGGGCTCATCGCGCCTTATCCAATATCATTTTGTTTAGCGATTGAGGTGATCGGGTAAGGCGGAGCGATATTGGAGGTATGGCGATGTCTAAATTTACCAAAGGTCTTGGGATCGTCGCGTTGGCATTGGCCCTCAGCGTAGGCTCAGCTGCTGCGGCTGGGCATGGCGGCCATGGGGGTGGTGGCTGGCATGGGGGCAGTGGATACGGTGGTGGTTGGCATGGGGGCGGTGGATACGGTGGTGGTTGGCATGGGGGCGGTGGATACGGTGGTGGTTGGCATGGGGGCGGATATCACGGCGGCTACTACGGTGGCTATCGTGGTCGCTATTATGGCGGCGGTTATTACGGCGGCGGCTGGGGTTGGGGCGGCTGGGGTTGGGGCCCGTTCTGGGGCCCTGCGTACTATTACAGCGAACCGGGCGACTGCGGCTGGGTGCGCGTGCGGGTTTTACGCCATGGCCATTGGGTAGCGCGGCGCGTCTGGCGCTGCTGGTAAAATTCAAAACACATGATCGGATTTCGGAGAGGCCGCCGCGTTGGCGGTCTTTCTGTTTGTGTTGTTTGCTGCGGTGCGTTGGTCGCTAATGGCACTTAGCAGACATGCGCCAGTGCACTGCAAATGTCCGCTTTCGGGGGTAAAGCGGACATGCCTTTTTGCGCTGCAAATGTCTGCTTATGACCCATCTGCGACATTGGCTGTACATTGCAGCACTTGTCGTAGGAAGGCCATGAACGCAAAATGATTTAATTCGGGGTCATCTTTGTATTCGGCTCTTGATTGGGTTGAGTGATGGACATTTATTCGTTGATGGTTCTCCTGGGTTTCGTCGTTGTCTGCTTCCTCGCAGCCTTTACGGGGGCGGTATTCCGACCGGGTGGCTGGTATGAGCGGCTAGCCAAGCCGCCGTGGCGACCGCCTAACCGACTATTTGCACCTGTATGGACCATTCTGTATTTCACAATTGCCGTTTCCGGTTGGTTGGTTTGGCGAGAGGCTGGCTTTGCCACCGCAGCGTTGCCGCTGACGATTTATGGCTTGCAGCTTTTTTTCAACGCCATCTGGACACCGCTTTTCTTCGGTCTGCATCGCGTTGACCTCGGATTTTTAGACATTGTGTTACTCTGGTTTTCAATCGTCACAACGATTGCGCTTTTCTATCCAATTCACTTGGGTGCGGCATTGATACTTCTGCCGTACCTTGCATGGGTAACCTTTGCCGTCGCGCTTAACTTCGCCATCTGGCGCCTCAATCCAGTGGCGGCATCGAAAAACTAGTGTGCGGTTTGCTGCGGTGCGTTGGCCGCTTTACTCTGCTCAAAGGCGAAATCTTCTACAGCTTGAAAGAGGCACAGATCGTCATCGAGCAATGGCGAAGGCGTCAGACCGCACTCAGCACTCAACTACAGGCCGCCGGCGCCGCAGACATTCGCGCCTTCGGCTCACCATCTAGATGAGATCATGCCGATGCAGTAGTCTCTATCCCGCTGGTACAAAAAAGCCGTCAGGTCACCGGCCGACAAGAACTTCGCTGTACTAATCAGGGGCAACTCGCCATCTGCTCATAGGCCGATGGCCGGTTAGAGGAGGTTATCAATGTTTACCAAGACTCGTACAACACCTCGTCACGCAATTTCGGTCGTCGCTGTCAGTACTATCATTGTTTTCACCGCTTCCATTGCCGGAGCTCAGCCATCGCAAAGTCCGCCCGTGACGCCAGCCCCGGCCGCTCAGAGCGCACCGGCGATTGTGCCGCCGGTTCCGGCTTCGACCCCTGACCAGGAAAAGCTTCGTCTGCTTCTGGCCAAACGTTATCCCGGCACGGTCCACGTGTTACCGGCGACGATGGAGACGACGCAGTGGGGCTGGTTCAACAATGCCGAGCCGCCAGTGCTGCACGTCACATCCGGCGACACCATCATCTTCGAAACGATGATGCATTCGCATAATCAGGTCGTGCCCGGAGTAACGATCGAGCAGATCAAGAAGCTGAGGACTGATTTCCCTGGCCGTGGACCGCATACGCTGACTGGCCCGGTCTACATCGAGGGCGCGGAACCGGGCGATGTGCTCAAGGTGCAAATCAACAAGATCGTGCCGCGCGCCTATGGCACCAACTTCAACGTCCCTGGCATGTTCGGCGAGTTTCCGAGCAAGTTCCCCGATGGACAGGTCAAGTACTTCTATCTCGACCTCGATCGCAGGGTCGCAGAGTTTGCGACGGGCATCGAGATCCCGTTGCGCCCGTTCCCCGGCACACTTGGAGTGGCACGCGCAGAGCCGGGCCAATATAGCTCGGTGCCGCCCGGTCGCTACGCCGGCAACATGGACATCCGCGATATGACCGAGGACACTGCACTTTACGTTCCGGTCTTCGTAAAGGGTGCCCTGCTGTGGACCGGCGATTCCCACGCCGCTCAAGGCAACGGCGAGATCAATCTGACGGCGCTTGAGACCGCGTACAAAGAAATGAGCGTGACTGTCACCGTTTTAAAAGGCATGAAGCTTGAATGGCCGCGCGTCGAGACGCCCGATTCTTGGATTACCGTCGGCATCGACCGCGATCTCAATAAGGCGCTCGATATTCTCAAGATCGAGACAACGAACTTCTTGATCGCGCAGCGCAAGGTCGGCAAGGATAAAGCGGAACAGCAAATGATGGCCGCCTGGGACTGCCGCGTCAGTCAGGTAGTCGACGTCAATAAGGGACTCCATTGCTTCAGCGCGAAGAATCCAAAACAACGGCGCAAGATCGAGGCGCTGCCGGAGAAGGAGAATAGCATCTATCTCGTCACCGTCGGCAAAGACGCTGACCTCAACAAGGCAATGGACGACGCTTCCTGGGCGATGATCGAACTCCTGCAGAAGGAGAAGCGGCTCAGTCGCCTCGACGCCTACGGGCTTGCCAGCATGGTAATGGACTGCCGGCTTGCTGCACCGGTCGCGGCGCAGAAAGCAGTGCATTGTCTCGTACCAAAGAGCACCTGGGTGGCCTCCAGGTAATTACATGAGGATAGGTGTCCTCGGCCTAGCGTTAGCGGCGGCCATGATGGCCGCCGCTCCTGCTTCGGCAACCATACGTGTAGTAGCTGCGACCACCGATGTCGCGTCACTTGCGGCGGTGGTGGGCGGCGAGCTCGTCACAGTCGAAATAGTCGTGCCGGCGGCCGTCGACCCCGAAACCTTCGAGCCACGTCCAAATGATCTCAATAAGGTACGCCGCGCGGACCTTCTGGTACGCGTCGGGCTTGGATACGACTACTGGCTCGACAGACTAATAAATCAGATCGGCGATAAGAGGCTGATGCGCGGAGGAGAGGCGTATGTAGACGCCTCGATAGGAATTCCCCTCCTTGAGATACGCGGACAGAACGTGGTGAACGAAGGTGGCCACGCCCATGGAGTTGCCAACCCGCATTACTGGCTTGACCCACAGAACGCCGTCATTATCACCGCCGGCATCGCCGAGGCCCTCGTCCATCTCATTCCCGCAGAACGGGACCGAATCGTTGCCAATCGCGATCGCTTTCTTGCCGAGCTTGATGTGCGCCGCCAGCGGTGGACACAGTCATTGGCCCCGTTTGCCGGGGTCAAGCTCATCGCCTACCACAATTCCTGGCCTTACTTTGCGCGCCGCTTTCGACTCGACATCATCGCCTTCGCTGAGCCCAAGCCCGGCGTGGCGCCGAGCCCCACTCATCTCGCCCAACTGATCGCTGCGGGCGGCAAGGCCCACGTCCGCGCCATTCTGCATGAACCCTATGAACCGGACGTTCTCTCACGCTTCCTGGCGCAAAAGCTGGGCGTTCCCTTTGTGCTTCTTGCGACCTCGGTCGGCAGCTTGCCGAAGGTAAACGACTATCTCGACCTGTTCGAGTACAACGTTGCAGCGCTTGTCGCTGCATTGAGCGCGTCGAGCAAATGAGCGCGATCGGCGACGTTTTTGCGCTGCTTCTGCTCCCCTTTGCGGCCTCGGTCGCCTTCGTTCTCATCCACGCCTATCTCGGCGTTCACGTCCTGCGCCGGAACATCGTATTTGCGGACCTCGCCCTTGCCCAGTTATCGGCGCTGGGCGCTACCGTTGCGTTTGCCATCGGGTACTCGCCCACTAGCCCGTCAGGCTTTGGCTATGCGTTCCTATTCACTTCGATCGGTGCAGCAATGCTCACGCTGACCCGCGGTCTTGCCCGCTTCGTGAGCCAAGAAGCCTTTGTCGGCATCCTTTACGTTGTCGCAACGGCAGCAACCATATTGGTTGTTGATCGCTCGCCCCAAGGGGCGGAACACGTCAAGACGATCCTGATTGGCAGCATCTTGACGGTGGGGCCGCCGGATCTTGCAAAATTCATAGCGCTCTACCTTGCAATCGGCTTGTTTCATTGGTTCGCCCGCCGGCCGCTGCTTGCCATCGCCAGCGAAAAGCAACCGGCCGAGCGCAGCCTGCTCGTGGTTTCGATCTGGGATTTCCTTTTCTTCCTTTCTTTCGGCGTCGTGGTAACGAGTTCGGTGACCACGGCGGGCGTATTGCTCGTCTTTAGCTTTCTGATAGTGCCCGCCGTCATCGGTTCGATCTTCTCGCGCAAAGTGCATGTCGTACTGCCGATAGCCTGGGGCGTCGGCATTCTCGCGAGCGCTGCCGGTCTCGTGGGCTCTTATGTTCTCGATCTCCCGACCGGCGCAGCCATGGTGACGGCATTTGCGCTTTTTCTTGTGCTTGCTGGTGTCGCCAAGGCGCTCGTCTTTATCGACGCCGAGCGGCGATTGGCGAATCTGCGTATCACCGCCTGGATGGCGAGCGCACTTGCGCTCGTGTTTGTCTTTGCGTCAAGTCTATGGCTACTGATCAACCCGACGGCTGATCAGCCACTGGCTGCGATTTTCGAGCGCGTGACGGGACTTGGCCCGGCACGCTTTCTGAATGCAAGCGAGCGTGACATCTACGTAAGCGCTGCGCGGGACATGGTGCGTTTCCAGAGAGAAGTCGACCGCCTCAATGCTAAAGAGCGAGCGGCGCGGTATCAGGACTCGCCTTTGTCCGACGAAGAAATACGGCGCATCGCGTCCTATCAGCAGAGCTTCAATGAGATGACGCGCGGTGAGCGCTTCGTGCAGGATGTGCTGCGCGGGAAAGCGAGAGCGCGCGAGCGCTGGGTCGTGGGGTTACCATTCGCGATCGTGGCCCTCTTGGGGTTCGGCTTCCTTGGCCGGCCGCTTTGGAGTCACATGTCTCTCGAAAAACAGAATTCGGGTATTAACTGATGTCGGAGCGCCGCATACTCGGCTTCAAGCCGGCTCTTCGACTTGAACGGCGCGGCCAAGGCGGCCATTACGAAACACAGCAGCGCGATCATGGTGCCCTGACGTTAGGCGATTCTTTCGGCTAATCAATGCGGATATTGTTCGGAACGATCTGTCTGTTGATCGCAGCGTCGCCGGCGCTGGCGCAGCCAGCGCCGACTCCTGCCCCGATCATTGGGAGCGGCATTGCGGCGGCTGTCGCTGTCGGCGGTTTGCTGCTCGCATCGCGCCTGTTCAAGCGGAAATAACGACGATTCGACTAACAAGCGGATTTCGGAGAGACCTCCGCGAGGCGGTCATTTCTGTTTGTGTTGTCTGCTGCCCTTTGTCGGCTAATTGGCACAAAGCGGACATCGGCCAGTGCACTGCACACGTCTGCCGTTGGAGTAAGAGCGGACATGGCCGTTTGCGCTGCACATGTCTGCTTCTGACCCAAAGCGGACATTTGATCCGGGCTGCTTATGGTACGATGGGGCGAAATTACCGGAGACCTCCCAATGCACATCCTATTTGCTGCCGTCGCCGTGATCCTGACGACCAACACAGCGTTTGCTCAAGCAGCATGCCCATCGCCGCCGTGTCGCCGAAGAAGAGCGGCGCAAAGCCGGTGGCGCTGGTGAGCACCAGCAGAAGCAATGAACGCGGTGTCGAGGCCACGGCGCGGCAGGTCGCGCAAGATAGGATCTCGCCGGCGCTGCAAGACGAACAGGCCGATTGGCCCGACGTTCAGCCCGATGATGCCGAGCGCAACCGGCAGGCTCCACGGCGCGTAAGGCGCGCGCCAGCCGAAGGCGTATTGGTGGACGTACCCTCGGGGGTGAACAGGGAATTTTGTCGGTAAAAAGCGTGTACGAAAAAAGTTAACTGCCCGCATTGCTGCCCGAATTGTCCGCTTTGCAGACATGAGACCAAACCGCTTGACACGCGCGCAGTGAACGATCACAATATTTTTGCGAATAATAGTTCGCTATCCGAACAGTGCGGGAGGGCCACTTGGCCGGTCGCCGGGACTCAGGAAAAAACGTCGTGCACTCCCTGGCCAAGGGATTCCGCGTTCTGCAGGCCTTCACCAGCGAAGAGCCTGAGCTGGTCCTCGCCGACATTGCGCGTCGGGCCGCCCTCGACAATGCGACGACGTTTCGGCTGCTCAATACACTGGTCATGCTCGGTTACGTGGCCAAAGTCGGCGACACGCGCCGGTTTCGCCTCACGCTTCACTGTCTCGATCTTGGCTTCAATGCGATCGCACATTCCGACCTGCGGCGACTCGCCCGGCCAATCCTTCGCACGCTGGTGGGAGAGGTGAATGAGGCCGCCTCAATCGGCGTGCTCGACGGAACCGAAGTGGTTTACGTGGAGCGCGTTCATGCCGGGCTCGCGCGCCTCGGCGTCGATGTGCGCATCGGCAACCGTGTCCCGGTCCATTCTACGGCGATCGGACAGGCCCTGCTCGCTTTCCAGCCGCGCGAGACGCAGATCGAAATCCTCAAAGCGGCGCCGCGCGTCAAACTCACCGAGCGAACGGTCACGGACCTCAACGCCTTGCTCAAACGCTTCGAGACGGTGCGGCGGCGCGGTTACGCTGTCTCGGATCAGGAAAACGTGGCTGGCCTTTGCGTCCTCGCGGCACCGGTCAAGGATATCGATGACATGCCAATCGCTGCGATCAGCGTCGCCGCACCCACCATGCGCGTTTCGGTCGGCGAACTCGAAAAAACTGGCGCAACGCCTCTGCTCAGTGCGGCAAAACTTTTGTCGCGCGCGATGCAGGCTGCCGGCGGCACTTCAACGGCCCCGCAAACACAAGTCATGTGAACAAGGAGAACTTTATGCCGGCCAAGATGAACTTCCACGGCATTATCCCGGCGATTGCCGTGCCGTTTCGTAAGGATCACAGCATCGACGATGCCGAACTGCGCCGCTTTGCGACCTGGCTGGCAAAGCGCAAAGGCGTCGTGGCGCTGATGACAAACGGTCATACCGGCGAGGTGTTCTCGCTGACCCCGCGCGAGCGCGCCGAAGTCACGCGTATCACCGCCGAGGCGGTCAAGGGCATCTGCCCAGCGATATCGTCGATCGTTTGCGAAGGCATAACCGACGCCGTCGAGCAAGCGCAGATGGCCAAGGCCGCGGGCGCGCAGGCTCTCGACATCATGCCGCCGCACCATTGGCTGCGCTTTGGCTTCAAGCCCGAGCACTGTCTCGATTATTTCCGAGCGATCGGCGACGCCGTGAAATTGCCGCTCATCGTCCACGTCTATCCGGCCTGGACGCGCGCCTCTTTCCCGTCACCGCTGCTCGCCGACCTCGCGCGCATGGACCACGTCCAAGCGTTCAAGATCGGCACGCGCGAAATGAACAAATATGCCCGCGACATAAAGGCCATTCGCGCGGTGGCGCCGGAAAAGGCGCTGCTGACCTGTCACGACGAATATCTGCTTGCCTCCATGGTGCAGGGCGTCGACGGCGCTCTCGTCGGCTTTGCCTCTCTGGTTCCGGACCTGATCAATGATCTGTTCGAGGCCGTGCAGGCCGGCGATCTACGCAAGGCCATGCAGATTCAGTCGCGTATCGATCCGCTGAAGGATGCCGTTTACGGCGCCGGCGAGCCGACCGGCGAGGCACATGGCCGCATGAAGGCGGCGATGCAGGCCGTTGGAATCCTACGCGACGCCACGGTGCGGCCACGCCACGCACGCGCCAAGCGCCGAGGAACTGGCGACAATCGCGCGAGCGATTGAAGAGGCCAAGCTGTCTACAAAAGCCGCCGCGTAAGCGACTGACGCAACGAGCCGGATGTCGTCGGACCAAGGGAGGAAACGCTCATGTCTTTGCAAATGAATGTCGCGAGCGACCGGCCAGCGGCAGCAATGGCCGCTCGAACGCTGATCGCGCTAGAGGACGTCTCGAAGACGTACGCAACAGCGTCGGGCGGCGGCGTGCACGCCCTTGACGGCGTCAGCCTCGAAATTCGCGACGGTGAGTTCGTCTGCGTCGTCGGCCCGTCTGGCTGCGGCAAAAGCACCATGCTGCGGCTCCTCGCCGGCCTCGACGCCTGCGAAGAGGGTCAATTGATCATGGACGGCGAGCCGATAACGGGCCCCTCGCCGCATGTCGGCGTCGTTTTCCAGGCCGCCAATCTGCTGCCGTGGCTCAGCGTGCGCGAGAATGTCCGCCTCCCGCTCCGCGTCGGCGGGCGCACATGCAGCGGACCAAGGCCGTGTCGAAGCCCTACTGGCGATGACCGGGCTCGGTGATTTCGGCGAGCGGTATCCCTACGAGCTCTCCGGCGGCATGCAGCAGCGCGCCGGCATCTGCCGTGCGCTGGCGCGCGACCCCGAAGTGCTGCTCATGGACGAGCCCTTCGGCGCACTCGATGCGCTCACGCGCGAGCGTATGAATTTGGAATTGCAGCGCATCTGGCAGGCCAACCGCAAGACGATCCTGCTCATCACCCACAGTATCTCGGAAGCGATTTTCCTTGCCGACCGGGTCATCGTGATGTCGGCGCGCCCCGGCCGCATCCTGAAGGAGCTTTCCGTCAACATTCCAAGACCGCGAAACTTCGACGAGATCATCTCGCATCCCGACTACAAACCGCTCGCCCGCGAAATCCGAACCTTGCTGACCGGGCAGGAGACCATCAATGGCTAATGTATTTGTCTCGACTGTCGCGACTACGCCCTCTTCGCTGCGCGCGTCGGCGCGCCGATTTAACGCGCAGTCACTGACGCCCTGGATCGGTCTCGTCGTCCTGCTTTCGACTCTGGACCGGCTCGGTGCGCGCTGTTCGCAATCCCGAGCTACATATTGCCGACGCCGGAGGCGGTGCTGACGGCGCTCTGGTCGGGAATCGCCGTCAACCCGACGAACGCGCTCGGATATTACCTTCCGCTCTGGGGCACGTTGAGCAATGCCGCGATCGGTTTCTTCATCGGCGTCGGGCTCGGGCTGGTGCTCGGCTCGCTGATGGCTGAGAGCCGGATCATCGAGCGGCTGCTGATGCCCTACGCCTTCGCGCTGCAAAGCCTGCCGAAAGTCGCCATTGCGCCGCTCGTCGTCATCTGGTTCGGCTTCGGCGACGGCTCCAAGATCGCGATTGCTGCGCTGCTCGCGTTCTTTCCGGTTCTCATCAATAGCTTCACCGGTCTGCGCTCTGTCGAGCCGGAACGGATCGACCTGATGCGCTCGCTGTCGGCGACACGCTTCGAGACCTATCGGATCGTCAAGCTGCCGAACGCTGCGCCGCTACATCTTTGCCGGGCTCGACATGGCGGTCGTCTACGCCTTGCTCGGCACCATCGTCGCGGAATTTCTCGGGGCGCAGCGCGGCATGGGCGTCGTGATCACCCAGGCGCAGGCCGTCTCCGACGTGGCGGGGGTCTTCGCCGCGCTGGTGATCCTCGGCGTCTGCGGCATCGTTCTGCACGGCATGGTGCGCTGGCTCGAACGGAGCGTCGTGCACTGGGCCGATCGTAACAAGCACTGAATCACAAACCGGGAGGATAAAATGTCCATAACACGCAGAGAGCTTTGCTGTACACCGGCAGCACGCTGGCCGCCGCGCTGGCATTGCCCTCGAGCACTCGCGCGGGCTGAGGATTTGAAGACCGTGCGTTTCGGCGTCGGCCTCAAGGCCCTGAGCGCCATCGTGATCAACTGCATGATCGGCGAGCAGCTAGGCTTCAACAAGGCCGAGGGCTTCACTTTGAAGCCGATGGCGCTCGGCTCGAACAACAACGTGCAGGTCGCGCTCGATCGCGGCGATATCGACGTCGGTATCGGCGTTCCTTCCACGTTCCTGCCGATTGTCGCCAAGGGCGAATGGCACGGCGCAAAAATGTTCTACGAATACACCTACCCGTACAAGTGGGACGTCGCCGTTCTGCCCGGCTCGCCGATCAAGAGCTATCAGGAGCTGAAGGGGAAAAAGATCGGTGTCTCCTCGTTCGGCGGCACCGAATATCCGGTGACGCGCCACGTGCTCGCACGCCTCGGCATCGATCCGGACAAGGACGTGTCGTGGGTGTCGGTCGGCGGCGGCCTGCCGGCAGGATTGGCGCTGCAGCGCGGGGTCATCGACGCGCTGGCCTTCTACGACACCGGTTTCGGCCAGATCGAGGCGGCCGAACATCAAGCTCACTTATCTGCCCCGCCCAGCGAATTTACCGATGATCGGCGGACAGTTCCTGATGGCACCGGAGGCGACGGTAAAGAATGACCCCAAGCTTCTGGTCGGCGTCGGCCGCTCGATCGACAAGGCCTCGCGATTCCTGCTCGCCAATCCGGAAGCCGGCGCCAAAGCCTTCCTGAAAATGGTTCCGCAGGCGGCGCCGCGCGGCGCCAGCGAAGAGGCCGCCGTCAAGGCCATCGTGCAGTCGATCACGCGGCGCATGCGGATTTATGCGCCGCCCTACCCGAATGCCAAATGGGGTTCGATCAACGACCAGGAATTCAAAACCGAAGCGGAGATGAATCAGCCTGGAGATCAAGGATTTCACGCAGCTTTACACCAACGCACTGATTGACCAGATCAACGACTTCGACTTGGCCAAAGTGCAGGCGGAAGCGGTCGCCTACAAAGGATGAGCGAGCCGTCCGCCGTGTCCGCGCCGCGCGATCGTCTCAGGCACGAGTTCGGGGATCGGCCGGGCGATCGCCGAGCGGTTGTTGCACGACGGTTGGAGCGTGATCGGATTCGATCGCGCTGAAGCGTTCCATCGATCGTCCGCTGTTCGAAGCCGAGGACGATCGATCTCTCCGACGTCGAGGCGCTGCGCCAACGGCTGCAAGATCGTCGCGGCGCCCGACGCCGTGGTTCACGCGGCGGGCCACATGCGCGTCGGCAGCGCTCGGCGCGACTCAACGTCGCCGACGGTTTTGCCATGTGGGCAGACGCATGTTGGCGCCGCGACGGTGTTCGCGGATGCGCTGGCGCCCACGCATGCGGGACGGTGGCCGCATTGTCCTGATCGGCAGCCGCACTGCATCCGGCGTCGCACGAGCGCAGCCAGTACGCCGCGGTCAAGGCCGCGCTTGTCGGCCTGGCGCGCTCCTGGGCGATCGAGCTCGCGCCGCGCGGCATCACCGTCAACGTCGTGGCGCCGGCGGCGACCGATACGCCGTTGCTCCACGACCCGCAGCGCGCCGGCTCCGCGCCGAAGAAGCCGCCGATCGGCCGTTTCGTGAAGCCGGAGGAGGTCGCCGCGCTGACCGCCTTTCTTGCTGTCGCCAGAAGCGGCGGCCATCACCGGACAGCAGATCGTCATCTGCGGCGGCTCTTCACTTTGAGGCAAAGCTCGGCACGATAAGCAAGGAAATCAGTAATGTCCCCTCGTATCGTCGATGTCCGCGAAGTCACCAAGCCGATCGCTTCGCCGATCCGCAATGCCTATATCGATTTTTCGAAGATGACCGTCGAGCCTGGTCGCGGTGATCACCAACGTCACGCGCGAACGGTCGGCCGGTGGTCGGCTACGGCTTCAATTCAAACGGCCGCTACGGCCAGGGCGGGCTGATCCGCGAGCGCTTCGCGCCGCGCCTGCTCGAAGCCGATCCCGAAGCTGCTGCTCGATGCAACCAGCGAGAACATCGATCCCGACCGCGCCTGGGCAACGATGATGGCCAATGAAAAGCCGGGCGGACACGGCGAGCGTTCGGTCGCCGTCGGCACGCTCGACATGGCGATCTGGGACGCTGTCGCCAAGATCGCCGGCAAGCCGCTGTTTCGCCTGCTCGCCGAGCGGCACGGACGCAAGGCCGATCCGCGTGTGTTCGTTTACGCAGCCGGCGGCTATTACTATCCCGGTAAGGATCTCGACGCGCTACGGCGTGAAATGCGCGGCTATCTCGACCGCGGCTACAACGTCGTCAAGATGAAGATCGGCGGCGCGCCGCTTGCCGAGGACCGGCAACGCATCGAAGCCGTGCTGACGGAAATCGACGGGCGCGGCCAGCTTGCCGTCGACGCCAATGGACGTTTCGATCTCGAGACGGCGATCGCATACGCCAAGGCGCTGCGCGATTATCCGTTGTTCTGGTACGAGGAAGCCGGCGACCCGCTCGATTTCCAGCTGCAAGCTTCGCTTGCCGACTTTTATCCCGGCCCCATGGCGACCGGCGAAAACATCTTCAGCCACCAGGACGCGAGAAATCTCTTGCGCTATGGCGGCATGCGGCCCGACCGCGACTGGTTGCAATTCGACTGCGCCCTGTCCTACGGCCTCTGCGAATATCAGCGCACGCTCGAAGTGCTGGCAGCGCACGGCTGGTCGGCAAGCCGTTGTGTTCCGCACGGCGGCCATCAGATGTCGCTCAATATCGCGGCCGGCCTCGGGCTCGGAGGCAACGAAAGCTATCCGGATTTGTTCCAGCCATATGGCGGATTTCCGGACGGCGTTCGCGTGGACGATGGCCACATCGTTATGCCTGATCTGCCCGGTATCGGTTTCGAAGGGAAGTCCGAGTTGATCCGCGTTATGCGGCTCTTGGCGGAATGATTGAACGTAGCCGAAGGTACATCAACGATAAAAGACAAAGGGGGACTTTCAATGTTGACGCGCAGGAAATCGCTACAAGGGAAGTTCGCGCCTACACCTCCGCCGAGTACAATGCCTGGCTGGCGGATCAGGCAGTAGTTTGGGCAAAACTAATCAAGGATGCGGGCATCAAGCTCCAATGATGGCTGCAGGCGAAGCACACACCCAGAGGAAATGGCGACAGGATGATTGATGTGTACGCATGGGGGACTACGAACGGTCTCCGCGCCACGCTCGCGATGGCCGAGTGCGGGCTCACGCACCAGGTGATCCCGGTCGATCTGAGCCGCAAGGCGCACAAGACGCCGGAGTATCTGGCGATCAACCCTGCCGGCCAGATCCCGACCATCGTCGACCATGGCGCGCCGGGAGGGCCGCAGGTGCTGGCGCAATCGGGCGCCATCGTGCTGTACGCATGCTACAAGGCCGGCCGCCACATTCCGACGGACGGGGCGGCCTACTGTATGTCGTAGAATGATTACGGACAGCGGGCGTTTTAATTCGAGAGATATTCTGGCTCCTGATTGTTGATGTTACGCGGCCTTGGAGCTTTGGTGGAAGGCGCGTCGCTGCTGGATGGTCTTGAGTTTGATCCGCTGACGTTTTTCCAGGATAGCTTGGCCGGTCCCATAGTAGACGTCGTGCGGGGTCAGATTGTTCAAGCTCTCATGATATCTCCTTGTGTTGTAGTAATGGACGAACCGGCCGATCGCAGCCTTGAGATCGCCGGGCAGATAATAGTGCTCCAGCGTGATGCTGGATTTCAATGAACGGTGCCAGCGCTCGATCTTGCCCTGCGTCATTGGATGATACGGTCGGCCGCGTGTGTGCGGCATGTTCTGATCCTGCAGATAATCGGCAAGATCTGCGGCTAAGTAACAGGGGCCGTTGTCGCTGAGCAGTCTCGGCCGATGCCTGATGTCACTGAGGGCAAGACCGGATTGTTGAAGAGCGAGATCCAGCGTGTCGGTCACGTCCTGCGCTGTCATGCCGGTGCAAAGCCGCCAGGAGACAATATGGCGTGAGAAGTCGTCGATCACGGTCGACAGATAGAACCAGCCCCAGCCGATGACCTTGAGATAGGTGAAGTCGGTCTGCCAGAGCTGGTTCGGCGCGGTCGTCGGGTTCTGGAAGCGATCGGCAGCTTTCATCAGAATGAACGCTGGACTCGTGATCAGATCGTTCTCCTTGAGGATCCGATAAACCGTGGATTCACAGACGTAATAGCCCCGCTGGTCGGTGAACATCACCGCAATCTCCCGCGGCGACAGGTCCGGCTCAGCAAGGGCCAGTTCCACGATCTGGTCCCGTCGTAGCTCGGGAATCCGGTTCCAGACCTTTGGCGGCGCCGATGGCCTATCTTCAAGGCCATCGAAGCCTTGTTCCTGATAGCGATTGTACCACTGGTAGAAGGTCGATCTTGGAATGCCCAAATGTGCCAGGGTCAGGCGCACCGGCAGCTCGGATTGCTCCACCAGGCGAATGATCTCCAGTTTCTCAGGGGCTGGATACCTCATGCGTCGTCGCCCCCATCCGCAATCACGCTTTTTTTAAGCAGACGGTTTTCCAGGAGCGTTTCGGCCAGGGCTTCTTTCAGCTGCCGGAGCTCGGCGCGGATATCCTTCACCTCGTCCGAGGTGGCATCGCGGGCGGTATCGCCGGCAAGCCGCTTCTTGCCCGCCTCGAGGAACTCCTTCGACCAGCGATAGTAGACGTTTTGGTTCAGGCCCTCGCGCCGGCACAGTTCCGCAATCGAGTCCTCACCGCGCAGGCCCTCAAGAACGATCCGGATCTTCTCTTCGGATGAATGCCGTCGTCGTGTCGCCCGACGAATATCCCGAACGGTCTTCTCTGCGCTGCCGGGCTTGGCTTCTTGCTTCTGTCTCATCTTTGCTTCTCCTTGAGCAATGATGAGCCAAAACATCTCCCTTAGGAAACAATCCCAGCCTGTCCGTTAGGCGCTGACGTCAAACAATCTCTCGAATTAAAACGCCCGCTGTCCGTAATCATTCTACGACATACAATGTCGCCCGACGAATATCCCGAACGGTCTTCTCTGCGCTGCCGGGCTTGGCTTCTTGCTTCTGTCTCATCTTTGCTTCTCCTTGAGCAATGATGAGCCAAAACATCTCCCTTAGGAAACAATCCCAGCCTGTCCGTTAGGCGCTGACGTCAAACACTCACCGCGCAGGCCCTCAAGAACGATCCGGATCTTCTCTTCGGATGAATGCCGTCGTCGTGTCGCCCGACGAATATCCCGAACGGTCTTCTCTGCGCTGCCGGGCTTGGCTTCTTGCTTCTGTCTCATCTTTGCTTCTCCTTGAGCAATGATGAGCCAAAACATCTCCCTTAGGAAACAATCCCAGCCTGTCCGTTAGGCGCTGACGTCAAACAGCGGGCGACATCTGTGCCCGTTTGTCCCTGCGCCAGCAACACATCCGCTTGGCGCAACTTCGCGACAATCTCTTCAGCCGAATGCCTCTTCCGCGACATGATTTCCCTCCTTCAGATCGGCAATGCCAAGTCTACTCTTGGCTCCGTCCGATGGGGGCAGGTCAATGCGGACATGCACCGCAATTTCGACGCCGCGCTTTCAACTCAGGAAAACGCTCACCTACGGGTTCATCGGCAATCGTGTTGGCTTTCGCGCTTCGTTCCTTCTGCTCACCGTTTTAAGCGCATTTCTATGACGTCGATAGCAAGCAAATCAGTATAGCGACGTTCGACCGTCTCAATGTACTCTTCTGCGAAGCGAGCGCCTTGCTCCTGTATCAACGCTTGGGAAGCGGCCTTCTTCTCGTCACGGCAAGACATTATGGCATAGCGCGCGACCACGGGAGCGCTTTCTGCACTCTTTGAATATCGTATCGCTGCGGCGTCAGCACAGGCTCGCCATTTTTCAAGGGCAGGAATTTTCCCCTTTTCTTGTGTGAATGCGACGGTGGAGATCAGACACCCGATAACGATCAAGGTATTTCTGCGCATAGGCACCTCCTGACAAGGATTTTGGTCAGTGCTAACTACCCTAGTATTGGTCAACGCCACATTAGAGTAATGGAGACGTCCCCTGGCATTCCGTTAGGCCAATCGGCAATTTGAAACTTCACACGATACCCTCGTGGCTCCATATATTTCTATATATTTCTTCCAGAACTGATAGAGTTCTTTCGGAAGCCCGGTGAGTGTGACTTCCCAACCCGGTTCCATTTGATTGATTGCGCGACTCCTATCGATGCACAACGTATTTGCAAAGCGAAATACCTCGACCTCAGTCAGTACATTGTTGACAGCACGAATGATGAGCGCGGCTGCGCGTTTCATGCGCTCTTCATCGCTTACTCCGGAGGGTTTGGAGAGGTTGTCCATCAACTCCTTTTTTTCAGCCTCGGCGGCTGCGCGCTTTCGCATGTACTCGGAAGCGCTTTCAGCTTCCATTTCCGCGCTCTTTTTTCGGACGTCCGAGGCTGTCGGTAAAACATTATCGGCTTCTGTCAACATAAGTGCCCTCTACTTCAAGTGCTTTACAGTTCGCTTGTAGAAAAAAATGGCACATGGCGGGGAAATTGCATTTGATTCAAATCAAGCAGCACTTGCCTTACAAACCATATGTTTTTCAAGTCGCCGCGTTATGGGGTTATTTTGCGACAACAGTCGATATCGGGGAAGTCGGCCCGAAATCGCAATAGGCAGAAGCGACCTTTATGCTAGATGATTGTACGCTTGCCTTCGGGGGTCGGACCATGCATCGTTTCGCGATTGCGTTTATGTGCCACTTGGTTGGTGCGTTTGTCGTTTTTCCTAACGTCATTACACCGGCTTATTCGCAGCAGACCCCACCCACGGCTATCGCAGTCGGTACGGTCGCCGCGGAGCGCAAGGCCATTGCAAGGTCCGGCGTACTTGTCGGCCGTGTGGAGGCCATCCAGCGTGTCGAGATCCGGGCGCGTGTGACGGGATATCTCGAGGAGGTCCTGTTCAAGGAGGGGGACCTGATTAAGGAAGGTGCGCCGCTCTATCGGATTGAGAAAGGGCTCTTCGAGGCAGCGGTCAAGGCGGCTGAAGCCGCAGTCGAGCGAAGTAAAGCAGCCAAGATTCTCACTGAAGCTCAGCTGCAGAGAGCGAGCGAATTGCTCGCCAAGAATTCCGGAACCGTTGTCGCGCGAGACCAGGCTTTGGCCGCCGATCAACAGGCAGACGCTGAAATCATGGCCAACGAGGCCAATCTGGCGACGGCGAAAATCAACCTCGGCTACACCGATATCGTTTCGCCGATCGCGGGGAAGGTTGGCAAGACCAACATCACCAAGGGTAATGTCGTCGGTCCCAACAGCGGTGTGCTAACCGTCATCGTCAGTCAGGACCCAATTTATGTGAGCTTTCCTGTCAGCCAGCGGGAATATTTAGCAGCCCTAGAGAGAGGCGCCAATGTGGGCCGGATCAAGGCAGGCATCCGATTCTCCAACGGCACGACGTATGGAGAGAGCGGAGATATCAACTTCGTGGATGTGTCAGTCAACCGATCCACCGACTCGATTCTTGTCCGCGCAACATTTTCGAATCCGAAAGGTACGCTGATCGACGGTCAGCTCGTGCAGGTTATCCTTGAAAGCGGATCGGCTGAGGAAAAGGTCCTGGTGCCACAAGCCGCGCTTATCGCCGACCAGGCGGGCACTTATATTTTCGTGGTCGAGAACGGCAAAGCCGTCGTCAAGCGTATCAAGATCGGATCCGAGGTCGGGGCGGATGTCGTCGTGGATCAAGGTCTGAACGGAGGCGAGCAAGTCATCGTTCAAGGCCTTCAAGGTGCTCGCCCCGGTGCGCTGGTGCAGGCGACACCATTGCCGCAGACGATGAACCGGAACTGACTTCATGTTGTCCTCCGTCTTCGTCGATCGTCCGCGTCTCGCAATCGTCATTGCAATCGTCACGACGATTGCGGGCGTATTGGCCTTGTTGACGATTCCGATCGCGCAATATCCGGATATTGTGCCGCCGCAGGTTTCCGTCACGACATTCTACCCGGGCGCCAATTCTGCCGTTGTCGACGCGACGATTGCCCAGCCGATTGAGGCCCAGGTCGTCGGCGTGGACAAGATGCTTTACATGAAAAGTGTCAGCGGCGACGACGGTAGCTATTCGCTTGTCGTGTCGTTTGAGCTTGGGACAAACCCCGATATCAATACAGTGAACGTCAACAATCGGGTCCAAATTGCACTTTCGAGCCTGCCGCCCGAAGCTCAACGACAGGGCGTGGTCGTCAAGAAGAAGTCTTCCGCGTTGCTCGGCGTAGTGGCGGTCTCCTCGCCGAAGCGCACGCACGATGCACTCTATCTGTCGAACTACGTGACCATCAACGTCCTCGATCAGGTCAAGAGCACCCCGGGTGTCGGTGATGCGTCGTTGTGGGGGCCGCAGGACTATGCCATGCGCGCCTGGGTAAGCACCGACCGGTTGACCGGGCTCAATCTGACGACTGGAGACATCATCAACGCCATTCAGGGACAGAATGTTCAGGCTGCGGTTGGACGGATCGGCGCTCGACCGATATCCAATGAGCAGCAACTTCAGATCAACATCCAGACCAAGGGACGGCTGACTACGGTTGCCGAGTTCGAAAAGATCGTGATTCGAACAAATGACGACGGCTCGGTTCTCAGGCTGGGCGACGTGGCAAAGCTTGAACTGGGTGCGGCAAATCTCGACCGGGAAACGCGGTTGAATGGTGCGCCCGCTGCAGCGATCGCGATCTATCAGTCTCCGGGGGCCAATGCGATCACAACCCTGAATGCCGTAAAATCTAGGCTCACCGAACTTGAAAAGCGGTTTCCGGAAGACCTGACCTGGAAGATGACCTACGATCCAACGACTTTCGTCAAAGACACATTGCACGAGGTTGTGAAGACGCTTGGCGAGGCGTTTGTCCTCGTCGTGATCGTTGTGTTTCTGTTCCTCGGGAGCTTTCGCGCAACCCTGATCCCGACCTTCGCGGTGCCGGTCAGCCTGATTGGGACCTTCGTTGTACTATTGGCAATCGGTTATTCCGCCAACACCGTGTCGCTTCTCGCAATTGTGCTTGCAATCGGCATTGTCGTCGATGACGCCATCGTCGTGGTCGAGAATGTCGAGCGCGTGATGGAGGAGCATCCGGAGCTTGCGCCGGCAGAAGCAACCAAGAAGGCGATGAGCGAAATCACAGCGCCGATCATCGCAATTACGCTGGTGCTGCTGTCGGTGTTCGTCCCGGTGGCCTTCATTCCTGGAATTTCCGGCGAGCTCTTCCGCCAATTTGCCGTAACTGTCGCCGTTGCGATGTTATTGTCTGCAGTTAACGCGCTCACGCTCTCTCCGGCCCTGTGCGCGATCTTGCTGCGCCCGCATCATGGTCCGCGCCGCGGTGTTATCGGACTCGTTATGCGCTCCATCGATCAGGTGCGTGATGCATATGGCGTCGTGGTGGGTCGGCTGGTGCGGATTTCGCTGATCGGTATTGTGCTGGTTGCGGTGTCTGGCGCGGGCATCCTGGCACTTGGAAAAATCACGCCGACTGGGTTCCTGCCTGAAGACGATCAGGGCGCTCTGTTTGTCGTCGTGCAATTGCCCGGTGGTGCTTCCGTGGTGAGGACATCCGAGCTCGTCGAGCGTGCAGAAGCAATTCTGCGGGAGGATCCCGCTGTTGCGGACGTGACGTCGGTCATCGGACTCAATTTCATCGATAGTTATTCGCAGTCAAATGCGGGTTTCATGGTCGTCACGCTCAAGCCGTTCGACGAGCGAAAAGATCCATCGCTCGGGGTGCGCCAGCTGATCGCGCGGCTGAACCCGAAGTTTAGGGCCATGCAAGGGGGTGCGGTGGTGCCGATTTCGCTCCCGCCGATCCTTGGTCTCGGAAGTGGCGGCGGCTTCGCCTACGTGGTCGAGGATCTGCGAGGGTCGGACCCGAAGGAGCTTGCTCAGGTCTTGCGTGGCCTTGTGGTCGCTGCAAACCAGGATCCCCAGCTTAACAGCGTTTACAGTACTTTCTCCGCCACGAACCCATCCGTTTATCTCGATATCGACAGGGACAAGGTGCAGATCCTCGGTGTCAAGCTGAGTGACGTGTTCCAGGCGCTGCAGGCTTCGCTCGGTGGTTATTTCGTCAACAACATCAACTTGTTTGGTCGAACCTGGCAGGTCCAGGTTCAGGCGGAGGCCCCAGACCGGTCAAGGGTCGAAGATATATTCCGGATCAATGTGAGGGGTAAGGACGGGAACATGGTTCCCCTTCGCAGCATTGCGGAGGTTCGCGTTGTCGTCGGACCTCCAGCGCTCATTCGCTACAACAATCTCAGGGCTGTGACCGTCCAGGGAGCGCCCGCGGCCGGCGTTTCTTCAGGACAAGCGCTGAAGGCAATGGAAGAAGTCGCCGCGAAGACGTTACCGCAAGGCTATGCAGGAGAGTGGACGGATACGGCTTTCCAGGAGAAGCGCGCCGAGGGCAAGACTGCCATCATTCTCGGCTTTGCCCTGTTGTTTGCCTATCTGTTTCTCGTCGCGCTTTATGAGAGTTGGACAATTCCAGTGCCGGTCCTGCTTTCGGTCTCGGTTGGTATCCTCGGGTCGTTCGCCGCGATCGTGCTCGGCCAATTGACGCTCGACCTTTATGCGCAGATCGGCATCGTCGTGCTGATCGGACTGGCAGCCAAGAACGGCATCCTGATTGTCGAGTTCGCGAAGGAGAAGAGAGAAGCGGGTATGCCCTTGCTCGCCGCGGCGACCGAGGGTGCAAGACAGCGATTCCGTCCGGTGATGATGACGTCCTTCGCCTTCATCCTCGGGCTCCTTCCTCTGGTGGTCGCGACCGGTGCCTCGCAATTGGCTCGTCGGGACGTCGGCACGCCAGTATTTGGAGGCATGATCTTCGCCTCGTTCATCGGGATCTTCATGATCCCGCCGCTTTATGTGGCGTTTCAGGCAATCCGCGAGAAGCTCAGGCCGTCGACGAAACCGAAGGAGCACAGCGCGCCGGCGGATTAGCCGGTCGACCTAATCCTCAAGGGGGAGAAGACGATCACGGCAATCGATCTCGACATCGCCAAGTCAGTATTCCAGGTCCACGGCGTTGATGCCGCGGGCCAAGTGATCCTCCGCCGATGGCTGAAGCGCCGCTATGTCCTGGCGTTTTTCCAGAAGCTGGCACCATGCATGGTCGGCATCGAGGCTTGCGCCTCGTCGCGCCATTGGTCACGCGAGCTCAAGGCGCTCGGCCACACGGTGCGATTGATGCCGCCGGCTACTCGCGCCGACGAGTTGACCGAATAGAGACGCTATTTGCTGCGGTGCGACTCTACCCAAACGCGGCCGACCCATTCAACCCCAGCACCATTCTTCGTCTGATGTTATAGGCGACAAACCCCGGTGAAATCGATTTGTTCGCTAAATGCCATAACCAGAAATGCCGTCCCACTATGATGCCGTCACTACCTTGGGCTCAATACACTTCATGAATGCGCAGCAATCGAACCAGTCGCGCTGCGGATCGAGATGTGGTGAAAGTGTGAAATTCCTAACGATAGTGCCTTTCAGCTCTTGCTCGTGAACTGACCGTCGGAATTTTCACGCTGCTGCCAGGCGCGCACGCCGTCGGTCACACGTTCATAGAAGTTCGTCGAGCCCACGGCTGTCTCAATGCCCGCGATCCGCATTTTCTCTCGTATCTGATCGCGCACGCGGGCGAACGCGACGGTTACGTTTTGGCTTTGCAATTCCTTGATGGTGTTCAGCACCGCGTCGCAGCCGGTGGTGTCGATGAAGTTCACCGAGCCTACGTCCACAAGGACGTGCTTTGCCGACGGGTGGCTTGAGGCCAACGCCGCTTTGAACCACTCGTGGAGGTGACTAGCGCTGGCAAAGAAAACATCGCCGCCTGGGCGTATGATCAGCAGCCCAGGGAAGGTGATCGCGTCGGGGCGCGATTCGACATCGCGATAGGCCTCTTGGCCCGGTAGCTGG
Source organism: uncultured Pseudomonadota bacterium (assembly GCA_963817155.1). Classification (GTDB taxonomy): domain Bacteria; phylum Pseudomonadota; class Alphaproteobacteria; order Rhizobiales; family Xanthobacteraceae; genus Pseudolabrys. The sequence continues at coordinate 167,003 of CAWFNO010000005.1, forward strand.
CCAAGCACCGCGCCGCGTGGGTGGCTGCTTTCATAAATCAACATCAACAGCGACAGCACGACGCCGAGGGCGATGCCCTGCAGCACGCCAAGCGTCAGTTCGCCGACGATCACGACCACGGCTAAACCAAATTCCCAGCGGCTGCGGGCGAAAAGGTCACGCAGATAGCCCGGCTTTGAGAGGTGCAGCATTGCGGCGATGACAATGGCGCCAAGCGCCGGGTGCGGCATTCCGCGGAACAACGGCGTCAGCAGCACCAGCGTGAGGAAGCAGAAGACCGCGGCGACCACGTTGGCGACCTGTGTGCGGGCGCCGGCGGCCATGGCCACGGAGGTTTTGGACAAGCTGCCGACGACGAGGAAGCCGCCGAAGAGGCCGCTTAAGATGTTGGCGGGCCCGTGGGCGATCAGCTCTTGGTTCGGATCGATGTCGCCGCCGCTCTGCATCGCCGCGGCTTTTGCTCCGCCGAGCGCCTCGGCATAGCCAACCAGCACAATGGCAAGCGCGCCGGGCGCGAGTTCGTACAGGATCGCCGGGTCGAGGTTGGGTAGCACGAGGTGGGGCAGTCCGGACGGAAGGTGGCCGACCACGCTCACACCGGCCACTTCGCCCCCGAGCAGGCCGACGAGGATCGTGGCTACCACCGCGACGACTAGGGCCGCGGGTACGCGGGGCGCCAGGCGGCGAAGCAACTGCATTGCCACGAGGCTGAGCAAACCGGTCAACACCGGGGCCAGTGAAGCGTCCGATAGATGCTGCAGTACGAACCAAAGTTTATTGAAGAAGTTGCCGGACGTGCCATGGATACCCAGCAGATGTGGCACTTGGCCGATGATCGTGACGCAGACAAGTCCCTCAATGAAGCCCCGCATCACCGGCGTGGGGATGAAGGCCGCCACCCAGCCCATGCGGAGCGCGCCGAAGAGCAGGAAGAAGGCGCCGATCAAAATCGCGAGGGTGGAGGTGAGCGTATTGAAGTCGGCCGTACCCTGCGCCACGAGGGCACCCACGGTCAGCGCGGAGATCAGGCCAGTGGCAGTGTCCGGACCGACGACGAGCAGGCGCGAGCTGCCGAGGAGCGCGTAGGCAATCAACGGTGGGACGATGGTGTAAAGCCCTGTGATGGGTGGCACACCGACGATGCCGGCATAGGCCATGCCTTCCGGTACCATGACCGCCCAGACGGCGAGGCCGGCCAGACAATCCGGTGCCAGCCATTCGCGCCGGTAGGCGGGAAGCCAGACGAGGATGGGCAATAGTCGCTGTACAATGGAGGTAGGGCGGGTCGCGATAGACATGGTCAGTTCCTCCAGCATTGTCGATAATTGATCGGGCGCTACCGCAAACCCCACGTCTGCAATATCTTCGGCAATTCGGATCTGCTAATTTAAAGCTTCAGCCGCCCAAGACAACCGCGATCAGGACCAGGACTGCTGTGGGGTCAGACGCGTCGCTTCGTGCGGTGTCCGGCTACTTCTGGTGTTCGCCTTCAATTGCATAGATGTCGCTGCAATGCGCTTACTGACGCGACGGGCCAGTTCCGGACGTTGAAACCATCCGAGCCGGTTCACGCCCTATGTGGTTTAATGCTACGTGGGAGCAATCAATATCCACTTGACACAAATCAATGCTGCCATTGAGGGAGGTTGTCCATGCAACGCGAAGAAGCGGAGCATAGGGAAAACGCGCGAAGCAAACTGACGAGGAACGTTACTGCTTTCACCTCGCACTCGACGCGCGCAGAGCGCTACGCGATGGGAGAGAGCCTTCGGAAAAAGACCCCGAGAAGTTCGCACGCCGATTGGAAACCTGTGCACGACCGGCCCGATCCGGTTCAGTTGATCGAGAAAGCCGACAAAGGCCGAATTCCTCAGCTGGTGCCGCTGCGCCATGGGCGCATGCTGGAAACGCCATACACGTTCTATCGGGGGGCGGCGCTCAACATGGCGACCGATCTCGCGACCACGCCGACCATCGGCATTCGCGTGCAGGCATGCGGCGACGCCCACTTGGGCAATTTCCGCGGTTTCGCCACTCCGGAACGTCAGATCAACTTTGACATCCACGACCTTGACGAAACGCTCCCGGCACCCTGGGAATGGGACCTTAAGCGATTGGCAGCGAGCTTCGTAGTGGCGTGCCGCGACAACGGCTTCGACAAGGCTTCCGCCGAGCACGGGGCTCTCGCCTGTGCGCGGTCTTACCGCGAACACATGGCGGACTTTAGCGAAATGCGAGTTCTGGACGCGTGGTATGCGCGTCTCGACCCCGCAACGTTGTTTTCGCTCATCAAGGACACCAAAGAGCGCAAAAAAATGAAAAAACACGGGGAAAAGCGCATCGCCAAGGAAACGGCGCGAAGTGCGCTGGAATACGACTTCCCCAAGCTCGCGAAAGCGGCCGGCAAGCAAATTACGCTCCGCGACAACCCGCCGACGATCTACCACTTGAAGGAGGACGGCCAAAAGGAATTTGATGTTGCTGTTCGCGAGGGCTTTGCTCGTTACCGTGATAGCTTGGCGGATGACCGCCGCGTCATCCTGGACCACTTCGAATTCAAGGATATCGCAATCAAAGTGGTAGGCGTCGGCAGCGTTGGTACATACTGCGCGGTGATACTGCTGATGGCCGCGGAAAACGATCCGCTCTTTCTCCAGCTCAAGGAAGCGCGTGCCTCGGTGCTGGAAGCGTACGCCGGCAAGAGCGCGTATTCCAACCACGGACAGCGGGTGGTCATGGGCCATCGGCTCATGCAATCAGCGAGCGACATTTTTCTAGGCTGGACCGAAGGTCGGGAAGGCCGTCAATTTTACATCCGCCAACTCAGGGACGCCAAAATGAAGCCGATGGTGGAGGACTTTAGCGCTTCCGATTTGGCCGTGTACGCGCAATGGTGCGGTTACTCGCTGGCGCGCTCTCACGCGCGCTCAGGCGATGCGGCAGTGATTAGCGGCTACCTCGGCGAGAGCGATATTTTTGACAAGGCAATCGCAGATTTCTCCGCAGCCTACGCCGATCAAACTGAACGCGACCACGCTGCTCTCAAGAAGGCGGCGCGAAAGGGAAGGCTGAAGGTATTGTTAGAGCAGAGATAGCTTGCCATTCGACGTGTCGGTCCAAACGGCCTTGCCATCTGACATGATGCCCAGGTCAGCTTCGGGTCGATGGTGTTGATAAAGTCGGCGACGAGGTGGTCGGAGCTCTTAAGTTACGTTTTTTCCGGTCGTTCGCTCGGCGCCCCCTTTGCAGAGTGGCAAGATCGTTCACACTACTGACAATTTGTGCCACCCACGGTCACACAACGCATGCTGCCTAGACGTTCGGCGGCGGATGCCAGACATAGCCCGCCAGCGTTTTAAGGTTCTGCACGATGGCGGCGAGGTGGAACTCATCGCGTGCGCCGGAGAGGCCGCGCAAAAGCATTCGCTCGAAGCGGTGATGGGTCTTCAGGTACGCAATGCGTATCTCGACCTTCTTGCGTTCGTTGCGGGATTTGGCGAACTCGGGCGTCCCCATCAGCGTGCGGGGAAGATCGCGAGCTTCCTGCGTGCGCGGATTATCCGCGACTGACGCGGTCGCGCCGCAGCAACGCGATGAGCGGGTTCGCCGTGGCCCCATGGGCGATAATGCTAAGCAGCACTGTGCAGGCAGCCGTTAACACAAGCGTTTCTTTGCCGGGCACGTCGGCGTCGAAGACCATGACGGCGAACACGATACTGGCGAGCCCGCGTGGGCCGAACCACCCTATGAAGAGCTTGGTACCGGCGTTCATCCCTGCGCCAAGTAGTGATAGGAATACCGGCGCCATACGGATCACAGTCAGACTTAGTACGGCATAGATCAGCATCGACCATTCCATACGGTCCAGCAGCCGCCCCAGCACCTGCCCGCCGAATACCACCCAAATCAGCATTGCCAGCACCTCGCCGGTGCTGGCCGCACCGCCGAGCATTTTCTTCGGGTGATCGTGCAAGTAGCCGAACAGCAGTCCACCAACGAAGCAAGCGATGAAGCCGCTGCCGCCCAACGCCTGGGCCGTTGCGAAACAAAGAGCCGCCAACGCGACAACGGGGATATGAAGCCAGTGCTCGCTAGTCCAGCGATGGCGAGTAGCGACCCGCAGCATTGACACAGCGATGGCGGCCAGCACAACACCGACCAGGAGGCCGATTCCGATCTCCTCAGTGATGACTGCGGCCACGCGCTGAATCGTGCTGTGCTTGATTTCCGTACCGATCGCGAAGTCGAGGAGAATGATTACGACTGGTACGCAAATCCCATCGTTCAGACCACTTTCGAGATTGAGCGCCTCGCGCGTCTCGGCAGGCACCGCTTCGTTCGTTACCACTGGTGCTCCGAGCGCGGCATCGGTCGGCGCCAGCAGCGTCGCGAGCAGCGCAGCTGTGAAGATATCCAGCGTTGGGAACAACGCCACGGCGGCCAAAAATCCGAGCACAATAGTGAGCGGCAGGCCGATCAGCAGCAGCCGCTGCGGCAAACCAACATTACGGCGGACCACGCGAAGGTCGGCGTGCGCCGCATCCGTAAACAAGACCATCGCTAGCGCGGCTTCCGCAATTACCTTCAGATCGTTGGCTGCGATGTCAATTCGCAGTACACCGAGGCCTAGAGGACCGAGCATTAATCCGGCACCAGTGAACAAGATCGGGCCGCTTAGCCGCGAGCGAGCCACACGCCCCGCTACCGCGCTGTAGACCAAGACGACGGCAGCAAGGATCGCAGCGTTCTCGTACATTGCACCACCTACTTTGTGCCGGAGCGTATAATTCCGCCACTCATCATCCGGAATCGGCCATCGCACGCCTTGGATCAACTATCGATTTCAATGAGAGGTCAATATCGCATCCGATGTCGCAGATAGGTCAAAAGCAGACAATGCATCCCCGGCCAAAACACACCAATGTCCGCTTCTCTAATCGGCCGTTTGGGGTCAAGCACTTTCAGACTATCCACCGCTGCAGTGTTGATGTCGCTCACGGGCTCGCGCTTCTCTTCGGAATCGGCACCAGGGCCCTTCCATCATGGGATCCGAGGACGAGGTGGAACAATCTGTTACGCGGCCTTAGCGTCAGATTGACGATAGGTCCAAGCGGACATGCGAACTCACCTCATCCATCGTCCCGCGAGGGACATCATTCCACCGCTGGGTGGAACTCGAGTTTTCTCCTATCGCATCCGGCGACCTACACCTCTCATGCCACCGCGGCCTCCCGGGTCCACTGGAACTCGGTGCCATCAACCCATATGCGGTGCATGATCACAGCCAACCGGCGCGCCAAGGCGACGATCGCCTTCTTCATCCCGCGGTGCCTGGCGATCTTCATGGCCCAGGCCTTGAGCCAGGACCATCTCTTTGAATGCAACATGGCCTGAGCCGCTTCGTAGAGCATGACCCGCATCATCTCGTCTCCGCAGCGTGATATTCTGCCGCTGCGTTCGCTCTCGCCTGATTGATACTTGGCGCACGTCAGCCCAAACACCGCCCCGACTGACTTGGACTTCCTGAAGCGAGCGGGCACGTCGACGGTGGCGCGATAGGTCAGCGCCACCACAGGGCCGACCCCGGGGACCGTCATCAGGCGCCGGCACACCTCATCGTCCCGCACGATAGCGAGCAAGCGGCGGTGCAGGATACAAAACTGCTCGCGAAGCACTCGCCGGACAATGAGCATCGGTTCGACCAGCACCGCCAGGTCGGGGAGGTTCTCAACAAGCTCCCTGATGCGGGCCTCGAACCTAACTTTGCCCACCACGCCTACTTTGAGACCAAAGTTGCGTAACGTCCCGCGCAGGTCATTATCGACAGCGATGGCCTTCGACTGCAGCAGCTTGCGATGGGTCAGCAGCATTCGCTGTTTCTGGCTGCGTAACGTCTTCACATGCACCGGACGATAGAGCCCCGCCCGCATCATCTGCGCCATACCGCGTGCGTCATTGCGGTCGGTCTTGTTGATCTGCGCCTTCAGCACCGCCCGCATGTGCCGCGTCTCGACGCAGATCACCGGCAAGCCCGCTTCCGCGAGGGCGCTAAAGAGCCACTGTGACAGCGGCCCGGCTTCCAATCCAATCCGTTTGAAGTGATAGGCGGGGCTCTTCAGCACCGCCAGCAGAGCTTCCGGTTCACTCGCCACCTTCACTTCCCGTACAATCCTGCCCGTGTCATCCACAACGCAGATGCTGCTCTCCTTGACTGAAACATCTAGTCCAGCAAAATGGTCCATGCTGCGCTTCTCCTTCTGATGCTTGAGGCCGTACACACGGACCTCGTTTCACCATCAGCCTGAAGCGCAGCACCAAAAATATTCAGCTATCCACAAGCTGCCGGCCGATTACCCCATCTGTTACCCCAATGGAGAAAAAAGCGGGCGCGGCTGGAACGTCCGCTAAGTTTCATGAACAAACATGGCCATCCAATTATCGAAGTGGCCCCTCCTTGAAATTGTGCGTCAATGCCCTCCGCAGCACCTCAAAAATAACAGCGGTTGACCAGCCAAATAGCAGCACGCCATTCATCGCCGTAATTGGGCCAAGCAGTTGCCATCGCTCGACCGGGATAACGTCACCGTAGCCGAGGGTCGTGTAATTCACGAATGCAAAATACACGAGGTCAGCGCCGGCGGGCGCAGCGCCCGCAATAAAATAGATCGACGCCCAAACGATCACTTCCAATGTATGCGCGGCCATCAAGACTGAGACCGTGGCAACCATAGTGCTGATCAATTGCAACGATGGTGATGACCATATGGTTTTCCCATGCACCACTCTCGACACCCGAATTATCACCACCATGACCAGGGCATGTATTGTTATGTTGCAAGCATTCGCAGCGCCGCCTACCAAAAATTGGCCTAACATTGAGTGTGGACTCCTATACAATTGCGCATACCTGAGCGTATTAAGCCCCCGTGCGTCTGGTCAATGTTCGCTTCCCTAATCGGCCGTTTGGGTTCAGTTTGTCTATGGCGCCTGAGCATTCTACGGGGACGGCACGCTTACCCTGATGAGCCGCGAGAATTCCGGTGAATTGTCCGCTTCGCCAGCACGTTTATCGATGTGGGCGAGAGTTTTCAGCACTGGAAGTGGTGTCCGTGTGTCAAGCGCGCCTCGTTGGTACGCATAGTCTGGCAGATAGCCATTGACGATGAAGCGCCAATTGAATGGCATAGTGTCGCCGACGACCCGCATCATCTTTATGATAGTCGTTGTGCAGTTCGTTGTAATGGAATTGTAAAATCTTGGAGATTCTGCAAGCCCGTTCGCATCGGTGACATATTCAAGAAGGAGTGAGCGGGCCTTTACCGGCGGCGCCCTGAGGCGATAAAGCTGAACGTCTTCGTGGCGTATGTTCGTTCGAAGGCGGATGACATCGCGTTCGTCCGCCGCAATGATCACGAGCGGGTTGCTTTTGAATAGGTCTGCGATGGGCGAATATTCGCCGCCTTTGCGACGGCGCACCTCGATCGACCAGGCAAGAAATTCGCCCCCTTCGAAGCCAAAACTCGTGATCGTATGAGCCATCTCGGGGCCGGCCCAATAGGACATGAATAAATCAAGCGTTCGAAGTTTTCTAAGATCATAGGTTCGCGACGTCCATCGCTCCGTGAAGTCGCCGTCGCTGCGCCATTCGAAGTCTCGCACGTTTGTCAAAGTCAGCATGTCACCGTCAAGCTTTCCAATGACTTGCCGGGCCACATCTGGCGCCCAGTTGGCGTGACCATAAGGTTTTATTGTTGTCCACCAGAATAGGACGAAGCCAAACGCTGCAATGAAGCAGACGAGCGCCGATCGGCGCAGGCGACTGAAGAGCGCGGTGATCGTGGAGATACCAATCAGGATAGAAAGGGTTACTGCGAAACCTCTCATCAATTCCTGAACAGGGAGGCGGTACCACAGAGCAAGAGATGCCCAAGCCGTGACAATGGCAATCAGAAGCGTAAGAACTAAGTCAGAGACACCTCTTGCAACTCGCCGCAAGGGAAAACTCCTATAGACCGATGCGCAGAGGAAATACGAGGCTTGGCGTAGAGACTACAACGCGATCAGGCCGCATAAGTCCTCGGCTTCAAGCCACCGACACCTGAGGTGTTTATGCCAGCCTCCGCCGAGTAGCTGCGCTACGCCGACCGACCGCGTTGGCGCTATCTACGGCCAACTCTCAACTAACATTTTACCTCGGCAAAGCAGCGGGAGCTGTCCAACCCGCCAAACCTATCTTTCATCATTGCCACAACGGTCGTGATGTCTTCAAAAGCTCTGCCGTGCGCGCTTCCCTTCAGCTTAGTCAAATCGAACGCCTCGACTTTCTCCTGCGCCAGTTCACTTTTGTACGGTTCCTGCTCTGGGTCGATTGCGCCGATACGCTCAACGCCGCCCCAAATGGTCTTTGAAAAATTGAGGGCGCCATCGTCTTGAGAGGCGAACAAAAGAAAGCGCGGCCTGGATTTGCCCATACTTTGCATTTCGGCGCGAAACACGTCGACGTCGACATCTGGCGCGACGAGCGCGACGATCCTGACCTTGGCGCCGATCTTGCCGGTCCGGAGCGCCATATCGCGCAGCGCTTCGAGCGTAAGCCAATTGCCCATTGAGTGCGCCACAATATTGATGTCTTTCACATTTGGATTGGCCGCTAGCGTCTCAATCAGTTGCTCAAGCGCCCCGCGTGAATAGTTTGCGCTCTCGCGATCATAAGTATAGGCACGTAACCTCAGTTCACCGCGCGAAGGCCATGTAAACAGAACGGGAATACCTACCGCTTTCGAGTCGTGAACAACTTGGGCAAACCGGTAAACGGCGTCATCGAACCGGTTGTTGAACCCGTGCACGAAAATAAGCACATTTCTGCGCCCAGCCGGCTTTGCCGCGGCGGATACGGCAGCGGAAAGTTGCTGCTTGTCGATATAGTCCGACGAAACAGTCACAAAATCACGATTGGGGTCACCTGGAAGGGACGCCGGCCATTGGATTTCGCCAATCTTTCGGGAGCTGTCAGGCGGAATTGAAACGCTAATAGCAGCATAGGATACGTTTTCAGCCCGCGCTCCATTAAACATCGCGCCTGCATCCGCAGTCGCGCGTTGTCTTGTGGTAGCAACAAGAATATTTACCCGGGACGTACCTTCAGCCGATTGTGCAACGGGCACCAGCACGCCTTGCAACGGCCGGCCGGCGCACGCACCCAATACCAGCGCGACGCTGATACTGGCCGCGATTACCATGTGCTTTCTCTGAGGCATTTTTGCTCGAATACTCTTCGCCCCGTAGGCTTGGACAAAGATGGACTCTACATCCTAGTAAAAGCGTTGGGCTCATTCTAACGGAAAATATTTAAAATACTTCCGAATTGCCCGAAGTTTTTCGCGCATCACGCCTTGGCTGGGCCTATGCAGCAACCAGCGCACGTCACGAGGCCAGACCGTCGACCGGTCTGGGGTCTACGTCGACGCCAAAGGTATCGATTGATGGCTCCATGCAACTCTCCAAGCCGTGTCGAGTACTGGATAAAAAGTTAAGATTGTTGACGTCGTGGTATCTTGATTCAGATCAACACTTTCCCGCAGACGCAGGGTGCTGTTTTTTGCTACCCTGAGATCCAAGTCTGGTCGATCGCGACTTAGCCATCGTGAGCCAAATCCACCGACGTTTGCTATGTCTTAGCGTCGACCAAATTGTTGAGTGTCACGTTACGATCGAGCCTCCCGACTATGGCCTCGATGCTGTCCGCTCGCAACAAATCCGGCGCCGACCCATGGGCACCAACGATCCGCAGCTTAATGCCTCGAGAGACAAATTCGCTATAAAGCTCATGCAGCATGCGCGAGCCCGCAAGGTCGAGATACGGCGCGGCCGAGAGATCGCAGTGTATGTCGTAGAATGATTACGGACAGCGGGCGTTTTAATTCGAGAGATATTCTGGCTCCTGATTGTTGATGTTACGCGGCCTTGGAGCTTTGGTGCAAGGCGCGTCGCTGCTGGATGGTCTTGAGTTTGATTGTCCGGGATCAGCACCTGTGAGACAGATTTAACGGCTTGAGGAACGGAGGATTTCTGGCTCATCGTAACCATTAAGGAGTGGAGATGAGACAGAAATCCGAACACCCTGAATTGCCGTCCGAGCGGCTCGTGAAGAACATCCGCCGGGCCACGCGCAAGCGCCATTCGTCTGAAGAGAAGATTAGGATCGTTCTGGACGGCCTACGCGGCGAGTCCAGCATCGCCGAGCTTTGCCGCCGTGAAGGCATTGCCGAGAGCCTTTATTACGCTTGGTCCAAGGAGTTCCTGGAGGCCGGTAAACGGCGCCTGGCCGGCGACACGGCGCGGGCGGCGACCAATGGCGAGGTCAAGGACCTGCGGCGTGAGGCGCAGGAACTCAAGGCGGTCGTGGCTGAACAGGCGCTCGAATTGCGCCTGCTTAAAAAAAGCATGATCGGGGATGGGGGAGACGAGGAATGAGGTACCCCGCCTTCGAGAAGCTGGAGATCATCCGCCTGGTCGAGCAATCCCATCTGCCGGTGCGCCGGACGCTTGCGAAGCTGGGCATCCAGCCGGCAAGGTTCTACCGCTGGTACGATCGCCTGCAGACCGGCGGACCAGAAGCACTGGAAGATAAATCACCGCGGCCCAAGCGCGTCTGGAACCGTATCCCTGAAGGCATACGCGAGCGGATCGTTCAGTTGGCGTTGGATGAGCCCGAGCTGTCGCCCCGGGAACTGGCCACGCGCTTCACCGATACGGCCGGCTATTTTGTGTCGGAGGCCTCGGTGTACCGGCTGCTTAAGGCGCATGACCTGATCACAAGTCCAGCCTACATCGTCATGAAGGCGGCCGATGAGTTCAAGGACAAGACGACGGCGCCAAACCAGCTCTGGCAGACGGACTTCACCTATCTCAAGGTGACCGGCTGGGGCTGGTTCTATCTCAGCACGGTCCTGGACGACTTCTCGCGCTACATCATCGCCTGGAAGCTGTGCGCGACGATGAAGGCACAGGACGTGACCGAAACTCTGGATCTTGCTCTTACGGCCTCAGGCTGTGATCAGGCTCGGGTTATCCATAAGCCGCGCCTGCTCAGCGATAATGGTTCCAGCTATGTCTCGGCTGAGTTGGCAGATTGGTTGGATACACAGAACTTGGGTCACGTTCGCGGCGCGCCCTATCATCCGCAGACACAGGGCAAGATCGAGCGCTGGCATCAGACGCTCAAGAACCGCATCCTCCTGGAAAACTATTACCTGCCGGGTGATCTTGAAGCCAGCATTGGCCGGTTCGTCGATCACTACAACCATCGGCGCTATCATGAGAGCTTGAGCAATCTAACGCCGGCCGACGTCTACTTCGGGCGCGGTCAAACTATAAGCGCCGGAGACAAAATCCCTCAATGGAGCGGCCGGGCATTCCGGTTGCGCCGGACCAATAATCCGGCAGCGATTGCCTTTTGCTCGAATCAGCGAAGGGCGGGGGATGAAGAACGTGGAGCTATATGGACGGGTTCGCTATGCGGTCCGGATTGAGGGTCTGAGCGAGCGGGCGGCGGCCCGCCGTTTCGGGATCGATCCCCGGACGGTGAGCAAGATAGGTCAGCGCCACCTCAGGGCCGACCCCGGGGACCGTCATCAGGCGCCGGCACACCTCATCGTCCCGCACGATAGCGAGCAAGCGGCGGTGCAGGATACAAAACTGCTCGCGAAGCACTCGCCGGACAATGAGCATCGGTTCGACCAGCACCGCCAGGTCGGGGAGGTTCTCAACAAGCTCCCTGATGCGGGCCTCGAACCTAACTTTGCCCACCACGCCTACTTTGAGACCAAAGTTGCGTAACGTCCCGCGCAGGTCATTATCGACAGCGATGGCCTTCGACTGCAGCAGCTTGCGATGGGTCAGCAGCATTCGCTGTTTCTGGCTGCGTAACGTCTTCACATGCACCGGACGATAGAGCCCCGCCCGCATCATCTGCGCCATACCGCGTGCGTCATTGCGGTCGGTCTTGTTGATCTGCGCCTTCAGCACCGCCCGCATGTGCCGCGTCTCGACGCAGATCACCGGCAAGCCCGCTTCCGCGAGGGCGCTAAAGAGCCACTGTGACAGCGGCCCGGCTTCCAATCCAATCCGTTTGAAGTGATAGGCGGGGCTCTTCAGCACCGCCAGCAGAGCTTCCGGTTCACTCGCCACCTTCACTTCCCGTACAATCCTGCCCGTGTCATCCACAACGCAGATGCTGCTCTCCTTGACTGAAACATCTAGTCCAGCAAAATGGTCCATGCTGCGCTTCTCCTTCTGATGCTTGAGGCCGTACACACGGACCTCGTTTCACCATCAGCCTGAAGCGCAGCACCAAAAATATTCAGCTATCCACAAGCTGCCGGCCGATTACCCCATCTGTTACTCCAATAGGCGACAAACCGCTGCAATGCAGCGAAGGCCGCGAAGTGCCAGAAGCGGACATGCAGGCCAAACGTTCCTAAATGCGTATTTTTGATCACGCGGCGCGTTCGACCCGTATATCGATCTCACCGCGCAGCATTACGAAGTCGATGGGCTTGGTGAGCAGCGCCTCGGCACCATTCTCCAGAGCCTTGCGCTTGGTCTCCGCATCGCCATAGGCGGTGATCATGATCACCGGGATGTCGGGCCGCATGGCTTTCGCCTTGGGCAGCAGCTCAAGGCCGCTCATCCCAGGCATGTTGATGTCGGACAGGATCAGGATAATTGATACCCCCGCCGCATCTGTAATGCGCTGAAGCGCAGCCGGAGCAGATTGGGCAAACTCCATCGTAAAACGGCCGGCACGCAGATCGTGCCGGAACTGCTGACGGAACAGCACCTCGACATCCGGCTCATCGTCGACCACGAGAATGAGAAGATTCACGCGCGCTCTCCTGATTTGGCAATGGTCGCAGCCCCGCGCGGCAGTACGATCCTGAACTCGGTGAACTCGCCAGGCAGGGTATCAACTTCTATAGACCCGCCATGTTGCTTGACGATGACGTCATGACTGATGGACAGGCCAAGCCCTGTCCCTTCTCCTACGGGCTTGGTCGTGAAGAACGGGTTGAATATCTTCTCCTTCACTTCAGGCGGAATACCGGTGCCGTTGTCGCGTATCCTGATCTCGACACTGTCGCCGAGGTTCTTTGTGGCGGCAGCCAGCGTGGGCTCGTAATCGCCTCCATTCGCGTCCGCTTTGCGTTTCGTAGCGGCATAGAACCCGTTTGAAATCAGATTGAGCAGCACCCGCGTAATATCCTGAGGGAACACATCGACCTCGCCGGCCGCCGGATCGAAGGACCGCTCCAGCGTGATATTGAAGCCCTGCTTCTCGGCCCGCGCCCCATGATAGGCGAGATTGAGGCTCTCCTCGACGATGGTGTTGATGTCGACGAGCCGGTGCTCTTGTGAGCCCTGGCGCGAATGCAGCAGCATGTTCTTGACAATCGAGTCCGCGCGCTTGCCGTGCTGCACGACCTTGTCGAGATTGCCCTGCAGCATATCCGCGATTTCGCTGACCTGGGCTCGTAGTTTGTCGTTTAGGTTGGCTTCGGCAAGGGCCTCGCGCAATTCGTCAATGAGTTCGATCGAGATAGCCGAGAAATTATTGACGAAATTGAGCGGGTTCTTGATCTCGTGCGCGATGCCGGCGGTCAGCTGACCGAGCGAAGCGAGCTTTTCGGTCTGCACCAGGCGGTCCTGCGCGGTGCGCAACTCCGCCAGTGACTTTGCAAGCTCCCGCGTTTGCGTTTCTACGCTTTCAAACAACCGCGCATTTTGGATTGCTACCACCGACTGGTCGGCGAAGGTCTGCAACAGCTCAATGGTAGATTGTGGGAACTCACCCGGTGTCTTTCGCCGCACCACTAGAGAGCCGATGATGTGGTCTGGACGCAGCAAGGGGATGATCAGGATGCCGCGATACCCTTCTGCCAAAATGATTTTATTGACTGGCGTGGCCGGTTCGTTGCGAATGTCGGAGACTTGGATCGGTTTGCGCTCCACTGTGGCCACGCCCATATTGGCGTCGCCGAGGCCGATGTGCCGATCTGTAATCGCTGCAATCATGGTCTCGCTCATGCCGTAGGTGGCATGCAGGTGAAACTCCTTGCGCTCCTCGTCGAACACGTAGATCGCGCCTGCATCGGTGTGCGACAGCTCGACCGCCCGGCCGACGATGGTAGTCAGCACTGTTTCGAGGTCCAGCGTCGAGTTCACCGCTTGGCTGACCTCGCCGAGCGCCTTCAGCTCATCGACTGAACGAGCGAGTTCGCGAGTACGAGTCTGCACTTCATCAAACAGCCGCACGTTCTCGATGGCGATCACCGCCTGGTCAGCGAAGGTCTGCAACAGTTCGATCTGCTTGTCAGCGAACGGCTTCACTTCGAAGCGACGGATGCTGACGACGCCGATGGCTTCGTCGCCCCTGAGCAGGGGGACAGAGAGAATCGTTCGGTGACCGCGCCGCCGCGCCATCTCGCGGCCTTCGGGAAATTCTTCGCTTGTCGACAGATCGTGGATGTGGATCGGCGTGCGATCGAGGAATGCGCGGCCTCCCACCCAGCCGCGCCCGATCTCATATTCTGTCCTGCCCGCGCCGATCGGGCCGTGCATTGCCTTGATATGCAGCTTGTCGCCCTGGAGCAGGAGAATGACGCAGTCATACGCGTCACACAGCGTCGCCGCCGATTCGGCCAGCGTGTTGAGCACCGCCTGCAGATCGAAGGCTGAACGGCTGATCACCTTGAGCACGTCGGCGGTGGCAGTTTGCTGTTGTAATGACTCGGAAAGATCATCGGTGCGCTGACGCAGTTCGTTGAGCAGCCGCGTGTTCTCGATGGCAATGACGGCCTGATCGGCAAACGACTTGAGTAGTGCTATTTCCTTCTCATTGAAAATCCGTGATTCGTGATGGGCGCAGACGATCGCGCCGATAACCTTTTCCTGCCGGACCATCGGCGCAGCGATGATTGAATCATATCCAAACTCGCGTCCCAACTGCCGAGCGCCTGCCGGTGCCGACAGATTGTCGATCAGAGGTGAAAATTGCACCACCTGCTTCAGAAGCATCGCTTGGCCACCCACCGTATTCTCATCGAGCGGGCGCGGGTAACGCTCCTTGAGTCTTTCAAAGCCAGTGGCGCCGCCGGCCGCGGGCATTTCCACCATTCCGTCTCTCAGCAACTGGACAGATGCGAAACGCGTACCGAATAACTGTTGCAGATTGCGAACGATGCCGTCGAAGACGGGTTGGGTGTCAGTCAACGAGCCACTAATAGACGCGAGGACCTCTGATGTCGCCGTCTGATGTGCAAGCAACTCGCGCAATTCGGACAAGAGACGCGTGTTCTCGATGGCGATGACGGCTTGCGCGGCGAAGTTCTGCACCAATTCGATCTGCTTGTCTGTGAACGGGCGCACCTCTTGGCGATAGATGGCGAAGATGCCGACCACTTCGGTGTCCTTGAGCATAGGCACCGCGACCATAGATCGCGCGCCGCCGAGCTTGACGGACGGACCGTGGTAAGGCTCTGCCGCATAATCAGCGGTGTGCTCGACTTGCCTTGTCTGCAAGACGAGCGCGAGGGGCCCTCCCTTCGGCAGAAACGGACCACGTTGCTTCTGGAATTCGACTAGTGCGGGAGGCGTGTGATAGTCGGCGGCAAAGTGGAGCGCTGTGCCGTCAAAGCGGAACATCGTGCCAAAGCCGGCTCCACAAATCCGGGTGGCATTCTCGAGCATTGCGTCGAACACGGGTTCGAGCTCACCGGGCGAACTGGAGATGACTTTCAGCACCTCCGACGTCGCCGTCTGCTGCTCCAGCGACTCGGTGAGCTCAGCGGTGCGCTTTTGCTCGGCCTCGAATAGCCGCACGTTCTCAATGGCGATCACTGCCTGGTCGGCGAAGGTTTTGAGCAGTCCGATCTGCTTGTCGGTGAAGGGTCGGACCTCATCGCGATACATACTAATCGCGCCGATGAGCTCACCTTCCTTAAGCATTGGCACCACGACATAGGTTCGTATGCCCACGACTTCGACCAGGGGGATAATGCGGTCGTTTTTCCTGATGTAGGACTGATCGGTCCGAAGGTCGGGAATGTGGACAACTTGCTTGGTGGTGGCCATACGATCGAGGGGGATTCCTGGATTGTCGCGCAGGTCGATCTCGGGGCTGCGCCGCAAAATATCGGCGTGGGTCTTTTGGCTTTGAAACGCGACCGCGCGAAGGATCGACCCCTCGCGGAGAAATAGATTGCCAAACGTAGCCTCACAGATGCGGATTGCATTCGCCAAGATAGTATTGAAGACCGGCTCAAGCTCGCCGGGTGAGCTGGAGATAACCTTGAGCACCTCCGATGTCGCCGTCTGCTGCTCCAGCGATTCGGAAAGCTCGCGCGTGCGCTGCTGCTCGGCTTCGAACAGCCGCACGTTCTCAATCGCGATTGCGGCTTGGCCGGCAAATGTCGTCAGGAGAGCGATGTGCTTTTCCTCGAATGGTCGCACCTCGGTCCTGCGGACCAAGATCGTACCGAGCGCACGGCCTTCCTTGATCAGAGGCACCGCGAGGATTGTGCGATGTCCCAACCTGCGCGCATATTCACGTCCTGCCGAAAATTCATCGCCTGCGTTCTGCAGATCGATAACGTGCACCGGCTTCAAATCGTAAATCGAGCGCCCCGAAACATTGGAGTGATCGAGTGGTATCGTGGGCACGCGGGCAATTTCGCCGAACCAGGCGGCATTGCGCAGGGTATCGCCTTCGACAAGAAAAACGTCGACGAACCGCGCCTCGCAAATGCGCGCCGCGTGTTCGGCTACCGAATTAAGCACCGGCTGGATGTCGCTCGGCGAAGTCGCGATCACCCGCAAGATTTCGCCAATCGCTCTCTGCTGATCCAGGGCTTCGCGCTGCTCGTTGAGCAGTCGGGTGTTCTCGATGGCGATGACGGCCTGCGCGGCGAAGTTTTGGACCAGCTCGATCTGCTTGTCTGTAAATGGCCGGACCTCTTGGCGCATAATGGTGATCCCGCCAATCAGGGTATTATGTTCCAGCATCGGGACCGCAAGTGCGGTTCTGAAACCGCCGAGTTCAACAGCTGCTACGACAAACGGATGGTGCTCGCGGTAGGACCGCAACTTCTTGAGGTCAACGATATGGACGACCTGCTTCGTGATTGCAGCACGACCAAGCGGTCCGTCCGGCGTCGGTTGAAGCCGCAGTTCGCGTTTGCGTGCCTCAAGATACGCAGGTGGCGCGTCCTGCGTAGCGGCAACCGCTCGAAAGCTGTCGCCCTCGCGTAGGTACAGCACGCCGAACTTAGCCTCGCAAATGCGGGTTGCCTTCGCGAGCATTGCCTCAAAAACGGGCTGTAGCTCGCCGGGAGAGCTAGAGATGATCTTTAGTACCTCAGAAGTTGCCGCCAACTGCTCCAGCGCCTCGTCCCGCTCAACGGAGAGCAGGGTAATTATCTCGGTTGTATCGGCGGTGGAAGAATTGCGACGATGAGCGACTTTCGCCACGTTGCGACGCCTCAACGTCTTGTGACGTTGCGGTTTTACTGATTTGGGGCCTGCTTTGTCGCGACGTCTCATTGCCTCCCCCAGGCTCAGGGCAAGGTATCGTAGCGGCTCAGGCGATTACTTTGTAGGGGCCGAAACCGGTATCAAAGACAATGCCGCAGGGCACAGCCAATGTCGCAGTTGGGTCAAAAGCAGACATGTGCAGTGCACTAGCAGCAATTGAGCCACCTTCTCACGCATACTGCGACGCAATCATTACGCGCCAGAACGGGAAATGGGAGTGGCGTCAGATAAGATAAGGCGGGACGCACGCCACTGCCCCGACAGCTCTCGGCTTTATGCTTCGGGCTTGGCCGACTGGGCGCGATCCGAGCCCAAACTGAAATCCCTGAAAT
The DNA here is from genome assembly GCA_963817155.1 of uncultured Pseudomonadota bacterium. Classification (GTDB taxonomy): domain Bacteria; phylum Pseudomonadota; class Alphaproteobacteria; order Rhizobiales; family Xanthobacteraceae; genus Pseudolabrys. The sequence continues at coordinate 184,924 of CAWFNO010000005.1, forward strand.
AGGGTCCGGGGGCAGACGGTATGGGCCGCTAATGAATTAGGAGTCCCTTGAAATTGTTCTTCCTCTTTCCTCGGACTTTCGCACGCAATCCCAAAATTTTTGCAAACAAAAATTCCGGCGACCTGTTCTTAATTTGTTACTTAAGCGCCGCGATAAAGCAGAAAGACCGCCTCGCAACGGTCTTTCCGAAAATCCGAGCAGGGGTTTTGATCAGGCGCGCAGACGGGGCCCTCCTAATAGCAACCCACAATTCGCAAAATGAAAATCCAACGCTCGGCTGTTTGATTCAGGCTTTGCCTTTTTTCATTCTCGCGGAAGCAGGTCCCTAGATTCGGTGGTACGTTCGACTCCGGATTGGGACCTAAATGGAATTGAAAATGGGACCGAAAACCGAAAACTAAATTGTGGCATACCCCCATGACAAAAGAACACGATACGACAGACACACCTGAGTTTTTTGACCAAGACATTGAATTGATTCGCAGGTCCTTGCCCGACGGCGTCGATAAACGGCGACTAAATATGCTTCCGCAGATACTGCGCGAATGGGCTAGCACCGATTTACTAGCACGCAGATCATTGCCATCAGCGAAGGCAAAGAAAAGCCTTATGGCCCGCCTGAGTGCGGTAGCTACTAATTCTGCAAATCTCTTGCGGGCACTCGACGCCATTGATCGCTACGATGAGCGTTTTTGGATCATAAAAGAGGCGATCTTAGCGGACGGGCAACGCCTAAGCCGCACAGAGCGGACCAAACGTGAGGATCAATTCGAAGAATTACGGCACTTGCTAGGAACGCTCGCGACCGCATCGACAGCGTCGGCAAAGTTTTGGAAACAGGGCCCAGGTCGTCCGCGCAACGACCCCGCAAGTCTTGTTCTCATGGACATCGTCGCAATCTATGAATGGCTCACTGACAAGAAGGCAACCAGAGAAGTGGGGCGTGATACTGGTAAAGACACAGGTCTATTCTGGGAATTTGCGAAAACCGTATGGCCACTGGTGTTTGGCAGGGGTGAGCGAGGTCTATCAGCGGCAATACAGCGATGGGCCGGCGCGAGGAAGAAAAAGCTCCAGGGCACCCGTTCAGCATCGCTTCGCAACATTGATATGCACCACCCCGACTGGGGGATATTCGACAAATAAGCCCTTATTAGTCCCCATGTGACAACGCCATGCTCCAAGGGCCATATTGAGACCCAGTGAGGTTCAAAGAGTCACAGATGCCAGGACGCGATCCGATTTAATGGCCCGACAGAATGCATTACCACCCATGCTAGCTCCCCGGCTCATCGACCGGGCGGCATCAGCGGCCTACATCTCTGTTTGCCCGAACACTTTCGATCGAATGGTCAAGGACCGGCGAATGCCTAAGCCAAAAATTCTGAGCGGACGGCGCATCGCTTGGGATGTCCGCGATCTCGACAGGGCTATCCACAGTTTGCCGGTTGTAGGCGGGAATATCACTGACGATACATGGGACGATAGCAATGCCGCGTAGGCTTCCGCCTTTTGTGGAGTGTTGGCGAGACCGGCATAAAAGGGTGCGCGTGTATTTTCGCAAAGGGAAGGGGCCTCGGATTCCCCTCCCCGAGCATATTGGCTCGGATGATTTCAACGCGGCTTATCAAGCAGCGCTTGCAGGACAAATTGCAGCAATGCGCGAACGAAGGGTGCAAGACAAACCAGGCACTATCGGTGCCTTGATTCGCTCCTATTTGCGCAGCGCGGCCTATGTTGGGCTACGGGCTACTACCAAGACTGGATATGCATCGCGGATCGAAATGCTGCGCACCGAGCATGGACACCGCACCGTGTCAGGAATGACTCGCGCAGGTATCATTACCCACATGATGCAGCCCTATGCCGATAGGCCCGGCTCTGCGTTGGCGATCCTCAAAATGCTTCGTGTGCTGATCCGACATGCAATCGAAATCGGATGGCTTGCCCACGATCCGTCGCTCGGTATCAAGCGTCCCAAAACACATGAAATCCGCTCATGGACCGAGGACGAAATCGCTACCTATGAGAAACGCTGGCCGATTGGCACAAAACAGCGACTTGGGTTCGCGCTCCAGCTTTATACCGGCCAACGCCGCTCAGATGTGCATCGGATGACATGGGTGGACGTTAACGGCGGCACCATCCGCATCGTCCAACAGAAAACTGGACGCAAATTGACGATCCCACTTCACCACAACCTACAAGCTGTTCTCGCTGCACATAAGCGGGAGCACATTACGATCATCAACACCGAATATGGAAAGCCGTTCACGGTTGATGGCTTTAGCCAGTGGATGCGTGATGCAATCACTGCTGCTCGACTACCGCTTGAATGCCAACCGCATGGACTCCGCAAGGCAGCAGGGCGACGCCTCGCAGATGCCGGGTGCACTCCGCATGAGATCATGGCCGTCCTAGGCCACAAGACGCTCGCAGAAGCCGAAAGATACACACGCGATGCTGATCAGCTTCGCTTGGCAGGTGCAGCAATAACAAAGTTGGAGGGACGGAAGAGGAACGGAGTTGCCCAAACCACGCGCAGCAAGTTTGGGAAAATGTCAGAAACGAAAGGAAAATCAAAATGATGTGTTACGGCTTGGCGCTCCCTAGGGGACTCGAACCCCTGTTTTCGCCGTGAGAGGGCGACGTCCTGGGCCGCTAGACGAAGGGAGCTTTGGCAAAGAAGCGATCCAAGATGATCGAGATAACCCCGATCCCTCCCGCAAGCAAGCAGCCGCGCCATAAGCCCTTGCAGTCGAGGCCGCGTAATCCCACCCTGTCGCCTTGATCGAAATGGGGCGGGAGCCGCATGATCGAAACCATCCCCAAACACGTGAACGCCGACGCCGGACTGGTGCGCCGCGGTCGTTTCGTCGAAGCCGCCTTCGTGATCGCCGTCGACAACACCTACTATCACATCCGCGTCGAGCACGGCCGCATCGGCAAAATAGTGGCGGCCCCATTTCTCAATCCCGACCACAGTTTTTCGCTGCGCGCTTCGTACGACGTGTGGGACAAATTCTGGCAGCCGCTGCCGCCGCCCGGCTTCAACGACATCTTCGCGCTGACCAAGCAGAAGCTGATGCGCATTGAGGGCAACCTGCATCCATTCATGGCCAATCTTTTATATTTCAAGGACGTGATCGCCGCCCCGCGCAAGGGATCCGCACCATGAGCACGTATGTCGAGCCTGTGACTGGCCGCTACTTGCAGTTCGATCTGCTTGGCAAGCCGCACCGGATCTATGTCGAGGAGGCCGGCCAGGGCATTCCCCTACTCTGCATGCACACAGCCGGCTCCGACACGCGGCAATATCGCGGCCTGATGAACGATGCGCGCGTTACGTCGAACTTCCGCGTCATCGCCTTCGACATGCCCTGGCACGGCAAGTCGTCGCCGCCGGCCGGCTGGCAGGACACGGAATACCAGCTCACCTCGCGCGACTATGTGCGCATGATCGTCGAAGTCGCCGACGCGCTCGAACTCGACAAGCCGGTGGTCATGGGTTGCTCGATCGGCGGACGCGTCGTACTGCATCTTGCGCGCCAGCATCCGGAGTGCTTCCGCGCGCTGATCGGCCTGGAATCAGCGGCGCACACCGAACCTTACTACGATCTCAACTGGCTTGAGCGGCCCGACGTACATGGCGGCATGGTCTGCGCCGGCGTGGTGTCGGGTCTCATCGGCCCGACCGCGCCAACGCCTGAGCGCTGGGAGACGCTGTGGCACTACATGCAGAGCGGGCCCGGCGTATTCAAGGGCGACCTGCACTTCTATACGCGCGACGGCGACATTCGGGGCCATCTCGGCGAAATCGACATCAAGCGTTGCCCGCTTTATCTGCTCACCGGCGAATACGATTATTCCTGTACCACCGAAGGAACACTGGATATTGCCAAACGCACCGGCGCACCCGTCACCATCATGCAAGGTCTCGGGCATTTTCCGATGAGCGAGGATCCAGAAAAATTCGTGTCCTATCTCCTGCCCGTGCTGGAGAAGATCAAGGCGCTTTAAGGCTTCTGCTCCAGCCGCAGCCGGCCCGTAGGTTTAAGCGTATCGGGATCGAAGGTGAGCACTTCGACACCGCCGGCAAGCTCGATCGTTACCAAGATGTGACCGTCGCTAACCGCGGTCGAGAGCACTTTGGCGCGCGGCGGCAGCCGAGCGGTTACTTCGGCGAATGGCATCGTCGCGCTTGCCCTTCCCTCGAGGTGAAAAAGGCGATAGCCGATGACGCCGAGGACGGCGGCCAACGCGATGAACGTCGTCGCGCCGGCGATCATCATCAGGCGGCGCACCTGCGCGATGGTGCGCTCGGTTTGCGAATTGAGTGCTTTGTCGTCGGACATCGGAGCCTTATGTCAGACCTAGCCACGGAGACAGTGACGATTGCCGCCGAGGAAGCGGGCGGGCGCCTCGACCGCGTGCTCGCCGCGCGTATCCCGGAGCTGTCGCGCTCACGCCTGAAGGCGCTCATCCTCGCCGGCCAGGTCGTAATCGATGCGCGCACGATCCGCGATCCGGCAACGCCCGTCAATTCCGGCGACACCATCACCGTCACCCTGCCCGCGCCCGAGCCGGCCGCGCCTCAAGGCGAAACGATCCCGCTCCATATTGTCTACGAGGACGACGAACTGATCGTCATCGACAAGCCGGCCGGACTGGTGGTGCATCCGGCCGCCGGACACGCCGAGGGCACCCTGGTCAACGCGCTGATCGCCCATTGCGGTGAAAGCCTTTCCGGCATCGGCGGCGTCAAGCGGCCCGGCATCGTGCACCGGCTCGACAAGGATACCAGCGGTCTGATGGTGGTAGCGAAAACCGACCGCGCCCACCGCGCGCTCTCGGCCCAATTCACCAACAAGACCGAAAGCGCATTGGAGCGAGGCTATCTTGCCTTGGTCTGGGGCGCGCCGGCACGGCCCAAGGGCACCATCGACGCGCCGCTCGGCCGCCACCCGCGCGCGCGCGTTAAACGCGCTGTGCGCGCAGGCGGCCGTCACGCCGTGACCCATTGGCAGGTGCTTGAGCGCTACATGGGAGATGACGGTAAACCGGTCGGGAGCCTGCTTGCTTGCACCCTCGAGACCGGCCGTACCCATCAGATCCGGGTGCATTTAGCCCATATCGGCCATCCGATCATGGGCGACCCCACCTATTCGGCCCGGTTCAAGACCAAGGCCAGCCTGCTTTCGCGCACCGCCCTGGATGACCTTGAAAGACAGGCTTTGCATGCCTATTTATTAGACATTGAACACCCCGCAACCCGAGACGTCCTGCGGTTCCGCTCGGAACTGCCGGTTGAGCTAGCGCGTTTGCGTTATGCCCTTGCCGAATCCACCGCCGCGGCGCGCGAACGTTCCAAATAGGCCAGATATACCAAATGCTTGGTCGCCAATTAGTGGTGCTCTCCAAGGTCACGGCGAAGTGACGGGAGGAACCTTTATTTCGCCCTACCGCTCCGGTATGTTGCACCTGCGATCACGATTTCGCAGTCGCAATAATCACTCTGCGCCGTCGGCTCGGGGAGCGGCGGTGTCAAAAGCCTGCCGATTGATCGGGGGCAATTAAGGAGGGCGCTATCATGGCCCGTTCTGCCGCTTTGCCGGCACTGAAAGCTGAATCCGGTCTTTCTCACTACCTGGACGAAATCCGTCGGTTCCCCATGCTGGAACCGCAGCAAGAATACATGCTGGCGCGCAGCTGGCGTGAGCACGGCGACACCCAAGCCGCCCACAAGCTCGTCACCAGCCATCTCCGCCTCGTCGCCAAGATCGCCATGGGCTATCGCGGCTATGGCCTGCCGATTTCTGAGGTGATCTCGGAAGGCAATGTCGGCCTGATGCAGGCGGTCAAGCGCTTCGAGCCGGAAAAAGGCTTCCGCCTAGCCACTTACGCCATGTGGTGGATCAAGGCCGCCATTCAGGAATACATCCTGCGCTCCTGGTCGCTGGTGAAGATGGGCACCACGGCAAACCAGAAGAAGCTGTTCTTCAACCTGCGCAAGGCCAAGAGCAAGATTTCTGCGCTCGATGAAGGCGATTTGCGGCCCGATCAGGTCAAGATCATCGCCAAGCGGCTGGGCGTGAATGAGCAGGACGTGGTTGACATGAACCGCCGTCTCGGCGGCGATGCCTCGCTCAATGCGCCGATCCGCGACGACGGCGAGTCGGCCGAATGGCAGGACTGGCTGGTCAGCGACGCGCCGAGCCAAGAGAAAATCCTTGCCGAGAGTGAGGAGAGCGACAACCGCCATCAGGCGCTCATCAGCGCGCTCGACGTGCTCAACGAACGCGAGCGGCGCATCTTCGAGGCGCGGCGCTTGGCCGACGATCCGGTCACGCTCGAGGATCTTGCATCTGAATTTGGCGTTTCGCGCGAGCGCGTGCGCCAGATCGAGGTGCGCGCCTTCGAGAAGGTGCAGAAGGCGGTGAAGAACCGCATCGCCGCCATGGAGCATCCGGAAGCGGCGGCGCAGGCGACCGTGCACTAAAACTGCGCGGCAAATTCAACGAGATGATGCCCGGCCTTGCGCTGGGCATTTTCGTATCGGCGCCGGCTCACTGCCCCCAGGCGCGGAAGGCTTCCTCGAACACGCGCTTGCCGGCGTCACCTTTTTCCATCGCCAGGATGGCGCGCTTGCCGCTGGTATAGACGAGGGGAATGTCGAACCAGTCGCGGGTCTTGAGCATCTCGACATTACGCTGCATGTCGGCGTCGACCGCGGAGAGCCCGATCAGGAAGTAACCGTCGGTCACTTTCACCGCCAGTCCGGCAAGCGGCGTGCCGCGCCCTTGCTCCTCAGCTTTCATCAGCACGCCCGGAATATTGTTGACACCGCCTTCGGAAAAATCCGCCGGCAGCGTGAACATGATCTCGATGGTGTGGCTTGCCGGCAGCGCCTTGTCGGTGTTGCGGCGGAGCGAGAAGGTCATGCGCATGTGCCGCTCAGGAATTTCCACGTCGGCGCGCAAGGCGATCTCCGGCGCGAGGCCAGGGCCCGGCGACACGGTTTCGGTGCGCCAGATCGCCGAACCGACATAGCGTTTGCCCTGCGGATCGGTCGGATCTTCGTCGTAGAGCACCACCTTTTGCGCCACTCCCGCGGCGGGCGCATTGGCCGGGCTCGGCGCCGGGCCACCGCCGACACGGTCGGTAATTTTCGGCTTCACCGCCGGCTGCGGCTGCGCCGCCTGTTGTGTTGGCGCGGCGTGGTGGAAACTAGCGATCAGCGTGGCCAGCTCATGGCGCTGCCAATAGACGGCGGCGCTCGCGCCGGCAATCACCAGCAGCAGTACTGCCAAGATCAGCCTGCCATAGGAGCGCCGAGGCGGCGGAACGGTTGCGTGCTCGTCGAGGTGCTCGTCATCCTCAACATGTGGCGTCGGCGACGCCGGGTGCCACGCCGGCGCCTCGTGCGGCTCGACCGCCGGCGGCGCTTCTTGCAATTCCTGCGTGTCAAGCAGATCGCCGTCGACGTCCGGTTCGAGGGGCATCGGTTCTTCCGCCGGTGACGTCTCCGGCGAAGGTGCCGCGGCGGCTTCTACAGGCTGCTGCTCATGTGCCTGCTCCGCAGTCGGGACCGCCTCATAGACTTCGTGTGCAGCGCGGTTCGCCTCTGCAGTCGCCTCGCCGAGGCCCTTGGCTTCGGCCATCACGGTGCGGAAGCCGCGCAGTCCCTCGTCCGACAGCGAGGGGCGCGTCTCCTCCTGCGTCTCCGGCTTGCGCTTTGAGGCTTCCGTCTCGACCTTGCGGATCGCCTCTTCCAGCGCCAGCCGCTCGCGAGTGATGTCGGATTCGTTCAACGGCGGATCGACGCTGCGCAACTGGCCGACCAGCGCGGCGCGGGCGCGTTCATACAGCGTGCGGCGGATTTCGCCGGTGTTCTTGTCGAGACCAGAGACGGCGCGCGCGATCAGGGGGTAATAGTCAGCCATTGCCTCTCAATATAGCCCGCCGCGCGCGCCCGCGCATTCAATTTGAGTCTGGCTTAATCTTGGCATTTTTGCTGTCAGTTTTCGAAAGGATTCTTCATTAGGATGGTGTCCTCGCGCTCCGGGCTGGTGGACAGAAGCACCACCGAGCAACCGATTAGCTCCTCGATGCGGCGCACGTATTTGATGGCCTGCGCCGGCAAATCCACCCACGAGCGCGCCTTCGAGGTGGGTTCTTTCCAGCCGTCGATGGTTTCGTAGACCGGCTCGACCCGTGCCTGCGCCTGCTCGCCGGCGGGAAGATAGTCGATATCGCGGCCGTCGAGTTTATAGCCGGTGCAGACCTTAATTTGGTCGAAACCGTCGAGAATGTCGAGCTTGGTCAGCGCCAGCCCGTCGATGCCGGAGGTGCGCACGGTCTGCCGTACCAACACGGCGTCGAACCAGCCGCAGCGGCGCGCCCGGCCGGTGACGGTGCCGAATTCGCGGCCACGTTCGCCGAGTTTTTTCCCGATGGCGTTGTGCATCTGGTCGGTGGGGAACGGTCCGTCGCCGACGCGCGTGGTGTAGGCTTTGCAGATGCCGAGCACAAAATCGATTGCCGAGGGTCCGACGCCGGAGCCAGTCGCAGCCTGCGCCGCCACGGTATTGGACGATGTGACGTAAGGATAGGTGCCGTGGTCGATGTCCAGCAAGGCGCCTTGGGCGCCTTCGAACAGGATTCGTTTTCCCTCGCGCCGCTTGGCGTCGAGCAGCGCCCAGATCGTGTCCATGTAGGGCAGCACTTTCGGCGCCAGCGCCTCGAGATCGTCGTAGATCGTCTTCGCCTTGATTTCGGGAAGGTTGTTGCCGCGGCGCAGCGCATTGTGATGCGCCAAGAGCCGCACGATCTTTTGCCCGAGCGACGGTAGATCGGCGAGATCCATGAAACGGATGGCGCGGCGGCCGACCTTGTCCTCGTAGGCAGGGCCGATGCCGCGCTTGGTGGTGCCGATGCGGGTATTGGCATTCGAGGATTCGCGAAAGGCGTCGAGTTCCTGGTGCAGCGGCAAAATGAGCGGTGCGTTCTCGGCGATGCGCAAATTGTCGGGCGTCACCGCGATCCCCTGTTTCTTGAGCTCGGCGATCTCCTCGAGCAATGCATGCAGATCCACCACCACGCCGTTGCCGATGACGGAGAGCTTGCCGCCGCGCACCACGCCGGAGGGTAAGAGCGACAGTTTGTAGGTTGCTCCGTCGATCACCAGTGTATGGCCGGCGTTATGGCCGCCCTGGAAGCGGACAACGATATCGGCCTGTTCGGACAGCCAGTCGACGATCTTGCCTTTGCCCTCGTCGCCCCACTGCGAGCCGACAACAACCACATTCGCCATGCGAATTGCTTCCCTGCGCCACCGCCCGGACACTTTACGCCGGGATCAGGCCGGCCAGGTCCACCTTCGGATAAAGGATGCAAGGCCCAGAGGCAAGCGACCTTGGCCACCCGACCGGCGTCGTAATGCTTTGATATTATACCTGCATTTAAATTGACCTATCTCAGAGAGCAGTCGGAAAGGCAGGTCACAATGCTGGTGAAGGACACAATGGGCCCTGACCGCACCACAGAAATTGCGGCCCGTCTGATGGCCGAATTCGCCCGCCGCACCGGTCTTGCGCCACCGGCGCGAAACCCGCAGCGCTATTTGTGGACCGATTCTTTTGCGGTCTGCAATTTTTTCGAACTGCATCGGCGGAACGGCGAGCCCGATAATCTGGCGCATGCGCATACGCTTATCGGCCAGGTCCATCGTGTCCTTGGCCGTTTTCGTGATGACGATCATCGTCACGGCTGGCTCAGCGGACGCGACGAGGCCGACGGCGAGCGCCATCCGACCGCCGGCGGTCTGCGCATCGGCAAGCATCTGCCCGATCGCGGCGCGCGTGAGCCGATCGACGAACGGCTCGAATGGGACCGCGACGGGCAGTACTTTCATTATCTGACCAAGTGGATGCACGCGCTCTGCCAGGCGGCTTGGTTCACTGGCGAGACGCATTATGCGCAATGGGCCGCCGAATTGGCCAAGGCCGCCTATGACGGCTTCGTGCGACGGTCCGCCTCCGGCGCCGTCATCGGCGTCGCCTGGAAAATGAGCACCGACCTCTCGCGCCCGCTGGTGCCCGGCATGGGCCTGCATGACGCACTCGATGGCTGCCTGACCCTGCGCGAGGCGCAATGTGCGCTCGCGGCAATGCAGGCGTCGGTCGTTAAGCTCGATGCGGCGGCCGACTCGCTTGAGGCACTCTGTATCGACCGCAACTGGACGACCAACGATCCGTTGGAACTTGGCGGGCTGCTGTTCGATGCCGGCCGGCTTTGCCAGCTCGGCGGCCTGACGGAGCCGGGCGATTTGTGTCTGCTCGAGGATCTGTTGGCGGCTTGCGCGCGCGGTTTGTCGGCGTTCCTTGCCAGCCGGCAGCTGAACGGTCCGGTCGCGCACCGCCTCGCCTTCCGCGAACTCGGCCTTGCCATCGGCCTGCGTGCTCTGCCGATCATTACCGACCCCGCCCGGCAAGCACTGTCGCGCCACCCGGCGCTCGGCCATGCCATCGATCTGCTGCAACACGAGCAGCCGCTCGCCGATGAGATTGTCGCCGCCTGGCTGCCGCAGACGCGGCAAGGCGACGCAACCTGGCGCGCGCATCAGGACATTAACGAGGTCATGCTGGCGAGCGCGCTCATTCCCGACATGGTCCTGGCGGTCGGCAAGCCGTCAATTTGAAATCAGAAATGCAGCGGCTTGGCCTGCTGCACCTGCGGCAGCGCGCGCACCTGGTCGAGCACGGCGTCGGGCAGTTCTCCGTCGATCTCGATCAGCGCGATGGCGTTGCCGCCGGGCGCCTCACGGCCGACGTGGAAGGTGGCGATGTTAATGCCGGCCTCGCCAAGCGTCGAGGAGAAGCGGCCGATGAAACCCGGCTTGTCGTAATTGGTAATGTAGATCATCGATGAGCCGAATTCGGCGTCCATGCGGATGCCCTTGATGTTGACGATGCGCGGACGGCCATCGGCGAATACCGTGCCGGAGACGTGGCGCGACTGGCGCTCGGTGGTGACCGTCACGGTGATCAGGCTTTCATAGTCGCCGGCCATCTCGCGCGTCGTCTCCTCGACCACGATGCCGCGTTCCTTGGCGACCAGCGGCGCGTTGACGACGTTGACGTCCTGCAGCATCGGCCGCAGCAACCCGGCGACCGCCGCCGAGGTGAGCGCCTTGGTGTTCATGCCGGCGACGGCGCCTTCATAGGAAATCTGCACCTTCTTGATGCCGGTCTCGGTCAACTGACCAGCGAAGGAGCCGAGCTTCTCGGCCAGCGCGATGAAGGGCCGCAGCTTCGGCGCTTCCTCGGAGGTGATCGAGGGGAAATTGATGGCGTTAGAAATCGCGCCGCGCAACAGGTAGTCGGACATCTGCTCGGCGATCTGCAGAGCCACGTTTTCCTGCGCCTCGGTGGTGGTGGCGCCGAGGTGCGGCGTGCACACCACATTGGGCAACGCAAACAGCGGGCTCTGCGTTGCCGGCTCTTCGACGAAAACATCGAAGGCGGCGCCGGCCACCTGCCCCGACTTCAACGCCTCGGCGAGCGCGGCCTCATCCACCAAGCCGCCGCGCGCGCAGTTGACGATGCGCACGCCCTTCTTCATTTTTGCGATCGCGGCGGCGTCGATGATGTTGCGGGTCTTTTCGGTGAGCGGCGTGTGCAGCGTGATGAAATCGGCGCGCTTGAACAGCTCAGCGAGCTCGACCTTTTCCACGCCGAGATCGGCTGCCCGCTGCTCGGAGAGGAACGGATCGTAAGCGATCACCTTCATCTTCAGACCGAGCGCGCGTTCGGCGACGATCGATCCAATATTGCCGCAGCCGATGACACCAAGCGTCTTGGCGAAGATCTCCACGCCCATAAATTTATTCTTTTCCCATTTTCCCGCGCGTGTCGAAGCGTCGGCCTCCGGGATCTGCCGCGCCAGCGACAACATCAGCGAGATCGCGTGCTCGGCGGTGGTGATGGAATTGCCGAACGGCGTGTTCATGACGATGATGCCGCGCGCGGTCGCCGCTGGAACGTCGACGTTGTCGACGCCGATGCCGGCGCGGCCAATTACCTTCAGGTTCTTGGCATTCTCAAGCACTTTCGACGTCACCTTGGTTGCCGAGCGGATGGCAAGCCCGTCGTAGTTGCCGATGATCGCGGCAAGTTTCTCCTTTTCCTTACCGAGAGCGGGTTGGAAATCGACCTCGACGCCGCGATCCTTGAAGATCTGCACGGCCGCGGGCGACAGCGCATCAGAAATGAGGACTTTGGGCATGGCTCAGGCCGCCTTCGGCAGTGCTGCTTTAGCCTCAGTGAAGGCCCAGTCGAGCCAGGCGGTCAGCGCCTCGATGTCGCCCGCCTCGACCGTGCAGCCGCACCAGACGCGCAAACTTGGTGGTGCGTCGCGGTGATTGGCGACGTCGTAGGCAGCGCCTTCCTTCTCCAGCATCGATTCGATCGATTTGACGAAGGCGAGCTGCGCCTCGGCCGGTAGCCGGCTGACCGCCGGATCGGCAAGGCGCAGGCAGACCGACGTGTTGGAACGCGATGCAGGCTGCTTCGCCAGATTTTCGATCCACGGCGTGCGCATCACCCAATCGGCCAAGACTTTCGTATTGGCGTCGGCGCGCGCGCACAGCGCCTTGAGCCCGCCCACCGATTTCGCCCATTGCAACGTATCGAGATAATCCTCGACGCAGAGCAGCGACGGCGTGTTCAACGTCTCGCCGGCGAACACACCTTCGTTGAGCTTGCCGCCTTTGGTCAGGCGGAAGATTTTCGGCAGCGGCCAGGACGGCTTGTAGCTTTCCAGCCGTGCCGCGGCGCGCGGGCTAAGCACCAACATGCCGTGCGCGGCTTCCCCGCCCAGCGCCTTCTGCCAGGAGAAGGTAACGACATCGAGCTTCGGCCAGTCGAGCTTTTGCGCGAAGGCCGCCGAGGTGGCGTCGCAAATCGTCAGGCCTTCACGGCTAGCAGCGATCCAATCGCCATTGGGCACGCGCACGCCGGAGGTGGTGCCGTTCCAGGTGAACACGACATCGGTCGAAAAATCGATCTTGGACAGATCCGGCAGCTCGCCGTAAGGCGCCTTAAGGACCGTGACGTCTTTCAGCTTGAGCTGTTTTTCGACGTCGGTGACCCAGCCTTCGCCGAAGCTCTCCCAGGCGAGCATGGTCACCGGCCGCGCACCGAGCAGCGACCAAAGTGCCAACTCCACCGCGCCGGTGTCGGAGGCCGGCACGATGCCGATGCGATAATCGGCGGGGGCTTGCAGTATTTCGCGCGTCAGATCGATGGCGAGCTTGAGCTTCGCCTTGCCGGCTTTCGACCGGTGCGAGCGCGCCAGAACAGCGTCGGTGAGGGCTTGCAGGCTCCAGCCGGGGCGCTTGGCGCAGGGGCCGGATGAGAAGTGCGGGTTGGCCGGCCGCACGCCGGGCTTCATCGTCGTCATGTTGTCTATCCTTCCAGATAGGCGCCCCTCGTTGGGGAGGGGTGTCCCACTGGCGGAGATAGGCGAGGACGGACTTGCAGTCAAGCCGACGAAGGGCGGCGCTCGCCGTTGTGGGTTGCGCGGCTGGTCGAGCATATGGCGGAAGCCGAAGCGGACTTCGTCGCCGGTGCGGCGCTTGATCGTTAGATCACCCGCCGGACCGCGCCGTGCGTCGCCAAAGTCGATATGGCGGCGGCTGGCGTCGATGAGAAAGCTGCTCGACATGACGCCGATAAGCTGGAACCGATAGCCGAGATGGCCGCTCAGGCACCAGCCGGAGGAGCCGTCGGCGCGCGGCAACGGTTTTGCGTGCGTCGGAACCGGCAGTGGCAGGGCAAGATTTCCCGGCATGTCGGCGGCGCGCGCACGGGCGCATAACGCCGTCAGCGCCGCGGTGACGGACAACGTCTGCGGCCATGCTACAAGGTCAATTCGTTGTGTGCACTAGCCCTTGCTGTGCAATGGCGGCGGCGCGTAGGGCTCCGAAAAGCCGCCGAGATTGAACCGCACGCCGAATCTCATGTCCTGCGAGGTCAGATGCTGGAACTGGAAAGGCGAATAGGTATAAGCGCCATCATAGGAATAGCCGGTTCCGGTCTGCGCATTGCCGAGGTCGAGATAGCGATACGCGAGTTCGACGGTCACGTTTGGAGTTACTCTGTAGGCCAGACCGGCGTACAATGCCCAAGCGAAACTCCATTTGCTGCCGCTGTCGAAGTAGGTGTTTGCACCGGGGTTGCCGCAGCCGCCAAAGCAAAGGCTTACATCGGTGAAATTGCTGATCGTGTTGCGGCTGACACCAATACCGCCGCCGACGAAGGGGGTGAGGCGGTCCCAGGTGCCCAGATCGATATAAGTGTTGGCCAGAAACGTCCATTCCGAACTCGCTGCCGGAATGGTTATCCGGCCAAGGCAGGCCGCTGGCATAGCCGATATCCATGCCGTGGAAGTTGGCGCTGCCGCGGTATTCGCCGGTGACGTCGAAGCGCAGCCAGTCGTTGAAGTAGTAGCCGACGCCGATGCCGAAGAACGGCGCGGAATCGAAGGCCTTGTCGACGTCGGTGACCGAATCGTAGCCGCTGTAATTGTCGTTGTAGAGGCTGCCAACGCTCTGGTTGCTGAAGCCGATGTCGCCGCGCAGGTACCAGCCCGAGAATTGCGTAACAACCGGCGGTGGCGCCAGTGAAAGGTCGGCCGCGCGCGCCGCCGTTGTAGCGAGCGAGCAAGCTGCGGCGATCATGCAGAGTCCCAGACGAGAAGCGACCATCGCACCATCCTTTGTCGAATCCGCCGGACGTCCGGCGGCGGAAAGATGCGTCACGATGGCAGCAAATCGTTAAACGGCTCTTACGTATTTTTTAACGACGTTTCTTAACGAATGCGCAGGCATGAGCGGCTGGCGCGCATGGAACCGCGTGCTGATGCGAGAATCGGCCGCTAAGAAAGTGTTTACGATTGCGGCTGCGCCAGCCGCAAAGCCGGGGCGATTGCGCTAATCTTCCTTGTCCTCGCCCATCTCGCCGATGTGGTGCTGGGCATAGAGCTCGACGCCGAGCTTGGCGACGAGATCGAGCTGTGTCTCGAGGAAGTCGATGTGATGTTCCTCGTCGGACATCAGCTTCTCGAACAAGTCGCGAGTCACGTAGTCCTTGACCAAATGACAGTGCGTGGCAGCCTCTTCGTACAGCTTGCGCGCCGACATCTCCGCCGCCAAGAAACGAGCCGCGCCCCCTGACGAAAAATCGCGGTCTTGCTGGGGGCTTATCCAAAAGCGGCAGAGGATTTGAACGGCCTGTTCAGGCGGCGACGCCGGCGAGCGCTTCGACCACGTCGTCCACCACCGCCTCGACCAGCGCCTTGTCGTCGCCCTCGCCCATCACGCGGATCACCGGCTCGGTCCCGGAGGGGCGCACGATGAGGCGGCCGCCCCGGCCGAGTTTTTTCTCGGCGCTGGCGATGGCCGAACGCACCACCGCGTTCTCCAGCGGGTTGCCTTTCTGGTAGCGGACGTTCTTGAGCACCTGCGGCAGCGCCTCGAAGCGGTGGCAAAGCTCCGACACCGGCTTGTTGCGGCGCTTAATCACCGCCAGCACCTGCAGCGCGGCGACGAAGCCGTCGCCGGTGGTGGTGTAGTCGGACAGGATGATGTGGCCGGACTGCTCGCCGCCGACGTTGTAGCCGTTCGTGCGCATATGCTCGAGCACGTAGCGGTCACCGACCGGCGTGCGCACCAGTTCGATGCCGAGCGATGCGAGGTGCCGCTCGAGGCCGAGATTGGACATCACCGTGGCGACCACGCCGGGCCGTTGCAGCCGTCCGTCTTCCTTCCAGCTTTCGGCGATGACGGCGAGCAACTGGTCGCCGTCGACCACGTGTCCGTGCTCGTCGATGATGATGACGCGGTCGGCATCGCCGTCGAGCGCGATGCCGATGTCGGCGCGCATCTCGCGCACCTTGCGGCTGATCGCAGCGAGGTCGGTCGAGCCGCATTCTTTGTTGATATTGACGCCGTCGGGCTCGACGCCGATGGCAATGACGTCGGCGCCCAGTTCCCACAGCGCGCCGGGCGCCACCTTGTAGGCGGCGCCGTTGGCGCAATCGACCACCACGCGCAAGCCGGACAGATCGAGCGCGCGCGGCAAAGTGCGCTTGGCGAATTCGATGTAACGATCCTGCACGCCGTCAATGCGCTTGGCGCGACCGAGATCGCCGCTTTTCGCCAGTTTTGCCGTTAGGTCGGAATTGAGCAGCGCCTCGATCTGGCCTTCGACTTCGTCGCTGAGCTTGAAGCCGTCCGGCCCGAACAGCTTGATGCCGTTGTCGTCGAATGGATTGTGCGAGGCGGAAATCATCACGCCGAGATCGGCGCGCATCGAACGCGTCAGCATGCCAACACCGGGCGTCGGAATGGGACCGGTGAGCAGCACGTCCATGCCGACCGAGGTGAAGCCGGCGACCAGCGCGGTTTCGATCATGTAGCCGGAGAGCCGCGTGTCCTTGCCGATCAGCACGCGGTGCCGGTGATCGCCGTTCTTGAAGGTGAGGCCTGCGGCCTGGCCAACCTTGAGCGCCAGCTCCGGGGTGATCACCTTATTGGCCCGGCCGCGGATGCCGTCGGTGCCGAAATAGTGGCGAACCATGAATTGCCCCTTCGAGCCCCGTGTTCGGGTCTCAGCCGCTGGCGCCCTTATAGTCAAGGCTGTACTAAAAGACCAACTGCGTGATTTTGCTTCACAAATTGTAAGTAATCATTACCGGGCCGGCTAACCTCCGATGCTATTAATCACCGGTATCCTTAGGCGGCCGCGCCCTTTTCGCGACAGCTGGCGCCGTGCTACCCGATTAACCCTACGCACACGTCCGGGCTTTCATGAAGAACATCGCCTGCATCGAAGACCTGCGCGCGCTCGCGCGCCGCCGGGTTCCGCGTGCCTTTTTCGATTATGCCGACGGCGGCTCCTATAACGAGGAGACGCTGCGCGCCAACCGCGCCGACCTCGAGGCCATCAAGCTGCGCCAGCGCGTGCTGGTCGACGTTTCCGCGCGCAGCCTAGAAACAACCATCGTCGGGCAGAAGATTGCTGCGCCGATCATCCTCGCCCCGGTCGGGCTGACCGGCTTGCAGCACGGCAACGGCGAAATCCTCGCCGCCAAAGCCGCCAATGCCGCCGGCATTCCCTACACGCTCTCCACCATGTCGATCTGCTCGATCGAAGACGTGGCCGAGGCGACCGGCACGCCGTTCTGGTTCCAGCTTTACGTCGTCCACGACCGTGATTTCACCAAGGATATTCTCGAACGCGCCGTTGCCGCGAATTGCAACACGCTAGTTCTGACCGTCGACCTGCAGGTACTCGGGCAGCGCCATAAGGACGTGCGCAACGGCATGACCGTGCCGCCGGAAATCCGCCTGTCGAACATCATCGACATCGCCACCAAGCCGGCCTGGGCCTGGAGCGTGTTGATGGGCAAGCGCAAGACCTTCGGCAACCTCATTGGCCATGTGAAGGGCACCACAGACGTCAATGAGCTCGCGCAATGGGTTCAGCACCAATTCGACCCGGCGCTGAACTGGAAGGATGTCGAGTGGATCAAATCGATCTGGCCGGGCAAGCTGATCCTCAAGGGCATTCTCGACGTCGACGACGCCAAGATCGCGGTGAAGATCGATGCCGATGCCATCGTGGTGTCCAACCACGGCGGCCGCCAGCTCGACGGCGCGCTGTCCTCGATTGCGGCGCTGCCGGCGATCGCAGACAGCGTCGGCTCCGACATCGAAGTGCTGTTCGACGGCGGCATCCGCACCGGCGCCGACATCATGCGCGCGCTGGCGCTGGGTGCGCGCGCCTGCATGATCGGCCGCGCCTATGCTTGGGGGCTCGGCGCCAGCGGCGAGGCCGGCGTCGCCAAGGCCATCGACATCCTGGTGAAGGAACTCAGCGTCACCATGGCGCTCACCGGCACAAACCGCATCGCCGAC
This sequence comes from uncultured Pseudomonadota bacterium, assembly GCA_963817155.1. Lineage (GTDB taxonomy): Bacteria > Pseudomonadota > Alphaproteobacteria > Rhizobiales > Xanthobacteraceae > Pseudolabrys. The sequence continues at coordinate 202,904 of CAWFNO010000005.1, forward strand.
ATCGGCCCTCAGGTGATTGTCGGCGGTGGCGCGAAGAAGGCCGCGCGCAAGCGGAAGACCTAACGCTTCACTCCTCCTTCAGGCCGTAGGCGTGCGCGTTGCCGGTGGCGCCGTAGTATTTGTACGGCAGGAATTTTCCGGTCATGCCGAGTGAGACGCGGTCGCCCTTGGGGTCGGCCTTGCGCGTGATGTCCATGTCGAAATCGATCGCCGACATGATGCCGTCGCCGAATTCCTCTTCGATCAGCGCCTTCAGCGCCGGGCCGTTGACCATGATCAGCTCGTAGAAACGGTAGATCAGCGGATCGGTCGGCGGCATCGGCGTGCCGGTGCCGCGGAAGGGAACTTCGTTGAGCAGCGTTTGCTCGCCTTTCGACAAGCCGAACAGTTTCGCCGCGGCGACTGCCTGCGGCTTGGTCAGCTTCATCTGCCCGAGGATCGCACCGGTGATCAGGATCGGCGACATGCCGCCGATCTGCTCGCAGATGTATTTCCAGGTCCAGGCCTTCTCGCGCTTGATGTCCAGAAGCTTTTCGGTCAATCCGTCGCGTGTCATGGCAAACTCCTTCGCTCGACGCCTTGTTTTGGTCCCATGGCGCTAGCCCGTGGGGCGCTAGTGTGGAGGCACGTTTTGCGCCAGTCTCCGCCGGTTGCGACCGCATGCGAGGTCAGTCCATGAGCATCATGTATCACGACGGCAACCGACAGTTGCAGGATCGTTTCGACAGCCGCCGCATGGCCGACCGGCTGGAGGACAAGCTCACACGCACGGCGCTTACCGCCGACGACAAGGCCTTCATCGAAAGTTGCGCCTATTTCTTCCTCGCCACCGCCGACGCCGAAGGCCGCCCGGATTGCTCGTTCAAGGGTGGCATGCCCGGTTTCGTGCGCGTCACCAGCACCTCTGAGCTCGCCTTTCCCGACTACGACGGCAACGGCATGTTCAAGAGCCTCGGCAACCTGCTGGTCAATCCCAATGTCGGCATGCTGTTCATCGCCATGCACGGCAAGCCGAACCGGCTACGGGTCAATGGCACGGCGTGCGTTTCCCATGACGATTCATTGATGCAGGAGACGGTCGGCGCGCAATTGATCGTGAGGGTCGCCGCGCGCGCCATTTTCCCCAATTGCAGGCGCTATATTCCGAATATGCAGATGACTGGGCCGTCGATCTACACGCCGCAGCCCAAATGCGATCCGCCGGAGCCGTCGTGGAAAAAATCCGACGACTTCAAGGATGTTGTTCATCCGCGTCAGCCGACCTGGAAGGGCTAGCTATGCGATCGGAGCGTTTCGATTTTCCCAACGCCAAGGGCGAGACGCTCTCGGCGCTGCTCGACCTGCCACTTGGCAAGCCCACGGCTTACGCGCTGTTTGCGCATTGTTTTACCTGCGGCAAGGACAACCTCGCCGCCAAGCGCATCGCGGAGCGGCTGACCGAAATCGGCATTGCGGTGATGCGCTTCGATTTCACCGGGCTCGGGATGAGCGAAGGCGAATTCGCCACCACGCATATCTCCTCCAATGTCGAGGACCTTATCGCCGCCGCCAATCATCTGCGCGCAACCCACGGGAGTCCGCAAATCCTCATCGGCCACAGCCTCGGCGGCGCGGCCGTCATCGCCGCGGCGCCGAAAATCCCCGACGCGCGCGCGGTGGTGACCATTTCCGCGCCGATCGATCCCGGCCACGTCGTCAATCTGTTCAAGGATCAGGTCGACAAGATCCGTGCCGAGGGCGAGGTTGAAGTGCAGCTTGTCGGGCGGCCGTTCCGCATCAAGCGCGAATTCCTCGACGATGTGGCCGAACGCAAGCTGCAGGAAAGCCTCGCCAGCATGCGCAAGGCGCTGCTGGTCTTCCATTCGCCCACAGACGCCCAGGTCGGCATCGACAACGCCTCGCACATCTTCACCGCCGCACGGCATCCGAAGAGTTTCGTCTCGCTCGCCGGCGCCGACCATCTGCTGAGCAAGAAGAGCGACGCCGTCTACGTCGCCAATGTGCTGGCCGCCTGGGTCACGCGCTATCTCGACCAGCTGGCGGAGCGCGACGAGGCGGAGATCGAGGCCGGCATCGTGCTGGTGCGCGAGACGCACGGCGGAAAATTTCAGCAGGAAATTTTATCTGGGCCGCACCGGCTGCTCGCCGATGAGCCGGTCAAGCTGGGCGGGCTCGACAGCGGCCCCGGACCTTATGACTTTGTGCTGGCGGGCCTGGGCGCCTGCACCTCGATGACCATCCGGCTCTATGCCAACTTCAAGAAAATCCCGCTGGAGAAAGTGTCGGTGTTGCTGTCCCACGACAAGATCCACATCAAGGATTGCGAGACCTGCGACACCAAAGTCGCCATGGTCGATCACATCGATCGCGCGATCACGCTGGAAGGGCCGCTCGACGCCGAGCAGCGCAAGCGGTTGATGGAGATTGCCGACAAGTGCCCGGTACACCGGACGTTGGAATCGAAGGTCGATATTCATACTATTGAGCGTCCGGCCTGACTTCACATAAGTCCGCGGCGGGTGTAATGAGCTGCCGCCATGCAGACCGCCGCGCACGCGCTGACGCAGCAGTTCCTCTCCTGGGTTGACGAGGCCCCGCGCAGTTATGCCGATGCGGAGGCCTGGCGGCGCAGCTGCCCGCATCTGTCGATCTGGGAAGACGCGATTTCCGACGGCCTAGTGCGCTTCGAGAACGGCGCCGGCATGCGGCAGTCGCGGCTGATTCTGACCCCGCGCGGGCGCACGCTGTTGAAGGGACCCTGAGCAGCTGCGGTCCTGTCCCATTTTGGGAGCCGCTAAGGTGCGGCGGTTAGACCCACGTTGGCTTCTTACCGTTAGTGGTAGAGGCCTCTCCAACTGAGAGGTTCGTACCATGAGTATCGCTGCGATCGGCTCGGCATACAGTGTGCCGGCCGGCCCAGAAAAGGCCGAAGGGCCCGGACCGGACCACGATGGGGACGCAGACGGCGCGGGTGTAAAAGCCCCTGTCCAGGCGGCCCCGGCACCGGGTACGGGAGCGGTCGTCGACAAGACGTGCTGATTCCGACCCGTTAAATGATGAAGAGCCCGGCCCTTGAGCCGGGTTTTTCTGTTCCGGGCGCCCGGCGCTAGCTGACGGCGCTGACCGCCACGGTGCCGTCGATGGCTTTGGTCGGCGAGGCCAGCAGCGGACCGAGATTTTCCTTGATCCACGGCATGAGCTTTTGCGTCGAATCTTCGGCGACGGCCTTGTTGGTGTATAGCCACGCCGCGATCACCGTGTCGTCGGCGCCGAGGATCAGATAATGGGCCTCGAAGCCGTCCATCTTCTTCATCGCCGGCAGCGCACCGGCTTCGGCCCGCTTGGCGAATTCCTGCGCCATGCCCGGTTTGACCTTGCCGTGCCGGATCGCTGCGAATAGTTGGGCCATGTGGTCCCCGTTGTTCCCGTTCGCGCGGCGACATGCGGCGCATTCTGGCGGCTCACAAGGCGCGGGAACGTAAATTCCGAATCGAAGGCTGCCGGACCTTTGGCAACGATCTATGCATGGTGGCGGCCGTGCCGCCGCACCCCCTTTCCCTTGCGGCTTGACGGACAAAAGCTCTTGAGGGACACTAGAACAAACAGTGAACAATAGGATTGTGAGATCCTGCCAGCTTGGCTGGATTCTTCGTGTCTCCAGAGACTTAACAATGATGCTCGAGAAGTTACGCAACTGTCTGCGCGCCCTGGAAAAACCCGCTGCCCTTGACGGCGAGCCGGGCTGCCTTCCTCTCGGCATCGCCGGCATCGACGCGGCGCTTGGCGGCGGGCTTGCCTGCGGCACGCTGCATGAGGTCGCCGCGGCGAGCGAGGCGCATCTTGCCGCGGCGACCGGCTTCACGCTGGGGTTGGCGGCGCGCGGGCGCGCCCGCCTCTGCTGGATCGTCGAGGACCTGGCGCTCGCCGAAAGCGGCGGCCCTTGCGGCCCCGGTCTCGATCCCTTCGGCCTTGCACCCGAGCGGCTGCTGACGGTCGCCGCGGTGCACTGCTGCGATCTCTTGTGGGCGATGGAGGAAGCGCTGCGCTGCCGCGCGGTTGGCGCCGTGATCGGCGAATGGCGGTACGGCTTCATCGATCCGGTCGCGGTGCGGCGGCTGTCGCTCGCCGCCGCCGAGAGCGGCGCGCTGGCGCTCATACTGCGCGCCGCGCCGGCGGATGACGCTTCCACCGCCGCCACCCGCTGGATCATCGGCGCCGCTCCTTCCGCTGCAACCACGCACGGGCCAGGAGCGCCGCGCTTTGCCGCACATCTCATCCGCAATCGGCGCGGCCCGCTCGGCGCATGGATTCTCGAATGGAGTGACAGCGATGAACGTTTCCTGCTCGCGCCTGCTCAGCCTCTGGCTCTGCCGGCTGCCGACCGACCGCATCGTCAGGGCGCGCGGCGAGTCGCCTGAGACGCCGCTCGTCGTCTATGGCAAGCGCGGCAATGCCGAACTGATCGTCGCCGTCGACGCGGCGGCGGAACGGCTCGGACTTTCGTCCGGCCTCGCGCTGGCGCAGGCGCGCGCCATGCATCCGGGGATCAAGGCGATCGCCGAAGACGCCGAAGCGGACGCCATGTTGCTCGAAAGCATCGCCGAATGGTGCCTGCGCTATACGCCGCTGGTGGCAGTCGACACGCCCGACGGCCTTACGCTCGACATCGGCGGCTGCACGCATCTTTACGGCGGCGAGGATGCGCTCATCGTCGATCTTGCCGCGCGGCTCGAGCGCGCCAGCTTTGCCTTCCACATCGCCGTTGCCAGCAGCATCGGCGCGGCCTGGGCCGCAGCGCATTACGGCACGCCCGCAAGCTATCCCTCAGGCGCGGAACGCGACTTGCTGTCGCCATTGCCGCTTTCTGCGCTGCGGCTCGACGGCGCAACCGTCGCCGGCCTCGCCCGCGTCGGACTGAAGCGCATCGGCGACATCATTGATCTCCCCCGCGCGCCGCTCGCCGCCCGTTTCGGCACTGATTTATTGCGCCAGCTCGACCGCGCGCTCGGCATCGAGTACGAGCCGCTCAATCCGCGGCTGCCGGTCGCGCCTTACGTCGCCGAGCAGCGTTTCGCCGAACCGATCGCGCGCGAGGAGGACGTGCTCGGCACCGTCGAGCGGCTGGCATCGCGGCTGAAAGTCGCGCTGGAACGGCGCGGCGACGGCGTCCGCCGCATCGAGCTCACATTATTTCGCACCGACGGCGCGCTGCGCCGCATCGCCGCTGGCTGTTCGCGGCCCTTGCGTGACCCGGCAGATATCCACGCACTGTTTTCCGAGCGGCTGGCGGCACTGGCCGACGAATTTGACCCCGGCTTCGGCTTCGACATAGCGCGGCTGTCGGTGTTGGTGGCCGAGCCCTCGCCGCCCGAACAGATCGGCATCGGCAATGCCGAGGACGCAGCCGACGTCGACCGGCTGGTGGACCGCCTGAGCGCGCGGTTGGGCGCGCAGCGCGTGCGCAAGCTGATCGCGCAGGACAGCCACATCCCCGAGATCGCCGCCTGCAGCGTGCCGGCGCAAATGAACACCGATCCCGGCTGGCAGGCGTTCCGCCAGTTCCGCGCCGAGGCGGATCTCGCGCCGCGCCCGCTGCGATTGCTGCAAAAGCCGGAGCCGATCGAAGCGGTAGCCGAAGTGCCGGATGGCCCGCCGCTGCGCTTCCGCTGGCGGCGCGCGCTGCACGAGGTGATCGCCGCCGAAGGCCCCGAGCGCATCGAAGGCGTCTGGTGGAGCGAGCACGGCGGACCCGCCCGCGATTATTTCCGTGTCGAGGACACGTCGGGCCTGCGCTTCTGGTTGTTCCGCGCCGGGCTCTACCGCGACCTCGCCCAAGGCGCCGCGGCGCCAACTTGGTTCCTGCACGGGACGTATGCGTGAGATGAGTATGAGTAATGCGTTATCTCGAATTTGCGGTTGCTTCTAACTTCTCTTTCTTGCGCGGCGCCTCGCACCCGGAAGAGCTGATGATGCAGGCCGCCCATCTCGGGCTCGAAGGCCTTGGCCTCTGCGACCGCAATTCGGTCGCCGGCGTGGTGCGCGCGCATCTGGCCAAACGCGAGCAAAATCTGTCACTCGCCTATCGCCCCGGCGCGCGGCTCATCTTCGCTGACGGTACGCCGGACATTCTGGCTTACCCGCGCGACCGCGCCGGCTGGGGCCGGCTCACCCGGCTGCTGACTGTCGGCAATTTACGCGGCGAAAAAGGCGAGTGCATTCTCACGTTCGACGATCTGCTGGCGCATGTCTTCGGGCTTGAGCTGATTGTCATGGGCGGCGATGCGCCGCTGCTGTCGCGTCTTCGCGAAGCGGCGCTACGTCGCGTGCGGCTGGCAGCGTCCATGCTCTACCGCGGCCGCGACCGCGCCCGGCTCGCGCGCAGCAAGGACCTGGCGCGCGAAGCGGGTGTGCCGCTGATCGCCGTCAACGACGTGCATTATCATCACCCCGACCGGCGGCCGCTGGCCGATGTGCTCACCTGCATCCGCGAGAAGCTTGTCATCGACCGCGCCGGGCGCAGGCTCGCCGCCAATGCCGAGCGGTTCCTGAAAACCCCGGAGGAAATGGCGCGGCTGTTCCGTGATGCGCCGGAAGCAATCGAAGAAACGTTGTGCTTGAGCGAGCAACTCACCTTCTCGCTCGACGAACTGCATTACGAATATCCCGACGAGACCATCGACGGCTTTCCGGACGCGCAAGCGGCGCTGACGCATCTGGCCTACGAGGGCGCCGCCAAGCGCTACTCGCAAGGCCTCCCCGAAAAAGTTCGCGCCACGATCGAGCACGAGCTGGCGCTGATCGCGCAACTGCAATATGCGCCCTATTTCCTCACCGTCTACGACATCGTCCGCTACGCCCGCTCGCAAGAAATCCTCTGCCAGGGCCGCGGCTCGGCGGCCAATTCCGCCGTCTGCTTCTGCCTCGGCATCACCGAGGTCGACCCCGATCGCGCCGATCTGCTGTTCGAGCGCTTCATCTCGCCGGAGCGGCGCGAGCCGCCCGACATCGACGTCGATTTCGAACACGAGCGGCGCGAGGAAGTGATCCAGTACATCTACGGCAAATACGGCCGGGCGCGCGCCGGCATCGCCGCCACCGTCATCTCCTATCGCGGCCGTTCGGCGATCCGCGAGGTCGGCAAGGCCTTCGGCCTCAGCGAGGACACCATCGGCGCGCTGTCGTCCTCGATCTGGGGCGGCGGCGGCGACGGCAATGCCGATCTTACCCGCGCCGGGCTCGACGCCAGCAGCCGGCGCGTGCGGCAGATCGCCGCGCTGTCGCGCGAGATCATGGGCTTCCCGCGGCATCTGTCGCAGCATGTCGGCGGCTTCGTCATCACCCGGAGCCGGCTCGACGAGGTGATGCCCATCGGCAACGGCGCCATGCCCGACCGCACCTTCGTCGAATGGGACAAGGACGACCTCGACGCGCTCGGCATCTTGAAGATCGACGTGCTCGGCCTCGGCATGCTGTCCTGCATCCGCAAAGCGTTCGATCTGGTGGAAGATCACTACGGAGAGCGGCTGACGCTCTCCTCCATCCCCGCCGAAGAACCAGCCCGTCTACCGCATGCTCGGCCGCGCCAACTCGCTCGGCGTCTTCCAGGTGGAAAGCCGCGCGCAGATGACCATGCTGCCGCGACTGAAGCCCGCCAATTTCTACGACCTCGTCATCGAGGTGGCGATCGTGCGCCCTGGCCCGATCCAGGGCGACATGGTGCATCCCTATTTGCGCCGCCGCCGCGGGCAGGAGCCGGTCGTCCTATCCGTCGAAGGAACTGGAGGCGGTGCTGGGCAAGACGCTGGGCGTGCCGCTGTTCCAGGAGCAGGCGATGAAGATCGCCATCGTCGCCGCCGGCTTCACGCCGGCGGAAGCCGACAAACTTCGCCGCGCCATGGCGACCTTCAAGCGCGTCGGCACCATCGGCAGTTTCCAGCGCAAGATGATCGACGGCATGCTGGCGAACGGCTACGAACGCTCCTTCGCCGAGCGCTGCTTCCACCAGATCGAGGGCTTCGGCGAATACGGCTTCCCCGAGAGCCACGCCGCGAGCTTTGCGCTTCTCGTCTATGCCTCGGCCTGGCTGAAATGCCGCTACCCGGATGCCTTCGCCGCGGCGCTTCTCAATGCGCAGCCGATGGGCTTCTACGCGCCGGCGCAGATCGTGCGCGACGCGCGCGAGCACGGCGTCGAGGTGCGCGCGCCGGACGTCAATCATTCGGAGTGGGATTCGACGCTTGGAGCCCGGCCCGCGCGCCGCCGACCGGTTGCACACGCTGCATACCGAGATGCGTGAGGACGTCCGCGCGACGCACGCGCTGCGCCTCGGCCTGCGCGAGATCAAGGGCCTGAAGGGAGGAGGATGCGCGGCTGGTCGTCGACGAAGCGCGGCACTGCCTGATGACTTCCGTGCGCGATCGTCTGGCTGCGCACCGGGGCTGTCGCCGCGCGCTGGAGCGGCTCGCCGATGCCGATGCGTTCTCATCGCTCGGCCTCACCCGACGCGAGGCGCTGTGGGCGGCTAAGGCGCTCGGCCGCGTCGGCGATGGGGATGATGATCTGCCGTTGTTTGTTCCTGTCGCGCCACGTAGCGGTGCAGCCGGGACGAAAAGTTGCAAGGTCCCGGACAGCGGTGCGAACGCCCGACGTCGCGAGCCGGAATCGCCTACCGCCGATGCCGCTGGGCGAGGAAGTCGTGAACGACTACCGTTTCCTGCGCCTGTCCCTGCGCGCGCAACCGGCGCAGTTCCTGCGCGCCGATCTTGACGCCCGCGGGACCTTGCGCAACGAGGCGCTGCGCGGACTCGCCAACAATACGCGCGTGACGATTTCCGGCCTCGTCACCTGCCGGCAGCGACCGGGCTCGGCCAAGGGTGTGGTGTTCATGACCATCGAGGACGAGAGCGCTGTCGCCAACGTGATCGTCTGGCCGAAGGTGTTCGAGCGCATGCGGCCGGTGGTGCTCGGCGCACGCTATGTCGCCGTCAGCGGTATCGTGCAGGAAGAATCGGGCGTCATCCACGTGGTCGCCGACCGGCTCGAGGATCTCACGCACTGGCTGGCGCGCCTCGCCGAGCACGGCGCCGACATCGACAGCCTCACCCGCGCCGACGAGGTGCGCCGCCCGGTCGAGGATCAGCGCGAGGCGCAGGCGCTCGGCGGCCGGCACAGCCGCCTCTTCCGCCTGATGCGGGAAATGCCGGAGCTTGCCGCCGATCTCGGCGTCACCGCGCCCGGCTCGGCGCATGCGCCGACGCGCGCCGCGCCCGCTACGGCACCACGCCGCCACGCCCGACATTGACGCGGTTGGCCTCGAACGATCCGTCCGGTTTCTTCACCGCGCGGACGATGGCGATATGTACGCCGGGCTTGAGCTCGCTTTTGTCGCCGACCACATAGGCGCGGATTATCGCGTCGGACGGCACCACGATCTTCTGCTCGCCGCCCTTGTATTTCACCATCAGCACCGGCCCGTTGACGCTCGTCACCGTCTGCTCGACGGCGCCGTTGGTCATGGTGTTGTTCGGGTGCGCGCTCCAGGGATAATGCCCCTCGCCCAAACCGCGCTGCGACTCGGCAAAGATTACGATTTGAATCGCGCGCTGGCTGCCGTCCGGCTGCGGCATCGCTCCGGCGCCGATATAGGCGCCTGGCTTGATGTCGGCGATGGTCGCATTGGTGACACCAAAGACCGCAGTGTTGTCGGCGAGCAAAATCTTCACCGCGCCGAGCTTGTCCGATTTGACCGTTAGCACATGGCCGTCGAAACTTTCCACCATCCCGGCGACGCGCTCTGTCGGTGGCTGCTGCGCCACTGCGGCCGCCGCGAAACAAACGCGATTATGGCGGCGAGCACGCGCGATAGTCGAAATAATCTATGCATTTGATACGTCCCCCCCGTGCGGCAGTCAGGGAAAGGAACCCCACACGCGCGGCGCTTATTCCGGGGCGCCGCGCCGGCTACTTTTTCTTGAGCAGATCGGCCTCGATCATCGCGCGCAGTTCCGGCGTCACTTCGGGCTTCACGCCAAACCACAGCTCGAAACCGCGCACGGCCTGGCGCAGCAGCATGCCGAGCCCGTCGGCGGTGCGCAGGCCGCGCTCACGCGCCATCTTCAGCATCGCTGTTTCCAGCGGATCGTAGACGAGGTCCGCCACCACCAGCGAGGCCGGGCAACGCAGGTTCACGTCGAGCGGCGGTTGCCCGGCCATGCCGAGCACCGTGCAATTGACCAGCACGCCGGCGCTGCCGAGCATTCCGGTCATTTCCTCCCACTTCGCCGCGTGCACCTTCGCACCGAACTTCTTCTGCAATTCCTTGACCCGCTCCTCGGTGCGGTTGATGACGGTGACGCGGCCAGCGCCGCGCGAGAGCAATCCGAACACCACGGCGCGGGCGCCGCCGCCGGCGCCGAGCACCACGGCGTTTTCCAGGCCACGGTCCCAGCCCGGCGCCGCGGCGTCGAGATTGGTGAGAAAGCCCTCCACGTCCGTGTTGGTCGAACGCAACACGTCGCCGTCGTACCACAGGCAGTTGGCGGCGCCGACCGCGGCCGCGCGCTCGTCCGGCTTGGTGTTGGCCAGCGCCACCTGCTTGTGCGGCACCGTGACATTGGCGCCGACGTAGCCGTGCTCGCGCAGATGCGTGATGAACTCGACGATCTGGTCGGGCGGCACCGCTTCCTTGCGGTACTCGGCGTCGATGTTGTGCTGCTTGATCCAGTAGTTGTGGATCAGCGGCGAGCGCGAGTGGCCGGCTGGCCAGCCAATAACGCAAACGGCTTTTTGCGCGCTCATAGGTTCGCCGTGCCAGTCAGTGTCATGCGAGGTTCCTCGGGGGTTGTTGCCCGCAGCATTTAGTCTGCGCGGGAGGCCGCGTCAACGCCGAATGCCCGGCGATGCATTGCAACCTTTCGCCACCCACTTGACGGCACGATCCGGGCATACCAGACAAGAACACGGTAACCGGCCCCTGCGCGGGCCATGACAAACGCTGTGCGGCCGTGAAAACCGTCTTCCTCGATTGCAACGAGCAACTCGCGCCGGTGTGGGCGGGCGTCTACCGCTCCGACGACCCACCGATCGACGTCAACATGCGAAGCTTTCGCGCGCGAGGAATTGCCGCGCATCATCAAAGGCTACGACATCGCCATCGACGATCATTCCTACATGCCGACGCCGCTGGTGGCGCAGTGCCCGGAACTCAAGCACATCGTGTTCCTCGGCACAGGGCCTGCGAGCTACATGAATGTCGGCGAACTGGAAGGCCGCGGCGTCAAGGTGCACATCATCAAGGGCTACGGTGACACCGCGGTCGCCGAGCACTCGATCGCGCTGATGGTGGCGACGGCGCGCGACGTGGCGCGCATGGACCGCGACATCCGCGCCGGCTCGTGGATCACACGCGAGGGCATGCAACTCAAGAACAAGACGCTGGGCGTCATTGGCCTCGGCGGCATCGGCCGCGTGGTCGCCCGTATCGGCAAGGGCATGGGCATGAATGTGATCGGCTGGAACCGCACCAAACATGCCGACATTACCGTGCCGCTGGTCGATATCGACACGCTGCTGGCCAAATCCGACGTGGTCTCGATGAACTTGACCCTTGGCGACGAAACACGCGGCTTCCTCAGCAAGGAGCGCATCGCTCACATGAAGCCGGGCGCGATCTTCGTCAACACCGCGCGCGGCGCGTTGGCCGATGAGGACGCGCTCATCGCGGCGCTGCAAAGCGGCCATATCGGTCACGCCGGGCTCGACGTGTTCCACGACGAGCCGCTGAAGGCCGATCATCCGCTGGCGAAAATGCAGAACGTCACGCTCACCGCGCATGCCGGCTTCCGCACGCTGGAAGCCTCGCAGACCCTGCTGCGCCGCGCGATCGATATCGTGAAGCGGATTCTCGCCTAGTAATACCCCGGCGTGCCGCCACCATCGACGGCGATGGCCGTGCCGTGGATGTGGCGCGCTTCCTTCCTGCACAAGAACACCGCCAGCGCCGCCACGTCTTCCGGCTGGCCGATGCGGCGCAGCCCGCTCTTGCTCAGCGCCTCGGCGCGCACCTGCTCCACCGTCTTGCCCTGCGCCTTGGCGAACTGCTGCGTGAGTTGCTCGTTGCGCTCGGTCAGCGTCGTGCCGGGGTGGATGACGTTGATGTTAACGTCGTCGCGGTTGCCGAGCGCGGCGAGGCCCTTGGCGAAATTTGCCATCGCAGCATTTACGGCACCGCCGATGAGAAACTCGGGCCCCGGCGTGCGCGCGGCGCCGCCGTCGATATTGACGATGCTGCCATGCGCGGCCTTGAGCAACGGCCAGAACAATTTGGTCAAGCGCACGGTGGCGTGGAATTTCAGCGCGAAGCCGTCAAACCACAGCGCGTCTGGCAGCTCGAAGAAATTGCCGCCGCGCGTCGCGCCCGCGTTGTTCACCAGCACGTCGCATCGCTTGAAGCGCTCGTTGACCTTGGCAAAGACCTGCTCGCAGGCCTCCAGCGTGCGCAGGTCGCCGGCGATCGTCGGCGGGGCGGGCCCACCCGCGGCGGCGACGGCTTTTGCCCCTGCTGCAAGGTTGGCGGCATTGCTGGCTGCAAGGACCGTTTGCGCGCCCTCGCGTGCGAAGGCGGCCGCGATCGCCCGGCCGATGCCGCGGCTGCCGCCGGTGACGACAACGACTTTGCCTTGAAACTCTCCAGCCATTACATTCCCCTCCTGAAAACCGAAAGGTGCTTATACGCGGGCGGCGGCAATCCCGCGAGTCGGCGACCTCATTGACCTGTCCGCGAAGCCGGTCACAATGAGAAAAAGAGTTTGGGGGAGGAAACCTGTGAAGCCGGCGCCGTTCGCCTACGCCAAAGCGCGCTCGCTCGATGAGGCGGTGGCGCTGTTGGGCGGGAAGGATGCACGGCTGCTCGCCGGTGGGCAGAGCCTGATCGCCACGCTGAACATGCGGCTGTCGGCGCCGGCCCTGCTGATCGACATCAACGGCATCGGCGGACTCGACGGCATTGCATTGAAAAACGGCAGCGTGGAGATCGGCGCGCTGACGCGCTACGCCGCCGCCGAGCGTTCCGACATCATCGCCGAATACGCGCCGCTGATTGCCACGGCCATACCGCATATCGGCCACCCCGCCATCCGCAACCGCGGCACGCTCGGCGGCTCCATCGCCTTTGCCGATCCGGCCGCCGAATTGCCGGCCTGCCTTCTCGCGCTCGGCGGCGAGGTTGCGGCGACCGGCCCCAAGGGCAAGCGCACGATCAAGGCGGAGGATTTTTTCAAGAGCCTGTTCGAGACCGCGCTGGGGCCGCAGGACGTGCTCACCGCCATTCGCGTGCCGGCCGCCGACAAGAACACGCGCGTGGGCTTTGCCGAATTGGCGCGGCGCCACGGCGATTACGCGATTCTTGGGCTGGCCGCTTGCGCGCGCGGCAACGGAAGGAAGCTGGCCGATGTGCGCCTTGCCTATTTTGGGGTCGGCGCGACGCCCATTCGCGCTCAAAAATCAGAGACGGCGCTTGCAAGCGGCGATGTCGAAGCCGCCGTTGTCGCGCTCGATCTTGAGCCACCCGACGACGTGCAGGCAACAGGCGCGGCAAAAAAGCACCTTGCCGGTGTGCTGCTGCGACGCGTGGCGGCGCAGCTCATGGAGGCGCGCTGATGGACCGCGTGCTCGACATTTCCCTCACCGTCAACGGCGAGCAGTTCAGCGAGCGCGTCGATGCGCGCAAGACGCTGGTCGATTTCCTGCGCGACGACTTGGCGCTGACCGGCAGCCATGTCGGCTGCGAGCACGGCGTCTGCGGCGCCTGCACCGTGCGGGTGAACGGCGAAATCGTGCGCGGCTGCCTGATGCTGGCGGTGCAATGCGACGGCGCCAATGTTCAGACCATCGAGGGACTGTCGAACTCCGGCGAGCTCGCCGATCTGCAGGCGGCGTTCGAACAGCGCAACGCGTTGCAATGCGGCTATTGCACGCCAGGCATGCTTGCCGCCGCGCAGGACCTGCTGAAAAAGGGCGGTGTGCCGAGCCGCGAGGACATCCGCGCACATCTGTCCGGCAATTACTGCCGCTGCACTGGCTATCACGCCATCATCGATGCGGTGGAAGCGGTGGCGCGAGCGCGAGCGGGCAAAAAATGAAAATCACCGACGACTCCCCGCCTGTGCTCAGCGCACTCGACCGCCCGAATTCATACATCGGCCGCTCGGTGCCGCGGCCGAATTTGCAGCGTCTGACGCAGGGGCGCGGGCAATATGTCAGCGACGTCTCGTTGCCGCGCATGGCGCATGTCGCCTTCGTGCGCTCGCCGCATGCGCATGCGCGCATCGTCGGAATCAAAGCGGACGCTGCAAAGAAGGTACCGGGCGTGATCGCCGTGGTGGCCGGCGCCGAGCTCGCCAAGGTGATAACGCCCTGGGTCGGCGTGCTCACGCATCTCAAGGGGCTCAAATCGGCACCACAATCCGCCATCGCCGTCGAGCGCGCCTGCTGGCAGGGCGAGGCGGTCGCCGCCGTTGTCGCACGCTCCCGCGGGCAAGCCGAGGACGGGGCCGAGCTGGTCGAGGTTGAATACCAGCCCCTCCCCGCCGTCACCGACTCGGAAACCGCGCTTCGTTCCGAGACGCCGGTGATCCAGCCCGATCTCGGCGACAATCTCTGCTTCGAGCGCAAGCTCGAGGTCGGCGCGCCGGACAAGGCATTCGCCGAGGCCGACGCCGTCGTCGAGGCGACGTTTGTCTTCGGCCGCCACACCGGCGTCACCACCGAGCCGCGCGCCATCGTCGCCGACTGGAACGAAAGCGAGCAGCGCCTCACCGTCTACCAGGGCACGCAGGCGCCGCACATGATGCAAAACCTGTTCGCCAAGCATCTCGATCTCGCCGAAAACCAGGTGCGAGTCGTTACGAAAGATGTCGGCGGTTCCTTCGGCATCAAGGTGCACTGTTATGCCGACGAGATGGCAACAGTGGCGCTGGCGAAACTGCTCAAACGGCCGGTGAAATTCGTTGCCGACCGCATCGAGAGCTTTGTCACCGATATCCACGCGCGCGATCATCGCGTCAAAGCCAAGATCGGCGTCAAGAAAGACGGCACGATCACCGCCTTCGAAATCGACGACTTGACCGGCATCGGCCCCTATTCGGTTTATCCACGCACGTCAGGGATCGAGGCCAATCAGGTTGTGAATCTGGTGGGCGGTCCCTATACCTGCGGCAACTACCGCGCCGTCGCGCGCGTGGTGTTCACCAATAAAAATGTCATGTGCCAGTACCGTGCGGTCGGCCATCCGATCGCGGTTGCCGTCACCGAAGGCCTGGTCGAGCTCGCTGCCGCCAAGATCGGCATGGATCCGCTGGAAATCCGCCGCCGCAATTTGATCGCCGACGATGCCTATCCGTGCACCTCCGCCGCCGGCCTCAAATTCGAGAAGCTGTCGCATCACGAATCACTCGCCCATCTCGACAGCCTGATGAATTACGCTGGGCTCCGCGCTGAACAGAAAAAATTGCGCGCGCAAGGTATCTATCGCGGCCTCGGCTTTGCCTGCTTCATCGAGGTCACCAATCCCTCCGCCGCCTTCTACGGCGTCGGCGGCGCCAGGATTTCCTCGCAGGACGGCGCCACGGTGAAGCTCGATGCGCAAGGCGCGCTTGTCGTTGCCACCGGCGTCAGCGAGCAGGGCCAGGGCGCCGAGTCGGTGATCGCGCAATGCGTCGCCACCTCGTTCGGCGTCGACATCGACAAGGTGCGTGTGATCATGGGCGACACCGACAACACGCCCTATGGCGGCGGCACCTGGGCCTCGCGCGCCGCCGGCATCGGCGGCGAAGCGGCCTGGCAGGCCGGCAAGGCCTTGCGCGGCAATGTACTCGCCGTCGCCGCCAGCATTTTACAGGCGAAGCCCGAGGCGCTCGACATCCGCAACGGTGTCGTCGTCGATGCCGCCAGCGGCAGCGAACGCTTGCCACTCGAGGAACTCGCGCGCATCGCCTATTTCCGCCCCGACACGCTGCCAGCCGGCATCCAGGCCGAGATGGTGGCGACCCGGCACTATGTTCCGCGCGCCTGGCCGTTCGCCTTCACCAACGGCGCGCAAGCAAGCTGGCTAGAAGTCGACACCGACACCGGCTTCGTCAAACTGCTCAAGCACTGGTGCGTGGAAGACTGCGGCACCATCATCAATCCGCAGCTCGTGGACGAGCAGATGCGCGGTGGCGTGGTGCAGGGCATCGGCGCGGCGCTGTTCGAGCAATGCCTCTATGACGAGCGCGGGCAGATGCTCAACGGCAATATGGCCGATTACCTGGTGCCGATGGCGGCGGAAATGCCCGACATCGAATGCGGCCACGTCGTCTCGCCCACCGCCGACTCGGAACTCGGCGCCAAGGGCGCGGGCGAAGCCGGCACCGCCGGCGCGCCGGGCGCCGTGATGAACGCCATTAACGACGCCCTGCGCCCGCTTCACGCGCAGCCGCTCACCGACATGCCGTTCACACCGGACAAGGTTCTCAGGGCGCTGGGGAAGATTTGAGAGCCACCCGATCGGCTCTAGTTGGAGCCACCGTCACGCGGAGGTAAATTAGCACTCTGCGGTTTCTTAAATGGGGGCGCACATGCGTCGCACGCTTGCACTGACATTGGATTTAGCAGCCTCGATCGCGACCACGCCGTGTCTGGTGGAGGCCAAAGGCGGCGGTACCGCGACAAAGCTCCAGGGCTAGGAAAAACGCCATAAGAAAAAAGATCACGAGCACCACAAGAAAAAACAGGACGACAAAACCAATCCGGACGGACCGCCGAAAGATCAATGATCGCCGCTACGGCGCGAAGCAACGCGCGCCAACGCCTCCGCATTGTCGGCGAATTTGATCCTGAGAAAACTGCACGCCGAGCTTGAAGCGGTTTTTCTCAATCCGGCTTGATGGACCGTCGGAGTTGGGCGCAATATTACTGCCGCGGCAACTGCGGGGAAATAACACGCGGCCGAAGCGCATAATCAGAAACGCAAAAGAGGATCCGCGCCATGAATATCAAAGTCGGCAAGGGCACCATCGCCGAGGCCTCGAAGAAACTCTCGAACTGGGGGCGCTGGGGCAAGGACGACCAGATCGGCACGCTCAATCACGTGCAGCCGGAGGACATCGTCAAGGCGGCGGCGCTAATCCGCAGCGGCAAGGTGTTCGCGCTCGGCATTCCGCTCGACCGCAACGGCCCGCAGACCGGCCTGTTCGGTGGCCGCTTCAACCCAATCCATCAGATGCTCGCCACCGGCACCGACGCCATCGCCGGACGGCAGGACTGGAACAAGCTACGCTACGCCGACGACACGCTGATGCTGTGCGTGCAGGGCGCGACGCACTGGGACGCGCTCGGCCACATTTTCTACGAGGACAAGGGCTACAACGGCCACGAAGCCAAGATGGTGGACGCGCGTGGCCTCAACGTGCTCGGCATCGAGCATTCCAAGAACAAGATGGTCGGCCGCGGCGTGCTGCTCGACATCGCCCGCTTCCGCGGCGTGCAATGGATGGCCGACGGCGAAAGCATCGCCAACGATGAGCTCGACAAATGCGCCAAGGACCAGAACGTCGCCATCGGTCGCGGCGATTTCGTAATAATCCGCACCGGGCAGATGGAACGCTGTCTCGCTGAGAAAAAATGGGGCGGCTATGCCGGCGGCGACGCGCCCGGCGTCAAGTTCGAGAACTGCTACTGGTGTCAGGACAAGCAGATCGCCGCCATTTGCACCGACACCTGGGGCGTCGAGGTACGGCCGAACGAGACGAAAGAGGCGAACCAGCCTTGGCACTGGGTGGTGATCCCGGCCATGGGCCTGTGCATGGGCGAGATTTTCTATCTCAAGGAACTGGCCGAGGACTGCGCCGAGGACGGCGTCTACGAGTTCTTCTTCTGCGGCCCGCCACTAATCATCACCGGCGGCACCGGCTCGCCGATCAACCCGCAGGCGATTAAATAGCAAGCCCTTGTGGCCTCATGGTGAGGAGCACTCAAAGCGTTCGTCTCGAAGGATGAGGCGGAGTTACTTCAACTTCGGCAAATCCGCGAAATATTCCGGGTGCTCCTTCTCCACTTCGGCCATGAACTGTGGCCGGAACAGGCCAGGCACGTCGAGGCGCACGGCGCCCTTGAGCGTGTTGTGCAGCACCTGGTCCTCGGCGTTTTCGAAAGCGCGCAGCACATGCGGCGACAGCCGCGGATCGAATGAAATGTGGCGCACGCCCTTCTTGCCGATGGCGACGTCGGTGCCCGGCACCATCTTGGCGAAAATCTCTACCGCCTCGTCGCGGTTGCTGCGGGTGTAGTGCGAGGATTGCGCCAGACCGGCGGTGATGGCCTTCACCAGCTCAGGCTTTGCCTCGACGGTCGGCCCGTGCGCCGTCGCCACCATCACATAGGACATGTGGTGACCACCGCGGATCACCTCATAGGAATTCGGCACCTGCGTCAGCACCTGCGTGACGTAAGGCTCCCACGACACCACCGCGTCGACCTTGCCCTCGGCCAACGCCGGCGCGAGGCCAAACTGCGACCAGATGTTCTCGATCTTGATGTCCTCGTATTTCATGCCGGCGCGGCGCAGCACCATTTTCGTGTATTCGTCCGAGGTTTGGCCGATTGCCAGGCCGACGCGCTTGCCTTTGAGGTCGGTGACCTTGCCGGGCGTAACGCCGGTGCCCTTCTTGGTGACGATGGCGAGCGGATCGTCGCAGGCGTCGCTCGTGGCATCGTTCATGATCAGGCCAATGACGAGAAACGGCTCGCCGGCGTGCACCGCTTTGAGATAGGTGGTGGTGCTCATGTCGCCGATCTGGGCGCGACCGTCGTGCATGGCGTTGACCATGTCGGTGCCGGTGTCGACCACCAGCATCGTGGCGTCGACGCCGTGCTTCTTGAAGAAGCCTTTCTCGGCGCCGACGAACATCGGCAGATGGCCGAAATTGTTGCCGATCACCACGTCGAGCTTTGGCAAGTCTGCCATGACCGTCCTCCCGGATTTCGTAAGCCTATTTCACCAGCACCTGCGGATTGACGCAATTCGGCGGCACGCTTCCGGCGATCAGCGCCTCGATATTATCGACCACGATATTGGCCATCAATTCGCGCACCTCGGGCGTGGCGCTGCCGAGATGCGGCGCCAGCACGACGTTTTTCATGCGTTTCAGTTCGGCGGAAACCTTGGGCTCGTGCTCGAAAACGTCGAGCCCGGCGCCTGCAATTTTCTTCTGCTTGAGTGCGCGCACCAGCGCCGCCTCGTCGATGATCGCCCCGCGCGCCGTGTTGATGATGAAAGCGGTCTTTTTCATGAGCCCGAGCTCGCGTGCGCCGATTTGGTGAAGAGTTTCCTTGTTGAGCGGGGAATGGATGGAGACGAAATCGGATTGGCGCAGCAAGTCGTCGAGCGCTACGTAAGTGAGCCCGGCTGCGTGCTCCTCGCTTTGCGACTTGCGCCGCGGCGTCCAATAGAGCATGCGCATGGAGAAGCCACGGGCACGCGCAGCGACCGCCTTGCCGATCAGCCCGCCGCCGCCGACAAGACCGAGCGTTTTGCCATGCACGATGGCACCCAGCAGATGCCGAGATTGCCCACCGGGGAATTTTCCCGCGCGCACAAGTCGGTCGCCCTCCACCGTCCGCCGCGCCACCGTCAGCATCAGCCCGAAGGTCAAATCGGCCGTCGCCTCGGTGGTAACTGGCGCCGTCACCGTGACTGGGATGCCTAGTTTCGTCGCGGTCACGACGTCGATGTTCGACGGCGTAATCGATTGCGCGGCGACGTGCTGCAGCTTCGGATTGGCGGCGATGACGGCGCGATCGATCCCGTCGTGCAGCAGGCAGAAGAGAATGTCGGCGTTGCGCACGGCGGCAACCAATGTCCGGTGCGGGATGATGCGGCTGTCATCGGGAAAGACTTTCACAGTTCCGATTGCCCGCAAACGCTTCAGCGCGCTCTCCGCGACCGGCTGCGTCACGAAGATGCGCGGCTTGCTCACCTGAGCCACCGCACGATGCCGGCGACGCCGTCCACCGCGCATTGCGAACCGTCGGGAATCTTACGCGTGGCGTCGAGCACGCCGAGCACCATGGGGATGCCGCGCTCGCGCGCGAGCGAAGCAAGATGCGACGTCGAGCCGCCAAGCTCCGCCACTACGCCGGCGACGCGCGACAGGATGTGACTGAGCGCCGGGCCGGCAACGCGCGTCACCAGAATGTCGCCGGGCGCCACGCGCGAGAGTTCGCATTCGCAGTTGACCACCACCGCCCTGCCGGCGCCCCAGCCGATGCCGGCGGGGTGACCATTGATTCCGGGGTGCTGCAGCCAGATCGGGTCGGGCGCGATCGGCGCTTCGACGTGTAGCGGCCGCGACTGCAACAGCTTGAAGCCGCTTTCGTCCATCGCCCATTCGATCTCGACGGGGCCACCGGCGAGCGTTTCGCACTTTTTCAGCAAGCGGCCCAGCGTCACCGCCTCGCCGGGCGAAAGACACGGCGCGCTCACTTGATCTTCGGGCACCAACTGCGGCGCCGCAACGCCATGCGCGCAGGTGTCGCGATGGCTCTTGCGGCCCGCCTCGATGGTGCGCAGGAAGCCGTTGCGCGCGAGCACGATGCGGTCGGGCACCACTTCGCCCTGGGCGATGGCCGAGCCCAACCCCCAGGTAGCCGAGATCAGCATCTGGCCTTCAGCGGTTTCGCTTAACGCCCCACCCGAGGCGCGCGCGGCAACAAGCGGCTGGATCAGCACGCCCATAGCGGTATCGGCCGGCGACAGACCGTGATTGTCCATGTACCGGCGCGCATTCGAGGTCCACAGGGCCGCCCAGCAGGCGCGCACGGCGGTCAAGAATTCGCCTTCGTCCGACAGGCCGAGGAAGCTTTCGAATTGCCCGGCGAAATTGGCGCCCTTGCGATCCTCGATCAACGCCGAAGAGCGCACCGCGCCGAGCGAGCCATCCACCCGCTGCATGCGCCAGGCCTCGAGCAGCGGTTCGAGAATCTCCGGCGCAATTGGCTCTTGATAAAGCGCGAGCCGGATCTGCACCGACAGCTTGCGCGAGGTCGGCAGGTCGGCGTCGCTATAGGCGCGGACCATGTCCTCGACGGCGAGGTGTCGCTGTTGCCGCCGATAAGCTTCTGCCGTGAGCACAAATCCGCCCGGCGTCGGCAGCCCTGCCTGCATGAACCGCGCCAGATTGGCCGCCTTGGGGCCGACGCGTTCGGCGTCGGTTCCTTCAGTGGTGTCGAGTGCGACGATGAACGAGTCCGTCACTTGACGTGATCGCCGTAACCCGGCAGCGGATCGACCACGGTGATCTGCTTCACCGGGAAATTCGACACGATCTCGATGCCGTCGTTCTTCACGATTAGCATTTCCTCGATGCGCACGCCGTAACGGTATTTCTTGCCGTGCTGCGTTTCGAGGGCAAAGGTCATGCCTTCCTGAATATCGATCGGATGGTCGAGCGACCAGATGCGCGAGATCACCGGCGGATCGTATTGCGCGAGGCCGAGGCCGTGGCCCCAGAGATTGGCGGCGGCCTGATCCTCGTCCTCGTAGCCCCAGGTCTCCATCGCCGAGGGCCACTTTAGCGCGATATCGCGCGTGGTGGCGCCGACTTTCACCGCGCCGATGGAATCGTAGAGCCACTTCAGCGCGATCTCGTAGGTTTCCTTCTGCTCCTTGCTCGGCTCCTTGCCGACGCAATAGGTGCGGTAGTAGCACGACTTGTAGCCGTTCCAGGTGAGCGCCGCCAAATCCATGAACACGATGTCGCCGGGCTGGATGATGCGGTCGGAGAAATTGCGCCAGTTCGGCCAGGTGTTCGGACCGGATGAGACGATGACGTCCTCGACATCCTCCATGCCGGCGAAATTGTAGAGATACTCCATCAGATGCGCGGTCACCTGATTCTCGGTGATGCCGGGGCGCAGAAACTTCATGCATTCCCAATGCGTGGCGTCGCCGATGGCGCCGACGATGCGGAAGCATTCCTGCTCGTCCTCGTTCTTGACCGCGCGCGCGTCCATCATCGCGCTCATGCCGTCGGTCCAGTGGATATTCTTCTCCTTGAACACGTTGATCATGTTGATATCGATGAAGTCGCAGCCGAGCTTTTGGCCGGCGACCCCGTGTTCCTTCATCGCCTCCTGTACGGCAGCGACGAACTTGTTGACCTGCTGCACCGAGGCGGGGCCGGCGGCGCCTTTGATCCAGGCGAAGGAATGCCGCACGTTTTCCTTGGGGATCCAGGGCGAATGCCGCTCGATCTGGAAACCGAGATCGCCCTGCTCGAACAAAATGGGCGCGCCGTCGCCGCAGAGCATGGCATAGCGCAGACCCGGCTTGAGCCGGTTCCAGCCCGGCGTCAGCGTGCCGGTCAAATAGCGCACGTTCTCGTCATACATGCAGAGCACGGCGCCAAGCCCGTGTTTCTTCATCATCGTCCGCGCGCGCTCGGTGCGGTATTTGCGCAGCCGGTCCCAGTTGACCCGCTGCTGCCAATCCATGCCGACGGTACCGAAATTCGCAGTGCCCATGGCGTCCTCCCGACTGGCGCTTTAAGCGCGCCGTTCGTTGATTGGGCGAAATCTTAAAGCCGGTGGCGGGGCCAGAAGAAATAATATATTCTGTGCCTAGGCATTATGTTTTCTAATAGTGTGGCATGCGTCAAATTCCGCTCCGCCAGGTCCGCGCCGTCATCGCCGTCTGCGAGGAAGGCTCGTTTACTCGCGCGGCGGCGCGGGAAAACGCCACGCAATCTGGCATTTCGCAGCATGTGGCGGCGGTGGAGCGCAAGCTTGGCGTCAAGCTGTTCTTGCGCTCAGCCGGCCGGGTGACCGCGACGCCGGCCGGCCTGCGCTACTACAAAAGCTGCGTCGAGGCGGTCGGTGCGCTGGAAAATGCCGCCGAGCAGGCGCGCTCGCTCTCCGGCCAGGTCACCGGCGAATTGCGCATCGGACTGATGCCGACCTTCACCCGCGCGGTGCTGGCGCCGGTGCTCGACGATTTCGTGCCACGCTGCCCGGAGGTGCGCCTGCACATTGTCGAGGGCTATAGCGGCCTGCTCACGCAAATGGTGCTCGACGGCGAACTCGACTTTGCCGTGGTGCCGGCCTTCGAGGGCACGCTTGGCCTGAAGTCGCGGCTCCTGGTGCGCGACCGCGAAATGCTGATCTCCGGCCCCAAGCGCGGCCTCGCCGCCCTCGCCCCACTGCGGCTCGGCGACATCAAGCCGCTGAAGATCGTTGTGCCGGGGCCGGACAATATCCGCCGGCGCAATCTCGAGACCTATTTCCAGAGCCACGGCGTCGAGGTCGACGCCATGTTGGAAATGGACGCGATGATCGCCACGCTGGAATTCGTCGCCCGCTCGGACTGGGTGACGGTGCTGCCGAGCGTGATCTCGGTGAACGACATCGGCCGCGGCGAGTTGATCGTCAATCCGATCGTTGCGCCGGAGCTACACGCCGAATTCGTGGTGATCCAGCCGACGCGGCGCTCGCTTTCGACGCAGGCGCGGCTGTTCCTCGATCGCTTCGAGCACGAGGTCGCGCACATCCACGACATGTTGGACGCAGCGATTGCGGCGCCGAAGAAACAATTGCGCTCCTGACTATTTCGGCACGCGGCCCTTGATGGCGTTGGCGCGGCCCGAAGTTGTGATGCTTCCATTGGTGTTGGCGGCTATGCGCTCGCGCGTCCCCTCTTTCAGGCGCAAAGCCTCGGCGGGCGTCATCTTGGCTACCGTCGGTCCGACGCTCGAGCCTTTGAGATTGATCGCCCAAAACTCCTCGAAACTGGCGAAGGTCCGCTGCACGACGATCTCCTTGGTGTCGATCTGTTCAAGCCCCGCGCCTGACCATAAGTCTCGCAACACGTCCATGCGCGATGCCTCCGGGCGCGGCGGCCCCATCGGCGTGAGACCCATGGCACGCATCTGCGCGCGGATCGGCTCCATCGGAAATCCGCCGCCGGGTACGTCCCAGGCATAGGACGAAACGACGCCGCCCGGCCTGACCACTCGCGCCATCTCGGCAACGCCCTTTTCCGGATCCGGTACGAAGAAGATCACCAGCGCCATCGTCGCCACATCGAATTTATCGGCGGGAAACGGCAACAACATCGCATCGCCTTCGTGGAATTGCGCGATGCGCGCGGCCGGCCGGTTGCGCGCAAAGGCGATCTGTGCCGGTGCCGGATCGACGCCGTACGCCTCGGCGGGCGCGCAGCGCTGCACGAGAAGTTCGGTAAAGGCGCCGTTGCCGCAGCCGATATCGACGCAGCGCAGGCGCGCCCGCAGCGCCAGCCAATCGAGGAAAACGTCGCCGGCGATCCGGCTCCATTTTCCCATCATTTCCTCGTAGGCGGCGCCGTCTTCGAAGCGGATTTGCTCCTCGGTCATGGTCACACCGATGCCGGCGCGCCCGGTTGCTTGAGCGGATGCGCGCGGGCGAAGGCCTCATTCTGGAAGCAGGTGTCGACGATGCGCTTGAACGTTGGATAAGGCGCGATGTCGCATTTGAAATAGGCGGCGCCCACCGACTGCGCTGCGAGACAGATGTCGGCGACGGTGATCGAGTCGCCCTGCGCGTAGCGCCCGGTTTCCTTCGAGCCGGCGAGATTTGCCTCCAGCGCCTTCAGCGCCGTCTCGTGCCAGTGGTAGCCCCATTTCGCCACGCCGGCGGCATCGACCTTGTATTCGTGCTCGAGATACTCGCGCACCCGCGGCACGATCAGCGGATGCGTGTCGCAGGCGCAGATCTGCGCGATGGCGCGCGCGCGGGCCCGCGCCTTCGGCGCCTTCGGCAAGAGCGGCGGGTCGGGATGTGTCTCGTCGAGATATTCGAGGATGGCAAGCGATTCAAACAACACCGTGCCGTCGTCCTCGATCAGCGCCGGCAGCGCCATCATCGGATTGATCTTGCGGAAGCGCTCCTCGCGCTGCTGGCCTTTCGGCAGATTGACTTCGATCACCTCGTCGGGCGTGATGCCCTTGAGATTGAGCGCGATGCGCACGCGGAACGTCGCCAGCGAACGCCAGAAGGAAAATAGTTTCACGATTGCCCCCTATTTCTTCGTGCCGCCCGGATCGGCCTTCAGTCCCGCCGCCTCGATGCCGGCGCAGGCGATGATCTCGTCATTGTCGCCGGTGTCGCCGGAAATACCGACGGCGCCGATGATGGCGTTGCCGGCGTCGCGGATCAGCACGCCGCCCGGATTGGGTACCAGGTGGCCGCCGCTCGCAGCAACAATGGCGGTGAGGAAATTCGGATTTTGCGCCGCGCGCTCCATCATGGTGCGCGCGCCCCAGCCCATGCCGAGCGCGCCATAAGCTTTGCCGACGGCGATCTCGAAACGGATGATGCCGGAGCCGTCTTCGCGCTTGGCGCAGACGACGTGGCCGCCGGAGTCCAGCACCACCACGGTCTGTGGCATCTGTTTCAGCTCGCGCGCTTTCTTCAGCGTGGCATCGACGATGGTGGACGCTTGCGCCAGTGATACGGACATAAATGAACGCTCCCTACTTTTTCCGAGTTCGACCAATAAACCGATTGCTGCGCGCCGTCGCCGTCGCCGAGACCCTTGCTGTTGGCTTCCTCGAAGGCCGCCAGCGCCGCCTTGGTCGCCGGCATGTCGGCACCCTTCGCCGTGCCAGTCTCGACCATGGTGCGCAGGTCCTTCACCGCGTTGGCAATGCTGAACGTGGTCGGCCCTGGATCGCGGTGTTCCATCATGGCGGCGATCATGTCCTTGCGCATCTTCAGGCCGTTATTGGCGCCGTTGCTCTCGGCGAACAGTTCGAGCAAACGCTTAGGCTCCCAGCCGACGTCGCGGGCAATGGCGAAGGCTTCGCCGTAAGCCTGCCAGGCGACCATCAGCGGCAGGTTGATTGCCAGCTTCAGCGACGAGCCGGCGCCGACCGGCCCGCAATGTTCGACCTTGCGGCAGAGCTGATCGAGGACCGGCGTCGCCCGGACCACATCGGCGGACTCCGCGCCCATCAGCCCGAGCAGTTGTCCCCTGCGCGCCGGCGTGGTCGAGCCGCCGACCGGGCACTCGACAAAGGCCGCGCCCTTGCCGCGCACCTTCGGCGTCAGATCGAGCTCGACCCTGGGCGGCACCGTGCTCATCTCGATGAACAGCTTGCCCTTGACGTCGCCGCTGAGCAGCCCGTTCGGCCCGCAATAGACCGTCTCGATCGCCGCACCGTCGGTGAGGATAGTGATGATGGTCTCGCTAGCCGCGGCGAGCGCGGCAGGCGTGGCGGCCACCTTGGCGCCGGCGTCGGCGAGCGGCTTGGCTTTCGCCGCAGTGCGATTCCACACGGTAACCTGATGGCCAACTTCGATGAGCCGCGCGGCCAACGCGCTGCCCATGGCGCCGAGACCTGCTACGCCGATCTGCATCGTTCCTCCCGCTTTGCCCGCGACGATAGGCGATCAGCGAGCGGCGTGAAAGCCGCATGCCACTCGACAGGGCTAGGTCCGAACGCATAAGACGGACCGACGACTGGATCGGCGATTTTCTTTTTTGACAGGGAGAAAACTGAAATGGCGGCGGCCACGCGGCGTAAAGGCACGGTCGGCGTGATCGGCCTCGGCATCATGGGCGGCGCTTTCGCCAGGAACCTGGCCGCCGCGGGCTGGCGCGTCGTCGGCTACGACATCAGCGCCGCGCGCCGCCGCGAGGCGAAACGTGCCGGCGTCGACATCGCCAAAAGCGCCGCCGACCTTGCCGCGAAAGTACCAGTCGTTCTCACCAGCCTACCCAAGCCGCAGGCGCTAGCCGCCACCGCGCGCGAAATCGCCGGCGGCAAGTTGTCACGCAAGGTGATCGTGGAGATGAGCACCTTCACCATCGCTGACAAGGAAAGAGCCGAGCGCGTGTTGCGCAAAGCCGGCCACGTCATGCTCGATTGCCCGGTCAGCGGCACCGGATCGCAGGCGAAAAACCGCGATCTTGTGTTCTACGCCAGCGGTGACACCCGTATCATTAGGCGGCTCAAGCCGATGTTCGAGGCCTTCGGCCGCCGCGTCTACGACGTCGGCAAATTCGGCGACGGCAGCAAAATGAAATACGTGGCGAACCTGCTGGTCGCCGTCAACAACGTCGCTAGCGCCGAGGCCATGGTGCTAGGCATGAAAGCCGGGCTCGATGCGCAGATGATCTTCGACCTGATCCGCGCTGGCGCCGGCAATTCACGCGTGTTTGAATTGCGCGCGCCGATGATGGTCAAGGGCCGCTATGGCGACGCCACTATGAAGATCGACGTCTGGGACAAGGACATGCGCGTGATCGCCGATTTTGCGCGCAAGATGCGCGTGCCGACGCCGATGTTCAACACCTCGAAGCCGATCTACCGCAAGGCGATGGCGAGCGGCCACGGCGCTGAGGATACTGCCGCGGTCTGCGCGGTGATGGAAAGAATGGCAAAGTTCAAACGGACGCGGAGAAAAAGGGCTCGCTAGGCATGGCCGCGCTGCAGCAGCGATCGGAAGTGCGCGACGGCATGCGCATCGACTGGGACGTGCCGATCGCCATGGACGACAATCTTGTGCTGCGCGCCGACGTCTTCCGTCCGGTGAAGGACGGCCGCTATCCGGTCATCCTCTCCTACGGCCCCTACGCCAAGGGCCTCGCCTTTCAGGACGGCTACCCCAGCGCCTGGCAGCGCATGGCGACGACGCATCCCGACGTCGTCGAAGGCTCCAGCAATCTCTACCAGAGCTGGGAGGTGGTCGATCCGGAAAAATGGGTGCCGCATAATTACGCCTGCGTGCGCGTCGATTCGCGCGGCGCCGGCTGCTCGCCCGGCTTCATCGATCATTTCTCGCCGCGCGAAACAAAAGATTTCTACGACTGTATCGAATGGGCGGGCGCGCAGCCCTGGTCGAACGGCAAGGTCGGGCTCAACGGCATTTCCTATTACGGCATCAACCAATGGCACGTCGCCTCGCTGCAGCCGCCGCATCTCGCCGCCATGTGCGTGTGGGAAGGCGCCGCCGACTGGTACCGCGACATGACACATCACGGCGGCATTCTCTCGACCTTCTGGGAGAACTGGTACGACATGCAGGTGAAGACCGTGCAATACGGCGCCGGCGAACGCGGCAAACGCAGCCGCGTGCATGGCGGGCTGGTGTGCGGACCGGAAATCATGACCGATCGGCAGCTGGCGGCCAACCGCGCCGATTTCGGCGCCGAGATCGCCGCGCATCTGATGGATGACGACTACCACAAGGCGCGCGCGCCAGTGTGGGAGAAGGTCGTCACGCCCTTGTTCACCGCCGCCAATTGGGGCGGCCAAGGCCTGCACCCGCGCGGCAATTTCGAAGGCTTCGTGCGCGCCGCCTCGAAAGAGAAATGGCTGGAGGCGCATGGCATCGAGCACTGGACGCATTTCTACACCGACTATGGCCGTGAGCAGCAGCTCAAGTTCTTCGACTATTTCCTGCACGGCAAGAAAGCCAAATGGCGACGGCAGCCGAAGGTGCTGCTGCAGGTGCGCCATTCGGGCGAGAAATTCGTAGGCCGCGCCGAGAACGAATGGCCGCTCAAGCGCACGCGCTGGACGAAGTTCTATCTCGATCCGGTGAGCATGGCCCTCACGACCAAGAAGCCTGCGCGCGGCGCCAAACTATCGTTCCCCGCCATGAGCGACGGCCTCGTCTTCCTCACGCCGCCGTTTGCGCTCGAAATCGAAATCACCGGCCCCTCGGCGCTCAAGCTCGTCGCCTCGTCGACGACCAGCGACGCCGATTTTTTTATCGTGCTGCGAGTGTTCTCCGGCGATCTGAAGGAAGTCGTGTTTCAGGGGGCCATCGACCCGCACACGCCCGTCGCGCAGGGCTGGCTGCGCGCCTCGCAGCGCAAGCTCGACAAGAAACTGTCGACGCTATATCGCCCCTATCACACCCATGACGAGAAGCAGCCGCTCGCCAGGGGCAAGCCGGTGGACCTCGACATCGAGATCTGGCCGACCTCAATCGTGGTTCCCGCAGGTTTCCGCGTTGGCCTGTCGATCCGCGGCAAGGACTACGAATATGGCGGGGCGAGCGGCGGCAAGCTGTCGAATTTCAAGAATGAACTGAAGGGCTGCGGTCCGTTCCTGCACAACGATCCGCGCGACCGGCCGCTCGCAACGTTCAATGGGATCACCACCTTGCATTTCACAGGTGGAAAAGCGCCCTATCTTTTGCTGCCCATCATTCCGCCGAAAAAGCAGGCAAGTGGAAGGAAGCAGCGGCGCAAATAGTCGACGCGCTGCGCGGCAGCGATGCCGCGTCGCGTCGCCGCCGGGAGCGACCCGGCTTTACATCCGGGAACACATTAGCGGATGATAGGCGTGGTTCAGTCAGTCAGCGTGGGGACCAACCGGCCGACATATAAAAACTTGGATTCGTAAGGCCGCGCAGGCGTGCGATGAAGGCCGATCAAGGCCGAAAAAAACGAGCCCCATCAGGGGCGACAGAGGGAGGAACAAAATGCCTGGTAAATTCACTCGCCGTAAATTCATGGCCGCGACCGCCGCGGGCGCCGCGGCGGCGACACTCAAGTTTCCGATGCCGGCGGTCGCGCAAGCCGCGCCGTTCAAGCTCGGCCTGCTCACCGTCAAAACCGGCCCGCTGGCGCAGGGCGGCATCCAGATGGAACAGGGCGTGCTCACCTGGCTGAAGGTGCATGACAACAAGATGGCCGGCCGACCGGTCGAGTTCTTCTCCGCCGATACCGGCGGCAAGCCAGCCGGTACCAAGACCAAGACCCAGGAGCTGATCGAGCGCGACAAGGTCAACGTCATCGTCGGGCCGCTCGCCGCTTTCGAGCTGCTCGCCATCTCCGATTATTTCCGCGAGCACAAGACGCCGTTGCTCAGCCTCGCCGGCGCCGACGATCTGACCCAGCGCACGCCCAATCCTTATTTCCTGCGGCCGTCGGCGACCTCGTCGCAGTGCATGCAGCCGATGGGTCACTACGCGGCGACCGAGATGGGTCTGAAGAAGGCCATCACCATCGATTACGACTTCGCCTTCGGTTACGAGCAGGAAGGCGGCTTCCAGGCGGCGTTCGAAAAGGACGGCGGCTGCGTGAGCGCCAAGCTATGGGCGCCCTTGGGCACGCCGGACTACACGCCCTACCTTGCGCAGATGAGCGGTAACGACGTCCTCTGCCAGGGCTTTGCCGGATCCGGCCCGCTCGCCTTCATGAAGCAGTTGCGCAATTACGGCCTCAAATTTCCGGTTGTCACCGGCGAGACCGGCGCCGACGACGCATTGCTGCACGCCTTCGGCGACGAGGCGGTCGGCATGGTGAGTTGCGTGCCTTACACGCTCGATCTGCCGACCGACGCCAACCAGAAATTCGTCAAGGCTATCATAAAAGACTTCAACGCCATTCCCGGCCAATACGCCGCGGGCCTCTACGTCAACTGCGACGTGGTCGAGGGCGGCCTGAAGGGCGCCGGCGGATCGGTCGATGATAAAGAAAAATTCATGGCCGCGCTCAAGGCCGTGAATTTGCCGGACACGCCGCGCGGCCCGATCAAGTTCGACCATCTCGGCAATGTGGTCGGCGACTTCTACGTCCGCCGCCTGGAAAAGCGGTCGGATGCGCCTTACGGTCTCAAGCTCTGGAACAAGACGGTCAAGACCTACAAGGACGTCGGCCAGTTCTGGACCTGGCCGGAGAAGGAGTTCCTCGCGCACCCGGTCTATTCGCGCAATTATCCGCCCGTGAAGAAGTGCTGATCTGAAAAACAATCCCTGCGGGCGCCGCTGGTCGGCGCCCGCTGTGGATCCCGTCGCGGATAAAGCGGAAAGACAGCGGATATGACCTTCTGGCTGCTGCTGACGGTCAACAGCATCACCTTCGGCAGCCTGCTGTTCTTGTTGGCGGCGGGCTTCTCGCTGATCTTCGGGTTGATGCGCATCCCCAACCTGACGCATGGCTCGCTGTTCATGCTCGGGGCCTATTTTGGCGCCACCTTCGTCGGCGGCCTGCTCGGCACCATGTTCAATTTCTGGATTGCGGCGCTGATGGCTGCTGCACTGGTCGCGTCGTTCGGCGCGATCATCGAACGGTTGCTGCTGCGGCAACTGCCCGGCCAGCCGCTGGCGCAGGTTCTGGTTACGCTCGGCATTTCATTCATCGTCGCCGATTTCTGCCTGATGGTCTGGGGTGGCGACCCGATCGCGGTAGCGGCACCATCGGAGTTGAACGGCTTCGTCCGCGCCGGGCCGCTGGCGTTTCCGCTTTATCGGATCGCCGTCATCGGCATCGCCGCGGTGGTCGCCATCGCGCTCTGGCTGCTGCTCGACCGCACGCGCCTCGGCGCCATGATCCGCGCCGGCGTCGACGATCCAGACATGGCCCGCGTCGTCGGCATCCGCGTCTCGCAGTTGTTCACCATCGTGTTCGCGCTCGGTGCCGGCCTGGCGGCTTTTGCCGGCGTCATCGGCGGACCGATCCTCTCGGTGTACCCCGGCATCGACCAGTACATGCTGCCGCTGGCGCTGGTGGTGGTCATTCTCGGCGGTTCCGGCAGCCTGCTCGGCTCCATGGTCGGCAGCATCGTCATCGGCTTCATCTATAATTTCGGCCAGGCGCTTTTGCCTGAGCTTGCCTATTTCGTCCTCTTCCTGCCCATGCTGCTGGTGCTGTTGCTGCGCCCGCAGGGCCTGTTCGGCAGGTTCGTGCCATGAGCTTCTTGTCATGAGCTCGCGTCTTACCGCCCTCGCCGCCGTTTTCGTGGCGCTGGTCACGCTGCCCTATTGGATGACCGGCGACTATTACGTCAACGTGTCCAGTCAGATTCTGTTCTCGGCGATCTTCGCGCTCGGCCTGAATGTGCTCGCCGGCTACGGCGGGCTGGTGTCGCTCGGCCATGCCGGGCTGCTCGGCATCGCCGCCTACGCCACCGGCTACATGTTGCAGGCAGGCTTCGGCCACACCGTCGCCATCCTCACCGCGCTGGTGATCGGCGTGGCGGCGATGGCGATCTATGCAGTGCTGTCGCTGCGCGCGACCGGCATCGGCTTCATCATGATCACGCTGGCGCTTGGCGAGATCATCTGGGGCCTTTGCTATCGCTGGATCAGCGTCACCGGCGGCGACAACGGCATCAATCTGCATGGACGGCCGCACCCGTTCGGGCTGTCAATCGATTCGCCGGGCGGCTTCTATTACACGACCCTGGCCGTGTTTCTAATTTGCTTCGCCGCGGTGGCGGTGTTCGTGCGCTCGCCGCTGGGCGCCGCGCTGATGGGCACGCGCGACCAGCCGCGCCGCATGAACGCGCTCGGCTACCACGTCTGGGCCATCCGCTTCTGGGCCTGCATGTTTTCCGGGCTGCTGACCGCAGTCGCCGGAATCCTGTTCGTCTACTACACCCAGTTCATCAGCCCGCAGGCGGTAGACTTAACCTCTTCGGCCGAAGTGCTGCTGATGGTGATCTCGGGTGGCGCCGGCACGCTGCTTGGGCCCATCGTCGGCGCCGCCTTGGTGGTTGTCGTTAAGAGCGTGGTGAGCGGCTTCATCGAGCGCTGGAACATGCTGCTCGGCGCCATTTTCGTCACCATCGTCATCCTGATGCCGGATGGCTTGGTGCCCGGCAGCGCACGGCTGTGGCGGCTGGCCTGGCGCATGATGAGTGCGCCGGCGAAACCTGCGGCGACGGAGGGCAAGCCGTGAGCGCGCTCACCGTCACCGGCTTGAGCAAGGCCTTCGGCGGCCTGCACGTAACGCGCGGCGTCGATCTCGCCGTTGAGCCCGGCGAGCGGCGCCTCATCATCGGCCCCAACGGCGCCGGCAAGACCACGCTGTTCAACCTGATTACCGGGGAGCTTTCGCCGGACGCCGGTTCGATCCAGCTGTTCGGCAGCGACATCACCCAGCTGGCGAGCCGCCGCCGCGCCCATCTCGGCATGGCGCGCACCTACCAGATCATCACCTTGTTCCCGCACGACACCATCATCCACAATGTGCGCCTCGCTTTGCTCGGCCTGTCGCCGTCGCGCTGGAATCCGTTGACCGACCTGACGCGCCACGGCCATTTCAGCGATCAGGCGCGCGCGGCGCTCGATCGCGTCGGCCTGGGTCACATTGCCGAGCGGCCGCTGGCGCAGACCTCCTATGGCGAGCGCCGCCGCGTCGAGATCGCCATGGCGCTGGCGCAGAATCCGAAACTGCTGCTGCTCGACGAGCCCTTCGCCGGGCTCTCCATCGACGAACGTCGCGACGTGCACCAGTTGCTTATGGCGATCCCGCGCGATGTGACCATCGTCATGATCGAGCACAACATGGACGTGGCGCTGGATTTCGCCGAGCGCATCACGCTCTTGCATTTCGGCGAGGTGATCGTCGAGGGCAACCGCGCCGAAGTCGTGGCCGACCCGCGCACCCGGGAGGTCTATCTTGGCCACTAGCGCCCTCGCCCTGCACGCAATCGACGCCTATTACGGCGACAGCCACGTGCTCAGCGACGTATCGTTCGAGCTGGGCGAGGCGCGCATGCTCGGCTTGCTCGGCCGTAACGGCGCCGGCAAGTCCACCTGCATGAACGTCACCATGGGCTTGTTGCCGCCGCGCCACGGCGAGGTCACCGTGTTCGGCGAAGCGGTGACCGGCCTGTCGCCGGAGATGGTTGCGGCGCGCGGCGTGGCGCTGGTGCCGCAGGGACGGCGCATCTTCAAGAGTCTCACCGTGCGCGAGAACCTTATGGTCGCCGCGCGCAAGCCAGATGCCGGCAGCAAGCACGCCGCATGGACGGCGGACACCGTATTCGCGATGTTTCCGCGGCTGCGCGAACGGCATGGCCAGATCGCCGCGCATCTGTCCGGCGGCGAGCAGCAGATGCTGGCGATCGGCCGCGCGCTGATGGGCAATCCGCGCGTGCTGCTGATGGACGAGCCGTCAGAAGGCCTGGCGCCGCAGGTCGTCGCCGAAGTGATGGCCACCGTCCGCAAGCTCAAGGAAAGCGGGCTGTCGATCGTGCTGGTCGAGCAGAACCCGATGCTGGTGTTCGACGTCGCCGACGATATCGTCATTCTCAACACCGGCCACGTGGCGGTGGTGTCCACGCCGGCGAAATTGGACCTGGACGGTGCCGAGCTGCGCCAGCATCTGGGCGTGTTCTGATTTTAATCGTCGCAAGGACAATGGAAATGGCGGAAATCTGGAACAAGTACGAGCCGACGGCCGCGCGTAAGCGCGGCAGACC
This sequence comes from uncultured Pseudomonadota bacterium, assembly GCA_963817155.1. GTDB lineage: Bacteria > Pseudomonadota > Alphaproteobacteria > Rhizobiales > Xanthobacteraceae > Pseudolabrys. Next base: position 237,139 of record CAWFNO010000005.1, read on the forward strand.
GGGGCGCGAGAGTCGGCCGAAAAGCATCACCGTCGACATGCACGCGCATGTGGCCGTGCCGCGCGTCGCCGAAATCGTCACGCCACATCTCAAGCAATCCACCGATCCGCTCGTTCAAGCCTCGACTCCCGAAACACAGGCCCTGATGGCCAAGCAGGCAGCCGACATCCGCGGGCGTATCGCGACCACCGATCAGCGATTCCGCGTGATGGATGACATGGGCGTGGACATGCAGCTCGTCTCACCCGCTCCGCCGCAAATCCATTATAATCTGCCGCTCGATGTCGGCGTTGAGGCGGCGCGCGCGCTCAATGATGGCATCGCGGATTATGTCGGCAAGCACAAGGATCGCCTGGTCGCGCTCGGCGGCGTGCCGATGCAGGACGGCAACGAGGCGGCCAATGAACTTGAGCGGGGCATGAAACAACTCGGCTTAAAGGGCGTTGAGATATTGACCAACGTCAACGGCAAGGAACTGTCCGACTCCGCCTTCGCACCGTTCTGGAAGAAGGCCGAAGAACTCGACGCGTTCGTGATGATTCACCCGACCGGCTTTACCCAGCCGCAACGTTTCGCCCGCTTCTATTTCAATAACGTCATCGGCAATCCGCTCGATACCACCGTTGCGCTGCATTATCTGCTATTCGACGGCGTGTTCGAACGCCACCCGAAGCTGCGCGTCCTTGCGGTGCACGGTGGCGGTTTTCTTGGCGCCTACTCGGGCCGCATCGACCATGCGTGGGGCGCGCGATCGGACTCGCATGGTAGGCTGCCAAATCCGCCCACGACGTACCTTAAGCGCAACGTCTTTTTCGACACCGTCGTGTTCACGCCGCATCAGCTTGTAGCGCTGGTGAAGACTTACGGCGCCGACCGCATCGTCATGGGAACGGATTATCCGTTCGACATGGCCGACTTCGATCCGATCGAGCACGTCGTTTCGACCGGGTTCGACGCATCGGTCACGGCTGCGCTGTGCGGCGGCAACGCGAAGAAAATTCTCGGCCTGAAATAGCGCCTCTCAGGCGTAGAGAAAATCCAGCACAGCCGTTTCCGCGATCACCGCGGCTTCGGTCGAGTGGCGGCCGGCGCGTTCCTGTTCCTCGCGCGTGCGGCTCGCCTGCAGATAGGCGCCGAGATGGCGCGCGCGCTCGATGATACGGAAATTCTCATGTAAGCGCGCGTCTTCGTAACGCTTGAGCGCGCGCCCGACATCCGCCTCCGCCTGCAAGGCGGAAACCAGCGCCGCCGCGTCGTCCGCCGCCTTGGAGACGCCGGCGGCAACATGCGGGCGCGCGACAAAGGCGGCATCGCCGAGGATCACGACGCGGCCGAAAGCCATGCGCGGCGATTCCAGATCGTAGATCGGCTGCAGGATCGGCTCCTCGATCAGCCGCACGATCTGGCGGAACTGCGGCGCCAGCAGCCTCTCGGCGTCGGCGCGCATTTCGGCAATCGCCTCGTGGCGGATCAGCGGCGGCGGAATGGAAATAGAATGCGTCACGCCGCTTTCGTCGGTGAGCAGCCATTGCAATTTCGTCGCCTCGTCGGCCGGCCGGTACCAGACCACGTTGAAACGGCGGTGGCCTTCGCGCAGATCGTTGTCGGGCCCCGCCACCGGATAGCCGAGGAACTGCTCGCCCGGCGGCAGGCCGAACGACATGAAGGCAAAGAGCACTCGATGCACGTCCGGCGGGATCGCGCTCTCCGCGATCAGCGCGCGCCACGCCGAATAGCCGGCATAGAGTGGCGCGACCTCGGGCAGCGCCTGCTGGCGCACGGTGGAACGCAGCCCGTCGGCGCCCACCAGAAGCTCCGCTTCAATGCTTTCGCCATCGGAAAAATGCGCCGTGACGCCTGTCGCGCTTTGCGTGAAACCGTCGAGCCCGCGGCCGCGATGATAATGCCGCTGCGGAAACGCATCGCGCAGCAGCCGGTAGACGCGCTCCCAGGCGGTGAGCACCTGCGGGCATTCGACTTCCTCGGTGACCTGTCCCGCCGCGTCGAAAATCTTGCGCGTTGTGATCTCGACGCCGAGGCCGCCGGTGGGCAAGCCCAGTCCGCGCAGCCGCGCGATCAATTCAGCTTGCGCCACGATGCCGGCACCGCGGCCCGAAAGTTCGTTGCCCACCCGTTCATAAATGTGCACATCCCAGCCGGCGCGGCGCAGCAAAAGCCCGCATAGCAGCCCGCTCATCGAGCCGCCGATGACAAGGGCGCGTTTCGGCGTGGATCCCGGCAACAATCGCTTCAATCTTTCCGTTGCGCGCAATATGCTCTATATAAAGGCAAATAGCACCGGAGGAATTCGCTATGGCCCTGACCATGCTCGACAAGGCCGCCGAGAAAAAAGACAAATCGCAGTGGCCCGCCGATATTGGCGCCGAATTCGACCGCGAGAGCAAGAATCCAAACCCTTGCGTCGGCTCGACGCTTTTGTCGGAAACCGAACGCACGCGCGTCTGGATCATCCGCCTCGCCCCGGGCGAGCGCATCGGCTTTCACCGCCACGTGCTCGACTATTTCTGGACCTCGGTATCCGGCGGGCGCGGCCGCCAGCACGTGCATGACGGCACCACGGTCGAATACACCTATCAGCCGGGCGAGACGCGCCACGAAACTTACGGCAAGGGCGAGTTCAAGGTGCACGACCTGGAGAATCTCGGCGACAAGGAGCTGGTCTTCATGACCGTCGAGTTCAAGGACAGCGCCAACCAGCCGATGCCGTTGCCCGCTAATGTGCGGGCGCAGGCTGCCGCCTGATCGGACTAGCCAAGCCGCTCCCCTTCCTGCAAACTGCCGAGCGATGTTGCGGGGCGGCTTGCCGGTCGCCGTGCGACAAACAAGAAACGTGAACTTTCAGAGGGAGCAGCGCCGGCAATCTCGATACGCAGAGCGTGGCCGCATCGCGTCGATGCGCCGCCGTGGCTGTGCCGGCTCAGTCGTATGGACTACGGTCTGCTGATCAATGCCATAATCGCGGGGCTCATGCTCGGCGGATTCTACGCCGCCGTCACCGCCGGCGTGGCGATCTCGTTCGGCATGCTCGACATCGTTAACATCGCCCACCCCGGCTTCATCATTCTCGGCTCCTATATCGCCTACATCGTCAACATCAATCTCGGCATCGATCCGATCGTCGTGAGCATCGTGATGCTGCCTGCATTCTATGCGCTCGGCGCGCTGGTCTATCAGGTCTATTACCAGTCGTTCGAAAAGCGCGGCCAGGAATTGCTGCGTGGGCTCGCTTTTTTCTTCGGCCTGCTGTTCGTCACCGAAGTGGGGCTCAACCTGGTGTTTGGCGTCGACTATCGCTCCGTCAACGCGCCCTATATCGGCCCCAGCCTTCACATCGGCGTCACGGAGTTTCCGCTGCGCATGCTGGTGCCCTGCCTGGTATCGCTGGCAATGTTTGCGGGCTTGCAGATTTTTCTGTCGCGCAGCTTCATCGGCCGCGCGGTGATGGCGGTGTCGCAGGATCCACAGGCATTGCAACTGATGGCGGTCAACCCGACGCGCATCAAGCGTATCGCCTTCGGCATGTCGATCGCCACCGCGTCGATGGCTGGCGCGTTTCTCATCATCATTCAGCCGGTGATCCCATCGGCCGGCCGCGATTACATCGGCCGCATCTTCGCCATCTGCGTGCTCGGCGGGCTGGGCAGCCTGCCGGGAACCTTGATCGCGGCTTTGCTGCTTGGCGTCATCGAAAGCATCACAGCGACCTTTTACGGGCCTTCATGGGCGCCCGCGGTGGCGTTCGGGATTTTGCTGCTCACATTGGCTGTGCGGCCATCCGGACTGCTGGGGCGATAGACGGTGCGCACCCCCATCTTCATCCTCGTTCAACTGGTGATCGGCGCGGCGCTGTTTGCCGTCTGCCGCTATTTCGGCAACGATTACATTTTCTTTGCCGGCTATACGGTGCTGCAATACATCGTGCTCGCCACCGCCTGGAACATCCTCGGCGGCTATTGCGGCTACGTGAATTTCGGTTCCGCCGGATTTTTCGCCATCGGCGTCTATACCGCCATTTTCCTCTTCAACATCGGCCAGAACGTCGCCGGCGTTGCACCCGCATTCCTGCTGGCGCCGATGCAGGCGATTTTTCCGCTGCCGGTCCCGGTGCTCATCATCGCCGGCGGCGTCATCGCGGGGCTGGTCGGGCTCGGTACCGGCTACCTGACGCTACGGCTGCGCGGCGTGTTTTTCGCCATCGCCACGCTGGCGCTCGCTGTCGTGTTGCAAACCTTTGTCGTCAACTGGGCCTATGTCGGCGGCTCGCGCGGCGCCTATGTCATTCCGCCGGAAAAGATTCCGTTTTTCGGTCCCTATATCCAGTATCTGTTCGTGCTGATGATCGTTCTGGTCATCGTCGCCTTGACCACGGCGCGGCTCATCGAGCGCTCGCGGCTCGGCTTCGGCTTCGCCACCATCCGCGACGACGAACTGGCGGCGGAGGCCTCCGGCGTGCCGACGTTGAAGCTCAAGCTGATCGCGACCACGCTCTCCGGCGCGCTGATGGGCATGGCCGGCGCGCCGTTCGGCTTCTATATCGGCTACGTGCAGCCGGACACCGCCTTCGATCTGTCCTACGCGGTCAACTCGATCGCCATGCCGATGATCGGCGGCACCACGTCCTGGATCGGACCGCTGGTCGGCGCCATCCTGCTCGGCACGCTGCAGCAGGTCGCCACCGTCACCATCTCCTCGGCCGGCAACCTGCTCATCGTCGGCCTGTTGCTCATCTTTTTCGTGATCGTCGCGCCCAACGGAATTGTCGGTCTCGTACAAGGCTGGATGCGCAAGGGGCGTAAGTCATGAGCGGGCCCATCCTCGAGGTGAAAAACCTGCGCAAGAGCTTTGGCGGCTTCGTCGCCCTCGACGACATCACCCTGGCGGTGCCGCAGGGCGAGCGCCTCGGCCTGATCGGACCCAACGGCTCGGGCAAGAGCACGCTGGTCAATTGCATCTGCGGCACCTTGCAGAACGAAAGCGGCAGCGTGCATTTCGACGGCAAGCCGGTCGACGGGCTGGCGGCGCACCAGCGCACGCGGCGCGGCCTTTCGCGCAGCTTCCAGCTGCCGCGGCCGTTCGCCAGCCTGAGGGTCGCCGACAATATCCGCGTGCCGCTGCTCTATACCGTGGCGGCGCGCAGCGGCCACCATCTGCCGGCCGCCGAACTCGACGCGCGCTGCGACGAACTGCTCAAGTTGGTGGCGCTCGATGCCAAGGCCGCGCACTTCACCCGCGACCTGACGCAGGTGGAAATGCGCAAGCTTGAGCTGGCCCGCGCCGTCGCGGCCGAGCCCAAACTGCTACTCGCAGACGAGGCGATGGCCGGGCTGTCACATTCCGAAGTCGAGGACATCGTTGCTTTGCTGCTGCGGCTCAATGAGCGCGGCATTACCATCATCATGATCGAGCACATCATGCGCGCGGTAATGAGCTTTTCGCAGCGTCTGATCGTGCTGGTGTCCGGCAAGATGATCGCCGACGGCAAGCCGGAAGCCGTGGTGCAGGATCCCGAAGTGGTGAGGGCCTACATTGGCCAATAACAGCCTCAGGATCGAGAATATCGAGGCCGCCTACGGCTCCGTGCGGGTGATTCACGGCGTCTCGATCGTCGTCAATTCCGGCGAGACCGTGACGCTGCTCGGTACCAACGGCAACGGTAAATCGACGCTGATGAAATGCGTGATGGGTATGGTGCGCCCGACCAGCGGCCGCATCGTCGCCGAGATCGACGGCGAGGCGCATGACCTGATCGGCATGGCGACCGAGCAGATCGTCGATCTCGGCATCGCCCTGGTGCCGGAGGGCCGTCGGCTGTTCCCGCGGCAGACGGTGGAGGAAAACCTGCTGCTCGGCGCCTTCCGCGTCAAGGCTCGCGCCGAGATCGGGCGCAATCTCGGTTTCTGCTTCGAACTTTTCCCGCGGCTCGCCGAGCGCAAAGGCCAGCTCGCCGGCTCGATGAGCGGCGGCGAGCAGCAAATGCTGGCTCTGGCGCGGGCGCTGATGCTGTCTCCCCGCATCCTGCTGATCGATGAGCCGTCCGTCGGCCTCGCGCCGGTGCTGGTGTCGCGCACCATCGACGCCATCAAGCAGCTCAAGGACCATTATCACCTCACCGTGCTGATGGCCGAGCAAAACTTCGCCCAGGCCCTGCGCATCGCCGACCGCGGCTACGTCATCGTGCACGGCAAGATCGAGTTCGAGGGCCGCTCCGCCGACGAACTCAACGACAATGAGTTGATCCGCAAGTTTTATCTGGGGATGTGACGCCTGCGTGCCCCGGGCGCGGTGCAGCACGAAGCGCAGCGGAATGATGCACCGCTGATCCGGGGCCGTTCCAGACTCTGAAATCGTAAAGGGGCCGGGTCTGCGTCGCACCGTTCGCTTCGCTCGCGCTGCGCCGCGCCCGGGACACGGTCAACAAAAACGGCGCGGGAGTTCGCCCGCGCCGTTCTCATTCGTTGAAGGCTTGCGCTCTTACTTGTGCGCCTTTTCGTAAGGATAGATGACCTTGCCGGTCTCCAGGTCTTCCGGCGCTAGCACGGTCTGGTAGCTCATGCCGCGCCAGGTCTCCAGGTTCGCATCGTCCTTGATGTCGTGATACTGCACCGTCAGCATCCGGCTATAGGCCCATTCGCCCTTGGCGCCGAACTTGATCGAGCCCATCACGGTGTCGAACGTGTGCGTCCTGAGGTAATCGGCGATCTTGTCGTCATTGATGCTGTTGGCGCCCTTGACTGCGTCGCCGAGGATCTGGATGTAGGCATAGCCCCAGCCGCCAAGATAATAACCGAGCGGATCGACGCCCTCGGCCTTGGCGCGCGACTGGTACTCCTTAAAGAAGGCTTCGGTGCCGTTGTACATTTCCTTCTTGTCCGGCACCCAGGTCTCGTAGTTGACGATGCCGTTGAGCTTGCCCTTGAGCTTCTCCTTGAACACGGTGGCCTGCAGACCGACCAGCGCGCCGCCGAACATTTTCGGCGTCAGGCCGACTTCATTGGCCGCCAGCACCATGCCGACCGAGTCGAGCGGATAGGCGCACACGACGACGAGATCCGCATTGACCGCCTTTATCGCGCGCACGATCGGCGCGAAATCGGTAGTCTTCGGCGGCGGCGGATAGCTCTGGTCGTAGACGATCTTGAAACCGTGCTTGCGGGCGTTCTCGCGCGCGCCCGCGCAGGCGTTCTGCGAGAATTCGGCGTCGGCCATCGACAGCGCCACCGTCTGCGGTTTCGGATTCTGCTGGGAGGCGATATTGAAGAAGCCTTCGGTGAAAGAGCCCTTGGTGTCCTGCCCGGTCGGCAGCACGGAGAAATACTTCGGATAGTGGAACTGTTCATTCACGTCGAGCGCGAACAGACTGATGAATGTCTTGCCCTTGCGCATGACGACCGGCATGGCAGGCGCCACGTCGTTGGTGGCATAGGCGCTGAGCACGAGGTCGACTTTGTCGACGTCGAGCAGCTTGGTGTAGATGCCCGGGATTTCCGCCGGCGAGCTCTTGTCGTCGTAATAGACGAGCTTGACTGGACGGCCGAGAAGACCGCCGGCCTTGTTGGTCTGCTCTTCCCAGATCTTCATGCCGAGCAGTGCTTGCTTGCCGTTCGCCGCCAGGAAGCCGGTCAGCGACATGCCGAAGCCGATTTTGATCGGTTCCTTGTTCTGCGCGCTGGCAGAGACAACGAACATCGTGACGGCGGCGAAGCTGAGCGCCGCCCCCGCAATCCAGGCAAATGTCCGCGATTTGAGGTTATGCAGCATCGTCGTCCTCCCGATTGTCGTTGTTTTTTTGCATCTTATGCGTATTTCGCTTGCGCGCGCTAGAGGCAAGACGGTCGAGCACGATCCCGAAAAGTGGATACCAGTTTTCGGACAAGATCATGGTCAAAATCAACAATCCTTCGGTGGGCTATATCCCCTCCACCATCACCGTCTCCACCTCGCCGGCGCCGCCGCGGCGGAATGCTGCGGCGCGGTCGTATTCCGGCGATGTGAAACAGGCGACGCCCTGCTCCAGCGTCGGAAACTCAATCACAATGAAGCGATGGAATTTGTCCGGCCCTTCCATGATCTGAAACCGGCCGCCGCGCGCCAGCATCTTGCCGCCGAACCTGGCGATGATGCCGGGCACCAGATCGGTGTATTTCTTGTATTCGACGAGGTCATTGACCTTAGAACGGGCAACCCAATAGGCCGGCATATGTTCGCTCCCGCACAGTCTCGCTATGGTAATCGTGAGCGAACATCGGACAGGGAAACATGCCGCGCAAGATCATAGATATCTCGGTGCCACTGGAGAACACCGTCGCCGCCGACCCGCCGGGCTACGGGCCGAGCATCGAATACCTCGATCACCAGGCGACCGCGCTGGACATTCTCAAATTCTTTCCCGGCCTGAAAAAGGAAGACCTGCCGGACGGCGAAGGCTGGGGCTTCGAATGGGTCAAGCTGTCCACCCACTGCACCACGCATCTCGACGCGCCCTGGCACTTCGCTTCCACTATGGACCACGGCAAGCGCGCTATTACCATCGACGAGGTGCCGCTTGACTGGTGCTTCCAGCCCGGCGTCAAGCTCGATTTCCGCAAATTCGCCGACGGTTATGTGGCGAGCGCCGCCGACGTCGAAGCGGAGCTCAAGCGCATCGGCCACACGCTCGCGCCCCTCGACATCGTGGTGGTGAACACCTCGGCCGGCGCCGCCTATGGCCAGCCCGATTACGTCGCCAAAGGCTGCGGCATGGGCCGCGAGGCGACGCTGTATCTCTTGCAGCGCGGCGTCCGCGTCGCCGGCACCGACGGCTGGAGCTGGGACGCACCCTTCATCTACACCATGCAAAAATACGCCGAGAGGCACGACGCCAGCCTCATCTGGGAAGGCCATCGCGCCGGCCGCGACATCGGCTATTGCCATATCGAGAAGCTGCACAATCTCGAAGCGCTGCCGGCAACGGGCTTCACCATCGCCTGCTTTCCGGTCAAAGTGCGCGGTGGCTCGGCCGGCTGGACGCGCGCGGTCGCCATCATCGACACGTGACGATCATGAAGAACCTCACCATCGACGCCGAACGGCTGTGGGACGACCTGATGCAGACCGCCAAGATCGGCGGCACGGCCAAAGGCGGCATCTGCCGGCTGACGCTGACCGATCGTCGACCGCGAGGTGCGCGACTGGTTCAAGGCGCGCGCCGAGACACTCGGCTGCACTGTCACCGTCGACGACATGGGCGCGATGTTTGCGCGACGGCGCGGCCAGCGCAGCGACGTGCCGCCGATCGGCATGGGCAGCCATCTCGACACCCAGCCGACCGGCGGCAAGTTCGACGGCGCGCTCGGCGTGCTCGCCGCGCTGGAGGCACTGCGCACCTTGCTCCGCGCCGGCTACGAGACCTTCGCGCCGATCGAGGTGGTCAACTGGACCAACGAGGAAGGCTCGCGCTTCGCCCCGCCGATGATCGCCTCCGGCGTCTTCGCCGGCGTCTTCAGCGCGCGACTTTGCGCACGAGCGAAAGGACCGCGACGGCAAGAGCTTCGGCGCGGCGCTCGACGAAGATCGGCTATCGCGGGCTGGAGCCGTCCGGCGGCCACAAGCTGTCGGCTTTCTTCGAGCTGCACATCGAGCAGGGACCGTTCCTGGAAGCCGACGGCAAGGACATCGGCGTCGTCACCGGCGTGCAGGCGATGCACTGGTACGAGGTCACGGTCACCGGCCAGGAGAGCCACGCCGGCACCACGCCGATGCCGCGCCGCGCACGACGCGCTGCTCGGCGCCGCGCGCCTAGTCGAAGTCGTCAACGCCATCGCGCGCAAATTCCCCGAAGCCGTCGGCACCGTCGGCCGTGTCGAGGTCAGGCCAGGCTCGCCCAATGTGATCCCCGGCGAAGTCTACTTCACCCTCGATCTACGCGATCTCGACGCCGCCGTGATCGACGCGATGGAGAAAGACTTCATCGCCGCCAGCAAACGCATCGGCGACGAGCTCGGCTTGCAGATCGCGTTCACACCAATCTCGGCGGAGCCGGCCGTGCGCTTCGACAAGGACTGCGTCGCCTCGGTGCGCGCGGCGGCGAAGGTGTCGGGCTTCTCCAGTCGCGACATCGTCTCGCGCGCCGGCCACGACGCCACCTACATCTTGCGCGTCGCGCCGACGGCGATGATATTCGTGCCCTGCAAGGACGGCATCAGCCACAATGAGGCGGAATATTCGTCGAAAGAACAATGCGCCGCCGGTGCCCAGGTGCTGCTGCAGGCGGTGCTCGATTACGACCGGCGGTTGGCCGAGCGATCCAGCGGGCAGTGACGGAGGCTAAGCGACCTAGCGACCGAGTTAACGCTCGGCATCGGCAAGAGCTTGCTCGCACGCGCTCTTATCACCGGAAGCATCTGCTGCGCGCGCACGATCCATTGCGTGCCTGATGGCATCAACCTTCTGTTTCGATAACTCGCCAAGTTTTTCCTCCGCGGTCGCAATCTAGCGCTGCGACGGTTGAAGGTGCTTGCCGAAGGCGGTCGCATCTTGCGGTGCACTGGGCCCTGCCGCGGCTATCGCACCGAGCTTCTTGCTGATTTGGCCCTCCACGCGAGCAATGTCATCCAAGCATGGGCCGGCGTAGGTCGCCGATATCGGCGCGCAAAACATCGCTACACTTCCTGCGATCGTTCGGAGAAGGGTCATGTTGAGCCGTTATGTGGCGGACATTAGGTTTCCGAACCACGCCTCACGCCCCCGACGCCTTGCGCGCGCTCAATGACAGCAGCACCAGCGCCCAGCCGCCGAAGATCATGTTGATGCCGACGAGCAGGCCCAGCGCCCAGGCCGCGGTGCCTGGCAGCCCGGCGATGATGATCGCGGCGAGGACCAGGTCGATGAGGCCGCTGAACAGCATCCAGCCCCATTGCCCGGTCAGTTCGCGCTTGTGCTCGAGCGCGAACATGATCGAGGCGACGCCCTCGACGACGAAAAAGGCGATCAGCAACAGCGTCAGCGACAGCGCCCCGGTGAGCGGCTGCACCAACAGCAGCGCGCCGACGATGATGGCAAGCGCGGCGGAAATCAGCGACCACCAGAAGCCCGGTGCGTGCCGCAGCATGAACGTCGTGTACAATCCCATGACGCCGGCAATGAGAAACAGCCAGCCGAACAGAATGGTCACTGCCAGCGTGGCGAGCGGCGGCAGGATAATGGCGAGGATGCCGAGGCTGAGCAGCAGGATCCCCTCGAATAGATAAAGCTTCCAGTGCCTATGCAACGCGTTCGTCACCACGCGCTGCATTCCGGCGATATTCGGTTGCGTGCTGGACATGTAAGCCTCCGCTCGTTGCCCCCGTGTGGAGCATACACTCGTACTCATATCTCTGAAATAAATACGGCGTCGACGACGCCGCTCACCACCAGGTCGGCTTGCCGGCCAGCTCCGGCCAGCCGATTTCGCGTGAGGCCTTGCGCGCGGCGTTCTCCGGCGGCAGCGACGTATCCCATTCGGCGGCGGTGATGCGCCTCCCGTTGAAGCCGTTCGCCGCCTCCGACAGCAGCCAGCGGATCGGCGGCCCCATGATCGCCGGCCGGTACATCTTGTCGCGCGGCCAGCCGGCGGCGTCGGAAATAAACGGGGTGTCGGTCGGCCCGCCGGGCACCAGCACATTGACGGTGATGCCGGTGCCGTCGAGCTGCTGCGCCCAGACCGACGACATCGACTCGAATGCCGCTTTGGTGGCGCCATAGGGCAGCACGCGGTGCATGGTGCGGTAGCTCGTCGTGTTATTGATGATGCGGCCCCATCGCGCTTTGCGCATATGCGGCACGGCGGCCTTGGTCAACAAAAGGGGCGCGCGCACATTGATGGCGAAGAAGCGGTCCCAGATGTCGGCGGTGAGTTCCTCGACCTGCGGATGCTTCGTTTCCGCGTCGGGGCGGACCACCGTCATGCCGATGCCGGCATTATTGACGAGCCCATCGATGCGCCCGAAATGCGCCACCGTTTTTTCCACGGCGTCGGCGCAGGCGTCGACATCTTCGACGTCGGCCAGAATCGGAAACAGGTGTTTGGCATCGTGCGCCGCAGCGAGCTCCTTGAGCATTTCACTGTTGCGATCAACTGCAGCCACCGCGTGGCCGTCCGCGATCAGCGCGGCAGTCATCACCGCGCCGAGCCCGCCGGCGGCGCCGGTGATCAGAACTACACGCCCAGGATGCCCAGCCATGACGGCAGCCTAGCATCAATCATTCCAGCCAGTCCGCGCATTTCTGCACGGCAGCTTCGGCGCCCCACGGCATGATCGGCACCGATGAGGTCGAATTCTTCGGCGAACCTTCGATGACGCGGTCGCTATAGACCATGTAGACCAGCACGTTGCGCTTGGTGTCGCAGCCGCGCACGATCTGCATCTTCTTGAAAAACAGCGAACGCCGTTCGCGGAATACGTCTTCGCCCTGCGAGAATTTTTCCTTGATCGTGATCGGGCCGATCTGCCGGCAGGAGAGCGAAATGTCCGACACTTCCTCCGCCACCTTCAGCCAACCCTTGACGCCGCCGCGCTCCGGCGCAGTGAAATGGCAGGCCACGCCCTCGACCGCGGGATCGTCGATGCCGTAGGTGGCGAGCTTGTCGTTCGGCGTCAGCAGCTTGAATACCGTCGATTTCCTGAAGATCAGGTCCGGTGCGTCGGCGGCGCGCGAAGGAGCGGCGGCAAAGACACCACATGCAGCGATAACGCAGGCCAATAATGTGCGCAAGAAACCCTCAATCGCGTTTCCTGCCACATAGGCAGCGAAGCAGAGCTACGGAAGAGGGAGCGTCACGCCCACAGCCGTTCTTTTTCCAGGCCCTTGTAGATGTCGGCGACGTATTCGCCGTAGCCGTTGAACAGCAGCGTCGGCCGCCGTTCGCCGGTGCCGATCAGTTCCTCGGTCGCCTGGCTCCAGCGCGGATGCGGCACCTTCGGATTGACGTTGGCCCAGAAGCCGTATTCGGAAGGCTGCAGCGCCTCCCACATGCCCTTTGGCCGCTTGTCGGTGAAGGTGAAGCGCACAATCGACTTGATCGACTTGAAGCCGTATTTCCACGGCACCGTCAGCCGCAACGGCGCGCCGTGCTGCTTGTCGATCGGATGGCCGTAGCAGCCGGTGGCGAGGAAGCAGACCTCGTTGGTCGCTTCCGCTATGGTGAGGCCTTCGATGTAAGGCCACGGATACCAGCTCTGGCGCAGGCCGGGCGCCACCTTGGGATTATTGAAGGTCTGCATTTCGACGAACTTCGCCGAGCCGAGCGGCCTGGCGAAATCGACCAGCTTCCTGAACGGGAAGCCGGTCCAAGCGATCGCCATGCTCCAGGCTTCGACGCAGCGGTGGCGGTAGGTGCGCTCTTCCAGCGTCATCTTGCGGATGAAGTCGTCGATGCCGACTTCCATCGGCTTTTCCACCATGCCGTCGATCTTCACTGTCCACGGCCGGATTGGCAGTTTCTGCGCCTGGTCGGCGACCTCCTTCGACGAATTGAATTCGTAGAAATTATTGTAGTGGTCGTTGATCTTCTCGTCGGTGATCGGCCGGTCGAGCGTGTATTTTTCGTCGTGTTTGGCGGGATAAAGATCGGCGGTCGGGTCCGGCAGATGCGCGAGATCGGTCACACGCTGGGCGCTCGTGGCGCGCGGCAGCAGCGCCAACGCGGCGGCGGCGGCCAATAGGCCGCGGCGGTTGAACACCAGATGCTCGGGTGTGGCGAGGCGCTCGGGCAGATCCCAGCCGCGGCGACGGATGACGTTCATCGTACGAATCCTCTTTGAATCCTTTCGGAATCGGCTGGCCAACGGGTAAGGCCGCCCGCGCTCACAGGCAAGTAACGCTTGCGGGAGCGCGCGAACCCTACTCCGCCGCCCGCCGCGCCGCGACGATCTGGTCGGCGCTGCGGCCGGTCAGTTCCGCCATGTGGTCGAACTTGAAGGTGAAGGAACCGACGCCGGCAGTGGCCGAGCGGATTTCGATGATGAGGTCACCGATTTCGGCTTCCGCCATCTGCGCCCGCACCATGTCCCAGCCCTGCCAGCCCTCGCGCGTGTCGAAGCCGAGGATTTGGCCGCGCCGGCCGGAGAGGATGGCGTTGATCTTCGCCGTCGCCTCGTTCGGGCAGACGATCTCGACCATGTGGATCGGCTCGAGCAGCACCGGCTGGCACTGTGGCAGGCCCTCGACGATGGCGATGCGGCCGGCGGTGCGGAACGCCATGTCGGAGGAATCGACCGTGTGGTAGCTGCCGTCCACAAGCGTCACCGCCAGGTCGACCACCGAGAAGCCGAGCGGCCCGTGCTTGAGCGCGTCGATGACGCCCTCCTCCACCGACGGGATGTAATTGCGCGGCACCACGCCGCCGGTGATCTTCTCCTCGAACTTGAAGCCGGAGCCGCGCGGCAGCGGCTTGATCTCCAGCACCACGTCGCCAAACTGGCCGTGGCCGCCGGACTGCTTCTTGTGCCGGCCGCGGATACTGATCGGCTTCTTGATGGTCTCGCGGTAGCCGACGGCCGGCGGCTGCGTCGAGACCGGCACGGCGAAGCGGTCGGCGAGGCGCTCAGTGGCGACGCGCAAATGCATTTCGCCCTGGCCCCAGATCACCACCTCGTGGCTTTCGGCGTTGTGCACGACGGTGAGCGAGGGGTCCTCCTCGGTGAGCTTGGCGAAGGCCTGACCGAGCTTGACATCGTCCTTGCGTTCCTTGGCGTGCACGGCGATGGCCAGCACCGACGGATAGGGTTTGACCTCGACGAGCGAGGCCGGCGCCATTTTGCCGGTGGAGAGCGTGTCGCCGGTCTTGGCCTGATCGAGCTTGCCGAAGGCAACGGTCTCGCCGGCGGTGGCTGCGCCACGCTTCTCGGAATGCTGGCCCATCAGCTTGAACACGGCGGCGATGCGTCCCGCCTCGCCGCTCGGCGTATTGAGCGTGACGCCGTCGCCGGCCGTGCCCGCCAGCATGCGGGTGACCGACATCCTACCGCCGTGGGCGGTGTGCAATGTCTTGAGCACCAGCGCCAGCGCCTCGCCGTTCGGCTTGGCGCCGAGCCGCCCGGCGACTTCCGCCACGCCGGGCACTTCGTGGCGCAGGGCCTTCAAAAGGCGCAGCACGCCGTTGGTGCGCGTGGCGGCGCCGATTAGCACCGGGCAGATGATGCGGTCGCGCAACTCCTTGGCCAGATCGTCGAACACTTTGTCGCGCGGCGGCTCGATGTCTTCGAGCAATTGCTCCATGAGCTGGTCGTCGTGGTCGGCCAGCGTCTCCAGCATGGTGAAGCGCGCTTCCTTCTTGCGGTCGGCGTCGTCGCCCTTGATCTCGACCACCTCCGACGGCGCGTGCTCCTTGTAGACATAGGCGCGCTCGAGCGCGAGATCGACGAAACCGGAAATGATGTCGCCGTGCCAGATGGGAATTTGCCGCAGCACCAGCGGCACGCGCGAGGCCGGCTGCAAGAGCTTGAGCGTCTCGCGCACGCGCTTGTCGGCCTTGTCGATCTTGTTGAGGAACAAAATGCGCGGAATGTTGAGGTCTTCGAGTTCGCGCAGGATGAGTTGCAGCTGCGGCACTTTCTTCTCGTCGGCCTCGCAGACCACGATGGCGGCGTCGATCGCCGGCAGCACCGCGCGCATCTCGTGGATGAATTCGATGGAGCCTGGGCAGTCGAGAAAGGTGTAGCTGTCGCCCATGAAATTGGTGGTGGCGACCGATACCTCGACACTCATCTTATGATGGCGCGCCTCCTTGCTGGCGTCGCCGACCGTGGTGCCCGCTTCGACCGTGCCCTGGCGCTGGATCGCGCCGGTGCGGGCGAGAATTGCTTCAAGTAACGTCGTCTTGCCGCTCTGGAATGGGCCCACCAGCGCGATGCACCGTGGACCCCTGGGACCCGTGCCGTTCTGTCCCATGCCGACCTCCCTTGCTGGACCGGGAGTTGGACCTATGCCCGGCCCTTGTCACAGCATCGTCTCAGGTGGGGGCGGCACTGGCAAGGCCCGCTGGTGGATTAAACGAAACGGCCGCCCTTAAGGCGGCCGTCGAAACGTCGTCGAAAAGTTGCTTACGGTCCGGGCCGCAATTCAAGCGAGGCGACGCCGGCTGCCACGTTGAGGCCGGTCTGCCCGGTGATCGACAAGGGCTGCAAGGCGAACGTGCGGTTGGAGCCGCCGACCAGCACGTTGGCGCCGAGGCCGACGGCGACCGTCGCTTCCGCCGTCGCGCCGGTATAGATGCCAGCCAAGGCGCCAGGGCCGATCACGTTGGTCGGCGCATAGACCGCCCACAGCATTTGCCCGGCCGTGGTCGCGCCGATGTCGAGGCCGAACTTCTTGATGCTGCCGGAATAAAGCTCAGCCGGCAGCGCGGGCGCCTGCGGCATCGGAGCCGGCGCGAAGGTGCATTGCACCGATTTTTGCGACGCGATGATCATGCCGATGCCGGCGGAAACGTCGCAGAACAACGTGCCGACCTGCACCGGCGCCTGCGCGGCCGCGCCGCCGATCGCCGCAACAAATGCAAATGAAAACGCGGCAAGCGCCAGGACAAAGCGATGCATTGAATCCCCCTCGTGACAAACCTGACCGCGCGATTGTGAGCGGAAAGCCCCATCAAGTCAAAATGACGGCGACGGCGGTGTTTATTTTAAATTGCCGCAAAACCGCTGGATGCGGCAGCAGGCCTCTTCCAGGTCCTCTGTCTTGGTCGCGTAGGAAATGCGGAACGCCGGGCCGAGCCCGAAGGCCGTGCCCTGCACCACCGCCACGCCCTCGGCTTCCAGCAGTTCGGTGACGAAATCCTCGTCGCTCGCCAGCTTCTTGCCGGTAGACGCCGTTTTGCCAATCGTCCCGGCACAGGACGGATAGACGTAAAAGGCGCCCTCCGGTGTCGGGCATTTGACGCCGCTCGCCTGGTTGAGCATCGACACCACGAGGTCGCGCCGCTCCTTGAAGATCTTGTTGTGCTTTGCGATGAAATCTTGCGGCCCGTTGAGCGCTTCGACCGCCGCCCACTGCGACACCGCCGTCGGATTCGACGTCGATTGCGATTGGATCATCGCCATCGCCTTGATCAGCGGCTCCGGACCTCCCGCGAATCCGATGCGCCAGCCGGTCATGCAATAAGCTTTCGAGCAACCGTTGATGGTGAGCGTGCGCGGATAAAGCTGCGGCTCGACCTGCGCCGGCGTGGTGAACACGAAGTCGTCGTAAACCAGGTGCTCGTACATGTCGTCAGTCATCACGTGCACGTGCGGATGCTTGAGCAGCACGTCGGTCAACGCTTTCAGCTCGGCGCGCGTATAGGCGGCGCCGGTCGGGTTCGACGGCGAGTTGAGCAGCAGCCATTTGGTCGTCGGCGTGATCGCCTTCTCCAGTGCCGCCGGCTTGAGCTTGAAGCCGTCCTCCATTTTGCAGGCGACTTCGACCGGCTCGCCGCCGGCAAGCAGCACCATGTCGGGATAGCTCACCCAGTACGGCGCCGGGATGATCACCTCATCGCCCGGGTTCAGCGTCGCCACGAAGGCGTTGTACAGCACCTGCTTGCCGCCGGTGCCGATGGTAATCTGCTTGTCCGTGTAGTCGAGGCTGTTGTCGCGCTTGAATTTCTTGGCGACGGCGTCCTTCAATTCGACGATGCCGTCGACGTTGGTGTATTTCGACGCCTTGCCGCTCTCGATGGCCTTGATCGCCGCCTGCTTGATGTTGTCGGGCGTGTCAAAATCCGGCTCGCCGGCGCCGAGGCCGATGACATTGCGGCCCGCCGCTTTCAACGCGCGCGCCTTGTCGGTGACCGCAATGGTCGCCGAAGGCTTGATACGCTTGAGTTGCTCGGCAAGGAAGGCCATCGATCGCTCCGAATCTCTCGAGTTTCCTTTCAATTGCATTATGTCGTAATGGGCGAAAACGACCACAGCAAGACGCAATAAGTGATCTGTTCATCACGCCTGTTGATGGCCTAACTGTCCCTTAAGCCTGCGCTGCTAAACCGCTGCCGATGGCCGGTTTTATCGAGCTTTTTCGCAGCGGCGATTGGCTGACGCGCGAGCGGGCGCGGCTGGTGGCCTTTGTCGTGCTGGCGGCAACGCTGATCTGCGCCGCTTTTTTGCTTGCCACCGCGCATGGCTTCAGCGACTGGCTCGGCCGCCCGCTCGGTACCGACTTCTCCAGCTTCTACGCCGCCGGCAGCCTCGTCCTCGATGGCCAGCCGGGCGGGCCTTATGACCTCGCCGTGCAGCACGCGCGCGAGCAGGCGATCTTCGGCCAGGCGACGCCATTCTTCATCTTCCCCTATCCGCCGTTCTTTCTGCTCATCGCCGCAGCTCTGGCGCTGCTGAGTTATCCGCTGGCGCTCGTGGTTTGGCAGGGGGCAAGCCTCGCGCTTTATCTCCTGTCCATACGCGCTATCGTTTCCGCAAGCGGCGCCACGCGCGATCCGCTCTGTCTGCTCGTCGCTCTCGGCTTCCCGGCAGTGTTCGTCAATCTCGGCCACGGGCAGAACGGCTTCCTCACAGCCGGCCTGTTCGGCTTCGCGCTCGCCACGCTGCAGCGCAAGCCGCTGATTGCCGGCGCGCTGTTCGGCTTGCTCGCCTACAAACCGCAGTTCGGGCTGATGATCCCTCTCGTCTTGCTGTCGACCGGGCAGTGGCGCGTCATCGCCGCAGTCGCCGCGACTGTCGCCCTGCTGGCGCTGGCGACGCTTGCGATTTTCGGCGCGGATGTCTGGCACGCGTTCTTTGCCTCGACGGCGGTCACGCGGACGATGCTGCTCGAGTACGGTGACATCAGCTGGTTCAAGATGCAGAGCGTGTTCGCCGCGCTGCGCATGTGGCACGCCTCGGTGGAGCTTGCCTATGTCGCGCAAGGCGCGGTCACGCTCGCCGTAGCAGCCTTCCTTGTCCGGCTCTGGCGCAGCAACGCGCGCTATGCGCTCAAGGCCGCGTCACTGCCGGTTGCAACGCTGTTGGCAACGCCGTTCTGCTTCGACTACGACCTGATGCTGCTGGCGCCGGCCATCGCCTTCCTTGCCGTCGATGCCGGCGAGCACGGTTTCGCGCACTGGCAGAAGTCGATGCTGGCGGCGCTGTGGATTATTCCGCTGGTCGCCCGCACGATCGCCGCGGCGACGCTGATTCCGCTTGCAGTTCCCGCCATGCTGCTGGGCTTTGCATTTTTGCTGCGCTGCGCCATGACTGGCGGTGGCATATCGCGGTTGTGGCATTTCGCCCCGCGCGCATTAAAATAAGCTGAAAGAGCCGGTTCAACGGCTGCAACTTTTCCAGGGAGCGCGCCCATGAAGCTGACGCCTGAGCAGCTCAAGGCTTTCGACGAGCAAGGCTATGTCTTCTTCCCCAATTGCTTTTCCGAGGAAGAGATCGCGCTGCTGCGCGTGGAAGCCGAGAAGATTCTCAAGCTCGACCGCCCGGAGGTCTGGCGCGAAAAGACCGGCGCTCCGCGCACCGCTTTTGCCGCGCACAAGTTCAACAAGGTGTTCGAGGTAATGTCGCGGCATCCGCGCCTGGTCGAGCCGCTGCAGCAATTGTTCGGCGAGCCGGTTTACGTCCACCAATTCAAGCTCAACGCCAAGGCCGCCTTCGAAGGCGACGTTTGGCAATGGCACCAGGATTACGGCACCTGGCAGCGTGACGACGGCATGCCGGAAGCGCGGGCGATGAACATCGCGATTTTCCTCGACGACGTGCTGCCGATCAACGGCGCGCTCATGGTCATCCCGAAGAGCCACAAGCAGGGCGTCTTCGCCGCCGGCCATGACGTGACCACGACGTCCTATCCGCTGTGGACGCTCGACAAGGAGACGGTGACGCGGCTCGCCGCCGAGGCCGCCGGCCCCGACGGCGTCGGCATCGTCGCGCCGACCGGCAAGGCCGGCTCGGTGCTGATGTTTCACGGCAACCTGGTGCACGCTTCGCCGCCCAACATCACGCCTTACCCGCGCAAGATCGTGTACCTCACGCTGTGCGCCGTCTCCAACCACATCACCAAATTCACCCGGCCCGAATTCATCGCGCATCGCGACTTCACGCCGATTACGCCGGTCGCTGACGACGCGTTGGAGGAATACGCCCGCGCGCACCAGGTGGCGGCGGAATAAATCTTTCGTTCGTGGCGTTCCAGCAGCCGCAACGTTCTTAATCCGGTCATGTAATTGCCGGACTTTGTCGGCCCTATCAGTCCGCGACGTTTCGCGGCAGAGGATTCGGAATGCACACGCTCTATTCGATGCAACGCTCCGGCAATAGCTACAAGGTCCGCCTGGCGCTGGCGCGGCTGGGGATTCCCCACAAGCTCGTCGAAGTCGACATTCTCAAAGGCGAAAGCCGCACGCCGGAATTCCTCGCCAAGAATCCGAGCGGGCAGATCCCCCTGCTCGAAGTCGCGCCCGGCCGTTTTCTCGCGGAATCGAACGCCATCCTCTGGTACGTCGCCGGCGGCACCGTGCTGGCGCCGGAAGACCGCATCCATCGCGCCGAAGCATTGCAATGGATGTTTTTCGAGCAGCACAGCCTGGAGCCGAATATCGGCGCCGCCTTCTTCTGGCTGGCGCTGATCAAGGGCGGGCGCGACCTGCAGCAGCACGCGCTCGAGGACTGGATGGAGAACGGCTATCGCGCGCTTGGCGTGATGGAACAGCATCTCGCCAACCACCGCTATTTCGTCGCCGAGCATTACACGATCGCCGATATCGCGCTCTACGCCTATACGCATCTCGCGCACGAATGCGACTTCGATCTCGCGCGCTTCCCCGCTGTGCGCCGCTGGCTCGACCGCGTCGCCGCGGAACCAGGCCACGTGCCGATGGACTGGCAGCCGGAGACGCTCGACGCCACTGTCTAGTTCCCGCGTTTACCTTTCATTAACCGTCGTCACGAAATCGCCGCGCTTTCTCTTCGGGTTTGCCGCAGTCCCGGCCCACGGCAGCCCGCTTCGTGCGGCATTCTGCGCGCGTCGGAAAATTGATTCGTTCGCAGGTCTTAACTCATGCGCAAGCCCACTGCTCAAACCGGTTTCACGGCGCCTGCCGCCCTCGGCGGCGAGCGGCGCAATGTCGCCTTCGCCGAACTGATCGCCACCGTTGGCCTGATGCTGGGCACAGTGGTGGCGGCGATTGTGGTGTCGGCCGGCATCGCTCGCGCCGACGTCGGCGCCGGCGTGATCGACAGCGGCGGCACCGTGTTCGCCGTCGCGCTATTGCTCGGGCTGATCTTCATCGGCATCGGTGGCTTCAGCCTGTTGCCGCGCAGCCGCGGGAAAACCCGCTAGCGAGTGGCCCGGCGACCGCGGCGCGCCGTCTTTTTCCGCGCCTTCGCCGGTTCTTGCCCCGGGTCTTTGCCGGCTTCTTCTGCTGACTCTTTCATGTGCCCTTTCGCCGGCTGGTTCTCTGGCTGGTGCGCGACTTCTTTCGCTCGCTCGTGCTCTTGCGCCGGCGCCTTGATCGCGGCTCGGCGGCAGGACTCTCGGTGCCGCTTCCCGGCGCCGGCACGGGGCTGCGCAAACGACCGCCAAAAGAGGCTAGCCGAACGTCGGTTTGACAACCCAAGCGGGCGGGCACTACCTTCCCCGCACAACAATTAACAATCCTTAGGGAGGATACGATGCGGAAATTGGCTTTGCTTGCGCTTGCCGCATTTGCCGTGACGACAACGGCGAATGCGCAGATCGTCACGAAATATTCCGGCATTCAGCCCAACGCGCACCCGGCGAGCTACACCGAAGAGTATTTCGCCGATGAAGTCGCGACCCTGTCCAAGGGCACCATCAAGGTCGAGGTCTATCACAATGCTCAGCTCGGCGACGCTGTCGCCAACGTGCAGAGCATCCGCAACGGCACCATCGGCTTCACCACCGTGTCATCGGCGAACCTCAACCAAGTCGTGCCGGCGATGGACATGTATTCGCTGCCGTTCATCTTCAAGAATGAGAAGCAGTTCTGGTGGTTCCTGGCGCAGCCGCAGGCCGAAGAGCTTGCCAAGCCGCTCGAGGCCAAGGGCATCAAGATACTCGCCTACATCGACTCCGGCGCGCGCAATTTCTTCACCGACAAACCGGTGCGTACGCCCGCCGACCTCAAAGGCGAGAAAATCCGCGTGATGGCCTCGCCGGTCATGGTCGACACCATGAAGGCGCTGGGCGCGACTGGCGTACCGGTGGCCTGGTCCGAGCTCTACACCGCGCTGCAGACCAGCGTGGTTGACGGCGCCGAGAACAACCATCCCTCGATCGTCGCCAAGAAGTTCTACGAGGTCTCCAAGTACTACACTCTCGACGAACACATGCGCATTCCCGACGTGATGATCATGTCGATGAAGCTGTGGGGCCAGCTCAACCCCGACCAGCAGGAGGCCGTCGTCGAAGCCGGCCAGCGCGCGCAGGCCTATATGCGCGGCGCCTGGCATGTCTCCGAAGTGAAGGACCTTGAGGAACTCAAGACCAAGTTCAAGGAAATCCTGACCGTGGACAAAGCGCCGTTCATCAAGGCGGTCGGTCCAATGGTGCAGGAGCAGGCCAAGCGGCTCGGCGTCGAGAAGACCGTCGATTTCATCCTTGCCTCGCAGAAGAACTTCTAAGCTCCCTGAACGAACGCGATACATGGGGCGGCGGCGTTCCGCCGCCCCTCGGCTTACGAGGGGTGGTCCGTGGCCTTCGCAAATTTGCTCGATCGCTTCGTGCGTTTCGTGGCGGCGCTGGTGCGCTGGGTGTGCATCGGGCTGGCGACGGCGCTTTTCATCATCATCGTCGTCGCCGTTATCGCGCGCTACGGCTTCGACAACGCGGTGTCGTGGACCGAGGAGGTCCCGCGCTACATCCTGATCTGGATTTCCTTCCTCGCCGGCGCCTCCTGCGTGCTGCGGCGCGAGCATGTCGGTTTCGACGTGCTGTTCAACGCGCTGCCTAAAACGCCACGACGCGTGCTCGGCATTTTTCTCAACATTCTGATCCTTTTGTTCGGCTGGGTCGTGTTCCGCTACGGTATCGATTTCGTGCGCGACTTCGGCTCCGACCTGATGGAGACGATCCCCTACACGAATTACTGGTACTACCCGGCGATGCCGGTGTCCGGCTTCCTTATTATGCTGTTCTCGTTCAAGCACATCGTCGATGAACTGGTGCGCGGCGATTCCGAATCGCTGACCGGCACGATCGTGGATTAGGCCAAGACAAGCATATGACCCTGATCATCCTCGGCCTGGCTTTCGTTCTGCTCATGGCGGTCGGCCTGCCGATCTCGTTCGCGGTCGGCGTCGCCTCGGTGATCGCCACCTTCCTGCTGCCCGGCGTCGACAACGCCACCATCGTGCAGCGCATGCTCACCGCCATCAACACCTTCCCGCTGCTCGCCGTGATCTTCTTCGTCTTCACTGGCGCGCTGATGTCGCGCGGCGGCATCGCCAAACGCCTGGTGAACATGGCGGAAGTGCTGGTCGGCTGGCTGCCCGGCAGCCTAGCGCAGATCGTCGTCGTCGCCTCGATGTTCTTCGGCGGCGTCACCGGCTCGGCGGTTGCCGAAGTGTCCTCGATCGGCGGCATGATGATCCCGGCGATGGAGAAAGACGGCTATTCGCGGCGCTTCGCCACGGCCATCGTCCTCACCGCCGCGACCATGGGGCCGATCATCCCGCCCTCGATCGGCATGATCGTCTACGCCCATATCGCCGGCAACGTGTCGATCGCGGCGCTGTTCCTCGCCGGCGTCGTGCCCGGCGTACTCATCGGGCTGTCGCTGATGGTGGCCTCGTTCATTCACGGCAGGCTCTATCACCGCAAGGTGCTGCCGGTGCTGCCGCTGCGCGTGAAGATCATCCGCGTGTTCGATGGACTAGCCGGCGTCTTCACCATGGTGATCATTCTCGGCGGCATCATCTCCGGCGTGTTCACCGCCACCGAAGCCGGCGCTGCAGCCGCCGTCTATGCGCTGTTTCTCACCGTGGTCATCTACCGCGAGATCAAGATTGCGGATCTTGGGGAAATCATGTGGGAAAGCTGCCTGACCAACGCGGTGGTGATGATGCTGATCGCCACCTGTTCGGTGTTCACCTGGATACTCACCTACGAAAACCTGCCGAACATGCTGGCGGAGCATTTCTTCAACCTGATCCAGACCAAGTGGGCGTTCCTGCTCATTCTCAACGTCTTCCTGCTGGTGGTCGGCATGTTCATCGACATGACGCCGGCGCTGATCATGCTGGTGCCGATGCTGATGCCGCTGGCGGCGAAGTTCGACATCGGCCTCGTCCATCTCGGCCTCATCATGGTCATCAACCTTGCCTTCGGCCTGACCACGCCGCCGGTCGGCACCTCGCTGTTCGTGGCGCTCAAGGTGGCCAATCTGCCGATGGAGAAGATCATCGCGCCGCTGTTGCCGCTGCTCGTCTGCCTGTGCGTCGTGCTGATGTTCGTCACCTATGTGCCGTCGAGCTACGACTGGTTGCCGCGCGCCTTCGGCTTCATCAAGTGATCGGAGAAAGCATGGTTCTGGAAATCGCGCAGATCGACGTCAAGCCGGGCATGGAAAGCGAATTCGAGGCCGGCGTGAAGAAGGCCGGCGCCATCTTCAAGCGCGCCAAGGGCTGCAAGTTCATGACGTTGCAGCGCTCGCACGAGCAGCCGCAGCGCTACCGGCTGTTCGTGCAATGGGAAACGCTGGAAAACCACACCAAGGATTTCCGCGAATCCGCCGACTTCCCGGAATGGCGCAAGCTGGTCGGCCATTGCTTCGCCGCGCCGCCGCAGGTCGAGCACGTCACCGAGGTGATGAGGGGGTTTTAGCGCGTGATCCCAAAAGTGGGCACCGGTTTTTGGACAAGATCACGCGCAAACAAAAAACCTCCCTTTCCCCGCGCGCGGACTCGCCCCATATTCGGGCGATGGCGAAACCCCCGAAAAAACCCAAGGACCCGGCGAAGCCGACGCGCGCCAAGGCCTCGCGGCCCGACGCGCCGGCAACGCCGGATTCGCTTGCCGACCTGCTCAATCCGGCGATCAACAAAGGCACGGCGGGACTTGGGCCAAGCACTGGGCTGCAACCGCCGCCGGACAATTCCTTCGACCGCCGCGCTGATTTCTCCGCCGCGCACAAGGCGCGCAAATCCGCGCAAGGCTTCGAGGAAGCGCTGCAGGCCGACTTTGACGGCCCGCCGGTGAGCGGCCTCGACCCCAAGCTCGCCGACGAGCTGGGCCTTTCCGACGAAAACAAATACCGCCTGCCGCGCGCCGACCTGCCGCAAGGACCGGGCGGCATCGCCTCGATGGGCGTCGCCGCCACCGCGCAGTCGCTGGAAAAGCTGCTGCGCGAGGGCCGCCCGGAATTCGCCAGGGCCGGCGAGGTGTGGACGCCGCACCGGCCGCCGCGCCCGGAGAAATCCGAAGGCGGGCAGAAATTCGTCATCAAGTCCGAGTTCGAGCCGAAGGGCGACCAGCCGCAGGCGATCCGCGACCTCGTCGAGGGCGTCAAGCGCCACGACCGCACGCAAGTTCTGTTGGGCGTTACCGGCTCCGGCAAGACCTTCACCATGGCCAAGGTGATCGAGGCGACGCAGCGCCCGGCCCTCATCCTGGCGCCGAACAAGACGCTGGCGGCGCAGCTCTACGGCGAGTTCAAGTCGTTCTTCCCCGACAACGCGGTGGAATATTTCGTCTCCTATTACGACTACTACCAGCCGGAGGCCTACGTCCCGCGCACCGACACCTACATCGAGAAGGAAAGCTCGATCAACGAGCAGATCGACCGCATGCGCCATTCGGCGACGCGCGCGCTGCTCGAACGCGACGACGTCATCATCGTCGCTTCCGTCTCCTGCATCTACGGCATCGGCTCGGTGGAGACCTACTCGGCCATGACCTTCACGCTGAAGCAGGGCGGCGCCATCTCGCAGCGCCAGCTGCTCGCCGACCTGGTGGCGCTGCAATACAAGCGCACGCTGGCCGATTTCTTTCGCGGCTCGTTCCGCGTGCGCGGCGACACCGTCGACATCTTCCCGGCGCATTACGAGGACCGCGCCTGGCGCGTGCATCTGTTCGGCGACGCCATCGAGAAGATCGAGGAGATGGATCCGCTCACCGGGCAAAAGACCGACGAGCTCGACTTCGTCAAGATCTACGCCAATTCGCACTACGTGACGCCGCGCCCGACGCTGCTGCAAGCCATCGCCGCCATCAAGACCGAATTGCGCGATCGCCTCGCCCAGCTCAATGGCGCCGGCCGCCTGCTGGAAGCGCAGCGGCTCGAGCAGCGCACCGTCTACGACCTGGAGATGATGGAGGCGACCGGCTCCTGCGCCGGCATCGAGAACTATTCGCGTTACCTCACCGGCCGCCGTCCCGGCGAGCCGCCGCCGACGCTGTTCGAATACGTGCCCGACAACGCGCTGGTCTTCGCGGATGAGTCCCATGTCACCGTGCCGCAGCTTGGCGGCATGTTCCGCGGCGACTTCCGCCGCAAGGCGACGCTCGCCGAATACGGCTTCCGCCTGCCCTCCTGCATGGACAACCGGCCGCTGCGCTTTGAGGAATGGGACGCCATGCGCCCGCAGACCGTCGGCGTCTCGGCGACGCCCGGCCCCTGGGAGCTCAACGAGGCCGGCGGCGTCTTCGTCGAGCAGGTGATCCGCCCCACCGGCCTCATTGATCCGCCGGTCGAGGTGCGCTCCGCGCGCACGCAGGTCGACGACCTGGTCGGCGAGGTGCGCGCCGTCGCGGCGAAAGGCTACCGCGCGCTGGTCACCGTGCTCACCAAGCGCATGGCCGAGGACCTCACCGAATACATGCACGAGCAGGGCATCCGCGTGCGCTACATGCACTCCGACATCGATACGCTAGAGCGCATCGAGATCATCCGCGACCTGCGTCTCGGCGCCTTCGACGCGCTGGTCGGCATCAATCTGTTGCGCGAGGGGCTCGACATTCCCGAATGCGCGCTGGTCGCCATTCTCGACGCCGACAAGGAAGGCTTCTTGCGCAGTGAAACGTCACTCATCCAGACCATCGGCCGCGCCGCGCGCAACGTCGACTCAAACGTCATTTTGTATGCCGATGCCGTCACCGGCTCGATGCAGCGCGCCATCGAGGAGACCAATAGGCGGCGCGAGAAGCAGGTCGAGTACAACACCGCGCACGGCATCACGCCGGAGAGCATCAAGCGCTCGATCCACGACATTCTCGACAGCGTCTACGAGCGCGACCACGTGCTCATTTCCACCGGCGCCGGCGCCGAGGGCGAATTCGAGGACGCCGCCACCATCGGCCACAATTTCGAGGCGGTGATCGCCGACCTCGAGGCGCGCATGCGCGCGGCCGCCACCGATCTCGACTTCGAGGAGGCCGCGCGCCTGCGCGACGAAATCAAGCGCCTGCGCCAGACCGAGCTCGCGGTGGTGGACGACCCGACGGCCAAGCGTCTTTCTTCTTCTCCCTCCCCCGCTCGCGGGGGAGGGTCGCGCGGCGCAGCCGCGCGGGATGGGGGCGCTTTGCAAGGCCCGCACAAGCCTTCGCTCGACGAAATGGGCATCGGGCTGTCACACGAAGTCGCGCCGAGCCGGCCCGACGCCCGCTTGCTACGCCGAAGCCCGGAGCGCGAAGGCGGGCGCAGCAAGCTTGGCAGGCCGGGGCAAAGGGGTGGGTTTAAGAGCAATCGACGACGGTAGTATCAAACGATAAACTATTGAATGATGCGCACGGCGTCAGATTTTAATATTTCTCAGCAAACTTGGGATGAAGCGAAAGCTCAAGCCTGCGATGCAATGATCGAACGCGCAAAGGTACCCGCCGCGCACAAAGACCGGCCGACTTGAATGGCTGGACGTGGCGCGGATGAAGGGGGGGAAACCCGCCCGGATCAGGGCGGGCTCACGCCCCCCGTCCGCGCCCGTAAGCACGGTCCCGGGGAACCAAAATCCGCCGCCGTGGTGCGCCGAGAGGCGCCCGCGCCCCCGCAAAGGAGCGCGGCATGAGACGACCGCCTCGCGCCTTTCGGCGCGCCGCTCCCCTCGCGCGTCGAGGGGCAAGGAAAGGGAATACGGCGTCCCCGCGCTGCAAAGAACAGGGGCGGTCGCGTTTGGCTGTTTGGCAACTTCATCTGTGACCACGAGAGCGCGCGGTACACTCGCTTTGCCTCTCCCCGCATTGCGGGGAGGAAGCAAGAGTTGCACGCCGCCCGCGAATTCGGCAAATAGTCCTCGGGCGCAGCGAATCGCGAGGGGCAGCCTACCTCACCGATAACGGCTTCGACCATGCAGACCCGCAACATCCCGCTGACCGTTGCTCTCCTCGCCCTCGCCGCGGCGCTTTCAGCTTGCGAAACCACCGGCGGCGGACCATCGCCGCAAGCCGCCGCGCCGACGGCGCCGCCAACGCGTCAGCAGGCCGCGCTCGATTGCTGGATGGCGACGGAAAAGGACGCGGTCAAGCTCGGCCTCGACAAGCGCGCCGACGTCGTCACCAAATGCATGGCCGAAGTGATGGCGGGCAAGTCGACGGACGCCGCCGTGGCAGACTCCGAGGGCAAGCCGCAGGCCAAGCCGAAAACCGCCGGCAAGCCGCAGACCAAGCCGACGACTACCGGAGCCTTGCCGAAAGTCGCGGCCAAGCCGAAGTCCGATGCCGGCGCCAAGCCGGATGCCAAGCCGGACGCCAAGCCTTAAGGCCGGCCGCCTCCCCCTTGCCGCGCGCCCGGCGCCGTATCACGATACGGTTTCACTCCCGCGCATGATCCCGAAAAGTGGGCACCGGTTTTCGGATAAGATCATGCGCCAGGCAAAATGGAGGCCATCATGGCGAAGGGTCAGATGCGGGTTCCCAAGGAGAAGAAGAAACCGAAAGCCGACAAGGACAAGCCGAAGCAGCTCTCCGCCTACAAGCTGTCGCAGATGCAGGGCACCGCCTCGGCGAGCCCCTACGGCAATCCGGGAGGCAAGAAGCCCTGAGCGTCAGTTCTTGTCGACGCGGCTGTCGTCGCCCATGCGGTCGCCCGCCGGCAGCTGCTTGGCGGCCTTGGCTATTTCCAGGCAGGTGAGCAATTCGACATAGCTCGGGCTGCCGCCCAGCGTCGAGGTGCGCGTGCAGCGCGCCTGCTCGGTCTGGCTGTAGCTGCTCCACTCCTGCTCCAGCGTGGCGCGCGCGTCGCTTTCGTCCTGCTCGCAGGCAGCCTCGTTGCGGGTGCCCTTCTGACCGCCTATCACCGCAGCGGCGCCGGCGGATTTGCAGCTCAGGCTGGTATCGAGCTTGGGGATCGGGTCGGCGACCAGAACGATATGCGAGCCGAGCAGCAGGATGGGCAGCAGCGCGGGCATGGGGCTTCCCCTCAGTGAAATTTCAGGCTGCGGTTGCGACGCGGTTGCATCCTAGCAACGATGCACCGTGGGAGCAAAATATCGTGCGCTGAAGGGCGGACTTATTCCCGCCGTCACCCTGCCCCAGAGGCGCCCAACTCGCATGCGGCAATCGCCGTCACGGGGGCGTCAGCGCAAGCGTCTTGCGCTCAGTAGGAGTTGACCATGACGGCGATCAGATCCGGGCGGCTCGGTGCGGACAGGCTCGGTCCGGCCCATTCCGGTGCGGAGACGTTCACTCCGGACCGGCCGGGTACGGACAATGCGGGCGATATCGCCCAGGTGACGGCGGTTGAAAGCGACATCCGCGAATTCGTCCGCCGCGATGTTTCGTTCCTGCGCCGGCCGCGGCAAAACGATGAACACGCGACCCCTCTCGCCCCCGAGCCGGCCGGCGAACCGGTCTCGGAAAATCTCAATTCACTGATCCGCCGCGTTTCCGGCGCCTCGATGGAGGAAATCGACCGGGTCATCCTCGAATTGCAGGTGGTGCGCGATCTTTTGCGCAACGAAGGCGCGCGCGTCACCCGCGAAATCTCCGGCTACGCCAGCCTCAGCCACGCGGCGACCACGTCGATGAAGGTGATCGCCGACAGCCTGACGCAATGGCGCAGCGGGCCCGTCCACCACACGCCGCGGCAGGTTCGCTAGAAAGCGGTGGGCAAGTCCGGGCAAAGGTCGTGCGCCGTTGTGGATTGCCGGGATAGCGGAGCCCGGTACCTCCGCGCCGCCGGCTTAAAGCCTAGTGTGCGCGCGTTGGAAAGCGGTTGAATCGTCGCGGTCGACCGCTGACAATGAGATCGCTGCAACGACGTGGCAGAAGCGGCCTCTTCTTCGAGCATCCTCGCATCAACTTAAACCCCGCTCCGGCGGGGTTCTTTTGCAATGTGAAAAATAAAACGCCGCCAGCAACTGATTCCGAAAAGTGGGAACCGGCTTTCGGAAAAAATCACGCGCCAACATAACCAGCGCTGAATTGCGAATTGATTGGCCGCGATAATTAGTTGGCGGCGACTTTGCGCGGCAGCGGATAGTCGGCGCTCTCGTAGAGCTGGCGGATGCCGTTGCCGTCGAAACGCTTCTCTTCCACTTCGAGATAGGCGCCGAGCAGCAGTTCCGGCGGCAATTCCTCAATGGCGAAACGGATCGCCTCGGCCGCGGTGGGGAAGCGCTTGTAGCCGATCGGACGGCGCGACTTGCGGCTGCGGCTAGGAAAAAGTTCGGATGGGGCGCGGTAATTGATCATCGACATAACGAGGAGCTCCTGAGCGTCTAATATGGCCCTTGGAGCGAAGAAAATCCAGCGTTTATGGCATACCGCATACCAGCAGCGATCACCGATAGGGTAAACACCGAGCGCGAAAAATAGTGCCGCACCGGCATATTTACGCCAATGCGGCTGCGCCGCTTCATAGCATCAATGCATCACTTCGTCTGATGGTTCCGCGGCTGTCGTATCGGTCAACAGATTGACCGGCTACGCGCGCGCCAGCGCCGGGCGCAGCGCCAACGTGATCGGCAGCGTCACCAGCACCACCGCGGCGACGACGACCAGCGTCGCCGGCACGCCTACCGTGTCGCCGAGCAGACCGTAGAGGGCCGGCGAGATCGCGCCGGCGCCGATGGTGCCGGTGTAGAAAATGCCGAAGGCGCGCGTGCGCCGTGCCGGCTCGACCAGATCCGGCACCGAGCCGTAGAGCACCGACGAGGTGCCGTTGAGCGCGACGCCGACCAGCGGCAGCAGCACCAGCGCGGCATCAAGCGGGACCTTGAGCAGCACGACAATCCCCAAGGCCGTCGCAGCTTCGGTCAGCCACACCGTCGCCACTGCGCCGATGCGCGCGCCGATGAAGGCGCAGGCGAGTTTGCCGGCGGCGCCGCCGGTAAACACCAGCGTGAGCGCAAGGCCGATAGTCGGCACGCTGGCGCCCTTGGCGGTGAGCACGAAGGGCAGGAATGTAAGAAACGCCATGCGTGTCGCGCTGTCGATGATGCCAATCGACAACAGCAGCGGAAAGCCGAATTGGCCGAGACGCGCGCCGCCGCTTGCGGCGATTTCGCTCTTCGCCGGCGGCGGCGCTTCGCGCGCGAAGCGCGGGATTGCCGCGTAGATGACGGTAGCTGCCAGCACGCCCAGGCCGCCGAGCAAGGCGAGCGTCGGACGCCACGGCATCACGACCATGAGCAGCGAACCCGCCACCGGCAAGGTCATCTTGCCGATATCGCCGGAGAAATTATAGGTGCCGAGCGCCTTCAGCGAACGCGAGCCGGCGTAAGCGCGCGCTACCAGCGCCGAGGCGAGCGGGTGCTGCGTGCTGGCGCCGATGCCGCCGATCACCAGCGCCGCCATCAGCACGCCGAGTCCGTGGCTCAGCCCCGCCACGCAAAAGCCGATGCCGGCGAGCGCGGTGCCGAGCGCCAGCACGATGGGCACGCCGATCCGCTCGGCGAGGCGTCCGGAGGGAATCTGCAAGCCGGCGAGCGTTAGCGAGAACATCGTCTTCATCAGGCCGAGCACGGCATACGAGAGGCCGAACTCGCTTTGCCAGATCGGCAGCATGACGTAGATGAGATCGGTGTAGCCGTCGTGCAGCGCATGCGCGCCGCAGGCGACGCCCAAGGCGCGCCGCTCCTCGCCGAGCGCCGGCGCGGCGGGCGTGGCTTGGCTGGGCGCGGTCACGGCTTTGTCCGCCGCTCGACGAAGGTGGTGCTGACGAAGGAGATCACCAGGTCGCCGTTCTGGTTCACGCCGGTCGAGCGGATGCTCATCAGGCCAAGGCCGGGCCGGCTTGCCGAGGCGCGCGTTTTCACCACTTCGGCGGCGTAGTCAATTGTGTCGTCCACATAGACCGGCTTGAGCCATTGCAGTTCGCGAAAGCCGAGCGCCGGACCGATGCCACCGACCGGCTCGCCACGCGCGCGCGCCTGTTCGAGAACGCTGCGGCGGTGGGCGACCATCAACCGCATCCACACCGCCGCGGTGTGCCAGCCGGAGGCGACCAGCGCGCCGAAGAGCGACGCTTGCGCCGCCGCCTCGTCCATATGGAACGGCTGCGGGTCATAACGCGCGGCATAGGCTTTGATATCGGCGGCGGTGAACGTGTAGCGGCCGAGCGCATATTTGTCGCCGACGCGGATGTCCTCGAAGAAATTCACAGGCGCGCACCGGGCTTGCGGCGGCCGAACATCGCGGTCACCACCATGTCGGCGAGGCAAGATCCCGCTTCGTCGAGCACCTCGTGGCGGAAGCGCGTCAGGCCCATCTCCGGCCGGCTTTTCGACGGGCGGCTGTCGAGCACCGTCGAGCGGACGCGGATCGTCGCGCCCGGCCGCAGCGGCTTGAGCCAGCGGAATTCCTCGACGCCGGGCGCGCCCATGGAGCTCGAGTCGAGAATGAAGCCGTCGGCGATCAGCCGCATCAGCAGGCTGGTCACATGCCAGCCGGAGGCGGCGAGCCCGCCCAGCGGCGTCGCGCTCGCCGCCGCCTCGTCTTGATGCATCGGCTGCGGATCGAATTCGGCGGCAAAGGCGATGATCTCCTCGCGCGTCACCAGACGCGGGCCGTAGGTCGCGACATCGCCGGGCTGGAAGTCTTCCCAATAACGCTTTGGCATGGCCGCCTGTTTTACTACGTCGCGAACCGGAAATGCAGCACGTCGCCGTCGGCGACCGCGTAGTCCTTGCCTTCTAGCCGGAGCTTGCCGGCGTCGCGCGCGCCGGCTTCGCCGCCAGCGGCGATGAAATCATCATACGCGATGGTTTCCGAGCGAATGAAGCCGCGCTCGAAATCGGTGTGGATGACGCCGGCGGCCTGCGGCGCCTTGGTGCCTTTGGTGATGGTCCAGGCCCGCGTCTCCTTCGGGCCGACGGTGAAGAACGTCACCAGATGCAACAGCGCGTAGCCGGCGCGGATCAGCCGGTCGAGCCCGGTTTCCTGCAGGCCCACGGCTGCGAGGAACTCAGCGCGTTCGTCCAGCGGCAAGGTCGCGATCTCCGCTTCGATCTTGGCGGAAATCACTACGGCGACGGCGCCTTCCTCCTTGGCGCGCGCCTCGGCCTTGCGGGAGAAATCATTGCCGGTCGCGGCGGCGGCTTCCTCGACATTGCAGACATAAAGCACCGGCGCCGACGTGAGCAGGCCGAGCGAATGGAACAGCTTTTCCTCGTCCGGCTTGCGCGCAACCATGCGGGCCGGCTTGCCCTCGCGCAAAAGCGTGAGCGAACGATTGATGAGATCGATCGTTTCCTTGGCGAGCTTGGCGTGCTCGCCGGTGCCCTTGGCCTTCTTTTCCAGCGCGTCGACTCGCTTTTCCAGCGATTCAAGATCGGCCAGCATTAGCTCGGTCTCGATGGTGTCGATGTCGGCGATGGGATCGATCTTGCCCCCGACATGGGTGACGTCCGGGTCCTCGAAGCAGCGCACCACATGCACGATGGCATCCACCTCGCGGATGGTGGCGAGGAACTGGTTGCCGAGCCCCTCGCCCTTGGAAGCGCCGCGCACCAGCCCGGCGATGTCGACGAAGGTGATGCGTGTCGGAAAAATCTCGGCGGATTTTCCCAGCACCGCAAGCTTGTCCAGCCGCGGATCGGGCACGGCGATCTCGCCCACGTTCGGTTCGATGGTGCAGAACGGATAATTCGCCGCCTGCGCGGCGGCCGTCTGCGTCAGCGCGTTGAAGAGCGTCGACTTGCCGACATTGGGCAGGCCGACGATGCCGCATTTGAATCCCATGCTCAGTCGTCGCCTTTGCTGTCGTCAGCCTCTGCGCCGGCAAAGCCCTTGGCAGCCATGGCGAGATGCACCTTGTTCTGAAACGTCGAATCCTTGCCCTCGATCAGCAATGCGACATTATCGGCGACGATGTCGCACAATGCCTCGACCATCAGCCATTCGTCCTTGGCGAAATCCTGCAGCACGTAGGGTTCCATCAGATCCTTGTTGCCGGGATGGCCGATGCCGAGACGCACGCGGACGTAGTCGTTGCCGATGTGCTCGGTAATCGAGCGCAGGCCGTTGTGGCCAGCGTTACCACCGCCCTTCTTCACCCGCACTTTGCCCGGCGGCAATTCGGCCTCGTCGTGGAACACGACAATATTGCCGGCTTCAAGCTTGTAGAATTTCGCGGCTTCCTGCACGGCGCGGCCCGACACGTTCATGAAGGTGCCCGGCAGCAGCAGCAGAATTTTTTCGCCGGCGATCGTGCCTTCCACCGCGACGCCCTGGAAGCGGCGGCGCCACGGCGAAATATTGTGGCGGCGTGCCACCGCTTGTATCGTCATGAAGCCGATATTGTGCCGGTTGCCGACATATTGTGGACCGGGATTGCCGAGGCCGACGAAAAGCAGCATGGCGTCAGCGGCGTCGCCGCGTCATTCGGGATGAACGAACGAAAGCGAGGCGGCGAGGACGCCGCCTCACTTCTTGTCGGACTTCGGAGTAGCAGCGGCGGCGGCAGGCGCGGCAGCACCGGCCACAGCGGGCGCACCGGCAGGCGCGGCGCCAGGAACCGCACCTGGCGCGGCTCCGGGGACTGCTTCGGCGCCCGGCATGACACCGGTTTCGGCGGCGGCGGCGGCGGCAGCGGCGGCCGCAGCGGCAGCTTCGGCGGCGGCCTTCATTTCTTCGGCGTAGCCGGACGGCGGCACGACGGTGACCAGCGTGATGTCGCCGCGCGCGATGACGCGCAGGTTCGGCGGCAGCGTGATCTCGCTCAAGTGCTTGGAATGGTTGATGTCGAGTTCGGAAATATCGACGTCAATCGAGTCCGGGATGGCGTCGACCGGGCACATCACGTCGATGGTATGGGTGACGATGTTGACGGCGCCGCCGCGCTTGACGCCGGGCGACTGATCCGAATTGAGCACGTGCACGGCGACCTTGACGCGGATGGTTGCGCCTTCCGACACGCGCAGGAAATCGACGTGCATCGGCAGGTCCTTGATGACATCGAGCTGGAAGTCGCGCGGGATGACGCGGTGCTTCTCGCCGTCGACGTCGAGATTGAACAGCGTGGTGAGGAAGCGCCCCGCATAGATGCGCTTTTTCAGCTCGTCATGCTCCAGCAAAACCATGACCGGGGGCTTGTTCTGGCCGTAAATCACTCCCGGCACGCGGCCGGAATAACGTGCTGCCCGTGCGGCCCCCTTGCCGGTTTTCGGGCGCACCGTCGCCTTCAGTTCTTGCACGGTGGCCATATCGGTATCCTCATCTCTGGCTTGCGCATGATCTGGTCCGAAAACCGGTATCCACTTTTCGGCAATCTGCGCTAACGCTATGGAAAAAGGCGGCTTTTTGCCGCCTTGGAACACGGCAAGCCTCCAGGGGTGCCGGGGGGCGGGTTTCGAGGCGGCTTATAGCGGGGGTGGGGCGGAGAGGCAAGGAAGGGGGGATTAGAGCATAATCCGATTGGATTGAATCGAAGGCCAATCGGCGGGGATTCTCAAAGTCGTTCTGATGGGCGGGACTTTTCCGACTGATTCGGGAGGTGACGATGCCGAAGCCCTATTCGCGTGACTTGCGTGAACGGGTAGTGCGTGCGGTCGAGGCGAGAACCTCTTGCCACGAAGCCGCGGCAGCATTTGAAGTCAGCCCGAGCTCGGCGATCCGCTGGGTTGCGCGCTGGCGGCAGACCGGATCGGTGGCGGCCAAGCCGATGGGCGGTATGAGTCTCTGCGGTACCCCAAATATCGCGATACGCCTTGTGCTCGATAATACTCGGCTCTTTGGTGAAAGTGAACGAGCCGTCTTTCACTGAGTCAGGATCATCCGGCACCGTCGCCGTGAAGGAAAAATCCGCACCGGTATCGAACGGCGGATCGATGTAGATGAGATTGACCTTTTTGGGCGAATTCGGCCAGCAGCGACGGCAATACGTGCTTCTTGTCGCCCCAGATTAACCGGTTGCGCCATTCCTCCTCCCGGAAGCCCGGCGCAAACAAGCTACGCTGACGGTCCTGTACCAATTCGTTGACCATCTCGACGGTCTGTAACGGCAGCGCCAAGCGCAGCGGCGCGCTTGCCCTGCGCGTCGTACTTATCCTTCCCAGATCAGCTCCGCGCGCGCTTTCCCGAGGCAAAAGGCCGCTGCCCTTCGGGCTGCTTCTCTTTATTGGTTTTGTCGCCCATGCCGGCCGAGGTGAAAGGAAACAGCGCCGGGTAGCAAGCAAAATATCCTCAACCGGCCTGTGTGGGGGCGGAGCAAAAAACCCACGCTGGTTAGTATGGATTCCGGGTTCGCGCCTGCGGCGCGCCCCGGAATGACGGGTTACTTGGCGTCGACGGCCGAACCGACGCCCTTCTTGCCAGCCTTACCGGCCGGCTTCTCCGACTTCCCCTCCAGCGCTTCGATCCTCGCCTTGAGCGCCTCGTTTTCCTCGCGCGCCAGCCGCGCCATCTCCTTGACCGCCTCGAATTCCTCGCGCTGCACCACGTCGAGGTCGCGCAACATGCGTTCCGCCTGGCTGCGGAACAGCGTGTCGAACTCGCGGCGTACGCCTTGGGCGACGCCGGCGGCGTCGTTCATCAGCCGCGCCATTTCGTCGAAGATGCGGTTGCTGGTCTGGGTCATGGTGTGCGCCTTTCGCATTGCCATTGCCCTCTAGAATGGCGGCGCGGGGCGAAGGCCGCAAGGGGCGCAGCTCCGCCCTCCCCTCGGGGAGCGCTCTGCCGGTGCGGCTCCTGCGTCCTCTCCCCCGCTTGCGGGGCAGAGACAGAGAGGGGGAATGCAGCGAGCGTGGCTGCGCGGCGGCCCCCTCCCTAACCTTCCCCGGCAGGCGGGGGAGGGAACGGCCTGCGACTGTCACGCGCCCCGAGCGCCGCGCGGCTTTCATCTTCCCGCGCTCGCCTGCATGCTATAGAGCGCCGACCATGCCCCTTCTCCTCATCCCCTATCCCCACTTCGATCCAGCGCTGGTGCATGTCGGGCCGCTGGCCATCCGCTGGTACGCGCTCGCCTATATCGTCGGCATCCTCGCCGGCTGGGTCTATGCCCGCGCCATCATCAAGAACGACAGGCTGTGGGCCGGCAAAGCGCCGATGACGCTGGTCGCCTTCGACGACTTCCTGCTCTGGGTGACGCTCGGCATCATCCTCGGCGGCCGCACCGGCTATGTGCTGTTCTACAACCTGCCGCTGTTTGCCGCGCATCCGCTGGAAATCTTCGAACTGTGGAACGGCGGCATGTCGTTCCACGGCGGCTTCACCGGCTGCGTCGTCGCTGTGCGTGCTGTTCGCGCGCAGCCGCGGCATCCCGATCCTCTCGCTCGGCGACGTCACCTGCGCGGTCGGGCCGATCGGCCTGTTCCTCGGCCGCATCGCCAATTTCATCAATGGCGAATTGTGGGGGCGGCCCGCGGACGTGCCCTGGGCGATGGTGTTTCCCAACGGCGGGCCGCTGCCGCGCCATCCGAGCCAGCTCTATGAGGCGGGCGCTCGAAGGCCTGCTGCTGCTCACCGTCCTCGCCGTGCTG
This sequence comes from uncultured Pseudomonadota bacterium, assembly GCA_963817155.1. GTDB lineage: Bacteria > Pseudomonadota > Alphaproteobacteria > Rhizobiales > Xanthobacteraceae > Pseudolabrys. The sequence continues at coordinate 274,965 of CAWFNO010000005.1, forward strand.
ATCCGCATGGGCGCGCTGAAGCGGCCGGGCCTCATCATCGGCGCCTTTGCCGTCGTCTATGCGCTGGCGCGCAGCTTCTGCGAATTCTTCCGCGAGCCCGACGCCCAGCTCGGCTTCCTCTGGGGCGGCGCCACCATGGGACAGTTGCTGTCGATCCCCCTGTTCATCGCCGGTATTTGCTTCATGACCTATGCTTGGCGCCACCCGGCGCCGCAAAAAGACAGCATGAGCGACGCGCTCGCCATGACCCAGATGGGGCCGCTGGAAGCCGACATCCGCCGGCGCATCGCGCTCGCCGGGCCGATGCCGGTCGGCGAATATATGGCGCTGTGCCTCAGCCACCCGCAATACGGCTACTACACCAGCGGCGATCCGATCGGCGCGCGCGGCGATTTCATCACCGCGCCGGAGGTAAGCCAGATGTTCGGCGAGCTGATCGGCCTGTGGATGACCGCGGTCTGGCAGCAGATGGGCGCACCGGAAAACGTGCGCATCGTCGAGCTCGGCCCCGGCCGCGGCACCCTGCTCAAGGACGCGCTGCGCGCGGCAACCGTGGTGCCGAAGTTCCGCGCGGCGGCGGTGCTGCACCTGGTCGAGATCAATCCGGTGCTGCAGGCACAGCAGGAGCGTGCGCTGGAGCCTCTGGGCGTGCCGATGTTCTGGCATCCGGCGCTCGCCGATGTGCCGGGCGGTCCGGCGATCATCATCGCCAATGAGTTCTTCGACGCGCTGCCGGTGAACCAGGCGGTGAAGCAGCTGTATGGCTGGCACGAGCGGCAGATCGCCATCGACCGCGACGCCAAATTCGTCTTCGACATCGCGCCGACGCCGCTGCCGCGCTTCGATCGCCTGCTGCCGCCGGCGGTGCGCCAGGCGCCCGAGGATGCGATCTTCGAATGGCGTTCCGGCACCGTGGCGATGGAGCTCGGCCGCCGCCTCGCCCGCGACGGCGGCGCCGCGCTGGTGATCGACTATGGCCACGACGAAAGCGCGGTCGGCGACACCTTGCAGGCCGTCGCCGGCCACACTTACGTTGACCCGCTGACCGCGCCGGGAAGCGTCGACCTCACGGCGCATGTGGATTTTCAGGCGCTGACGCACGCGGTCGAAGCGATGGGGCCGCAGGCCTATGGCCCGGTCACGCAATCGGTGTTCCTGCGCCGCCTCGGCATCGAGGCGCGCGCGGAAACGCTCAAGGCTGGCGCCGCGCGCACGACGCGGACCGAGATCGACGCCGCGCTGGCGCGGCTGATCGGCACTGGCCGCGCCGACATGGGCGCGCTGTTCAAGGTCATCGTCTTCGCGCAGCCGAAACTGGGAACGCCCGGGTTCGAAGGCTAGAGACAGCGATGGCGGAAACCGTCGCGGCCGAGATACGTCATGCTGTTGGGATCGAAGCTGCGGAAGCGCCGCGAGCAGTAGTCGATCGCCTGCTGCCGCTGCGCCTGATTGGCGATGATGCCGCCGAGAATCAGGCCGAAAATTGCTCCGGCCGCGACTGCGCCGCCGTCACCGCCGCCATCGTGATGATAGCCGCCGCGCTGGCTGACGTGCGGGCGATGCTGAACCTGCAGCAGCAGCGAATGGCTCTCCGCCTGGCCCGGCTGGCCCGCCGACAAGGCGGCGGGAACGGCGTTCCCCTGCGCCGGGGCGACCAACATCGAAACGCTAAGCAATGCCGGCGTAACGAATGATGGCAATTCCCCCAGCTTGCATGGTGACGCGGCTGATTGCGTATTACGTTTGCACCATGACCGGATCGATTCATTGATCTAGCTCATAGGCGCGGACGACACCGATGCTGCAGGCCCTTTCGCTCGCCACACTCTCCGGCATCCGCCACGGCTTTTTCACACGCAATGGCGGCGTGTCGCAGGGCGTCTACGCGAGCCTCAACGGCGGCGTCGGCTCCAACGACGCGCCCGACAAGGTAGCGGAGAATCGCGCCCGCATGGCAACCGCGCTGGGCGTGCCGCCCGACCGACTGCTCACCGCCTATCAGATCCATTCGCCCGACGTGGTCGTCGCGGAAAAGCCGTGGACGCGTGAGGCGCGGCCGCGCGCCGACGCCATGGTGACACGCGTGCCGCAGCTAGCGCTTGGCGTCTCCACCGCCGACTGCGGACCGCTGCTGTTTGCCGACGGCGAGGCGCGCGTGATCGGCGCGGCGCACGCCGGCTGGCGCGGCGCCTTTACCGGCGTGATCGAGGCGACAATCGCGGCGATGGAAAACCTCGGCGCTGAGCGCTCGCGCATCGACGTCGCGCTCGGACCGACCATCCGCCAGCCGAATTACGAAGTGGGGCCGGAATTCGTCGCCCGTTTCACCGAAGCCGATGCGGACGATGCGCGCTTCTTTGCCGTGTCGCCGAAAGCCGGCCACGCCATGTTCGATCTCGCCGGCTACATCGCCGCTCGCATTGAACGCGCCGGCATCGTGCAGTTCGAGGATCTCGGACTTTGCAACTATGCCGACCCCGAGCGGTTCTTCAGCTTCCGCCGCATGACACACAAGGGCGAGGCCGATTACGGCCGCCATATCAACGCCATCGCGCTCGCCGGTTAACAGCCGCGCAGCTTCACGCTGGACTTCCCCCCTGCCTCGCCGCTAGTTTCGCTATCGACCGAGGGGCACAACGACAAGAAGCACGGCCGCAGGGGTGTCGATGCAGTGGCGCGCGTGGCGGCGCATTGGGTTGACGATTGGGGCTTGTCAGGCGCGTTGGCTTTTCGCCGCCGCCGGCGCCATCGCACTGTCCGCCTGCACCACCGATGGACAGCCGACCGCGACAGCCTCGCAGCCGCGCGGCGCCAGCGTCGCTTTTGATTCGATCGACGGCCCGCCGCAGAGACAATTCTACAAGCTGGTGCAGAACCTCAACGACGAGGCGCAGGCGCGCCGGCTCGCGGTCATTTCGCGCGAGAACCCGACCCGCTATCGCGTGCGCGGCTATCTCGCTGCCAAAGTGGTGAAGGGGCAGACGACGATTTCCTGGACCTGGGATGTGTTCGCCGCCGACGAGCATCGCGCCTTGCGCATCAGCGGCGAGGAAACCGCCAAAGGCAGGCACCACGACGCCTGGGCCGCCGCCGACGACGCCATGCTGCACCGGATCGCCCGCGCCAGCATGGACCAGCTCGCCTCGTTCCTCACCGCGCCCGACGTCGCCACACCGGCGGAGTCCGCGCCGACGACCGTCGCCTCGATCGACAACGAATCCTCGCCGGAAGCAGCCGGCATTTTCCGCATCTTCCGCGCCAAGGCCGATCCGGTCTCCGGCGAAGCCGCAGAGACGCCCGCCGTCGCCATTCCGGCCGCCGCCGTGCCGCTGCCGCGCCGGCGGCCGACCGTCGCCGCGGCGGTGTCGGCGCGCGAAACGGTGAGCCTAGCTGCCGTCAGCCATTAACCGACACTTCGCGCTGTCCGAAATTGCTTCGGGACAACGCTTTCAACTCGTATTGCCGCGCCTTCTCCGCCTTGATATGACCTGCGCGCCTGTGGCGTCCGGTGATACGAGGATATCGGGATGGCGGCCAAGAACGGAGCGATCAAGCTCGTCGCCGGCAACTCGAATCCCGCGCTGGCCCAGGCAATCGGTGACTACCTCAAGACCCCGCTGACCAAGGCGGTGGTGCGCCGCTTCGCCGACATGGAGGTCTTTGTCGAGATCCAGGAAAACGTGCGCGGCGCCGACTGTTTCGTCGTGCAGTCCACCTCGTTTCCCGCCAACGACCACCTGATGGAATTGCTCATCATCATGGATGCGCTGCGCCGCTCCTCGGCGCGCCGCATCACCGCGGTGGTGCCCTATTTCGGCTACGCCCGGCAGGACCGCAAGCCGGGTCCGCGCACGCCGATCTCGGCCAAGCTGGTCGCCAACCTCATTACCCGCGCCGGCGCCGACCGGGTGATGACGCTCGACCTGCACGCCGGACAGATCCAGGGCTTCTTCGACATCCCGACCGACAATCTCTACGCCTCGCCGGTGATGGTGCGCGACATCCGCGAGCGCTTCCAGCTCGACAACGTCATGGTGGTGTCGCCCGACGTCGGCGGCGTGGTGCGCGCGCGCGGACTGGCCAAGCGCATCAACGCACCGCTCGCCATCATCGACAAGCGGCGCGAGCGCGCCGGCGAATCCGAGGTGATGAACGTGATCGGCGACGTCGCCGGCTATACCTGCGTTCTGGTGGATGACATCGTCGATTCAGGCAGCACGCTGGTCAACGCCGCCGACGCGCTGCTCGAGCAGAATGCAAAGAGCGTCTACGCCTATATCAGCCACGGTGTGCTCTCCGGCGGCGCCATCGCCCGCATCGCCAAGTCGCGGCTGAAGGAGCTGGTGATCACCGATTCAATTCAGCCGACTAAGGAAGTGCTCGGCGTTGGCAATATCCGCGTGCTGGAAATCGCCACGCTAATCGGCGAGGCGATCGGACGCACGGCATCCGAGGAATCGGTGTCCAGCCTGTTCGACTGACCGGACCTCAAATGCAGACCTTCTTGTAGAGCGTCACAGCGGATTCGTATTCGCCGTAGGCGGAACGAAGTCTGCGGTACTCGGCGGCGCAAGTGTCGCGCCCCAGGCTGTTCGCGGTGCAGCTGGAAAATTTCTGCATCGCGTCTTCCAGGCGCGTGAGCGTCGCGTTGTAGTCCCTGACGGCATCGCCGCATTCGTCAGCCCAGGCGAGGTGCGGGAACGTCAAGGAGATGATGATCGAGACGACGCCGAGCGATTTGACCACGCCACCCTCCTTGGCCCCCTTTGTCGCCTATCGTGGCGCAAAAAACGAATTGCTGTCGAGCGGAGTCCGTCCCCCGAGTCGCGCGAGCCGCTCCCGGCGACTTATCCACGACAAGAGTCAATATGTGGCAGCAATGCTTGTGGACAGCGAGTCCGGTGGCGTTGCCTAAGCCCCGCAAATCACCGCTGATTATGCCTCGTTAGTGCCTTTGGCGGCGCAAATCGGCCGGGATATAGTCGGTAGGCCTTAGTGATTCGTTTGAGCGGTCAAGGCACCCCCGTAACTCAGGCGTTCGAAAAGCGACGCGGCCCGCCGTAATGCCGCATCCCGTGCCAGTAGCGTGCGGCGGCGTCCGATTCCCTGGCTCTCGGCAACGCGGAGACGGTATGTCCCTCATCGGCTACGCAGACCAACCCCGCATGAACCCCCTCGACGTGGTGGAGCGGCTGGCCTCCGGCAACGACTGGTCATTCGAGCGCGCAAGCGACGATGAGATCACCATTCTCGTCACCGGCAAATGGACCGACTACCAGCTCTCCTACACCTGGATGAACGAAATCGAGGCGTTGCACCTGGCCTGCGCCTTCGACCTCAAGGTGCCGGAGCGGCGGCGCGGCGAGGTGACGGCGCTGATCTCGCTGATCAATGAGCAGATGTGGGTCGGCCATTTCGATCTGTGGATGCAGGAACGCATCGTCATGTTCCGCCACGCGCTGGTGCTCACCGGCGGCGTCGAGGCCTCCGGCAAGCAGTGCGAGGCGCTGCTCGGCACCGCGCTCGACGCCTGCGAGCGGCATTTCGCCGCCTTCCAATTCGTGGTCTGGGCGGGAAAAAGCGCGCGCGAGGCACTCGACGCCGCGATGTTCGAGACATCGGGCGAGGCGTGAGCCTCTAGCCGAAACGCAGACCGATCCCGTCGAGCGGAATTCCGCGCAGCTTCGTCGTCCACGTCTCGCCGGCCTTGATGGGCAAGGCCCGCGTCAGCGTTCCGGTCGTGACGATTTCGCCGGCCGCGAGCGGCGGATTGACCGGATTCTGAGCCAGCTGCTGCACGAGATGGCGCAGAGCAGACACCGGCCCATCGAGCACGTTCGCGGCGCGACCGCGATCGGCGAGTGTACCGTCACAATAGAGATCGATCTCGAAGGCCGGCAATTCGCGCAGCCAGTCCGCCTTGCGCTGCGCAACCGCGTGACGCCGCCCGATCTGCAGGGCGCCGTGCATCGCGTTGGCAGCGGCGGTATCGGCCGGCGTGAATTTCCAGTTGGGATAAATCGATTGCACAATCTCGTAACCGTGCGCGATCCATTCGAGGCAAGTGAGCATCGCCGCGTCGTCCATGCCGGCCTCCGGCGCGCGGGCCAAGCCGAAGACGATTTCCGGTTCGATGCGCGGCTCGACGAAATCCCGCGCCGCCACGACCGTCGCCGCCGCGAGTTCGGACACGGTGCGGTCGGTCATATAGCCCCAGTTGGGCGCATAGACGCCGTATTCCGGCCAGATGGTGCCATTGGTGAAGCCGATCTTGCGGCCGACAATTGTTTCGCCGCGGGCGATGAATTTCTGCCGCAGCAGCGGCGCGACCCGGTTGGCCTCGTCGAGGGTCAGCCCGTCCGCCCGCGCGGAAAACGGCGTGATCTGCCGCCCGCTGCCGAGGGTGGCAAAGACTTCGGCGGCAACGGCCTCGACATGGCCTGGCCGCGTTGGTGCCTGAATGTCCATTTCCAATATATTTTGGATCGGCGCTCCCGCCTTGGCAACGGCCGCGGAAAGGCGTGGAAGCCCTGCGCAAGATCAGGCATGACTGAAGTGAACTCTGTATGATCCCCGCCATGGCTCGCAAACCGCAACCGCTCAAATCTATTCGTTCGCTGGTGCTGCTCGGCGCCGGCAAGATGGGGTCGGCCATGCTCGAGGGGTGGCTGGCGCGCGGGCTCAACCCGAAAAAAATAACGGTGCTCGAGCCGCAGCCCGACAAGGCGGTGAAGGCGCTCGCGCGGCGCGGGCTCAAACTCAATCCCAAAGGAAAGCCAGAGCCGGCCTCCGTCATTGTCGTCGCGGTCAAGCCGCAGATCGCGCCGGAGGCCGTGCCGCCGCTCGCACCCTATGTCGGCAAGGGCACGCTCGTCGTCTCAATCATGGCCGGGCGCACCATCGGCTTTCTGCAACAGAACCTGCCGGCGGGCACCGCCATCGTGCGGGCGATCCCCAACACGCCGGCGGCGATCGGCCGCGGCATCAGCGGCGCCGTCGACAACGCCAAAGTGTCGCTACGCCAGCGCAAGCAGGCGGCCGACCTGCTCGCCGCAATCGGCGCGGTGGAATGGGTGAGCGATGAGGCGTTGATGGACGCGGTCACTGCCGTGTCCGGTTCCGGCCCCGCCTACGTATTCCTGCTGGCGGAAGCGATGACGCAAGCCGGCATCGCCGCCGGCCTGCCGCCTGCGCTTGCCGCGGGTCTGGCGCGCGAGACCGTCGCCGGCGCCGGCGAATTGCTGCGCCGGTCGGACCTCGACGCGGCGACGCTGCGGCAGAATGTGACCTCGCCCGGCGGCACCACCGCCGCGGCGCTCGGCGTGCTGATGGGACCGGGCGGTTTCGATGCGCTTTTGACGCAGGCCATCGCCGCCGCCACGCGGCGCGGCAAAGAGCTGGCGGGCTAATTCCTTGCCCTAGAACTGGCGCCTTTGCCGGCCTACATTAAAGCCATCCAAATGACAGGAGACCGCCATGGCCCGCAAGGCAAAACGCCAACACAAGGCTCCGAGCGCGCCGCCGCTGCGCGGCACCTCCGATCGCGACAAGGCGATTGACGCGCTGATGGCGCTGCTCGCCGAACACTCCTTCGAGGAAATCGGGCTGGCGGAAGTCGCCGGCCGCGCCGGCCTGAAGCTGTCGCAGCTGCGCGGCGAATTCGGCTCGACGCTGGCGATCCTCGGCGCACAGATCAAGGACATCGACCGCATCGTGCTGGCCAGCGGCGCCGATATGGCCGAGGAAACCCCGCGCGACCGGCTGTTCGACGTGCTGATGCGCCGGCTGGAGGCGCTGGCGCCCTACAAGGCTGCGACGCACTCGCTGCTGCGTTCGGCGCGGCGCAATCCCGGGCTCGCGCTGGCGCTCAACGCCATGGCCGTGCGCTCGCAACATTGGATGCTGGAAGCGGCCGGCGTCGGCGCGCACGGGCCGAAAGGCGCGCTGCGCTCGCAAGGCGCCGCGTTGATGTTTGCCCGCGTGCTCTCGGTCTGGTTCAAGGACGACGAGCCGGGTCTCGATCGCACCATGGCGGCGCTCGACCGCGCGCTCACCAGCGGCGCGCGCTGGGCCGGCTTCCTCGACGATCTGTGCTGCATCCCCGCCGCCATCTGCCGCGGTCCGCGCCGCCGCCGGCGCACGCGTGACGAAGGCGAAGAAGCGGAAGCGGCTTAAACCGGCACGCGCACCGTCGCCCGCAGGCCGCCGAGCGGTGAATCACCGAGCATGATGTCGCCGCCGTGCGAGCGGGCGATGTCGCGGGCAATCGCCAGCCCCAGTCCGGTGCCACCTTCATCCTGATTGCGCGCGTCGTCGAGACGCCGGAACGGCTTGAACACTTCCTCGCGCAAATCGACCGGGACGCCGGGCCCGTCGTCGTCCACTGTGACGGTGAGCCAGCGGTGATCGCGGTGTCCGGTAATCGAAATCGACGGCGCAAAGCGCGCGGCGTTCGACACCAGATTGGCAAGGCAGCGCTTGAACGCCGCCGGCCGCACGGTGACCATCGGCGGTCCGTGGAATTTGACCACCGCCTTATGGCCGTGCCGCTCGACGTCGAGCCGCATCTCCTCGAGAAATTCCGCCATGTCGGTCGGTGCCGAGCCTTCGCCGAGGTCGCCGCGAGCGAAAGCGAGATAGGCCTCCAGCATGCGCGCCATCTCGTCCACATCGCGCTTCATCGCCCCCACTTCCGGCGATTTCTTCTTGATCAGCGCCAGTTCCAGCTTGAAGCGCGTGAGCACCGTGCGCAGGTCGTGGCTGACGCCGGCGAGCATGGCGGTGCGCTGCTCGATCGCGCGCTCGACGCGCGTCTTCATCTCGATGAAAGCGGCCGCCGCGCGCCGCACCTCGCGCGCGCCGCGCGGGCGGAAATTGGGCACGTCGCGCCCCTTGCCGAAGCTTTCCGCGGCGTCGGCCAACTTGAGGATCGGCTTGATCTGGTTGCGCAGGAAGATGATGGCGACGCCGAGCAGCACCGTCGAGGTGCCCACCATCCAGATCAGAAAAATCACCGAATTGGAGGCATAGGCGGCGCTACGCCGGGCGAAAACACGCATCACGTTTTTGTCGAGTTTCACGCGAATTTCGACCAGGGCCGATTTGCCGACCGTATCGATCCAGAACGGCAGGCCGAGTTGCTTGCTCAGCTGCTCCGACAGCGTCTGGTCGAGCAGCGAAAAGAACGGCTTCGGCCCCGGCGGCGGCATGTCGCTCAGCGGCAGGAAATCCACCTGCAATCCGAGCCGTTCCTCGGCGATGCGGCGGATCTGTGCCTGGGCGGCGTCCTGCGGGTAGCCCTTGTAGACATCGATCAGCGCGGCGATGTCGGACACCACTCCGGCAGAGAGATGCTTGGTAACCTCGTTCAATTGCCGCTCGACGAAAATAAAGGCAAGCACCGATTGCAGGATCACCATCGGCAGGATGATGATCAGCAGCGCGCGGGCGTAAAGGCCCTTGGGCATCACGCTGTTGAGCGCGCGTGCAAGGCGCCGCCAGCCGTCGCGGATCTGCCCGAGCCAGCCGTGAATGCGGGCGACTGCCGGAATGTCGCAATACCAGTGCCAGGCATCGACGATGCGGCCCAGCGCCGTGCGGATTGTGGCGATGCCGGTGTCGAGGCTGGTCATGTTGAGATCACCAGCCGGTAGCCAATGCCGCGCACGGTCTGCACGAACAGCGGATTGGCGGGATTGCGCTCGATCTTGCGGCGCAGCCGGTTGACCTGCACGTCCACCGCGCGCTCGCTCACCGTCGCGCTATTGGCGAGCGCCATGCGCGGCACCGTTTCACCCGGCGTCGCCGCCAAGACGCGCAGCATTTCGCGCTCGCGGTCGGTCAAGCGAATGACGTCGTCGCCGTGGCGTAGTTCGCCGCGGCCGATATGAAACACAAAGGGCCCGAAGCTCACCAATTCAGCCGGTTCCGCCACCGCCGGCTGCGCGCGCTTCAGGATATTGGCGATGCGCAGCGACAATTCGCGCGGCTCAAACGGCTTCGACAAATAATCGTCGGCGCCCATCTCCAGGCCCTTGATGCGACTTTCGGCGGCATCGCGCGCGGTGAGCATCAGGATCGGCACGTCGGAATTGCCTCGGATCGCCTTGGCGAGGTCGAAGCCGGACTCGCCCGGCATCATCACGTCGAGGATCAAGAGGTCGAAGCTCAAACCGCTGAGCTTGGCGCGCGCGTCCTTGGCGGTGTCGGCCGTGCTTACGCGATAGCCCTCGCTGGCGAGGAAGCGCGACAACAGGTCGCGGATGCGGCGGTCATCATCGACCACCAGCAGATGCGGCGCGTCGTCGGCGAGCGTGGCGAGGGACGTCATCATCGGCTCAACTTCGCGGCTTGCCGCGCCGCTCGACCAGGCGCAGCACGCCGTCGCGGTTATCGGCGTCGATCATGGCGGTGAGGAAGCGCCGCGCCGCTTCATGCGCGTCGGGCCCGAGTTCAGTGAAGGCGCGGTTGATGCGTTCGGTCTGCAAGCCGGCGAGCTTGAGCGCCAGCGCCTCGCCTTTCGGCGTCACGAACAGCAGCCGCTGGCGGCGGTCGAGCGCGCCCTCCTTCTGCACCACGTGGCCGTGATCGACCAACTGCTTGAGCACGCGGCCGAGCGACTGCTTGGTGATGTTGAGGATGTCGAGCAGGTCGGCGACCGTCATGCCCGGGTTGCGGTTGACGAAATGCAGCACCCGATGATGCGCGCGGCCGAAGCCGAGCTTGCTCAGCACCGCGTCCGCGTCGCCGACGAAGTCGCGATAGGCGAAGAACAGCAGCTCGATGATGTCCCATACCGGCTCTTCGGCAGCTGTGCTGGCGGAGGGGCGTTCGGCGTGGCTGGCGGGGTTTGCGATCATATTGGGTCAGCTATGTTGACATATTTTGGAGTTATGTTACAAAAGACACTTGGCAGACGAAACGATCGTACAAAAACGCAAGCATCCGCCAGTTAGGTCCGGATCGGACCTAGTCATACCGGGTGTTGCCCGACGAAGCAAAGTGTTGGAATGGACGCGAAAAATGCGCCATTACAGCGGCAACTAGGGCGCCCAGACCCGAAGCCGAGGGGAAGAACAAGGAGACCACCATGGCCGCACAATCTTACGACCGCCTCGACGGGGTCATCTGGTACGACGGCAAGCTGGTGCCCTGGAAGGACGCCAACCTACACGTCCTCTCCCACGGCCTGCATTACGCCAGCTGCGTGTTCGAGGGCGAGCGCGCCTATGGCGGCAAGATATTCAAGACCAAGGAACACGCCGAGCGGCTGAAAAAGTCGGCCAATGTGCTCGACTTCGAGATCCCCTATTCGGTCGATGACATCGTCAAGGCCAAAGACCTCGTCGTCACCAAGAACGGCAAGAAGGACGCCTATGTCCGCCCGGTCGCCTGGCGCGGCTCGGAAATGATGGGCGTCTCAGCACAGTCGAACGCCATCCACCTCGCCATCGCCTCCTGGGAATGGCCGAGCTATTTCGATCCCGAGCAGCGGCTCAAGGGCATCAAGCTCGATCTCGCCGACTACCGACGGCCCGATCCGACATGCGCTCCGGTCATGGCCAAGGCCGCCGGCCTCTACATGATCTGCACCATCTCCAAGCACGCGGCCGAGCGCAAAGGCTATGCCGACGCCATGATGCTGGACTGGCAGGGCCGCATCGCCGAATGCACCGGCGCCAATATCTTCTTCGTCAAGGACGGCAAGATCCATACGCCGATCGCCGACTGCTTCCTCGACGGGCTCACCCGGCAGACCGTGATCGCGCTGGCCAGGGAACGCGGCTTCGAGGTGACCGAGCGCCGCATCATGCCGGAAGAGCTCTCGAAGTTTTCGGAGTGCTTCATCACCGGAAGCGCGGCGGAAGTGACCGCAGTGTCGGACATCGCCGGCAAATGGTACTTCAATCCCGGCGGCATCACCAAGCAGCTGATGGAAGACTATACCGCGGCGGTGACCGGCGGCGCCAAGGCCGCGGCGGCTTAATTCAAACTACTGTTTTCGGCTCCTGCGGGCGCAGCAGCGTCACGTAATGCACGCGGTTGTGCGCGACGAAATGCGCCATGCGCTCGTCGAGCACACGGTCGCGGCTGCGCGCGGCATGGCGCAAGAGAAATTCGCCGTCGTCGTCGAAGGCGATGAAGCCGATATGGAAAAAATCGAGATTCGGCCGCTCGGTGACAAAGCCGACGATATCGCCGGTGCGCAGCAATGCGACGCTGTCCATGAACACGGCGCGCGGCACGACCTGCATTTCAAAGCGGCGGCGGCCCAACGCCTTGTGCCAATAGACCGTCTTGTCGATCTCGATTGAGCCATCGATGGCGACGGCGCGGCACACCTTGTTCTCGATATTGTGCCGGCTCCATTCGAAGAAATAATGATTGCGCTCATACCAGTTCACGATGCCATCGTGGTAGCGGATGCTGCGCAATGCGTCCTCGAAGCGTGCAGGCTCGCGCGCGATGGCGCCAGCGAGCACCGTCTCGCAAAAAGTGACGCAATCGAAAGCGTCGTCGCGCACGACGAATTTTTCCGGCCAATGCGGCCCGCCGATCAGCGTGTAGCCGCGGTACTCGCTGCCGATGAGCGCGCGCGAGATGAAGTCGATGCGCTGAGATATGCTCGTCTGCGCCTGCGCCGCGACGATCAGCCAGTCGATGCGCGCCTCGCCGGCACGCCCTGGCCGTGCGCCCGCCGCAAAGGCTGCGGCTCCGGCCAGCAGCTGCAAGGCACCGCGACGGCCGATTTGCGCGCTCATTCCCGCACCACCACCAGCCGGTCGGTGCCGGATTCGGCGGCCCACACCTCGCCCGGCCGGCCGAGAATCTGCCGCACGTCGGCGCGGCCGCGATTGCTGGGGAAGCTCATGAATTTTTCCGTCGGCGGATCGAAGCGCAAAAGCGCGTTGCCCGGCCAGTCGGACACCCAGACCTTGTCCTTGTCATCGACGAAGACCGCGTAGCAGCCCTCTTTGCTCTTGGGCAGGCTCCAGACTTTCCACGCCTTGGCGACGGGATCGAAGCGGGCAACCTCGCCGCTGTTCCAGAAGCTCACCCACAGCATGCCCTTGGAGTCGGACCAGATGCGGCGCGGCCCGACGCCTTGTTTCGGCGGCGGCACCATCAGCGCGTCGCCGCTCACCGTGTCGATCTTCGCAATATAGTCGCCGGCAAGCGAGGCATACCAGACCTCGCCGTTCGGCGTCGTCGTGATGCCATAGGGGCCGACGCCCTTCGGCGCCTTCCACGCCTGCACCTTGCCGGTCGCCGGATCGACGCGGCCGTAGACGCCGTTCTGACCGGTGAACCAGAGGATGCCTTTGCGGTCGAAGGTCGCGGTGTTGAGGTTGGCGTCGGGGAAATCCTTGGGCAACGGATAAAGCGTCACCGCCGTGGTCGCCGGATCGACGCGGGCAATAGCGTTCTGTCCGCCGTCGGTGACCCAGGCGGCGCGGTCGGGGCCGACGATGACGCCGTGCGGCGCCGAGTCCGCGCCGAGCGGAATTTGCCGGGCGCGGCCGCTGCGCGGATCGAGGATGCCGAGCGCGCCTTGCGATTGCGCGGTGTACCAGACGCTGCCGTCCGGCGCCGGCGCCACATCGTGCGGATGCGCGCCGCGCGGCACTTCGTAATAGGACACCTGCGCCGCCGGCGCGCTGGTGACTCCGAGCGCAAGCACCGCAATGGCCGCGACAATAACCAGAACCATCGGCCTACTCCGCGGCCTGCGGCTTGCGTGGCGCGCGCCAGCGCTCGGCGGCGGCATCATCCGTTTGCTTAGCGTCGACCCAAGTCTTGCTGCCGGATTGTTCGACCTGCTTCCAGAACGGCGCCTTGGTCTTGAGATAATCCATGAGGAATTCCGCCGCGGCGAAGGCCGCCTGGCGATGCGAGGACGCGGTCGCCACCATAACGATGTCCTCGCCCGGCGTGATGCGTCCGTAGCGGTGAATGACAGTGACGCCCAGCAGCGGCCAGCGCGCTATTGCGTCTTCAACGTGCCGCTCGATCTCGGCTTCCGCCATGCCGGGATAATGCTCGAGCGTGAGCGCGGCGATCGGTTGGCCCGCCTCGTCGCCGCGGCAGATGCCGGTGAAGGTGACCACTGCGCCGGCATCGGTGCGCCCGCACGACAGCGCCGCCGCTTCCGCGGCGATGTCGAACGGCTCGCGCTGCAGGCGAACGGTGGCTGTCACGGTCATAATGTCAATGTAGCGTGGACAGGGCCGACGCGCTATCCGCCGGTCATCGGCGGGAAAAACGCGATTTCCGAGGCCGCCGCGATGGGCGCCTGCGCGCTCACATGCGCCTTGTCGATGGCCGCGCGGATCACCTTCTGGTTGGCGAAGGCATGGGCATATTCTTCGCCGCGCCCGGCGAGCCAGGTCATCAACTGGCCGACCGTGGCGACGCCCGCCGGAATCTCGATCTCTTCCTCCGGCTTGCCGACGCGCTCGCGCACCCAAGCGAAATAACGCAGCTTGATTGGCATCAGACATGAACCTTTCCCCGTCACCCTGAGGTGCTCGTCGCGCAGCGACGAGCCTCGAAGGGCGACGGCCAAGTTTCAAAAGATTTTGGCCGGTCATCCTTCGAGGCGCGCCTGGCGGCGCGCACCTCAGGATGACGGATCGAACTCAATCGATCATATAGCGCAGGCCGGCGCGCATGTAATCCCAGCCGGTGTAGAGGGTGACAATCGCCGAGATCCAAAGCAACGTGATGCCGATCTCGATGGTCTGCGGCAATATCCTTTCACCGGCCTCGCCGGCAACGAGGAAACCGACCGCCACCATCTGCCCGATGGTCTTCCATTTGGCGAGCTTGGTCACCGGCACGCCGACGCGCAGCTCGGCGAGATATTCGCGCAAGCCCGACACCAGAATTTCGCGGCAGAGGATGATCACGGCGGCGAGCAGCGACCAGCCGTGGATACTTTTTTCCGCCGCCAGCATCAGCAGGCACGACGACACCAAGAGCTTGTCGGCGATCGGGTCGAGCATGCGGCCGAGCGAGGATTGCTGCCCCCAGATGCGGGCGAAATAGCCGTCGAGAATGTCGGTGACGCCGGCGCCGATGAAGATGCCGAGCGCCACCCAGCGCAGCCACAGCGCGCCCTCGAGGATACTCTGCCAATACAACAGTGCGACCACCACCGGGACGGCGGCGATGCGTGCATACGTCAAAATATTCGGCAACGCGAGTGCGCGCGCCGGCATGTGCCGGGAACTGACGCTGTTCATGACAGCCTAAGGAACACCCGGGGTGCGGAGTCGTCAACCGCCGCCCGCGCGCATGTCCCCCGCTCAATACGCGCGATTTATCCGATGGACACTTATTGAATGGGCGGTCTAGGCAGCCGGCTCTTGCCCAGCTCCATCACGAAGGTCTGATCGAGCGAATACCAGTCGCCTTTCACGTCCGCCGCCGGTGGATTGCCCTCGTGGCGGACGTAGTTCCCGATCAGCGCGCGGGTGACGCCGAACTGGGAGTCGGTTTCCAGTTTCGGGTCGTCGTTGACGTAGATCTGCGAGATCAGCGTTTTGAAGCCCTGCCTGAAGATGAGGAAATGCAGATGCGCCGGGCGGAAATTGTGCCGCTTGGCAGCGCGCAGCAGGTCGCCCACCGGCCCGTCGATGGGAATCGGATAGCCCGCCGGCTTCACGCTGCGGAACCCGAAATGGCCTGCCGCGTCGGTCATGAACTTGCCGCGCAGGTTCATGTCCGCCTGTTTCGGGTCCTGCTGCTCATAGAAGCCTTCCGGCGAGGAATGCCAGACATCGACTTCCGCGCCTTCGATCGGCTTGCCGGCCTGATCCTTGACCCAGCAGTTGACGAAGATGGCCGGCCCCGGCGTCGGCGAGCGAATGATTGAGCCGCCGTTCTCCGTGGGCGGGGAATTCATGCGCCAAAACGGTCCGAGCAGATTGGCGGTGGTTTCGGTCTGTCCCTTGTTGCCGTTGTTGAGCAGGCAGATCAGCGAGGAGAAGCCGAGCGAGCCCGACATCAGCACCACTTCATTGTGATTGTCGGTCGTCATCTGCCCGAGCCGGGCGACGTATTGCACCGCCTTCTCGAATTCCTCCTCGGTCAGATGCACCTCACGGGCGAAGCCGTGCAGATGCTTGATCAGCGCGGCGGTGATTTCGCGCAGGCGGGCGTCACCGATGGTTTTATAGGCGTCGAGCACCTTGGGTGTGACGTCTTCTTGTTTCTGGATGATCATGACTATTTCCTATAGCGCCGCCTGCTCATGGAAGAACTCATATATCTTTCGCGCCGTCTCCGCATTAATTCCGGGAACCTGCGACAGGTCTGGCAGGGATGCGCGTTCGATGGCTTTCACAGTGCCAAAATGGCGAAGGAGCGCCCGCTTGCGCGCCGGCCCGATACCGGGGATTTCCTGCAAGCCCGCCTCGCGGATGTCCTTTTTGCGTCGCGCCCGGTGCGAGCCAATGGCAAAGCGATGCGCCTCGTCGCGCAACCGCTCGATGAAATGGAGCAAGGGATCGCGCGGCGGCAGCTTGAACGGGCTCTTGCCGGCCATGAAGAAAGTCTCGCGCCCGGCGTCGCGGTCCGGCCCCTTGGCGATGGCGGCCAGCGGCACGTCGGTCACGCCGAGGCTGGCGAGCGTTTCCTGCGCGACGGTCAATTGCCCCTGCCCGCCGTCAATAAGCACGAGATCGGGCCAAGGCTGTTCGTCGACATCGCCGAAGTCGCCGGTCAGCTCGGCCGCCAGCGCGTCCTCGGCGCTGAGACGCGGCACCTGCGCCATTAGCCGCTTGAAGCGCCGCTGCAACACCTCGCGCATCATGCCGTAGTCGTCGCCGGGGGTGAGCTCGGCCGAGCAGATGTTGAACTTGCGATACTGGTTTTTGCGGAAGCCTTCCGGTCCGGCGACGATCATGGCGCCGACCGCGTTGCTGCCCGCGATATGGCTGTTGTCGTAAACTTCGATGCGGCGGGGACTGCGCGGTAACGCGAAAGTTTCGGTGAGCGCCTTCAGCAATCTCTGCTGCGAGGATGTGTCGGCGAGCTTGCGTGCCAGTGCTTCTTTTGCGTTGGCAGCTGCGTGCTGCACCAGTTCCTTGCGCTCGCCGCGCTGCGGCACGGCCACCTTGACCTTGCGGGCGGCTTTCGTTGTCAGCGCATCCGCCAACAGGGCGCGTTCCTCGAAATCGTGCGAGACGAGAATGAGCCGCGGCGGCGGCTTGTCGTCGTAAAATTGCGCAAGGAAGGCGCTGAGCACCTCACCGGGCTTCAACGCGCGATCGGCCTTGGGGAAATAGGCGCGGTTGCCCCAGTTCTGCCCGGTGCGGAAGAAGAACACTTCGACGCAGGTGTAGCCGCCGTCCTGGTGCGCGGCGAACGCGTCAGCTTCCTCGACATTGCGCGGATTGATGCCCTGATGCGACTGGATCGCCGACAGCGCCGAGAGCCGGTCGCGATTCATCGCCGCGTGCTCGAAATCGAGCGCGGCGGAGGCCCTGTCCATTTCCGTCGCCAGCCGTTTCTGCACCGCGCTGGAGCGGCCGGAAAGAAAATCGTTCGCTTCCTTCACCAGCTCGCCGTAGCCGGGAAAATCGATCTCGCCGGTGCAAGGCGCCGAGCAGCGCTTGATCTGATGCAGCAGGCAGGGCCGCGTGCGCGATTCGAAGAAGGAGTCGGTGCATGAGCGCAAGAGGAAGGCACGCTCGAGCGTATTGATGGTGCGGTTGACGGCGCCGGCCGAGGCGAAGGGCCCGTAGTAGTGGCC
Organism: uncultured Pseudomonadota bacterium; assembly: GCA_963817155.1. Lineage (GTDB taxonomy): Bacteria > Pseudomonadota > Alphaproteobacteria > Rhizobiales > Xanthobacteraceae > Pseudolabrys. Next base: position 292,723 of record CAWFNO010000005.1, read on the forward strand.
CTTGCGCGTATGCGCGCCGCGATGTTTCAGGATCTGCGGCGCCCAGTGATCGGAGGTGATGAGGATATAGGGAAACGACTTGTCGTCGCGCAGCAGCACATTGAAGCGCGGGCGCAGCCGTTTGATGAGGTTGGCCTCGAGCAGCAGCGCTTCAGTTTCGGTCTTGGTGGTGACGAATTCCATCGTCACCGTACCTGAGATCATGCGCGCGATGCGCGCGTCGTAAGCCGTCGGCCGCGTGTAATTGGCCACGCGCTTCTTTATGCTCTTCGCCTTGCCGACATAGAGCACTTCGCCCTTGGCGTCGATCATGCGATAGACGCCGGGACCCGAGGGCGCATGCTTGACGGCGCGCGCAATCGCGGCGCGGCCGGTGCCGACCGAGCCGGCCGGCTGCTCGTCCGCGTCCTGCTCGGGCAGGGTCGGCTCGTCCTCGACCTCGCGCAGGTCGCTCGCCGGATCGATGTCGTTCTTGGTGCCGTTCATGGGGGATAAATAATAGCGCGAAACCGCGCCCGCTATTCGGCAATATCGCTGTCGGGCGTGCGCCAGGACAGATGCTGCCCGCCGTCCACCGCGATCACCGCGCCGGTAACGCTTTTGGCGCCGGCGAGATAGACGACCGCCGCTGCCACGTCGTCCGGCGTCGGCCCGCACTGCAAGGGCAGCGCACGCGCCTGTGCCTCGAACAGTTCGGCCGACTGGCGCGGGCTCGGCAGTGTCGGTCCGGGCGCCACGCCGTTGACGCGCACCGCCGGCGCCAGCGCCTGCGCCAGCGTCATGGTCGCGGTGTGGAGCGCGCTCTTGCTCAGCGTGTAGGAGAGAAAGCGCGGCGTCGGCTTGAGCACGCGTTGGTCGAGGATATTGATGATCGAGGTGTCGGCGCCGCGCGGCGCCTGCGCGGCGAAAGCCTGCGCCAGCAAGAGCGGCGCGCCGAGATTGACCGCCATGGTGCGGGCGAAATGCGCGGCGTCTAGCGTCGCGATCTCGTCTTCGCTGAATTCGCTGGCATTGTTGACCAGCAGCGTCAGCGGCCCGAACGCCGTCGCCGCCGGCACCAGCTTGCGCACGGCGGTGTCGTCGGCGAGATCGGCGAGCACCACGCTGGCGCGCCCGCCGCGGCCGACGATGTCACCGGCAAACGCTTCGGCCTCTTTGCGTGAATGATTGGCATGCAGCGCCACGCCATAGCCGGACTGCGCCAATGCCAATGCGATGGCGCGGCCGATGCGGCGCGCGGCGCCGGTGATCAGCGCCGTGCCGAGTTGCGTCGTTTTGCCTGCCATGCTGGTCGTTCCTCGTATCCTGTCTCATAGCGCGCGGCGCGGTTGCCGGCATAGTAAATGTAAGCTGACCGGACGTGGTAAACGCAATGCTCCGCCCGCGCAAAACTAAGGGTTCTTTAGGGATAACGATCCGGACCAACGGGCGATTCATGACCGCTTAACGTAAAGCGCCCGATAAACCATTCACGAAAATTCGAACGATCGCCCGCAGTCTCGCGTCCCCGTGAGCGGCGTGCGACGAGTTAAGTGAGTGGAGGGTGTGATGAAAAGAACGATTTTGGCCGTGATCCTGGCAAACCTGGCGTCCGGCGCCGCGGTCGCCGCCGACCTCCCGCGCGGACCGGCGCCCAGTTATGCGCCATCAGCGCCGAGCGTCTACAACTGGCGCGGCGTCTATGCCGGCGCCAATGTCGGCTACCAATGGGGCAACGTCACCAACAATCCGACCAATCCCAGCGGCATCGCCGGCGGGTTGCAGGCCGGCTACAACTGGCAGAGCAGCCAGTTCGTGTTCGGCGTCGAGACCGACCTGCAGGCGTCGGGCGCCGACGACACTTTTGCGCCGTGGAAATTCTCCAATCCCTGGTTCGGCACCTTGCGCGGCCGCGGCGGCTTCGCCTTCAGCAACATCCTGGTCTATGGCACCCTCGGCCTCGTCTATGGCGACCTGAAAGGCCAGGGCGCGGCGCTGAGCGAAATCCGCACCGAAGTAGGCCTGACTGGCGGCCTCGGCATGGAGGTCGGCTTCGCGCCGAACTGGTCGGCCAAGGTCGAGTATCTTTACATGGATCTCAACGACCGCGGCTTCACCGTCACCGGCGTCAACAATGGATTGCAGTCGAGCCTGCTGCGGCTCGGCGTCAACTACCACTTCTGAGCGCCGCGCCTCGTTTGCGGCAGACCCCGGGCCTCGCGCTCGGGGTTTCTTTTTTTGCACGCTCGACTTTCGTCTTAAACGTTTGCTCATCGTGTTGATTCAATTGCCGCTGAAAAATTCCGGCAAGATCGTGGCATGACATCGGCGCGGTGTTGCGCGCGGGTCACTACAACCGTCTCGTTTGGCCGACACTGAACCGACAAATTTGCATCAAGCCGCGAACACGATTGTCGGGCTTTTTCGCTCGCACAATCTGCGATGCCTCTCGCTTCGCAACAGGGAACTCCTCCCCTGACGCGGCGTTGTGGTGGCGATCGGAAGACGGCGCATCCGCTGCCGTCCGCGTGAAAAAATTTGAGGTGTGCGTCATGAAAAAGATTTTGCTCGCGAGCGCGGCCGTTCTCGCGCTCGGCATTCTGTCGGCATCGGCGGCCGACATGCCGCGCCGGTAGGCGATGCCGGCCAAAGCCGCGCCGTATATCGCGCCGGCCTATAATTGGACCGGCTTTTATGCCGGCATCAACGGCGGCGGCGGCTTCGGCCGTTCCGATTTCTCGGCGCCGTTCCCCACCGGCTCGTTCAACACCTCGGGCGGCCTCGCCGGCGGCACGCTCGGCTACAACTGGCAAATGAACCAACTGGTGTTCGGCCTTGAAGGCGACATCGACTGGAGCAACATCAAGGGCAGCGCGGCCTGCGCCGGCACCAGCTGCGAGGTGCGCAACGACTGGCTTGGCACCGCGCGCGGACGCCTGGGTTACGCGATAGGCCGCTTCATGCCTTACGTCACCGGCGGCGCCGCCTTCGGCAACATCAAGAGCACGGTCGCCGGCGGCAGCACGAATGACAGCAAGACCGGCTGGACACTGGGTGGCGGCGTCGAATACGGGCTCGCCGGGCCGTGGAGCATCAAGGCCGAATATCTCTATGTCGATCTCGGCACAGGCGGATCTGTGCTCGGCTCCAGCGCGAACTTCCGCAGCAACGTCGTGCGCGCCGGGGTGAATTACCGGTTCTGATCGCGGCGTCGCCGCGTCAAGGCAAAGCCCCAGAGCATGCTCACCGGCGTTTGCTTGCGCGGATCAGGATACGAATTTCGTCTCGCCGAAGGCAGGCACCTGCGCGGCGAATTTGTCGTGCCAGGCGACGAGGCGCAGATAGTCCTTGCGCCAGGAGCCGGCAAAGCGCAGGTCGCGATAGCCGAGCGTGCAGGCGAGCGCGATCTGCCCGACATCCGGCAGCGGCGTGAGCTGCGGCGGCGACGTCTCCAGCGCGGCAAGGCCACGCGCCACTTTCTCCGCTTGCCGGTCGACCCAGGTCTGCACCCTCTTTTCGGCGGGACGGTAGCGGTCCTCGTAGACCAGCAGGATGCAGGCATCGAGGATACCGTCGCACAGCGCCTGCAGGCGCAGCGCGGCATAGCGCGCTGCCGGATCGCGCGGCACGATGCGGGCGCCGCCGGCGAGGTGATCGAGATAGTCGAGGATCACGCGCGAGTCATAGAGCGGCGTGCCGTCCTCGAGGATCAGCACCGGTAACTTGCCGAGCGGATTCTGCTTGCGCAGCGTGTCGGCTGGATCGTTGGGATCGGCCGCTTGCACCTCGATTTTAGATTCCACGCCAAGCAGGCTTGCGCCGATGCGCACCTTGCGCGCGAACGGCGAGGCCGGTGAGGAGCGAAGGATCATCATGCCGACAATCTCTCCTGCGTCGGAGCCGAGCGGCCCGCGGCTTGTTGACGTGGGCAAATCCGTTTATCGGCCGGGCGGCGCGCCCGCAACCATTCAGCCGGTGACGACGAGATTGACCGCCTTGGGGCCTTTGCCCTTCTTGTCCGGCTCGACGTCGAAGCTGATCTTCTGCCCCTCGTTCAGGCTCTTCAGTCCGGCCTGTTCCACGGCGGTGATGTGGACGAACACATCGCGTCCGCCATCGTCCGGCTTGACGAAGCCGTAGCCGCGCTCGGTGTTGAAAAACTTCACGACCCCAGTTTGTGCCATCGGAATAGCCCCTCCCCGTAACTCGCTCCGCCACCGGCCCCACGCACGGCGGCTCGGCCGGACATTCGCAATCGGGGAAAGCATCGGCCGCAGGCGGCCTCAGTCACTCCGCCGGCCCCCACCGGAGGCGGAACGTCACTGCCAATCGCTAAACTAGACACCAAGCCGGGGCCTGTGGAAAGAGCCGCGATGGGCTTCAGGCCTCGCGTTTTGCCCCCTCGCGCGCCAGCCAATCCAGCCGAGAAGCCGCCTTTGCCCTCGCGCCCGAGGATGCCGGCCAGCGCCGGCAGCAGCGCTGAAAGCTCCCTTTCCAGCGTCCACGGCGGATTGACCAGGATCAGCCCGCAGCCGTTGAGCCTGGTGGGATCGGAAAGCGGCGCGACGGTTAGCTCCGCGCGCAGCATTTTGGCGATGCCGGAATGGCGCAGCCGCTTGGCCAGCGCGTCCGGCTCCGGGCGGCCCTTGATCGGGTACCAGAGGGCATAGATGCCGGTCGCCCATTTGCGGTGGGCGGCGGCGAGCCCGCGCGAAAGCTGCACGAAATCGCCGTCCTCCTCGAACGGCGGATCGACCAGCACCAGGCCGCGCCGCTCCGGCGGCGGCACATAGGCGGCAAGCGCGGTCCAGCCGTCGATTTCCAGCGTCTTGATGCGGGTATCGCCGCGCAGGTGGCGGCGGAGCGCGATCGCCGCCTGCGGCTCAAGCTCGCAGGCGATCAGCCGGTCCTGCGGCCGCAGCCAGGCGCGCGCGAGCGCCGGCGAGCCGGGATAGAGCTTGAGACGGCCGCGCTCGTTGAGCGCGCCGATCACTTCGAGATAGGGCGAGAGCAGCGCGGCGACCGGGGCGGCAAGCGTCGGCCGCCATGAGCTTCTCGATGCCGTCATGCCATTCGCCGCCGCGGGCGGCCTCTGTGCCGGCGAGGTCGTAGAGGCCGGCGCCGGCATGGGTGTCGATGACGCGGAACGCGGCCGGCTTTTCCCGCAGGTAATGCAGAATGCGGCAGAGCACGGCGTGCTTGAACACGTCGGCGAAGCTGCCGGCATGGAAGGCGTGACGATAATTCACGTTTCGGCCCGAGCTCCGTGAAGCGAGACCGAGCTTATGTCATAGCCTAGCGCGACGTGCCGCGTAGACCGAATTGCGAGCGTGGCTTGACCGGCGGCAGATGGCGCAGGAACTTGCGCCACGCGCGCGGCGTGACGGCTTCCTCCGGCGTTGCCGCCGTCGGCGCCGAGCCCTGGCCGCGCAGGCGGCGCACCACCAGCAACAAAAGCCGCATGGTCACGAAAATCGCCGACAGCATGCCGACCGCCTGCAGCGCCGGCGGCAGGCTCAGCGGGTGCAGGGACACGCCGAACAGACGGCCGCCATAGCCGGCCAGCGGCCACAGAGCGATGTAGCCGAGACCGACAAAGGAAATCGCAAACCGGCAATATTCTTTATTCTTTACACCGATCCATCTGCGCTCTCCGTCGCCCGATCCACAAAGGCCGCCGCGCACCATGCGCGGCCGTACCTTCAGGTTTCGGACCCGATCGCGGGCGCAAGGATTACGGATTTCCCTTACGAGAATCTTGCGCGAATTCCCGACGCACCGGGGTTATCCCCAAAACGCCTAGGGCCATCGTTAGTGGCGGCTTAACGCGATCGGAGATTCACGGCGTCGCCGCGGTATGGTCGTGGCGGATCGCCGGCATCTCGACCTTGTCGCGCTTGCAGGCGCGGCGCGCGATCTCCGGGCAGGCATGGAACGAGAAATCCTTGGCCATGCACAGCCGCACTTCGGTGAGCCGCGTCTTGTCGCAGGCGATCGCCATGTCGGCGCGCTCAAGGCCGGATTGATCTTGACGAAGGCTTCGGCGACATCGTCCGGCGTCACGCTGACCGACGCGGAGAGGTCGAGATAATCCGCCGGGATTTTCACCACCGCGCGCGCCTTGCGCACGGTTTCGAAATAGGCGGTGGCCGACAGGCCGCTACAGGTTCCGTGCCGCTGCCATTCATGCACGACCAGGGCCGGGCTCGGCATCAGCTCGAGCGCACCGCTGATGATGGCGCGGTCGAGCCTGGGCGCCGGCACCTGGCAATAGGAGGGGAAGCCGTTCTCGTATTGCGGCCACAGCCCATGCACCACAAAGGCAAAGGGCCGCCCGCCGCATTGCAGGTCGCCCTTGCTGTTGGGGTTACGCTGATGCGCGGCCTCGCAATAGGAGGGCGACCAGGACAGCGCCAGCACGTAGAAATCGAATTGGCCGGGGGCATTCTGCCGCTTGTCCTGCGGATGCATCCTGGGCAAAGGCGACGATGGCGAACAGGAAGACGAAGCTCAGCGCAACGGACGCGGCGCGCGCGGTGCGCCAGACGCGGTGTGCAACATGGGATGCCCCTCCCCGAACAAAACGGAAATGAGCCGCGGTGAACGGTTCCGAAAAACCGTAGCAGCGGCATGAGAACAAATCAAGAACAATTTTTCGGGCGACGAAGCGCTCCGCCCAAGGCGTCAGGGCGTGGCCATCTTGCAGCGCGGGTTATAGGCCCAGTTGCGGTCGAGGCCGGAGACGCACCAGGTCACGCCCCAAGTCTGGCCGATGAAACCGGTGTCCTCGCCGATCCAGTAATTCACCGCATGCTTGCTGCCGTCGCTGATCAGCGCCACGGCGCTGCAGAAGCGGCGCGGAACGGTATTGGCCGCCCAAGGCCGGTAGGCAGTCTCCCGCACCTTGTCGAAGCTGACGATCTGCAGCGAGGAGTTCCAGAACTCGCTTTCCTTTGCGGCGAAGCGCTAGACGATGGTGTCGAGCGCCGCGCCGCAGTCCGGCAGCACGCCGTCTTAACTTGGACCACAAAGGTAGAAGCTCTTTTCCAGCCAATTCGCCGCCTGCGCCGGGGCGGACAAGCCGATCAAGCCTGCGATTGCCGGCATTCAAAAACGACCAAGAACGCGCGCCATGACGTTTGCCTCCATCCGCGACGGGAGAGTTTTTCACAGGATTTTGCCGGTGGGAGCGAGTTGCGCACAAATTCGGTGCCGTCCGGACTCGCAACGCCGCCTTCCGCACTGCATCATTTTTCAGTGAGTCGCGCGGGCAGGTAGTGTTTTTGTCCGCTGCTGTTGCGTGCGTTAGCAATGGTACGAGCCCCGGATCGGCTGTTTCTACCCAGTTACTGGCCATCCGGGTGCTCGCCTTGTCTTTCAGCTCTCGCGCCAATCGCCCAGCACGGCCTGCACCAAAGCGAGCGCCGCCACCGCAGCGGTATCGGCGCGCAGGATGCGCGGGCCGAGCGCCAGCCGCACCACATTACGCCGCTCGAGCAAAGCAGCCCGTTCCTCGTCGGAAAAACCGCCTTCCGGCCCGATCAGCACCGCACGGCGACCCGCTTGGCCGGCGCGACATGCGTTGCCAGCGCCGCCACCGGGTCCTTCACCGTCCGCTTCCTCGTCGCAGAATACCAGCAGCCGGTCGGGATCGAGCTCCGCCATCAGCGCGGCAAACGCCACGGCGGGGCGACCTCCGGCAGGTTGAGAATGCCGCATTGCTGCGCTGCCTCGATGCTGTTGGCGGCCATGCGCTCGAGATTGATGCGCGCAACTTGCGTGTGGCGGGTGAGCACCGGCTGCAGCCGCGAAGCGCCCATTTCCACCGCCTTCTGCACCAGATAGTCGAGCCGCGCGTGCTTGAGCGGGGCGAACAGAAAATGCAGGTCGGCCGGCCGCGGCTGCGGGCGGCTTTGCGCGCCGACTTCGGCGGCAAGCGTTTTCTTGGCGCCGGCGAGGCGGGCCCGCCATTCCCCGTCGCGGCCGTTGAACAGCAGCAATTCACCGCCGCGTGCGAGCCGCAGCACATTGACTAGGTAATTCGCCTGGTCGCGGGTGAGCGCCACCGCGGCGCCTGCGGCGAGCGGCGCGTCGACGTAGAGCCGGGGCATGCGGAAATCGTATCGGGACATGGAGCCTGTGGGTTTACGCCAGAGGCCGACCGCATGGCCAGCAGCGGCAATTTTTGCCATTCTGCCGCCTTCCCGACGCATTCAGCGGGTTGTTATCCGCGACCGGCCATGACAGAGCCTGTATGATGCGCCGAGATCTGGAGGAAATTCGCCGATGACTTTGCGCCGGGCATGGCTCATTGCCGCTTTGTTTGCCGCCGCCACCGGGCCGGCGGCGGCGCAGTTCCAGCCGGTCGCGCCCCCAGCGCAGCAGCAGGCGCCGCCGTGCTTTGCGGAGTTTTCAGAAGATGCGCAATGACACCGAGAAAAAGGCCGCCGCGATCCGCGCCGCCAATGAACGTCACGCCGACGCCAAAGAAGCCTGCGGCCTGTTCAACGCCTTCACCACGGCCGAAGGCAAGATGCTCAAATACGCGGTCGAAAACGCGACCTGGTGCGGCATCCCGCCGCAGGTGATTGAGCAAATCAAAAAAGGCCATGCGCAGGCGATGGCATTGCGCGGGCGGGTCTGCCAGGCTGCGGCCAACCGCGCGGCGACCGTGACCCCGCACGCACCGAGCCTCAGCGACGCTCTCGGGGCGCCCATCCCCGATTCGGACAATATCAAGACCGGCCGCGGCACCTACGACACCCTGACCGGGACGCCGCTCGGCAACAGCAAATGAGCCAAAGCGGCAAAGTGGCCGAGAACGGCCGCGTCGCCGATGCGACCGGAAACTGGGTCGACAGCCTCGCCCCCGCCGCCACCCGTCCTTATCTGCGGCTCGCCCGCCTCGACCGCCCGATCGGCTCGTGGCTGCTGCTGATGCCCTGCTGGTGGTCGCTGGGGATCGCCGGCATCCGCGCCGATCACTTTGCCGAGCTTTTGGTACGTCGTGCTGTTCTTCATCGGCGCCTTTGCCATGCGCGGCGCCGGCTGCACCTGGAACGACCTGGTCGATCGCAATCTCGACGGCCTGGTGGAGCGCACCCGCTCGCGGCCGATTCCCTCAGGCCAGGTGACGGTGACGCAGGCCACCGTCTTCATGCTGGCCGCAGGCGCTGGTCGGCCTGCTGGTGCTGATCCAGTTCAACCGTTTCACGGCTCGTCACCGGCCTCGCCTCGCTCGCGGTGGTGGTGATCTATCCGTTCATGAAGCGGTTCACCTATTGGCCGCAGATTTTTCTCGGTCTGGCATTTTCCTGGGGCGCGCTGATGGGCTGGCCGGCGATGTTCGGCCGGCTCGATGCGCCGGCCTTCGTGCTCTATGCCGGATCGATCGCCTGGGTGATCGGCTACGACACCATCTACGCGCACCAGGACCGCGAGGACGACCTGCTGATCGGCATCAAGTCCACCGCGCTGCTGTTCGGCGACAACACGCGGCCGATGCTGGCGTCGTTCTACGCCGCCGCGGTGCTGCTGATCGGCGCCGCCGGACTGCTCGCCGGCGGCGGCCTGATTTTCCTCATCGGCATGATCGCCTTCGCCGCGCATCTGGCGTGGCAGGTCGTGCGCCTCGACATCAACGATTCCGCGCATTGCCTGAAACTGTTCAAGTCGAACCGCGACGCCGGGCTGATTCTGTTCGCCGCCATGCTGCTGGAGGCGGTGTTCTAGGGCAGTGATGTCGCCGGGAACTATCGGCAGGCGCGAGGCTTTGACAGTGCGGGGGCGCATTCGTTACGCCCGGGCATGGACGAAAAACGCATCCTCATTTCCGGCGGTGGCATCGCCGGGCTCACGTTCGCCATCGAACTCAAGCGGCGCGGCTTTGACCCGCTGCTGATCGAGCGCGAGTCGGCTTTGCGCGCCGAAGGCTACATGATGGATTTCTTCGGCACCGGCTGGGACGTCGCCGAGCGCATGCACCTCACCGAAACACTGCGCGCCGTGCGTTACCCGATCGACGAGCTTGAATTCGTCGATGCACAAGGCAAAGCCTATGCTCACTATCCGGTCGAGCGCGTGCGCCGCGCCCTCGACAACAAATACGTCTATCTGCGCCGGCCCGATCTCGAGCGCATCCTCACCGAACGTGCGCACGAGGTCGGCGTCGACATCCGCTACGGCACCTCGCTCGCCGCGCTCGACGACTGCGCCGATGGCGTGCATGCGCGCTTCGAGGACGGCGGCGAGGACGACTTCGCGCTCGTGGTCGGCGCCGACGGTGTGCATTCACGCGTGCGCGAGCTGGCCTTCGGACCGGAGGCGCAATTCGCCCGCTTCCTCGGCCTTTACGTCGCCGCCTTCCACGTGCCGAGCGCGGGTTTTTCCATCGGCCGCGAGGTCAAGCTTTATGAGGAGCCCGACCACTTCGCCTTCCTCTATCCGCTGAGCGAGGCGATGCTCGACGCCACGCTATGCTTCCGCCACGCCGAGATGATAATTCCGCACAACGACCGCATCGGTTTCCTGCGCGAGGAGTTCCGCAACGGCGGCTGGATCACCAAGGACGTCATCAAGGCCTATACCGGCAAGGAGCCGATCTATTTCGACAGCGTGACGCAGATCGTCATGCCGCAATGGCACAAGGGCCGCGTGGCGCTGATCGGCGACGCCTGCGGCTGCCTGACGTTGCTCGCCGGCCAGGGCTCGCACATGGCGATGGCCGGCGCCTACGTGCTGGCGCAGGAACTGGCGTGGCACGACGATTACGCCGCGGCCTTTGTCGCCTATCAGGGCGTCATTAAACCGGCGATCGATAAGCGACAGAAAAGCGCGCGCCAGTTCGTCGGCCTGTTCGTGCCGTCGAAGAATTCGCGCGAATGGCTGCGGCGGCTGTTCATCCGCCTGTTTTTCAGCCCGCCGGTGCTGGCCAATGGCCTGCGCTTCTTCGGCTCGAAGAGCATCCTCGCCGGCCGCGCCGACTGAGATCGCCTCAGCGCAATGCCGCCGCGGTGCGCTTGTCGATCGGCCGGCTCGCCGTCGGCGCCGGGCACCGCGACCGGGATCTTCTCGACCACCGGCTCCGGTTCTGTCGTCGGGATCGATCCGGTATAGGCCGGCCCGTGCTTGGCGGCGTATTGCGAACGCGCCTTGGCGGCGGCCACCTCGCCGGGGATGGCGTCTGGCCGGCATGGATGCCGTCCGCTCTCGCGGCGCATCAGGTCCACGTGGATGTGGTCGTAGTGATAGATGTTGTAGCCGGGCGCCAGCACCGTCGAGAACATCTCGCAGGCCGAAAGCTGCACGTCGTGCAGGAAGCCCTGCTGCTCCGGCGTGCCGTGCCAGCCGTCCTTCACCGTGATGGTGCGGTCGTCGGCGAGCGTGAAGCCGGCGACGTCGAGCGCGTCGCCGAAGGCGTGTTCCGACATGTAGTCGCCGCCGGCGCCGACCATTTCGCGGCACGAATAGGAGCCGATCTGCTTGATGGTGGCGACCGGCGAGCCGAACCAGCGCAGCGCCGCCGGCTGCACGCCCTGCGCGACCCAGCGGTCGAGCGCCGAGACGATCGGACAGGCGAGCGTCGCCGGCGGGTTCAGCGCCGCCGGCATGGTCATGGCGGTGGTGGCGGCGGGGCCGCGCATCGGCCCGAGCGGCGGCACGGCGCGCGACTGCGGCGGCGGCTGAACTTGCGGCGGCGCGTAATAGGCGGGCTGCGTGCGCGGCGCGGCGCGGCCTGCCGGCAGCACGGCGTCGTCGGGAATATCGTCGGCTTGCGGCGCCACACCAGGCGCATTGATCGACATCGGCCGTGCGGCCGGCGCAGCCACATCGGGCTGGCGCACGATGCCCTGCGGACCCGGCACCCAGCGCAGGATCTCGCCGTGCACCGGTTGCGCCGGCGCCGGCTGGTATTGCGACGGCACCATTTGCACCGGCTGCACCGGCGCGCTCTGCACCGGCGCATAGCGCGGTGCGCTGTCCGGCCAGTGCGGCATGTGCGCCGCCCGGGATCGCCGCCGGCGGCCGTATCTCGTCGCCGTAGCTCATCGCCACGGCGTTCGCTTCGCCGAGTTCCGACACCTTGAGCGGGAAATCGGCGCCGCACATGCCCGGACCTTCGATCGGTTCGATCTGCACCACGCCGGCGCCGATAGTGACCTCGCCCGATTTCAGGCAATTGACCTCGGCCTCGTGCCGCCAGGAGGCGCGCTCGCCGGTGTTCCAGAGCCCGCGCCCGCAGCCGGCCAGCGCCAGCAACAGCGCGCAAGCACCGAGACAGAAATACGCATGACGCGACATGCCCGCGAAAATGCGGGGACTTCATTTAACGAGACTTCAACGCTGCGGTGCAGGAATTCGTTAAGGATAAGAATTTGTTGCAGGGGCACCGCCCGCAAACGCGACCGCTCGGCCGGAATTGATCTGCTTGCCGGCGGTGGAAAGCGGTGACGACGCCGAAGGTGCTTATGCAATTTTGCGGCCCGTGACTGTTCCACAGGACGAATCCGCGGCAAATCCGCGCTGCTTGTCGTCAAATCGTCATCGAAAATCCCGCACTTGCGAATATTGCACCGCCGCGAACTGGGGCAGCGCAATCTATTGCACTGTGCGATCAAGCCCTTGCTGCCGTCATGCCAGCGACGCATGGCATTTCACGCAATAAATTCGTGCCGGAGATGCAACCGTCTTCAGCACGGTCGCGTTGTCTGCTAGCCTGCGGACCCATCAACAAGGGAGGTTACTTCCGTGGCCCTTACCTTGAAAATCGAAATGCTGGCGGTGTGTGCCGTGTTTGTTTTCGTTGGCGCGATTCTTCTTGGAGCATTCTGATTTCAAGCGGCCCGTAACGCCAAAACAAAAATTGCCGGGCAACCGGCCAATCATTCAACACCGGAGAGCGAGCCTCTCCGGTGTTTTGTTTTTACGCCGCCACAATCGCCTTCACCGCGCGCGGATCGTAATTGAGGATCGGCGCCAGCCAGCGTTCGGCTTCCGCGACGCTCCAGCCCTTGCGTCGGGCGTAATCCTCGACCTGGTCGCGCTCGATCTTGCCGACGCCGAAATAATGGCTCTGCGGGTGGCTGCAATAGAGGCCGGACACGGCAGCGCCCGGCCACATGGCGAAGCTCTCGGTGAGCTGAATGCCGATACGCTGGGCATCGAGCAGGCGAAACAGCTTGCCCTTCTCGGTGTGGTCGGGCTGCGCCGGATAGCCGGGCGCCGGGCGGATGCCGCGATATTGCTCGGATATCAGGGCTTCCGGCGTGAGCGCCTCATCCGGCGCGTAGCCCCAGAATTCCCGGCGCACGCGCTGGTGCAGGCGCTCGGCGAAGGCTTCGGCGAGACGGTCGGCCAACGCCTTGACCAAGATGGCGGAGTAGTCGTCGTTCGCCCGCTTGAATCGATCGGCCACCTCGTCCTCGCCGATGCCGGCAGTGACGACGAAGGCGCCGACGTAATCGGCAAGGCCGCTGCTGGCCGGCGCGATGAAGTCCGAGATCGATTCGTTGAAGCGGCCCTCACGCTTAGACAACTGCTGGCGCAGACCGTGCAGCGTAGCGACGGGACCGGCGCGGCTTTCGTCGGCGTAAATTTCGATGTCGTCGCCCGCCGCGTTGGCCGGCCAGAAGCCGAAGGCGGCGCTGGCCTTGAACCAGTTTTCCGTGACGATCTTGTCGAGCATCGCGCGCGCATCCTCGTAGAGCGAGCGCGCGGCCTCACCAAATTTCGCGTCGTCGAGAATGGCGGGGAATTTGCCTGAGAGCTCCCAGGTCTGGAAGAACGGCGTCCAGTCGATGAAATCGACTAGCTCGGCAATCGGGTAATCGATGAGCGTTTTCGTGCCGATGAAGGACGGCTTCGGCGGCAGATAGGCGCCCGACCAGTCGAGCTCGAGCGCATTGGCGCGCGCGGCCGGCAAGGCGAGCCGCAACTTGTCCTCCTGCGCGCGGGCATGCGCGGCGGCGATCTTGGCGTATTCGCCGCGCAGCTCGGCAACGTAGGGCGCGCGCTGCTCGCGCGACATCAAAGCCTGCGCCACGCCAACGGCGCGGCTGGCGTCGTTCACATAGACCGCCTGGCCGCGCTTGTAGTTAGGATGGATCTTCACCGCCGTGTGCACGCGGCTGGTGGTAGCGCCGCCGATCAGCAGTGGCAGCTCGAAGCCTTGCCGCTCCATCTCCGCGGCGACGTGGCACATCTCGTCGAGCGACGGCGTGATCAGGCCGGAGAGGCCGATAATGTGGGCGCCTTCGGCCTTCGCCGTTTCCAGGATTTTCGCCGCCGGCACCATGACGCCGAGATCGATCACCTCATAATTGTTGCACTGGAGTACGACGCCGACGATGTTCTTGCCGATGTCGTGCACGTCGCCCTTGACAGTGGCCATGACGATCTTGCCGTTCGAGCTCGAATGGTCGCGGCCGTCCTTTTCCATGTAGGGCATCAGATAGGCGACCGCCTGCTTCATCACCCGCGCAGATTTGACTACCTGCGGCAGGAACATCTTGCCGGAGCCGAACAGGTCGCCGACGATGTTCATGCCGACCATCAACGGGCCTTCGATGACGTCGAGCGGGCGCGAGGCTTTCAGCCGCGCCTCCTCGGTGTCGACCTCGATGAATCCGGTGATGCCCTGCACCAGCGCGTGGCTCAGCCGCTGCTCCACGGGCTTGTCGCGCCAGGCGAGATCGACTTCCTTGGCTGCCTGCCCGGCGCCACGAAACTTGTCGGCCAGCGCCAGCAGCCGCTCGGCGGCATCGAGACGGCGATTGAGCACCACGTCCTCGCAGGCCTCGCGCAATTCCGGATCGAGCGTGTCGTAGACCGCGATCTGCCCGGCATTGACGATGCCCATATCCATGCCGGCTTTGATGGCGTGATAGAGAAACACCGAATGCATGGCCTCGCGCACGCGGTCGTTGCCCCTGAACGCAAATGACAGGTTCGAGACGCCACCGGACACATGCACGTGCGGCAGGTTCTGCCGGATCCAGCGCGCCGCCGCGATGAAGTCGGCACCGTAATTGTTGTGCTCTTCCATGCCGGTGGCGATGGCGAAAATGTTCGGATCAAAGATGATGTCTTCCGGCGGGAAGCCGACCTGCTGGGTGAGAATGTCGTAGGCGCGCCGGCAGATCGCGGTCTTGCGCGCGAAGGTATCGGCCTGGCCTTTTTCGTCGAAGGCCATGACGACAACCGCGGCGCCATAGCGTCGCACGGTTTTGGCGTGCTCGATGAAGGCCGCCTCGCCCGCCTTCATCGAGATCGAATTGACCACCGGCTTGCCCTGCAGGCATTTCAGCCCCGCCTCGATCACCGAGAATTTCGAGGAATCTACCATCACCGGGACGCGGGCGATGTCGGGCTCGGCGGCGATCAAATTGAGAAACGTCACCATCGCGGCTTCCGAGTCGAGCAGGCCCTCGTCCATGTTGACGTCGATCACCTGCGCGCCGTTCTCCACCTGCTCGCGCGCGATAGTGAGCGCGGCGGCATAATCGCCGCCGGTAATCAGCTTGCGGAACTTGGCTGAGCCGGTGACATTGGTGCGCTCGCCGACGTTGACGAAGGGAATTTCCGGCGTCAGCGTGAAGGCTTCGAGGCCGGAAAGCCGCAACTGCTTGGGCAATTCCGGAATTGGCCGCGGCTTCTTGCCGGCGACGGCTTTCGCAATCGCCGCGATGTGCTCGGGCGTGGTGCCGCAGCAGCCGCCGACGACGTTCACTAGCCCTGCCTCGGCGAATTCGCCGAGCAGTTCGGCCATGAAGTCCGGGCTTTCGTCGTAATAGCCGAACTCATTGGGCAGGCCGGCGTTCGGATAGGCGCAGACGTAGGAGTCGGCGACGCAGCCGATTTCGGCAATGTGCGCACGCATCTCCTGCGCGCCAAGCGCGCAGTTCAGCCCGATGGTCACCGGGTTGGCGTGCTTGACAGAATTCCAGAATGCCGCCGGCGTCTGCCCCGAGAGCAAGCGGCCGGAGCGGTCGGTGATGGTGCCGGAGATCATCACCGGCACGTCGAGCCTGCGCTCTTCGCAAATCTCGGCAATGGCGTAGACCGCCGCCTTGGCGTTGAGCGTGTCGAAGATGGTCTCGATCAGCAGCAAATCGGCGCCGCCGTCCACGAGCCCGCGCACCTGCTCGCCGTACGCCGTGCGCAGCTCATCGAAGCTGATGGCGCGGAAACCGGGATTGGCGACGTCCGGCGAGATCGAGGCGGTGCGGTTGGTCGGACCGAGAACGCCGGCGACAAAGCGGCGGCGGCCGTCCTCTTTCTCCGCCGCGAGCGCCGCCTCTCGCGCCAGGATGGCGCCGGCATGGTTGAGCTCGTAGGCGATGCCCTCCATGCCGTAATCGGCCTGCGCGATCTTGGTGGAGGAAAACGTGTTGGTGGAGACGATGTCGGCGCCGGCGCGGAAATAGGCGAGATGGATGTCGCGCACCGCGTCGGGCCGGCTCAGATTGAGCAGGTCGTTGTTGCCGCGCACCTCGCGATTCCAGGCGTCGAAGCGGGGGCCGCGATAGCCTTCCTCGTCGAGCTTGAGCGCCTGGATCATGGTGCCCATTGCGCCGTCGAGCACCAGGATGCGCTCGCGCATCAGGGTAACGAAGGCCGCTCGGGTGCTGGTGGGGGACGCGCTCACTGGCAACTCCAGTTCATGCGACCGGCGCGACGGCAGGGCGCAAGCCCAGCAGATGGCAAATGGCGTAGACGAGATCGGCGTGGTTCATGGTGTAGAAATGGAAATTGGTGACGCCGCGGTCGACCAGATCAATGACCTGCTCGGCGGCAACCGCAGCGGCGATGAGCTTGCGCGTCGCCGGATCGTTGTCGAGCCCGTGGAAGCGCTCGGCCAGCCAGGCCGGCACCGAGGCGCCGGCGCGCTTGGCGAAATTGGTCGCTGCCTTGAAATTCTGCACCGGCAGGATGCCCGGCACGATCGGGATATCGATACCGCGCGCGCGCGCGCGCTCGAGATAGCGGAAGTAGAGGTCGTTCTCGAAGAAGAACTGGGTGATCGCCCGCCCCGCCCCGGCGTCCACCTTCGCCTTGAGCATGTCGATATCGGCCTCGGCGGTGGCTGAATTCGGGGTGTTTCTCCGGATAAGCCGACACGGAGACCTCGAAATCGCCGATGCGCTTAATGCCGGCGACCAGATCGGCGGCGTTCTGGTAGCCGCCAGGATGCGGCGCGTATTTGCTGCCGGCCCCGCCTACCGGATCGCCGCGCAATGCCACGATGTGGCGCACGCCGGCGTCGCGATAATTGCGCACGATGCTGTCGATTTCCTCGCGCGTCGCGGCGACGCAGGTCAAATGCGCCGCCGGCGTCAGCGTGGTTTCCGCCAAGATGCGCTTGACCGTCGCGTGCGTGCGTTCGCGCGTCGAACCGCCGGCGCCGTAGGTGACGGAGACGAAATTCGGCGCCAGCGGCGCCAGTCGCTCGATCGACTCCCACAGCGTCTTGTCCATCCCTGCCGTCTGCGGCGGGAAGAACTCGAAAGAGACATGGATGCGGCGTGTCTCACCGCGGGCGAAACGGCTGGGGCGGACGTTCATCACGCCACCTCCCGCTTCGTCGATGCCATCAGCGCGCGCGCATCGTGGGCCAGCCACAGCGACACCGCGATCTTGCCTTCCGGCTGCGGCGGCAGGCTCTTGTAGGTCAACGGCTCGAGCCCGGCTGCCGCCATCCACTGCGTCACCGTCTCGCCGGCAAAGCCGAGCCGGCGGTGGGCGAACTGCTCGCGTAAAAATTCCTGCTCATGCGGCGCGAAGTCGACCACCAGCAGCCGCCCACTCGGCCGCAGCACACGCGCCGCTTCCTTGATGGCGCGGCCGCCGTCGTCGAGGAAGTGCAGCACCTGATGCAGGATGATGATGTCGAAGGAATCGTTGCCGAGCGGAAGATCGTATAGATCGGCCTGGCGCACGCTGCAATTTTTCAGGCCCGCCTGCTCCAGCCGGTCGCGGGCAATGGCCAGCATCTCCAGCGACAGGTCGAGCCCGAGGCCGCGCTCGATGTCGCGCCCGAACATTTCCAGCATGCGCCCGGTGCCGGTGCCGAGATCGAGCAGCGAGCGGAACGGCTTGTCGCCAAGCGCGGCGCGGATCGCGTCTTCGACGGCGACGTCGGCGACATGCAGCTTACGGATGCGGTCCCACTCGGCGGCGTGCGCTTTGAAATAGGCCTGCGCCGCGGCGGCGCGCGCTGCGCGCACAGCGGCGAGCTTGGCGCGGTCGCGCGCGATCGTCGGGTCGGCCGGGTTGAGATGCGACAGCAGTGAGCGCGCGATGTCCGCGCCGCCGCCGCGCTCGGCCAGGCGGAAGAAGGCCCAGGTGCCCTCGCGAAAGCGCTCGATGAGACCCGCCTCGGCGAGCAGCTTGAGGTGGCGCGAGATGCGGGGCTGCGACTGGCGCAGGATGTCGGTGAGGTCGGAGACGGTCAGTTCGGCCTCGCCCAGCAGCGCCAACAGACGTAGCCGCGTGTCCTCCCCGGCCGCCTTGAGGGCGACATTGAGGGCGTCGAAACCGAGCTGGTCGCGGTCAGCCATTGTAAAAAAGCCGGCCTCTTGGGCCAGTTCCAACTACATAAAGACATCTTTATACGTTTAATGAGGAGCCCGCAAGTCCGTGAGCATCGAATGGCTATCGGATCGCCGTCGCCGTAAAAGGCCTTCTATGACCAACAAAGACTTCGGCATCCGCGAGGGCGAGGTGACGGCGGAGTTGCCGGCGCAGCCCGACGCCGCGCTCTATTTCATCGGCCGCATCCGCACGCCATGGAAACAGCGCAAGGACTGTCCGAAGAACGCCCGCGAATCCGACGCGGTCTGCACCCTTGAGCTCGACCCGCGCTGGGCGCCCGGCCTCAAGGACGTGGAGACCTGCACAAACCTCGTCGTGCTCTACTGGATGGATCAGTCGCCGCGCAATCTGGTGCTGCAGGTGCCCGGCCATTACGGCACCCGGCACGGCACCTTTGCGCTGCGCTCACCGGCGAGGCCAAACCCGATTGCCATGAGTGTGGTGCGGCTCGTTAAGCTCGACGCCAACAAGCTTTCCGTCATCGGCCTTGACTGCCTCGACGGCACGCCGCTCATCGACCTCAAGCCTTATTTCGCCTCGACCGACAGCGTGCCGGACGCGGTAGTCGACTGGCGCAAGCGAAAATAGTTCGGCCGGTTGCAGACTGGGGAACCCTCGCCGCGTAGCGTCCGCTGCTACACCGCCACCTTGGCGAGGAAGCTTTCGACTTCGCCGTGCAGATTTTTCGCCGCCTGCTGCACCGATTCCGATGCCGACAGCACGGTTTGCGCCGAGGCCTGCGTTTGCGTGGTGGTGCCGGCGACGTCGCTGAGCACGCCGACGATCAGCTTGGCGCCGTCGGCGGCACGGTTGACGTTTTGCAGGATTTCGCCGGTCGCCGCGCTCTGCTCTTCGACCGCGGCGGCGACCGCCGAGGTGTGCTCGTCGATCTCGCGCATGCGGGCCGCGATGCGGCCGATCGCGTCCACGGCCTTGCCGGTCGAAGTCTGCACTTCGTGGATCTGGCTGGAAATATCCTCGGTCGCCTTCGCCGTCTGCACGGCGAGCGACTTGACCTCGGAGGCGACCACCGCAAAGCCGCGGCCGGCCTCGCCGGCGCGCGCCGCCTCGATGGTGGCGTTGAGCGCCAGCAGGTTGGTCTGCGCCGCGATGTTGCTGATCAGCTTGGTGACGTCGCCGATCTTTTGCGCGCCGATCGCCAGCGCGCCGATATCCTGATTGGTCACCTGCGCCTCGCTCACCGTGAGCCGCACCACGTCGGCGGTCTGGTTGAGGCGCTGGCCGATTTCCGCGATCGACGTCGACAGCTCGTCGGCGGCGACGGCCGCGGTCTTGACGCTGGCCGCGGCCTCGTTCGACGTTTGCACTGCGTTTTCGGCGCGTAGCGAGGTCTGCCCGGACGCCTCGAACATGCCGGCCGCCGTCGAGCGCATGACGCTCGCGCTTTCGGCCACGCTTTGCAGCAGGTTTTCCGCGTGACCGCGGAACGCCGCGACGGCGTTCTCGACCGTGGCGCGGCGCCCTTCCTGCTGCTGCATCATGTCGCGTTGCAGTTCGGTTTGCCGCCGCTCGGTGATATCCTCGTGCGTGCCGATCCAGCCGCCACCCCGCATCGGATGATTGGTGACCAGCACAATGCGGTCTCCCTTCCCCTTCACCTCGTGGATGATAGTGCGCCCTTGCGCGATGGCGGCGAGAAATTCCTTCCGGTAGGCCTGCGGGTCGCGCGAGAAGGTGCCGCGTGCGACGCGCCGGCCCAGCACCTCGGACAAGGTCGAGCCGGGTTTCACATCATCCTGCGTCAGGTCGTACATCCTGGCATATTGCACATTGGAGACGACGAGCCGCTCTGCGACATCGAACATGCACAGGCCCTGCGCCATGCTGTCGATGGTGGTGCGCATCTGCTGGTTTTCGCGGGCTTGCTGCCGGGTCAGGATGGCGCCAGCGAAACTCATCGCCAATTGGGCAATGACCGCGGCGGCCACCACGGTGAGCAGTGTTTCCGGCATGGCACGCACGGAGGCCGCGGTCCAGTTCGGCGCAAACGACGTCAGTGCCACGAAACTGGCGGCAAACGCGGTGAAGCCGGCGAGCGCGACAAGATAGGAAACACGCGTGAGCGTGAGAGAGAAAAGCATCCGCGATACGGCTCTGTTGCCCATAGCGGGAGCTATGGTATTCCCGCGGACGTTTTTTTGCGGTTAATTCTCGGTTAGCGAATTGTTAACGAGAGATGAGCGTGGGACTCATTTGCACCGAATTCGTGCCGAAAACTACCGCGAAATGGTGCTGCACCGGGACTGAAGGAGCGAAGCGATGAAAATTGCGGTAATGGCGGCGGGGGCGGTCGGCGCCTATTTCGCCGCGCGCATGCAAGCGGCCAGGCACGATGTGTTCTACATCGCCCGCGGCGCCAATCTCGAGGCCATCAAAAAGAACGGGCTGAAGATCGACAGCGCCCTCGGTGATCTGCATCTGCGCAAGGTCAACGCCACCGACGATCCCAAACAAGTCGGCCCGGTTGATGTCGTCATCTTCGCCGTCAAACTGTGGGACACGGAAAAGGCCGCCGAACTTAGCAAGCCGATGGTCGGTCTCGATACGCGCGTCATCAGCTTGCAGAACGGCGTCGACAATGTCGAGCGCATCGCGCCCATTCTCGGCGCCAATCAAACCGTCGGCGGCGCCACTTATGTCTTCTCGACCATCGTCGCGCCCGGAGTCATCAAACAGACGAGCGCCTTCGCGCGAATGAATTTTGGCCGCCCTGACAAGAAGCCAGACCCGCGGCTCGATGCGTTCCTTGCCGCCGCCACGGCGGCGAAGATCGACGCGGCCATCGTCCCCGATATCGAGCGCGAGCTGTGGCAGAAATTCATTTTGCTCACCGCCACGTCAGGCGCCACCGCGAGCCTGCGCTCGCCGATTGGGCCGATCGTCGCCGATCCCGAAATGCGCGCCTTCTACCGCAAGCTGATGGAAGAGACCTTTGCCGTCGGCAAGGCCAAGGGCGTCGATATCGATCCCGCCTATGTCGAGGAGCGCATGGATTTTGTGCTCAACAAGATGGAGCCCGGCTTGAAGGCGTCGATGGCGCAGGATCTCGATCGCGGCAACCGGCTCGAACTCGACTGGCTCTCCGGCAAGGTGCGTGAGCTCGGCCGCGCACTCGGCGTGCCGACTCCGGCGCATGACACGGTGTATACCGTGCTCAAGCTGCACCGGATGGGCGCCCGGCACTGAGCCCGGCCCACCATCTTCGTCAGCATCAGCCGAAAATGTGGTGGCCAATATACGCGTAGAAAAACAATGCGCCCAAACTTACGAGGAAGACCACGGACACGCGCCTGCCGAACCGGTCGACCCATTCGTCGTGGATGTTGTGCATCGTGTTCGTCCCATGTTGCGGCCACATAAGCGTGGCGAAGAAAAATGGCCGCGCGCGTAACGCGCGGCCAAAAGTGTGGTTTTTGGAACAAGACCGCATGTTTCAGAGGGAAAAAAGCGGCCGGGAATAATCTGCCCCGCTTCGGCAGCGGCGGCATTCACCGGAATTATTGATTCAAATTAATGACTGGGGTTAGCCTGGCTGCTCGTTTGTGTCATGGACTCGTCGTCGCCTCGCAATGCCTTCGACCAGCATCCGTTCGTCGCGCGGCTGTTGCAGCATGTCGCGCTTGACGCCGCCGGCCTTAAAGCGCTCGACGATATCATTCACGGTGAATTGGTGATCCGCAAACGCCGCGACCTCATCGTCGACGGCTATCAGTACCGCAAGCTCTGCTTCGTCAAGGACGGCTACGCCGTGCGTTACAAACTTTTACGCAACGGCAAGCGGCAAATCCTCAATGTCATTTTGCCCGGCGATTTCATCGGCCTGCCCGGCAGCTTCTACGAACGCGCGGTCTATGCCGTCACCGCTATCGCCGATCTGAGCATGCAGGTTTGTTCGCTCGACGATTACGTCCAGCTTTGCTACCGGCGTCCGCAATTCGGTCTCGCCCTGGCCTGGATTGCGGTGCAGGAAGCGACCACCTATGCCGAACACATCATCGACGTGGGCCGGCGCACGCCGATCGAGCGGCTGTCGCATTTTCTGCTCGAGCTGCACGCGCGCCTGCTCGCCGTCGGCCGCGCCGATGCCGCGCGCTTCACCTTGCCGTTCTCGCAGGAAGTGATCGCCGACGTGCTCGGCCTGAGCGTGCCGCATCTCAACCGCATGATGCAGCGCCTGCGGTCGGAAAAATTGATCGCCCATACCGAACGCGTGGTCGAATTCATCGATGCGAGCGCCTTGCAGGCGCTTGCGCAATATCAACCGCTCGCGCTGGCGCCGATTCCCCGGCCGGCGCGCTAGCCGAGCAGGAGATGTGAGGCATAGCCGTAGAGGAAGAATGCGGCCAGGCAGGCGATGAAGACCGTCGAAATCGTCTTGCCCAGCCGTTCCAGGTTTTCCGTGTCGGCGTTGTTTGCAGTCATTGATCTGCTCCCTGTGTCGCCCCCACAGGATTGAGGTGCCGGCCGGACGATAACCGCGTCGGTGCTGGCGCCGCGCGCAGTCACCCCTTAAGCTTTCCCGTAGCAGACGAATGAGCCGGGACCAAGGCATGCGCGGATTTCTCGACGCCATTCTTTACGTGCTGACGGCGCCGGTGCGCCTATTCGGCCGCTCGGCGCGTTTTCGCCTGGCACTCGGCGCGCTTGTCATCGTCGTGCTTTTTTTCAGCGTGACGCTGTGGGCGCTGGACAAGTTCTTTCCCAGCGGCGGCGGCGGCGAAAAGCCCACCGCGCTGACGAAATTGCCGGAACTGCCGCCGCTGCAGCCGGTGACGCGCGCATCCTACGTGATCGCGCCGGTGGCGATTTCGCTCGACGCCATCGGCCGCAGCCTCGATGCTGCGGCGCCGCGCGATCTGGTCGGCAAGAACGATAATCCGGTGTCGAGCCTGCTGTCGAAGGCCAACATCAGCATCACCGTGTCGCGCGGCGCGATGAGCGTTTCCGGCAAGCCCAACGACCTCACCTTCGTCACCCCGCTGAGCGGCGAGCTAAAGATCACCGGGCAGATCGCCGGCGTTGCCGACGGCGTCGTCGGCGGCATCACCGGCCTGCTCAACTCCGGTCTCGGAAAAGGCCTCGGCAAGCTGACCAACCAGGTGCTCGACCAGAAGGCCGAATTGCACGGCCAGGTGACGGTGCATTCCACGCCGGCGATCACCGACAACTGGCGGCTGCAGCCGAACCTCACCTCGCAGCTTTCGCTTAGCAACACAGCCGTGCAGCTCGCCGGCGTCAAGATCGACGTCGGCAACGAGGCAAAGCCGCTGATCGACAAGACGGTGAACCAGCAGGTGGCGTCGCTCGAAAGCCGACTGCGCAACGACCCGATCATCGAGCGCACCGCGCGTGAGGAATGGGCGAAGATGTGCCGCTCGCTGCCGCTCGGCGGCGGCAAGACCGGCCTGCCTAAATTGTGGCTGGAGATGCGGCCGATCCGCGCTGCCGCGGCGCAGCCGCAGATCGACAGCAAGGACGTAACGCTCACCGTCGGCGTGCAGGCGGAAACGCGCATCGTGCCGGCGGCGACGAAACCCTCCTGCCCGTTCCCGGCGCAGCTTGAGCTGGTCCCGCCGATGGACAACGGCAAGCTCGCCGTCGGTCTGCCGATCGATTTGCCGTTCACCGATCTCAACAAGCTGCTGGAGGCGCAACTCAAGGGCAAGAATTTTCCCGAAGACAATAGCGGCTCGGTCGGCGTCGAGGTGCTCGGCGCCACCATCGCCGCCGCCGGCGATGGTCGGCTGGCGATCCTGCTCAAGGTGAAAGCGCATGAGCGCAAGAGCTGGTTCGGTTTCGGCGCGCCGGCGACCATCCAGATCTGGGGCAAGCCGGAGCTCGACGCCAAGACGCAGAATTTGCGCCTGACAGATTTGTCGCTGGCTGTCGAATCGGAAGCGGCCTTCGGCCTGCTCGGCGCCGCCGCGCGCGCCGCCGTGCGCTATTTGCAGAAGGCGCTCGCCGACAAGGCGCAGCTTGACCTCAAGCCGTTTGCCGCCGACGCCAAGGCGAAGATCACCGCTGCGCTCGCCGATTTCCAGAAGAGTTCGCCGGGCATCACGGTGAACGCCAAAATCGACGACGTGCGCCTCACCGGCATCGAATACGATTCGAAGACGCTGCGGGTGATTGCCGAGGCCGACGGCTCGGCCAAGGTGGCGGTGAGCGAACTGCCGAAGATGTGAATTGCTCGCATTGACACCCGCGCCGCCCGGCATACATTACCGGCATTCCGAGGGGTGCCCGGTTGGGCTGAGAAAAACCCTTAGAACCTGATCCGGGTCATGCCGGCGAAGGGACAGGACACATGCAGACATCGCAGACCATCGCGAGGCTGATCGGCCCGGTCTTCTGCGCCATCGGCATCGCCATGCTGGCGAACCAGATGGTCTTTCGTACCATGGCCGGGGAGTTCATCGGCGCCTACCCCTTCATCTACTTCTCCGGCATCCTGGCGCTGGTCGGCGGCCTCGCCATCCTCAAGGCGCACAACGCCTGGACCAACGACTGGCGCAGCCTGATCACCGCGCTCGGCTGGCTGATGACATTCGGCGGCTTCTTCCGCATCATCGCGCCGCAATTCGTCGCCGTCCTCGCCGAGGGCCTGCTCGCGCACGGTGGATTTTTCTACGGCACCGGCGTCGTGCTGCTTGCGCTCGGCGGCTTCATCGCCTTCAAAGGCTACGCGGCTTAAGCCGCGGCAAGGGAGTGAGATCCATGAACAAGCCCATCACCACAGCCGATCTGGTCACGCCGAAAGTCACGACGGGTCCGCTGCCTGCCTCGCGCAAGGTCTATGTCGCGCCGGACGCGGCGCCCGACCTGCGCGTGCCGGTGCGCGAGATCGTGCTGAGCGAAGGCGCGGGCGAGCCGCCGCTGCCGGTTTACGACACGACCGGGCCTTACACCGATCCGAACGTCACAATCGACGTGGAGAAGGGATTGCCGCGCCATCGCATCGCATGGGTCAAGGAGCGCGGCGGAGTCGAACAATATGACGGGCGGCCGATCAGGCCGGTCGACAACGGCAATGTCTCGGGCAAGTACCTGGCGCGTAATTTCCCCAACACGCCGAAGCCGTGGCGGGCTCTTTCATCACCTCCCCCGCTTGCGGGGGAGGGAGCGCGCCCTGCCGTGTCGCAAGCGCAGCACCCCCTCACCCAGCTCGAATGGGCACGCGCCGGCGTCATCACTAAGGAAATGATCTACGTCGCCGAGCGCGAGAACGTCGGGCGCAAGAAGCAGTTGGAACGCGCGGAAGCCGCATTGGCCGACGGCGAGAGTTTTGGCGCCAGCGTGCCGGCGTTCATCACGCCTGAGTTCGTGCGCTCGGAAATCGCCCGCGGGCGCGCCATCATTCCCTCCAACATCAACCACGCCGAACTCGAGCCGATTATCATCGGCCGTAATTTTTTGGTAAAGATCAACGCGAATATTGGAAATTCCGCGGTCACGTCTTCGGTTGAAGAAGAAGTCGAGAAAATGGTCTGGGCGATCCGCTGGGGCGCCGACACGGTGATGGACCTCTCCACCGGCCGCAACATCCACAACACGCGCGAATGGATCCTGCGCAATTCGCCCGTCCCCATCGGCACCGTTCCCATTTATCAGGCGCTGGAGAAGGTGGACGGCGACCCGGTCAAGCTCGACTGGGACGTCTACAAGGACACGCTCATCGAGCAATGCGAGCAGGGCGTCGACTATTTCACCATCCACGCCGGCGTGCGGCTTGCCTACGTGCCGCTCACCGCGAACCGCGTCACCGGCATCGTCTCGCGCGGCGGCTCGATCATGGCCAAGTGGTGCCTGTCGCGGCACAAGGAGAGCTTCCTCTACGAACGCTTCGACGAGATCTGCGACATCATGCGCCAGTACGACGTCTCGTTCTCACTCGGCGACGGCCTGCGCCCCGGCTCGATCGCCGATGCCAATGACCGAGCGCAATTCGCCGAACTGGAAACGCTCGGCGAGCTCACGCAGATCGCGTGGCAGAAAGGCTGCCAGGTGATGATCGAAGGCCCCGGCCACGTGCCGATGCACAAGATCAAGATCAACATGGACAAGCAGCTCAAGGAATGCGGCGAGGCGCCGTTCTATACGCTCGGGCCGCTGACCACCGACATCGCGCCGGGCTACGACCACATCACCTCCGGCATCGGCGCCGCCATGATCGGCTGGTTCGGCTGCGCCATGCTCTGCTACGTGACGCCGAAGGAGCATCTCGGCCTGCCCGACCGCGACGACGTCAAGGACGGCGTCATTACCTACAAGATCGCCGCGCACGCGGCCGACCTCGCCAAGGGCCACCCGACGGCGCAACTGCGCGACGACGCGCTCTCGCGCGCGCGCTTCGACTTCCGCTGGGAGGACCAGTTCAACCTCGGGCTCGACCCCGACACCGCGCGCGCCTTCCACGACGAGACGCTGCCCAAGGAGGCGCACAAGGTGGCGCATTTCTGCTCGATGTGCGGGCCGAAATTCTGCTCGATGAAGATCACGCAGGATGTGCGGGATTATGCGGCGGGGTTGAATGAGAAGGAGCAGGGAATGGCGGAGATGTCGGAGAAATTCCGCCAAATGGGCGGCGAGGTCTATGTCGAGCAGGCGGCGGTGAAGGAGGGCAACAAGGCGCTATAACGGTTAATACGATGCTCCGGTTTTTCGACGATCTGCCTAACGATAGATGGGCCGCCTTTCTGTGCGTCGAGCGCCATGCGCGACAGCATCACTTGAGCGCGCCGCCATCCATCGAAAGGCAGCGCAGATATGCACAGATGACTTCTCGTCGCAGCCTATGAGTTAAAGCTTCGCATCCTGCCAGAATAGCAAACCGAGGCTGGATTGCTCTATCGGGTCGCTGGTCTTGGTCTTGACGTTGATAAGCGCGGAAGCGGGGAATTCGCGGAATTCGAACGCGATATAGCCGCGGTAATACCCAAAATCGCGTCCCTTGCGAAGCGAGGCAGCGCATTACGAAGTGGAGGACAAGGGCCACTCGATCTCGCTAGAGAGCGGTGAGACATTTTTAATCAGCGAGCATAGTAGCAAGCCTAGCCCGCATCCTTTGTAGCCCCGATGGATCGCAGCGAAATTCGGGGCCATATTCCAACATATCTCCGCGGCACGCTGCGCGCAATTTACGGGTTACTGGCGGTTCTGGCGGCGCTCGGCTTGAGCGGCGGCGCGGCGAGCGCCTTCGTCGTTTCGCAAACCAGCCCGGTTATCACGTCCAAGTGCGGCAGCGACAAGCAAACGGCCGGATGCACATGGTGCGTCGAGAAATCGGGAAATTGCTATGTCGTTTCAAAAAGCGCCGACGGCAAGTGCACAGTCGTCAAGCTGCCGCCGATGACCACCAAAGGAAACGGCAAGGGCAAGACGGCGAATCCCGTCAAAACGACGACCAGCGGCGACAAGGCGCCGGTTACCGGCAACACCAATCTGGGGCGCAAGGTGCCGGTCGACGTCGTCAAAAACGGCGGCCCGTAGAAACCTCACTGAGCAAGGCGCGCTTCACGCCTGCGCGTAACAGCCGCGCTCGATCTCCTCGATCAGTGACGGCGCCTGCGGGTTCCAGCCCAGCTCGGCGCGCGCACGTTTGGCACGCACGCGGCTGTTGGAGCCCATCGTATTGTTCGCCGCGCCCTCGCCCCAAACGCTTGCTGCTTCCTCAATGCTCATCGCTTGCGTGCGCCCTCCCTGCCCCAGCATGCGGCTGATCGTCGCGCACACCTCGCGCATGGAGTTCTCGCCGTTCTCGGCGAAATAGAAGGCGCCGGCCGGGGCCTTCTCGATTGCCGCCAGATAAAGCAATACCAGATCGTCGATGTGCACGTTCGCCCAGCGGTTCTCGCCGGAGCCGATGTGCTTGGCGATGCCGGCTTTCTTCGCAAGCTGAATCAGCCACGGCACCTGGATGCTGTTCGGGTTAAGGCCGTGGCCGCGGCCGTAGATCAGCGTCGGCGCGATGACGATGGGAAGCATGCCCTTGGCCGCGCGGATCATCGCGTCGGTGGCGACACGGGCGGCACGCGCCGGCGACGGCGTAAAGGGCGTGTCCTCGTCGAACACGGCCTCGACCAGCTTGCCCCGCGCTGGGCTACCGACGATGCTGGAGCCGCTGGTGTGCAGCAGGGTCTTGCCGGTGCCGGTCAGCGCCTTGACCAGAGCGTCGGCGGCGCTGCGGTGGTCGGCGTTCGCCGTATTGATGGTGACGTCGGCTGCGCGGGCAGCCTTGCCCAAAGCCTCGGCGTCGTCGAGCGTGCCGTGTACCGGCGCGATGCCGAGCTTTTTCAGCGCCGCGGCGCTGTTGTCGGAGCGCGCCAGCCCGCTCACCGCGTGGCCTTGTTTCATCAGCGCGTCGGCGATCGATCCGCCGATATAGCCGCTGGCGCCGGTGATGAAGACTTTCATGGACCCTCCCTTGGCGTTCTTTGGGTTAGCCTCGTATCCTGCGTCCATAAAAGCAAATCCAGGGAGGCCGCCTCATGCCCAATCTTCTCTCCAAGCACATCGCCGTCGTCACCGGCGCAGGGTCAGGCATCGGCCGCGCCATTGCGCAAGGCTATGCGCGCGAGGGCGCCCAGGTCGTGGTGCTCGATATCAACGACGAGGCGGCGGGAAAGACCGCAGCCGAGATCAAGGACGCTGGCGGCAAGGCTGCGAGCTATGTGCTCGACGTCACCAAACGCGACGACTGTGCGACTATCGCGAAGAAGGTCAAGACGGAGGTCGGCCGCGTCTCCATCCTGGTCAACAATGCCGGCATCAACCGGCGCAACCCTTTCGCCGGCGACCCGGACGCCTTCCTGAAAGACTGGCAGGACATCATGGCGATCAACCTGAACGGCGTGATGAACGTGACGCAGGCGTTTCTGTCGCAGATCCGCGCGGCCAGGGGGCGCATCGTCAATATCGGCTCGATCCAGTCCTTCGTGCACGTGCGCACGCCGAATTCGGCCGCCTACACCACCTCAAAGCACGGCGTGCTCGGCTTCACCAAGGCGCTCGCCGCCGAGCTCGGCAAGGATGGCGTGCGCGTCAACGCCATCGGCCCCGGGCTGATCGAGACACCGCTCAACGCCGCCGTGCGCGCCAACAATCCGGAGCTGATCAAGATCTTCCTCGACCACACCCCGCTCGGCCGCGCCGGAAAGCCGGAAGACATCGTCGGGCCGGCGGTGTTCCTCGCCTCCGACATGGCGGCCTACATCACCGGCACCATCGTCATGGCCGACGGCGGCTACCGCGCGATTTAAGCTGAGGCCTACTTGACCGTGATCGCCAAGCCGGACAGGTCGGCGTTGAGCATCAGCCCGCGCTGGCGCCCGGTGAGCTGAAGCACGGCGCCCTTCTGGTTGGTCAACACGATCGCCCGCACGCCGTGCACGGCGACCGCGCCCGCGCCCGCCGCGCCGTAGACGCCGGCGACATCGGATGGCCGACTGATATGGCTGACCGTGCCGTTGAAATAAGTCTCCGAGGCGCCGAACACGAGGCCGTAGCTCAGCCCGCCGATGGAAATCGGATAGCGGCGGCCGTGAAAGGTGAGCGTGCCGCTGCCGCCCGAGCCGCCGATGATCCAACCGCCCTTGAACACCTTGAAGCTGACGCTGCCGCTGTCGGCACAGGCGGCGGACACGAGACTGCCGGCCACGATCGCCAGCGCGAAAGACACGGAGCGAGAGACTGATGCCAGACGCATTGAAATCTCCCTTGTAAGGCTGTCGGCGCGGAAACGCGCGTGACGTGGAACGCTGTTGCCCATAACATGGTCCGTGT
The DNA here is from genome assembly GCA_963817155.1 of uncultured Pseudomonadota bacterium. Lineage (GTDB taxonomy): Bacteria > Pseudomonadota > Alphaproteobacteria > Rhizobiales > Xanthobacteraceae > Pseudolabrys. The sequence goes on from CAWFNO010000005.1 coordinate 323,095, forward strand.
CAAACCGGGTTTCCACACATATCAACGAGCCTTCCATGAGCAAACGCGTGAGCGTCATCGGCGCTGGCACCATCGGCGCCAGTTGGGCCGCCATTTTTCTCGCCCGCGGCTATGATGTCGCCGCCACCGACCCCTCCCCCACCGGCGAGGCCTTCGCTCGCCGCTTCGTCGATACCGCCTGGCCGACGCTCGACAAGCTCGCCCTCATCGTCAATGGCGCCGATCCCAAGCGCATGAGCTTCCACAAGGATGTCGCATCGGCGCTGCAAGGCGCCGACTTCGTGCAGGAAAGCGGGCCGGAGCGCGAGGACCTAAAGATCGAAGTGTTCGACGCGATCGACGCCGAGCTGCCGAAAGAAGTGGTGATCGCCTCGAGTTCGTCCGGCCTGCTGATCAGCCGCGTCACGGCGAACTGCAAGCACCCCGAGCGCTGCGTCATCGGCCACCCGTTCAACCCGCCGCATTTGATCCCGTTGGTCGAGGTGGTCGGCGGCGCAAAGACGTCACCGGAGACGATCGAAAAGGCGATGGCCTTCTACCGATCAAGCGCCAAGCACCCGATCCACATCAAAAAAGAAGTGCGCGGCCATGTCTCCAACCGCTTGCAGGTTGCGCTGTGGCGTGAGGCGGTGCATTTGGTCGCCGAGGGCGTGGTCTCGGTCGCCGATTGCGACGCCGCGATTGCCTATGGCCCGGGCCTGCGCTGGGCGCTGATGGGGCCGCATCTCACCTTTCATCTCGCCGGCGGCGAAGGCGGCATGACGCATTTCATGGAGCATCTTGCCGGACCGATCCAGAGCTGGATGGACGATCTCGGCACGCCGCGACTCACCGAACCGGCGCTGCAGAAGATGATCATCGACGGCGTCGCCAAGGAGGCAGGCTCGCGCGCGATCGCCGACCTGCAAAAGTGGCGCGACCGCAAGCTGATCGACATTCTCAAGGTGTCGGCGGCGCCTTAAACGGCTAGCGCTTGAACAACCCCATGATCGCCGCTTTAGCTAGCGTATTGAAATGAAGGTTGAAGCCGACCACGGCTGCGGACGTGTCGGCCTTGACGTCGAGCCTGTCGGCCTTCACCGCGAAAACGGTAAACAGATACCGGTGCGGGTGATCGCCTTCGGGCGGGCACGGCCCGCCGTAACCGGGCGCGCCGAAATCCGTGCGTGTCGATAGCGCGCCCGCCGGCAATTTACCGCCCGCGCTCCCCGCTCCGGCGGCCAGCTCCGTCACATTCGCCGGAATGTTGACCACCAGCCAATGCCAAAAGCCGGAACCGGTCGGAGCGTCCGGATCGTAGCAGGTGACGGCGAAGCTTTTGGTGCCGACGGGCTCGCCGCGCCAGGCCAGATGCGGCGACTGGTTGCCGCCGGCGCAGCCGAAACCGAAGTCGGCCGACAGGATGAAATCCTTCGGCAAATAATCGCCATCCTTGAAGCTCTTGCTGCTGACTGTGAACGCCATGTACCGTCTCCCTTGATTCTTGCGAAGGCCCGCATCCCGATGAGCGGTCTATCGATCAACGCCTTCGATGCAGCAGTTTACATACTTACGATCCTCGCCGTCATCATGGGTTTCGCCTCCGGCCTGCTGCGCAGCCTGGCGAGCATCCTCGGCTATGTCGTGGCGGCGGCGATCGCAGTGGGGGCGACGCCATTTGCGGCCGTCCAGCTCAAGCTGGCGCCGGGGCAGAATTGGATTGCCGTCGTCGGCATATTTCTCGTCAGCGGCATTTTGATCGGCATGGCGTTGCGCTTTGCCATCAGCGAACTTGCCGGCGCGGAGATCGGCATCGGCGACCGCATGGCCGGCGCTTTTTTCGGCGCCGTGCGCATCTTGTTACTGGCGGTGCTGATGGTGCTGATCTTCGACCGCATCATCCCGGCCGACCGGCAGCCGGCCTTCCTGGCGGGTTCCAGACTGCGGCCGATTTTGTCGATGGCCGGGCAGAAGGGCCTGCGCTCGCTGCCGCCGGAGATCGCCGAGGCCATCGACCGGCTGAAGAAAGACCACGGCATCTAAGAATCAGATATGGCTGGCGGCATGATCATGCCCCTGCGCAAGATCGCGCGCGCCAGCCTGCTGACAACCGCATTGTCGGGCACAGTGGTGCCGTTGGCGACGCTCCCGCCGCAGCAGCAAAACAACATCGCGCCGAAGAAGAGCTGCAATCCCGACGCCTGCATCAAGATGGTGCGGCAAAAGGGCTATACCTTTGCCACCGCCGCCGCCTGGTGCGCCAGGAATAATAACGACTGCTGACCGCTCACCGCATTTTCGCCGCGCGCCGCCAATGAATGCGGAAGGAATTGCCCTGCGCGTCGGGCGGCGCGGCCAGCGTCAGGTCGTCGCCCGAAAGCGTGACGCGCCGCATTTGCGTGCTGCCGACCCGGTTGGGATTGATCGCGGTAAACAGCGTGTGGCGCACCTCCTCGCCCCTGACCTCGAATTGCCCGGCATAGGCGACCACGCCGATCGCCGCCTCCGCGCGCTCCGCCGGCGTGGTGGCGTCGAGATCCATGCGGGCGACCGTCTCGATGACCTGCTTGCGACCGGCCGGCGCGTTGACCACCGCCATATAGCCGTCGGCGGTGTACATGATCTGCGAGGCGCGAGGCACGTCCGTTTTGACACTGCCGTCGGCGCGCATGATCTCGCGGCCGCGCTCGCGCCAGACGCCCACCAGGTCTTCGTTGCGCATCGTTTTCCTCCCCGTGCAAGCTGGAGCCGTTCGGTGTAGGCTTGGATTATGCCACAGCCTTGAACCCGAAAGGTGGAGCCATGTCCGAAGTCACTTACGAGATCGTCGAACACGACGGCGGCTGGGCCTACAAGGTCAACGGCGCCTTTTCCGAGCCGTTTCCGACGCATGCCGCGGCGCTGCGCGCAGCCCAATTCGCCGCCGCCGAACAGCGAGCGCCCGGCAAGACGGAAGAAATCGAGTTCGAGGACGAAAAGGGCAAGTGGCACACGGAAACCGCCCGCGGCACCGACCGTCCCCTGACAAATATCAAAGACAAGGGCTGAGCGTCTCCAAAGGCGGCAGGGGGATCTAACCGATGCTCAAATTGTATTACGCGACCGGCAGCTGCGCGCTCGCCGCGCACATTGCGCTGATCGACGCCGGGGCTCTGTATGAACTGGTGCGGCTCAGCTTCACCAACGAGGATCAGCGCAAGCCGAGCTACCTGGCGATCAACCCCAAAGGCCGCGTGCCCTCTTTGGTCACCGACCAAGGCGTGCTGACCGAAATACCCGCGTTGCTGGTATTTATCGCGCAGGTGTTTCCGCAAGCCAGACTAGCGCCGCTTGACGATACCTTTGCGCTTGCGCGCGTGCAGGCCTTCAACAGCTACCTGTGCTCGACCTGCCACGTCGCGCACGCCCACCGCATGCGCGGCAATCGCTGGGCCGACGAGCCGGAAGCGCTGGAAGCTATGAAACGCAAGGTGCCGGCCTCGGTGACGCAGTGCTTCGAATTGATCGAACACGGTATGCTGCTGGGGCCGTGGGTGATGGGCGAGACCTATACGATCTGCGACCCATACCTGTTCACACTGGCGCAATGGCTCGAGGGCGATGGCGTCGATATCGCCAAGCTGCCGAAGGTGCGCGACCATCGTCAACGCATGGCGCAGCGCGCCAACGTCAAGCGCGCGCTCGCGGAACAAAAGAGCGAAGTGAAAACAGCGGCATGACCAAGCCAGGCGGACCGGCGACGATCGCCGCCCTGCTCTCGTTCAAACTCGGCTTTGTCGACACCGCTGGCTTCCTCGGCCTGCGGGGCCTGTTCACCGCGCACGTCACCGGCAATTTCGTCACGCTGGGCGCCGCTCTTGTGCTCGGCCACCACGGCATCATCGGCAAGCTCACCGCGCTGCCGGAGTTCATGTCCGTGATCGCGCTGGCACGTCTCGCCCGAACGGCGATGCCGCACGCAAGCTTCCGGTCCTGCATTTTCTCCTCGCGGCCAAGGTGGCGCTGTTGTTTTTGTTCTGTGCGCTCGCCGTCGGTTTCGGTCCCTTCGCCGACGCCCACAGCCCGGCCGCGCTGCTAACCGGCTATTCCGGCATCGCAGCAATGGCGCTGCAAAACGCCGTCCAGCGCGTCCACCTCAGCAATCTGCCGCCGGCCACGCTGATGACCGGCTCGACCACGCCGGCAACGCTCGACGCCGTCGATCTACTGGTCGGCACCGATCCAGAGCAGGCGGCCGCGATCCACACGCGCTTCGGCCGGCTCTCGCTTGCCATTGTGAACTTTGCCGCCGGCTGCGCGGTCTCGGCTCTGCTTTACTGGCTGGTCGGCTTCTGGTGCCTGATGCTACCGGTCGCCGTCGCGGCGACCGCCGCGGTCATGCGAACCGAGGCGACCACGTAAAAACTACAGTGCGGGTTGCTTTTTCTTCCTGGCCGGTTTCTTGGCCGGCTCGGGCGGCGGCGGATTGGCAGCCAGTTCGGCGTCTCGCGCCAGCCGCAGCGCTTTGAGCCGTGCGGTTTTGGTGCGGCTGGCCGCGGCCGCGGATTCGTATTCCAGCATCGCACGCCTGCCGTCCTCGGCCCGCTGCAGCTTGTTGAACTGCACGTTGGCCGCGTTCTTCTTGGAATTGTCTGCCAATGCAATCTCCATTGCCGAAAATTAAAAAGCCCCGGCTCGCCTGGCCCGCGCCGCTTGAGGCGATGCTCGGGCTTATTTGCCGGCGGCTTTTCTCAGCGCATCGCTGATGCGGTCCTGCCACCCAGGACCATCATGCTGGAAGTAATCGAGCACGTCCCGATCAAGGCGCAAAGACACCATCTCCTTAACGCCAGGAAGCGACGGACTTTTCGGTAGCGGCTCGGCGGGCTTGGCGGTTACCGCCTTGAAGGCCACTTCGGCGGCCTGCCGCGAATCGATCGTTCGCCGTGTCATTTGGGTATCTATAGCACGGATGGCAAGGCCCCGCCGCCCCAAGTTGCCCGCTTCGCGTGCGCGATGCAGAATCTGGGTTGTGGGCGTGACGCGTGTCAGCCTTCGTTTTGCGCGCGGGCCTCATTGGCGCTCAGCTACGCGCATGCGGCGCGTTCACGGCCGCGGTGCTGCTTGCAGCTTGCGCCCGCGACCCGGCGGTCACCAGCCTCGATGCTGCTTCCGCCGGCAATTGGCGGATCGAACGCCAGCTTGACGGCATTACCGGCGGCCCAATTTCGAGCGCGCTTCTTGTGACGCGAACCGTGTCAACCGCGAAAATCGTGTTTCCCCCGCCGGTGCAGATCCGGCTTTTGTGCTTCCAGAATCAACCTGCGGTACTGCTCGCCTTTGAGTTCATGATCGGCTCGACCCGCATTGCAGAATTCAGTTACCGCTTCGACAACAAGCCGGGCCACCTCGCGCGCGTCCGTTTCACCGACGATTACAGGAGAGTGATCATCGAGGACAGAAACGAAGTCGCCCAATTCGTCGGCGAAATGGTGACGTCCAAGGTGCTCTATTTGCTCATCCGCTCAATCAATCGCGGGCGCAACAGCGCCGAATTCCACCTCGACGGCGCGCTGGCCGCAATTAACGCCGCCTTCGCCGGTTGCCCGGTAGCGCCGGGAAAACGTGCCGGCACCGAGCCGATGCCGCGCCCGGCGACCTGACCTTCCGCTTCACTTATATTTCGGGTCGCGGTCTAGCAGCTCGATGGAAATGCCCTGCGGCCCGCGCAGGAAGCAGATCTTGATGCCCGGCCGCGGGATGCTCGGCTCCATGGTGAATTCCACGCCCTTCTTCTTGATGTCCGCGGCGATGGCATCGAGGCCGGTGACCGAAAGCCCGAAATGGTCGAGGCCCTGGTAGGGCGTGGTCGGCGGCGGATTGACGCCCTCGCCAGCCGCGACCGGCGCGAGAAAAATATTGGCGCCGCCGAGCCTGATGTCGATGCGCGGCTTGCCGAATTGCACGCCGCGGATCACCTCGGCGCCGAAGATGCGCTCGAACCATTGCGCGGTCGCTTCCACGTCGGGCGTGCGCAAGTGGATGTGATCCCAAGTGTAAGTCGCCATGGCGTTCTCCCGTTTTAGCCTTTCCCGCGCCTAAGATCATGGGCGGCGCTTCCGCGCAGTTGCTGCCACCTCGCGAATTGTGACGGCAGCATTGCACAGTCCACAGCAAACCACAGCCCCGAAAGTTGCCCACAACGCACGCGCATTTCGCTCCAAGGAGACGAGGATTTTTGCTAGACGAATCGGCCGAGGAGCGCATGGCGCGAGAACCGATTCACGCGGCGGGGGGAATTGTAATGCGCGGCGGCGCGAGGCCACGCATCGCTGTCGTGCGCCGCAGCAAGGACGATCATTGGGTGCTGCCGCGCGGCAAGCTCAAGCGCGAAGAAAATCCGATCGTCGGCGCCAGACGCGAGGTGGTCGAGGAGACCGGCCACCGCGTCAAGGTGCACGAGTTCCTCGGCGCCATTTCCTATCCGGCGCGCGGCCGGCCGAAGCTGGTGCAATTCTGGCGCATGCAGGCGGCCGAACGGCCGAGCCATGACCTAACCGAGGACATTACCGAGGTGCGCTGGCTTCCGCTTAGCGTGGCGATCCGGCGCTTAAGCTTTCCGCTGGAGAAGCTGTTTCTGCGCAGCGTCGGGCGCCGCGCCCTCAAACGCCGTCATCGCAAAACCGCGCGGCGTAAGTCCGCGCAACACACAGGGGCGCGCAAATCCGCCCGATCGCGCAAGAAAACGCGACGGGCGCAGCCGAGGAAAAAGACGCTGGCGCGGCGCCCATGCAAAAAACGCCACGTGCGGCGAGCGGTCGCCAAGTATGTCGCCAAACATATTGCCCCGCCGGCTGTGCGGCATGTTGCGTTGCCAATGCCGGCGCCAACTATTCGCCACACCTTGCCGCCCGCTCCGCCTCCGGCGCCTCGGGTTATTCCGCCGCCGGCAGCGGGGCAGCCGGACGTCGACGCAAGCTTTTTCCGCCGTATTCTCGGGCGCGGATAACGGCTCGGCCGGGCGTCGAATCGGTCGGAAATTTAACGCGGATTGACCGTTTTAAGGCCAATTTCGAATGAACCATTCAGCGTGCATTCACGCATAAAGACGGAACCTGAGGCCCAGCCTAAACGTTTCCCCCTGCACCAAATTCGCAGGAAAACAGCCCCTTGGCCGTTCACTGGATACGACCGAACCGCAGGAATAAAGAGGAACGCCATGGTCAGAACTCTTACCGCTATCGCAGTCGCCGCGTCGCTAGGTCTCTCCACTGTCGCCGCACCGCAGCAGGTGGAAGCCCGCCACGGCGCCGTCGCTGCCGGCATCATCGGCGGTTTAGCCGCCGGGGCGATCCTCGGAGCCGCAGCCGCCAACAATGGCTACTATGGCGGCCCCGGCTATTACGGCCCCGCGCCAGCCTATTACGGGCCGGATTGCGACTGAGTCAGCGAGCGCTACTGGAATGGCTATCGTTGGCACTGGCATCGCGTGCGGGTTTGCGACTCAGGTTTCAATACGCGAACTGAATTGATAAGGCCCGGTTTTCACCGCGAAAACCGGGTCTTCGCGAGGGGGCGAGGCGCGGCCGGCGCCATCAAATTTCCGACAAATTGAGCCCGCTTTCTTTACAAGGTCCGGAACAGGCTTAGGGTGCCCCGACGACATTACACCCGGCATTCCAGGACTAGGAGGGTATCGATGAAAAAGACGATTCTCGCGCTTGCCGCTGCGGCCACTATCGCTGCCGGCACGATCACCGTGCCGACTGTCGCTGATGCCAATTGTTACAATTGCGGGGTTGGTGCCGGCGTGGTCGGCGGACTTGTTGCCGGCGCCATCATCGGCGGCGCCATCGCCAACAGCCAGCCGCGCTACGCGCCGGCTCCCGGCTACGAAATCTACAGCGGCTATTACGAGCCCTATCCGGTTTCCTGCCCGGGCGGCTATTGGGCGCGCCGGCCAATGCACGACGGCTACGGCAATTTCGTCGGTTGGAGCCGGCCGCGGTTCATCTGCCCGTAACCAGGCGAGGACTGGGTAACTACATCATTGAGCCTGACGATTTGGCGTGAGAGAACGCCCATGAAACGTATGATGATTGCACTCGCCGCGGCCACCTTGGTGGCTGCGGCGTTGCCGTTTCCAACGCCGGCGTATTGCCGCGGGCGTTGTTGTGGGCGCGGCCGCGGGAGCGATCATCGGCTCGGTCATCGCTGGCCCGCCGCGTTACGACAAAGACGCGGCCGCCGCTTGTGACGCCGTGCCGCCCGCCGACTATGTGCCGCCGCCGTCGGGCTATGGCCCGGAACAGCCGCCTGGCGACTTTATCGACGGCGCCTCCTGTCACACCGAACGCGTGCAGGCCTGGAACGGCAACACATACCGCGGGCACAACGTTCAGATCTGCGAATAATCAGCGACGCATCCGCTCGAGCACGGCACCGGTCGGCCAGCAGTCGACTTTGATGCCTGCCTTCTTCTGATAGGCGCCGAGCGCGGCGCGCGTGAGCATGCCGGCCTTGCCGTCGATCTTGTCGCTGTACAGGCCGAGCACGGTGAGACGGCGCTGCAACACCTCGACGTCCTTGCTCTTGAGCTGCGCCCCCTTGCTCCAGGGATGCTCGAATGGCCGGCCGCCGGCGATGAGATCGCTCAAGTGTCCGACGAAGAGCACGTAGAGGTCGGAGTAGTTGTATTCCTTGAGCACGTAATAATTCTTCGGCGTGAGAAAGCCGGGGCCATAGGTGCCTTCCGGTAGCAGCAGCGAGGCGTCGGCTGAAAGCTCCACGCTCGTAAGCTTGCGGCCGTAAGCAGGCACATAGCCACGCTTGAGCCAGTCAGCGACGGGCGCCATGACGCCGGGCTCGGCCTTGGTGCAATCGACCGAGGTCGGCACGCGCACCTCGATCGCCCAGGGCGCAGTCCTCTGCCAGCCTTTGCCGGCGAGCTGTTTGGCCGCGGAAGCGAGCGCGTCGGGCACCGAGTGCCAGATGTCGGCTTTGCCGTCGCCGTCGAAATCGACGGCATATTTGTAATATTCTGAGGGCAGAAACTGGGTGAGACCCATGGCGCCGCCCCAGGATGAACGCAGGTTCTCGCGCGGCACGCCATCCTGTAGCATCTTCAGCGCATGGAGAAATTCATTGCGGAAAAAATCCTTGCGCTTGCCGGTAAAGGCTTGCGTGGCCAGCACACGCACGGCGTCGAGGCTGTCTTTTTGACGGCCGTAATCGGTTTCGCGCGCCCAGATCGCCAGCACCATGGTGCCGGGCACGCCGAACTCGCGCTCAATGCGCGCCAGCGTGTCCTTGTATTGCGCGGCGAATTTTTTGCCCTGCGCGGCCAGACCGGCAAAGGTCGGCTCACGCAGATATTGTCCCGGCGTCTGCACGAATTCGGCCTGCTGCGGCGGCGCTTCCTTGCGGCCGGAAATGTCCAGATCAGGCAGCGTCAGATCCGGCGCAAGCCCGCGCGTGGCATTGACGAACGTGGTGTGCGTCACGCCGAGCTTTTCCGCTTCCGGCCAGGTCACCTGCAGCCATTGCTGGAACGTGTCGGCGGACGCGGGCGCGGTGAAAAGCGTCACCACGATTGCCAGTGCAAATCGCATTCTGCCGGGCATTTGCGCGTTTCGAATCATGCGTGAGCCTAATCGGCCTAGAACAAGATTTCCGCCTTTTGCCCGCCCGAAGCATGTTCGTTCCACCTGATTTTCCGCTTTCAGCATCAGATTTTTAATTGCGCCAAACCATTGCCGGGCCATGCGAATTGCCCCAATTCATGGTCGAATTATTAAATGTTTTTGGGGCGTCTCATGCTCGACTTCACCGCCATTGTCCTACTTTCGGCCTTCGCCATCGGCCTCGCCTTCGGCGCGGTCGGGCTGCTGAGCGGCTTCTGCCTCACCAGCGGCCTGCACAACTTGACGACCAGAGGCGATGGCGTGCTGATCCGCACCTTCGCGCTCGCCGCCGGCGTCGCCGTGATCGGCGCGCAACTGCTCGCGGCCTGCGGCCTCGCCGATCTCGGCAAGTCGATCTACCTGCAGCCCTCGTTTTCCGCTCCGCTCATTCTCTTCGGCGGTCTCATTTTCGGCTACGGCATGGTGCTGGCCAATGCCTGCGCCTCGCGCGCGCTGGTGCTGCTCGGGCGCGGCAACCTGCGCTCGCTAGTCGTCGTCGTCATCATCGCCATCGTCGCCGAGATGACCTTGCGCGGACTGATCGCGCCGGCGCGCCTCGCCTTCCTCAATTGGACGGCGATTGCGCCGAAGGCGATTTCGCTGCCGGCGCTGCTTTCCGGTTTCGGCGGCGCGGCGGCGCATATCGTCGCCGGACTTCTTTTCGGCGGCGCGTTCGTCGGTTTCGCGCTCGCGCATTTGCCGTTCCGCCGCGAGCGGTGGCAGGTCGCGGCCGGCGCGACAATCGGCCTGCTCATCCCGGCGGCGTGGTTCGTTACCGGCTATCTCGGCAATGATGACTTCAATCCGGTGCAGATCACTTCGCTCACCTTCATCAACCCGATCGCCGACAGCGTGCAGTACGTCATGCTGTCCACCGGCTCGACGCTGAACTTCGGCATCGTGGTGGTCGTCGGCGTGCTCGCGGGCTCGTTCGCCACCGCGATCGCGACCGGCCGTTTCGAACTCGAAGGCTACAGTTCGCCGCGGCACATGCTTCGCTCGATGTCGGGCGCCGCGCTGATGGGCGCGGGCGGCGCCATGGCCTATGGCTGCTCGATCGGGCAAGGGCTCACGGGGCTCTCCACGCTCGGCCTGCCGTCGATGATCAGCGTCGCCGGCATCCTGCTCGGCGCCACCTCGGCGCTGCGTGGGCCGATCCGCCTTCCGGCGCTCGCCGCGGCATAATCGATCCATTCTCACAACAAGCGCAGACGGCGGCGAATCGCGCGGCGCGTCACCGACCGAGGCCTTTTGCCTGCGTTTCTCGCCCAAGTCGGCGCTTGCGGCTTCCCAATTTACGCAAAAACGTCACATGATAGGGCAACGACATTCGGCGGGGATTGCGCGGAGCGCGAATGGCCGAGCCTTGGAAACAGCAGGCGCGCGAGCTCTTGAACGAGTTGTCCGCGCGGCGGACCGCCGCGGCGTAGCGCGGCAAGGCAAGCTTTATTCGTTGGCGACCGCATATCAAGCGCGCCGAATTTGTCGTTAGCGCCTATAATTTCGCCCATTACTTGGCCTTTCGCCGGCAGGAACTGTGCGCGCTCCAGCATCGGCTCATGGCGCTCGACCTGTCCTCCTTGGGACGCGCGGAAAGCCGTGTCCATGCCTCGCTCGACTCCGTGAGCTTCGCCCTTGTCTTGATGGGCGGTGTGCCCCCTCTAAAATCCGCACAAATGCCGTCGCAACACCAGTTCTTCCGTGGCGAAAAGCGGCTCGCGCAGAACACCGAGGCACTGTTTGGAAAAGCGCCGAACGGCCGCGCCGGCAGAATCTTGGTCACGCTTGGCTCTGATTCCGCAGAGGACCCAGCTGTGCTCGAGCATATTGTCGAGCAGGGCGCCGATGCCGTGCGCATCAATTACGCGCATGATGAACGTGCAGGCTGGGAGAAAATGATCGCGCATGTTCGCGCCGCGAAAAAGAGGGCGGCGCGGCGCATCCGCATTCTCATGGATATCGCCGGTCCGAAGGTGCGCACGACCGACGTCTCGACGCCGCCCGACCGCAATCGCCTGCTCGTCGGCGACGAACTTCTCCTGAGCCAGTCAAATACCACCGATCCGAACGCTCCCGCATTTCGTGCCGGCTGTACGGCGCCGCAAGTTTTCGAACGGCTCAAAATCGGCGACTGTGTCTCCATCGATGACGGCAAGCTGCGCGGGACCATCGTCCGGCAAACGCATGCCGGTTTCGTTGCTCGTATCGCGGAGGGCCGCCAGAAGGGACTCAAGCTGAAGGCGGAAAAGGGCCGGAACTTTCCCAATATAGGTCTTGGCCTTGATCCGCTGACGGCGCGGGACAAAAGCGACCTCGATTTCATCGTGCGCCATGCCGATATGATCGGCTATTCCTTCGTCGAGACCGCAAGCCATGTGGCTCAACTGCAGAAGGAACTCGCTGCGCGGCGAGACGATTGGCAGAGCCTCGGACTTGTCGCCAAGATCGAAACACCACGCGCGGTCCACAATTTGCCGGACATCGTCGTCGAAGTCGCAGGCCGGCAGCCGCTCGCCGTCATGATCGCGCGCGGCGATCTCGCAGTCGAACTCGGCTTCGAACGGGTCGCGGAAATGCAGGAGGAGATTCTCTGGCTATGCGAGGCCGCAAATGTGCCGGCGATCTGGGCAACGCAAGCGCTCGAAGGACTGGTGAGCAAAGGCATGCCGTCGCGCGGCGAGATGACCGATGCCGCCATGTCGGCGCGCGCCGAATGCGTGGTGCTCAATAAAGGTTCCAACGTCACCGCCGGCATCAAGGCGCTCGATCGCCTGCTCCACCGCATGGGCGAGCACCAAACCAAGAAAACGCCGACATTGCGCGCGCTGCACTCCTGGGAGAATTAGCGCAAAGGATGTCTTATCCTTCTCCTTCGCCCGGTGCGGGATGATCCTCGCCGGACGGTCGCCGCGTTTTGCCCCGCCGTGTGGGCGGCGAACCGCGTCGCGTACTGTTTTTTGCGACAATTTGCATCATCATGCGGGGAATGCCGTGATTCCGCGCGGGCGCGTCGCATCGTCATCTTTCAGGCCTGAGGCCCGGCCCCATGGAACCGGCCACGCTCAACCTGTCGATCGACAAGGCGCAGCGCAATTTTTCGTATCGCAAGGGCACCGCCGACGAGGCGGTCATCCTGCATGCGCTGGCCAATACCGGCTTCGATTTGGCGCCGCTGCGGCGCGCCGGCGAGCTGAGCAGTTTTTATGAGCGGCTGCGGCGCGTCAGCGAGACATCGCTCATTGTCGATGCCGGCGCCAATATCGGCGCGTCCACGATCTTTTTCGCCTTCAAATTTGCCAAGGCGCGCCTGGTGGCCCTCGAAGCCGAGCCAGGCAATTTCGAGCTGCTGAGCGCCAACACCGTCGGGCTGCCGGTCGAATGCCTCAACGCCACGGTGCCGGCGGAAAGCGCGGCCGCGGCAACGCCCGCCGCCCGCGTGAGCATCAACGAAATTTTCGAGCGCCACGCGCCGGACACGCTGCCGTTCATCGTCAAGATCGACATCGAACGCAGCGGCGAGCGGCTGTTCGCCACCAGCACCTAATGGGTTGCCCGCACGCCCGTCATCATCATCGCCATCAGCGAAAGCCTGATGCCGGGAACGGCGAATACGCGCGCCTTCGTCGATTTCATCGCCAATCGCAACAGGAATTTCGTGGGCGTGAACGACAGCATCTTTTCGCTCGATCCTGAGCTTGCCGTCCCTCCTGGCGACGGCGCACGGAGCTTGTCGCCGACATGATGCTGATCGACGGCAAGCTTTACGAAGCGCAGGTGCTGCCGACGAGTTATTTCGACCGCACGCGCCCGCTGGCCTATATCATGAATCCGAAGGTCGCCTCCGCGATGGCGATGAATTTCGTATTCTTCGTCAATCACAGTTACCGCTACTTCGACCCCGCCGACATTTACCGCAGTCCGACGGCTTTGCTACGAATTGGCGGCGCGGAATTCGATCCACGCTTGCTCAAGGCGTTTTACCAGCTTTCGCCCGAGACCTATTCGATCGTGAGCGACCCGCTGCGCCACTTCATCTCCGGCTTCCTCAGCAAGATCTTCACCGACCAGGACACGCCGTATTATGGCCTGCGCGACATTCTGACCTCGCTGCACGGCATCGACTTGAGCCCCGAAGCCAATCCGCGTCACGCCTGCGTGGCCTTCGCCAAATGGATTGCCGCGCAGAAGGATCAGAAAGCCGTCGATTGGCATTTCCGGCCGCAATATCTCAATCTGGCGGCCAGCAGCCGCTTCAGCGTGAACACCATCCTGCGCCTCGAGGATGGGGACGGGCTTTTGGCGTTCTATACAAAATGGGTCGGTGCCGAGAAGGCGAAATAGCTGCGTTCGATTCGCATGAACGAACAGCCGAAATATACGCCCGACGACGTCGTGTCCGACGACTTGAAAGATCTCGTGCGCGAAATTTACGCGCGCGATTATGAATTACTAACCGTCGCATCAGGCTTGACCGCGCCGCAAGACTGTTGCTGGAATTCGCCAGGGCGCATCTAACAGCAAACGGAGGCATGCCATGCCGATCGGCGTCATCATCGAGTTTCGCGGCGCGGGCACGCGCGCCAAATACCAGAAGAGCGTCAAATTGCTCCTGAAGGGGCGGCGGAAAAGGCTCGCCGACTGGCCCGTGCGCGGCATCCTCGCGCACATCGCCGGACCGATCCCGGGCGGCTTTTGCGTGGTCGATGTCTGGCAATCGCGCGCGGCCTTCAAGCGCTTCGGCAAGTCGCTGGCGCCGGTCATAAAGGAGATCGGGCTGAAACAACCGAAGATGAAGATTTTCCCGCTCGTCCGCCTCATCAGGCGCTGACGGCAGGATCGCATCTTCCCTCTCCCCCAGGGGAGAGGGAAAAAAAGAGTGCGTGCGTCGCGTTCTCACAGCACGCGCGGTTGCGCGGGCAGGCGCGGCTTTGCCGGCGGCGGCGCCTCCGCCGCTTGGTCCGCCGCCATCTTTGCTTGGACCTCGCGCCAGCGGACGCACTCGCGTTTGACGAAGTCCACGATCTCCGGCTTCGACATCCCGGCGGCGCCGGCCTTGAAATGGGCGCGCACCACCACTTTCACCTCCTCTGGCAGTTGCGGCCAAAAATGGCGGAAGCAGGCCTCGCCGTCGCCGGCGCAAGCCTTGGCGTGCTTGCACATGCTGTTACCGCAGAATTCCCAGAAGCGCAGCAGCGAGCAGAATTCGCGCATGCCGGCGGCGCGCTTTCCCTGCCACTAAATTCGATCAATCACCTACTAAACTTCTTATACTTCACCCGATGCGGAATGATTGAGTCCTGCCCCAGCCGTCGCATCTTGTCGGCCTCGTAGTCCTGGAAGTTGCCCTCGAACCACTCGACGTGGCTGTCGCCCTCGAAGGCGAGGATGTGGGTGGCGATACGGTCGAGGAACCAGCGGTCGTGGCTGATGATGACGGCGCAGCCGGCGAAATCCTCCAGCGCCTCCTCCAGCGCGCGCAGGGTATCGACGTCGAGGTCGTTGGTCGGCTCGTCGAGCAGCAAGAGGTTGGCGCCGGACTTGAGCATCTTGGCGAGATGGACGCGGTTGCGCTCGCCGCCCGACAGCGTGCCGACCTTCTTCTGCTGGTCGGCGCCCTTGAAATTGAACGAGGAGCAATAGGCGCGTGAGTTGACCTCCTTCTTGCCCAGGAGGATCAAGTCCTGCCCGCCGGAGATTTCCTCCCAGATGTTCTTCTTGCCGTCGAGCGAATTGCGCGACTGATCGACGTAGCCCATGTGCACCGACTCGCCGATCTTGATGGTGCCCTTGTCGGGCTTTTCCTGTCCGGTGATCATGCGGAACAGCGTGGTCTTGCCGGCGCCGTTCGGCCCGATGACGCCGACGATGCCGCCGGGCGGCAGTTTGAAGGTGAGATCGTCGATCAGCAGGTTGTCGCCATAGGCCTTGCTCAGGTGGTCGATGTCGACAACGGTCTGCCCCAGCCGCTCGGCAACCGGAATGACGATCTGCGCCACTTGGTTGGTCTTGGCGTTGGCGATCTTAAGTAGCTCCTCATAGCGCTCGTAGCGCGCCTTGGATTTGGCCTGCCGCGCCTTGGGCGAGGATGAAATCCACTCGCTCTCTCTCGCCAAAGTGCGCTGGCGCGCCTCGTCCTCGCGCGCCTCCTGCGCCATGCGCTTCTGTTTCTGGTGCAGCCAGGCGGTGTAGTTGCCCTCGTAGGGAATGCCGCGGCCGTGGTCGAGCTCGAGGATCCAGCCGGTGACGTTGTCGAGGAAGTAGCGGTCGTGGGTGACGATGAGGATGGCGCCGGGATAATTGCGCAGATGGCCTTCCAGCCAGTTGACGCTTTCGGCGTCGAGATGGTTGGTCGGCTCGTCGAGCAGCAGCAGGTCGGGTACATCGAGCAGCAGCCGGCAGAGCGCGACGCGGCGGCGCTCGCCGCCGGAGAGCTTTTCCACCTCGGCATCGTCGGGCGGGCAGCGCAGCGCGTCCATAGCGAGATCGACCTGCGAATCGAGGTCCCAGAGGTTCTTGGAGTTGATCTCGTCCTGAAGCTTGGCCATCTCCTCGGCGGTGTCGTCCGAGTAGTTGGCGGCGATCTCGTTGTAGCGGTCGAGCAGCGCCTTTTTCGCCGCCACCCCCTCCATGACGTTCTCGCGCACGGTTTTCTTGGGGTCGAGGTGCGGCTCCTGCTCGAGATAGCCGACACGGGCGCCTTCGGCGACCCAACCCTCGCCGGTGAACTCCTTCTCGAGGCCGGCCATGATACGCAGTAACGTCGATTTGCCCGAGCCGTTGACTCCGAGCACGCCGATCTTGGCGTCCGGGTAGAAGGAGAGGTGGATGTTCTCCAGGATCTTCTTGGCCGGCGGATAGGTCTTGGTCAGACCCTGCATGTGATAGATGAACTGACGGCCGTTCATGAAACCCTCGTGAAACCCGACGAATCCGCGCCTTGCGCTGTCTTGCGCCGGGCGCTGCGATGTCGGGAAATTCGTGGCTCATGTAGCGGCGGAACCGGCAAAGGGCAAGGCGGGCATCGGCAACCCTCCGCCAACCCTGCCAAGCGATTTTTCACCACGAATTTATTTTGCAACCCGATTTTAACCCCTGTCGTGCCATGTTTGGACGCGATCAACATGTCGGCCTTGGCGGGCGACCAAGGGGACGCGGCGGACGACAGTGCGTTTCCAGTATTCGGGGTTTGCGTGATGGGACGGGCTATTCTGGCGTTTTCGGGGCATGCGGCCGCCTGGCTGCCCCGCCCGCTGCACCTCTTGCGGTCGATTTTCGGCGGCTTCTGGCTGGAACTGACCCGCGACGCGGTCCGCCCCTATCGGCCCGAGCTGCACTACATGCGCGGCCCTGGCCCTGCCTGGCACGCCAAGCACGGCCACCGGCACCTGCCGCCGCAATAGTTTCTTCGTCATCCCGGGGCGCATGCGCAGTACGCGAACCCGGAATCCATAACCACCAGCGCTGCGGAGTATGGATTCCGGGTTCGCGGCCTTTTGGCCGCGCCCTGGAATGACAAGTATATAAACGCACCCTAATCTGCGCCCGCATCAACGCGGGAGTTTTGCATGCTGCGGGCAGCCATTCTCGACGACTACCAGAACGTGGCGCTGACGCTCGCCGACTGGTCGCCGGTCGCCAAAAACGTCGAGATCAAGGTATTCAAGGCGCCCTTCGCCGGGCAGGCCGAGGCCATCAAGGCGCTGCAGGGCTTCGCCATCATCGCCGGCATGCGCGAACGCACGCCATTTCCGCGAGCCGTGATCGACGCTCTGCCCGACCTGAAGCTCTTGATCACCACCGGCGCGCGCAACGCCTCCTTCGACGTCAAGGCGGCGAACGAGCGCGGCATCGTGGTCTGCGGCACCGGCGGCGTCGGCTCGCCGACCACCGGCATCGTCTTCGGGCTGATGCTGGAATTGACCCGCCGCATCGGCTTTGAGAACGCGCGGCTGAAAAGCGGTGCGCCGTGGCAGGTGACGCTCGGCCGCGACCTCGAAGGCCTGACGCTCGGCTGCCTCGGCCTCGGCAAGCTCGGCGCGCGCTCCGCCGCGGTCGGCAAGGCCTTCGGCATGAAACCGATCGCCTGGAGCCCGAACCTGACGGCCGAGAAAGCGGCCGCGGGCGGCGCCGAATACGTGAGCAAGGAGGACCTGTTCCGCAACGCCGACGTCGTCACCATCCATGTCGTGCTCAGCGACCGCTCGCGCGGGCTAGTCGGCGCACGCGAACTTGGGCTGATGAAGAAGACCGCCTATCTCATCAACACCTCGCGCGGACCGATCGTGGAGGAAAAGGCGCTGGTCGCCGCGCTCAACGCCAAGTCGATCGCCGGCGCCGGGCTTGACGTCTATGACGTCGAGCCGCTGCCGCTCGATCATCCGTTCCGCACAATCGACAGCGTCGTGACCACGCCGCATCTCGGCTACGTCACCGAGCAGAACTTCCGGAAAATGTACGTCGACATCGTCGAGGACATCCACGCCTTCCTCGACGGCAAGCCGGTGCGCGTCATCGCGGCGAAGTAGGCGCGCGGCCGGGAGCAAGATATGAAACCGCTGCTCATGATCGCCGGCATTATTCTTCTCGCGGCAGGGCTGCTGTTTGCCGGGCAAGGCGCAGGGCTGTTCCGCTGGCCGGCCGAGAGCTTCATGATCAGCGAGACGAGATGGGTCTATTACGGGGCCGGCATCGCGATTGTGGGATTGCTGCTGATCGTTTTTGGGCGCTAATCCCCGCAGGCGACGTTGAATTTTCGTGCCGTTAAGGCGAGATAAACAAAGCAATTAGTGAAAATACGTACGCCTTTCGTAACGGTTTGAAAAAGTTCCCCAAGCAAGACTTTCGTCATCGATCGGTGCGGCTGCGGCGCCGCTTAGCCGGAGGCGAGGCTTCAATGGGCGTCTTTCCCACGCGTCTGCTCCGTTCCGACATGCGCAAAGCTCCGCGTCACCAAATCCATTTTGCCGCGCATATCGAAATCCCTGGCCAATCGCGCCATCTCACCTGCATCATTCACGATATCTCCGAGGGCGGAGCCCGGCTCACGGTCGGCCCGCGCAGCGATATTCCCGAGGTTTTCACATTGGTGCTGACGCGCAACTGCAGCGTCGTCCGCCGTGCCGAAGGCGAGGGACAGATTGCCGTCGAATTCTTGCCGTCAAATTATTGATCTGACCTCGAGGCGCCTAACGTGCGGCGTGCGGCTTCTTCCATTTCACGATCGCGGCGCCGGTCACGCCCGGATTGAACGACGGCCGATCGCTAGCGGGAAAGCTTTCGTCCGAATTGATGGTGACCCGGTCTTCCTCCGTCTCGATGCGCTCGCGCTCGATGTCTACATATGGTTTCGGCTTTTCCAGCATTGAAAGCTCCAAATTTCATAAAAGGCGCGCGGCTGCACAGGCCTTTGTCGATCTATCAACGGCCAAGCGGTCCTACCGGTTCCTTTCCGGTTTCTTGGCGGTTCCCCGCGCCGCGGACGCCGGTAAACTCGGGCCTATTCCGCCGCCACCTTCTGCGCGGCGGGCAGCTTCGCCTTCACCACCACTTTTATGGCGTCTTCGATGCGCTCTTTGGCGTAACGCAGCGCGGTCGGCAGGTCGTCGAGTGCGAAGGTGTGGGTGTGGATATTGGTGGCGTCGAAGCGCTTCTGCCGCATATAGGCCTCGGCGCGGTGGGTGGCGCTCTTGCCCTCGCCGCGGATGCCGTAGAGGTAGATGTTGTTGCGCGCGATGTGCGCGACATCGACCGGCACCTCCTCGTGCGCGAAGGCGGCGAGGCAGACCTTGCCACCGCGGTTGACCATGTGGATGGCGTCGTTGACGGCGCCGGCCGCGGCTGAACATTCGACCACGTAATCGAGGCCCTTGCCCCCATTTGCTTTCTTCACCTCGACAACGACATCAGGCGTCGTGCGGATGTTGATGACCGCATCGGCGCCGAGCGCGCGACCGATGGCGAGGCGGTTGTCGCGCGTGCCAGTGAGGATCACCGGCTGCGCGCCCAGCGCTTTCGCAACCGCCACCGTCAGCAGGCCGATCGGCCCGGGGCCGGTGACGCAGACGCTTTCGCCCGCGACCAGCCCCCCCAGTTCGGTCAAGGCATACATGCCGGTGCCGGCGGTGACGACGAGGGTCGCCTCCTCGTCCGACATGTCATCGGAGATGACGACCAGCGTATTGATGTTGTTGACCTGGTATTCGCAGAAGCCGCCGTCGGTGGTGAAGCCGTTGGCGCGGTGGCCTTTGTCCACGTCGCCGTAATTGAGGCCGTAGTTGAGGCAGGAGGTGTACATGCCCTGCCGGCAGCGCTTGCACTGGCCGCAACCGGCGTGGATTTCCACGGTCACACGCTGGCCGATTTTGTATTCGTCAACGCCGGGGCCGAGCGCCACCACCGTGCCCATGTATTCATGACCTGGCGTGAAATTCTTGTTGAACGGCAGCCCGCCCTCGATCATCGCCGGCGGGCCGCTGTAGATGACGTCGAGATCGGTGGCGCAGATCGCCACGGCGTCGATGCGCAGCAGCACCTCGGCGCGTTTCGGCGCCGGCACCGGCTTCTGCTTGAGCGTCAGTTCGCCCGGCCCGCCCAGCACCCACGCCTTCATCGCGTCGGGAACGGGAAAATCCCTGTTGGTCTTCACCCCGGCCGGCTGGCCCATCGAACACTCCCGAATGCGCTGCGCCGCCTACTCGGCGGCGGCCGGCGCCTTGCCGTTCGGCTGCGCGGCGGTATCGCCGAACTCAGCCGACAGCGCGCGCGTCGCCGCGGTGATTTCGCTGCGCATCAGCTTGATGTGCTCATCGGTCCCGCGCATGGTCGGCGTCGAGGCGCTGATCGCGCCGATCACCGTGCCGGCCTGGTCGCGGATCGCAGCGCCGACGCAGATCACGCCGGGCAGGTATTCCTCGCGCTCGATGGCGTAGCCGTGCCGGCGCACCGCGCGCAGCGATTCAACGAAGTTCGGAAAATCGGTGATGGTGTTGTTGGTGAAACGCTTGAGGCCATCGGAAAGCATGCGCTGCATTTCGTCTTCCGGCAGCCAGGCGAGAACGGCTTTTCCCGACGCGGTGGCGTGCGGCGCTTCCTGCCTGCCGATCTTGCCGGTGCCGACGCGCACCGGGTGAATCGCGTCGCGCACCGCGACCGTGACCACGGCGTCGCCCTGCAACGCCACCAGATGCACGGTTTCGCCGGTGGTGCGGTTGATGGCTTCCATGTAGGGCTGCGCCCGGCGCGGCAGGTCAACCTGCAGGCAGGCGTGGCTGAGATAGTGAATGCGGGTGCCGAGCGCATAGAGCCGCCGGCCTGGGACCTTGGCGGCAAAGCCGCGCTTGATCAGGGTGGCCAGCAGATGGTGGCAGGTGGAGATGTTCAGCCCGGTGCGCAGCGAAAGATCGGTGAGCGTCGCCTCGCCGCCCGCTTCGGCGATGGTTTCCAGCAGATGCAGCGCCCGGTCGACGGATTGGATGCTGTGGCGGTCGCCGCTTGCGCGGGTCGCCGCCCTTGGAATCTCGGTTCCGGACCCCGGTAGGATGGTGGCATCCATTGTTGTTTCTCTCCCCAGTCCCGGCAGAGGAAAATCGGCCATTGGCTTTGAGTCAAGGACATTTCAGGGCGAGGAATTTGGATTTCCAGTGGTGAAAAGGCAAAAAAACAGCCCGCAAAAAAGTGGGCTGCATCTAGGTGGTGCGAGGGCGTTATTTGCCGGTCAGCCCCAGCTCGATTTCCAGTGCGCCGCACAGCATCTGCCCGAGCAGAATGTGCATTTCCTGGATGCGCGCGACGGCGACCGACGGCACCGCCAGCAGATGGTCGACAAGTGGCGCCATGTCGCCGCCGGTCTCGCCGCCGAAGGCCGCCGTGACAAGGCCCAGCGCCCTCGCCGTGTACAGCCCCGCCACCACGTTCGGGCTCTTGCCGGAGGTGGAGAGCGCAATGACCACATCGCCGGGCTTGCCCAGCGCCTCTATCTGGCGGGCGAAGATCTGATCGAAGCCGAGATCGTTACCGGCGGCGGTGAGCGCCGAGGTGTCGGTGGTGAGCGCCAGCGCGGCGATGGCCGTGCGGTTGCGCTTGTAGCGGACGGTGAGTTCGGTGGCGAGATGCTGGGCGTCTGCGGCGCTGCCGCCATTGCCGAAGAACATCAGCTTGCCGCCACCGCGGACCGACGTGACGCAGGCTTCGAGCAGGGAAGCGAAGGCGGCGGAAAGCGTGGCTTCCGTGTCGCGCGTGACCGCAGCGTGCTCGGTAAATTCGGCTTTGAAGAATTGTGCGGCGTCCACTGGTTCCCCTATGCGGCTTCGCCGCGGAATTCCGGCACCGCGTTGCGCAGGACTTCGTAGATGGCGCTGCGCTCGTTGCGGGCAAGCCCCTGCTCGAGCTGGCCGAGCCAGGCGCGGATCGCCTCGAGCGAGGGCTGCACAGGCTTGGCCGCGACAATGCCGGGAACGCCAATCTCGCTGGTTTCTTCCTCGCGCGCGAACAGGATTTCGTGCAGGCGCTCACCCGGCCGGATGCCGGTGAAGGTGATCTCAATGTCGCGGCCGGGCTCGAGGCCGCTGAGCCTTATGATGCGCTCGGCAAGCTCGACGATGCGGACCGGCTGGCCCATGTTCAGCACATAGACAGAGACATCGCTGCGCTTATCGCCAAGCGCGTGGCTTGCCGCGGTGATGACCAAATCGCAGCCTTCGCGGATGGTCATGAAATAACGCACCATGTCCGGGTGGGTGACGGTGACCGGGCCGCCGGCCTCGATCTGCGCCTTGAACTTCGGCACCACCGAGCCGTTCGACGCCAGCACGTTGCCGAAGCGCACCGAGATCAGCCGCATGCCACCGCGGCGGGCAAAATCGTTGTCGAGCGCCTCGCAGTACATTTCGGCGAGCCGCTTGGTGGCGCCGAGCACCGACACCGGCTCGATCGCCTTGTCAGTGGAGATCATCACCATCGCCGTGGCGCCGCCTGCCGCCGCCGCGTCGGCGACGTTGATCGAGCCGAACACATTCGTCTTGATGCCCTCGTCCCAGTCGCGCTCCAGGATCGGCACATGCTTGAGCGCGGCGGCATGGAAGACGATGTCCGGCTTGAACTCGGCGATCAGGCTGAACATGCGGCCACGGTCGCGGATATCGGCGATGCGGCCTACGATTTCGGCCGGGCTCTGCCTCAGCGCCAGCGTTTCCATGATGGCGTGCAGCGCCGGCTCGGAATTCTCGATCATCAGGAGCCGTTTGGCGCCAAAGGTGACGATGCGGTCGCAGATTTCCGAACCAATCGAGCCGCCGCCGCCAGTGACGACGATCGCGCGGCCGCTGACCAGTTGCTCGAGCCGGGCGTAGTCGATTTTCACGCTGGGGCGCAGCAGCAGGTCTTCGACCGCGACGGGCGCGAGTTGCATCACCTGGGCGCCGCTGTCGAGCGACGGCAGTTGGCTCATGGCGAGCCCCAGCCGCCTCGCGCGGATCAGGATCGATTCCGGCCGCGCGTCCGGCGCCAGTGCGGTCGGCAGCATGACAAGACGCGTCACGCGCGTGCCGCGATTGACGAGATCTTTAAAAACCTGTTCGAGGTCGTCGATATCGCCGAGCACGGAAATGCCGCGAATGGACTGGCCGCGATCGGCCGGCGAGGGCGAGAGTACACCGATCGGCCAAATTTTCCTCACCGCGCCGCTCTCGATTCCGCGCAGTAGGACTTCGGCGTCCGCGGCGCGGCCGAGCACCAGCGTCGGCGTCGCGTCGGCGACCATCACACGTTGCAGCGTGCGCGCGTAACGGAAATAGCGATAGGCCACGCGCGTGCCGGCGAGAAAGAACATCTGGAGGAACCAATAAAGCAGGATAGTGATCTTGCCGAAGAAGAACTCGCCATAGACGTTCGGCGCGACCAACACGTAATCGAGCGCAAGCAGCGTGATCGCCAGCACGGTCGACGCACGCACGATCTGGTTGATGTCGGGCAGCGACGTGAAACGCCACTTGTTGCGGTGCAGCCCGACGAAGAAATAGACGCCTGCGGCGTAGACGATGAAGACCGGCAAAAAGAATTTAAGGCCGGTGAGCTTGGTGTCGAATGTCGGGCCTTCGAAGCGCATATAGAACGTAAGCAGGATCGCCGCCGCCGTGGCGACGAGATCGTGCAGCACGATCAGAACCTGGCGCGGTGTCAGACCTGTCAGCCGTATCATGCGGGGCGACTTCGTGTTGTCATGCCGAGCGTCGCTTTACGCTATTTGCCGGCAAGCGCAAAAATGTGGTAGCGAAGGCGTAGGCATACCAGCGTAGATAGGCGGGCAGCCAGCGCAACACGCGGAACCGGGTTTGGCCCTGCGTGCGCTCGAACCATTTGGCCGGGACTTCGGCGACCGGCCAGCCGAGGCGATGGCACTTCACCAGCAATTCGATTGAGTAGCAGAAGCCGCGACCCGACTCGATGACGATGCCGTTGATGACGCGGCGCGAAAACAGGCGGAAACCGCTGGTTGCGTCCCGCGTCGGCAGACGGGCGAAGTGATAGAGCGTGAAGGCGGCGGCGCGCACCAGAACCGCCTTCAGCAAGGGGCAGCCGACCATGCAGCCGCCGGGGATGAAGCGGCTGGCGCAGACAATGTCGGCGCCTTCGCCGCCCTTTTTCACCATTTCATCGATGATGGCGCCGTTGAAATCGTCGTCGGCCGGGTAGACCAGCACGAAAGGCGCCTGGCTCGCGGCAAAGCCGCTGAGCACGGCGCCATGCACGCCGCGTGCGCGGTTGAGGACGAATTTGACGGTCAGGCCTTCGACCGCGGCGGGATTGGCCGCAATGACCGCAAGCGTATCGTCATTGGGACGGTCGTAGCAGACGAGGATGCGCGACCGAGTGCGCACATGCGCCCGCAACTCGGCGAGCGTCGCCAGAATGTTCTTGCCTTCGTTGTAGACGGGAATGACGATATCGAGTCGCTGCATCTTGATCAGGAGATGACGTTGCCTTGCTTGCTGTCAAATGAGGATTTGGACCGATCTTATAAGAGCTGAGCGAGAAGCCGCATAGGCTTTTTTATCGCCGCGAAATCGAAGCGAAACGCGCGCTGCATGCTATTATTTCGCAGCTAAAACCTGTCGCGGGCGCTCCGGCGGCGCGTAATTGCACGGAACGCACGAGCCTTGAATATCCTGGTGACCGGCGGCGCAGGTTTTATCGGCAGCCATGTCTGCAAGGCGCTAGCGGCCTGAGGCCATGTACCGGTCGTTTCCGGTAACCTGTCGCGCGGCAACCGCGGTGCCGCGGCCCGTGTACGCGCGGTACTGGAGAGATACCAGCCCCCGGCGGTCATTCATTATTCAATTGCGTCGTCTTGCATTATGACTGGCGGAGCGGCTGTGGCGCGTGCGTCGTGGCGCAGTCTGTGTTACCCCGCCATCGAAAAGACCTGCAATTTGTCACTTTGGTAGCGACCGACTCCTTAATGCCGACCATCTCGAACAAGACCAGTGACGCATCGTCGCAGGCACGCACCCTCACGGCGCTCGCGCTCCTGTGGCTAGCCGGCTGCGCCTTGCGGCTCACCATATTGGCGGTGCCACCGGTCATCCCGCGCATCCACGATGCATTGCACCTGAGCGCGACCGAGGTTGGCATTCTCACCGGCCTGCCGGCGATGCTGTTTGCCGGCGCCGCGGTGCCCGGTTCGCTGCTGATCGCGCGCCTCGGCGTGCGCGCCGCGCTGGTCGCAGGGCTCGCGCTCTGTGCAATTGGCGGTGCGCTGCGCGGCGCCCTGCCCGACATTGCCTGGCTCTTTGCCATGACCATCGTCATGGGCAGCGGCGTTGCTATCATGCAGGTCAGCTTACCGCCGGCCGTGCGCGCCTGGGTGCCGCAGCGCATCGGCTTTGCAACCGCCGTCTACACCAATGGCCTGCTGATCGGCGAAATCCTCCCCGTGGCGTTTATGCTGCCGCTGGTGCTGCCTTTCGTTGGTGGCAGATGGCAATGGGGCTTCGTCGTCTGGAGCGTGCCGGTGGCGCTGATTGCCGGCCTGGTACTTGTATTGGCGCCAAGGCAAGCTAGGCCGAATGTGCCGGCGCCGCGCCGCCGCTGGTGGCCGGAATGGAACCTCACTCTGATCTGGCGGCTCGGCATCATGATCGGCACGATCAACGCTATATATTTCTCTAGCAACGCCTTTCTACCCGACTATCTGCGCAGTACCGGACAAGGCGACTGGATCAGCGCCGGACTCACCGGCCTCAACGCCGGACAATTGCCGGCGTCAGCCATTCTGCTCACGGTCGCTGGGCGGCTGGAGCGCAAGGCCTGGCCCTATGTCACCTGCGGCCTATTGTGCCTGATTGCGACCGGCGGGCTTGTGTTCGGCAAGAGCGCATGGATTGTCGCCGCCGCTGGATTACAAGGGTTTTCCGCGGCGGCCGTTTTGATCCTCGGCCTGGCGCTGCCGCCCTTGCTCAGTGCGCCTGATGATGTGCATCGTGTCAGCGCGGCGATGTTCACGATCAGCTATAGTTGCGCGGTGATCGTGCCGGTGATCAGCGGGTTCCTCTGGGATTCGACCGGGATAGGCGGTCTCGCCTTTGCCCCGATCGCGCTGTGTGGTGTTGTTCTGATTATTCTGGCGCCGGCGATCACCCATATTCGCCCGACGGAGAGTTGACGATGCAGCCAATTCCGGTCGGTGCCAAAGGCACCTATACGCTGCGGGCGACGCCGGCGCACCTTGCCAACCAGTTCAAGGATGCGGCGCTGCCTAAGGTCTTCGCCACGCCGATGATGATCACGGCCATGGAGAACGCCGCGCTCAATGCCGTGCGCGCCTATCTCGACCCGGGCGAAAGCGCGGTCGGCACGCAGGTCAATGTGCGGCATCTCGCGGCGACGCCGGCCGGACATCAGATCACCGCCGAGGCCGTCGTGACCAAGTTGGACGGGCGGCGCATTGAGTTTAACGTCACCGCGCGCGACGAGACCGAAGAGATCGGCAAGGGCACGCACGAGCGTATGGTGGTGGACATGGCCCGCCTCGACAAACGGCTAGAGGCCAAGGCGCCGTGCTAGGCGGTGTCGCGCGCGACTTAGCGCTTGTGCATCACCAAAAAACGCTCGAAAATGGGGGCCCGGGTTGTGCCACGACCTTGGGATTTCAATTACTTACAGTGTCAAACTTCTCTAACGGCGCCCGCGGGCGCTAAAGGCAATTTTCAGCACTGTCAAACTGGAGGGGTTATAGCGGCGACGCTGATGATTGTGCCGTCCCACCAATGTCCATCTTTTGACCCTAGCGGACCTTCGTTACAAGAGCTGCGCACTGGACCCTCGGATGTTTTCAAGTGAGGTAGCTATAGCGCCTCGACAAACGACACCATTTTTCGGCGCTGATCGGGGTCGGGCAAAGGGCCGCGCATTGCGGCGAGATTGTCTGTCATGTGCGCCGCATCAGAGGTGCCGGGAATAACCGCGGTCACGCGCGGATCACCCAGCAAGTATTTGAGGAAGAACTGTGCCCAGCTATTGGCGAACTCCCGGGCCCAATCTGGAATTTCCTTGCCACGCACCGCGCGAAACAATCGTGCACGGCCAAATGGCGTTGCGGTAAGCACGCCGGCTTTGACTTCGGCGGCCAACGGCAAGATGCGCCTTTCAGCCACGCGGTCATCAAGAGAATAGTCGACCTGCACGAAATCCGGCTTCTCACGCTTGAGCACTGCTTCGACGGCTGTAAAGTCGTCATGGAAAGTCGACGTAATCCCAAAATAACGACATAGGCCTTGCGATTTCCATTCCTTGAAACGGGCAAGCGATTGCTGCGTGTCACCAACGTTGTGGAGTTGCAGCAAATCGACTTTGGTGGTTTTTAGCCGCGCTAATGAGCGTTTGAGTTCCGCGTTGTCGGGCGCCTCGATTTTTGTGGCGACGAAGAGCTTATTGCGCAGGCCGGCGGTTGCGATCACGTCGCCCAGCACGACCTCGGCATCGCCATACGTTGACGCCGTGTCGATCATTCGTCCGCCATTCGCGACCAGCGCCTGCACCACCGCGGCGGCTTTCTGGCGGGTTGCATCGTCGGCAGTATTGAAGACCTGGGCGGTGCCAAGGCCGACCGCTGGCAAGAGTTCGCCGCTACTCGGAATGGCGCGAGTGACCAACTGCGCGCCGGTTTGCGCGAATGCGTTCCGCGTCACCGCCGCCGCACCCGCCATCACCGCGAAGTCACGTCGTGTCATCTGCATGGCAACCTCACTTTGCTTGTGCCGCCGCCATCAGCAGCGCAGCGCGCCGTTCCTGTGCCCGCCCGAGGGCCGCCGACAGCACGAGCCAGCCCATCGTGACCGGCAGTACGCACAGCGCGATCGCGCCGAGTTTTAATCCCAGCGCTTGCATACTGTCGAACACCCAACCGGACAACGCGTCGGAGCCGCGATAGATCACCACGTCAATCAGGTTCTTGGCCTTGTACTTCTCTTCGCGCGAGATGACGGTGAAGAACACCTGGCGCGCTGGATTGGCGATGGCGAAATTCATCCAACGCTGCAGGACTTGCACAACCATTACGACTGCGAGCGTCGGCAACAAAAACAACACTGCGAAACCGCCGACGTAAATCGCCGGCAGCGCGCCGGCGGCGATGCCAGTACCGAAACGCTTGATCAAGTGGCCGGTGGCAAAAACCTGCGTCGCTAGCGTCAGCAAGCCCACCGCCAGATCGATGGTGGCGAAGACGCGCGTCTGCGCACCGGCGCCGTGCACCGCGGCCGATACGATATGCGCCTGCTCGAAGTAGAGAATGGTCGCCGCGAACGATAATAGGCTAACCCAGGCGCCGATGCCGAGCAAATAAGGCGAGCGGATTAGCTCGGGCAGCGCGTCTAGCGCGCTACCGCCGATGCGTTCTTGCTGAACGTGCGCGCCCGTTTGCGCCGTCGCCACGCGCTCCAGCCGGTAGACGCAAAACACCGCCACTTCGAGAAATGCAGCCGCCGCGATCAGCAGGTTAGTCGGGCCGAGAGGCACCGATAATAAGATCGTGATGACCGGGCCGAGTAAGGCGCCGGCCGTACCGCCGGCTCCAATAAACCCGAACAGCCGCTTGCCCTGCTCGGCGTCGTACAAATCGGCCATGAACGACCAGAACACGGCGACCGCAAACAGATTGAACACGCTGACCCAGACGAAAAATACGCGCGCGACAAGTGCGCTCTCGATCCCGAGCGTCAAGAGCAGCCAGAAGATGGCCAAATTGGCGACAAAGAAGTGATAGACAAAGGGAATGAAGCGCGCGCGCGGCAATCTTGCCACCAGTGCGCCGTAAAGCGGCTGAGCGACCAGCAGCGATATAAAAGTCGCGGTAAACAGCCATGGCAAGTTCTTGACGCCGCCGGCAATGCCCATCTGATCGCGCAGTGGCCGCAGCACATAATAGCCGGCGAGCAGCGTGAAGAAATAAGCGAACGACCACAGCGCCGCCGCGCGTTCCCGCGGCGTCGCCGGCATCGTCCAACCCAGCCAACGCTGAAACCGGCTCATGGCGCGAGGTTAAGTTTTTGTTTGAGCTCGGCGGCGCTCACCGGCTGGCCGTATCCGGGATTGCCGCGCTGAAAGCGGCGCGCGTCCGCCAGTTTCCCGACTACAACCGGATCAAAGCCTGCATCGCGCACCAAACCGGCCGCGACCTTGACCGCTTCGGCATCGTCGCCGGCAATCGGGATCGCCAATTTTGGATCGGGGCGGTTCGCCTCGCGCGCAAAGATCATATAGGACATCGTGTTGAAACTGCGCACCAACCGCGTGCCGACGAGATATTTCTGCGACGTGACGCCGATGCCGTCGCGCTCGACTTCCTCGGCGATGGCGCCGTCGCGCGCGGCGACCGCGTTGCAGGCGTCGAGCACGATCTTGTTCTTGAGTGCTGCGGCGTAATCTTTGCCAATCTGCGGCAGCGCGCCATACGGCACGGCGACGAAGATCACATCCCCGAACGCGATCGCCTGCTCGACCGTGCCGGCTTGCGCCAGCGCGCCAAGGCCGGTGACTAGGTCCTTCAGCTCTTCGGGATGGCGCGAAGAGAACAGCACCGAATGCCCGGCCTTAACCCATAGCCCACCGATCGTGCCGCCGATTTTGCCAGAGCCGATGACGCCAATGCGCAATTTGCCGTCGCTACCCTGCGCCAGCGAGCGCATCGGCCACAGCGCTGCTCCGAGGATCAGCGCTCTGCCAGTAGAGAGCACAGCCCGGCGGTCGCAATCGACGGAGTATTTCTTGGGCATTGTAAACCTCTTCCGGTGGCACGCTTTCATAATTAGCTGGAGGCTATCGCGGCCTTGGGGCGGTGGAAGGTCCTATGGATATCACGGTTGCGTGAAAAGCCGCGGGCCAATCGCGCAAACCTTCCTTATTTCATCCATATAGAGGCAAAGCTGTGGACATTTGCGGTGAGTGGGACCGTCGTGAACTACTATCCGATCTAACGTCTCTTCCTCGCACGCAAATTGCTTAGGACGCGCAAATGAAATCCACTCATCGATACGTTCTAAATGGCAGCCAGCATCACTGTGCGTTTAGTAGCGAGCCGTTTAGGGGCGAAGCTCATCGACCTGGAAATCGGTATTTGCCAAGCGCCCCGATAAAGTCTTGTGCTGCAGCTGTGACTTTCTTGAGGCCCACTTCGAATTGTAAGCAGCGCGACCTTAGCCTGAAAGCGCTTGACCTAAAACGGCCGATTAGAGAAGCGACCAAAGGCGCAATCCGAAAGGCCTAAAAAAGGACCCCGGTCCAAGGAGAACTAAACCGGGGCCAAGAGCGGGTCAGCACTAGGTCGGGAATTGTGCCAACGCGGGAGGATTTCGTGAACAAACTTGATTTATTTCATATTCAGGGAACTCTAATTGGCGAGCGGCAAGTTCTGTTAACCGGTCCAGCGTTTGCCCTGTGACCGCATGCGCAATTATGATGAGATAAAAGATCAGCCACGCCGATCCGACAACGACCTCACCTCTGGTGGCTTCAACTTGCGGGCGTTCGCTGTCATTGCGAAATGCCTTCGTTCCCTCTTACGATTTGCAGCCAGTAATTACGACCGCACCGACAACGTGACGGGTACGCTCCATACGGGCCGGGTGTACCTTTGTCCGTTGTTCAAGCAAAAGCACTATCTCAGCTGGGTATTTGGCGGACCTATCCGGCGGCAACAAAGCCCTCAGCGAGCGAGGGATCAAAGCCTAGGTTGAATATGAGTGCCGAAAGCACCAAGGCCAGGGTGCCCCACAGACAAACAATCCTCAGGTCGACGTAAACCTGTTTTTCTACCTCCGCTCTATGCGCAAGAGCCAGTACAATGTCGGTCGGCATGACGAGCCCTCCTCTCGATGTCGAATTTATAAATGCAGGTTGCTACGCAAAACCTTCATCATTCTTCATCAGGGTGCGGGCACCTAATCCCCACTTGATGAGAGCTACCACGCGGCGTGATTTGCGAATGTGAGCCAACTCACACAACGCCAAGATAATTTTTTTGCCGTCCGCAGATTTCAAACAGTCTCAGACTGGGTCATCTAAGGGCGAAAAATGACGTGCGGATGACCAAACCGCTGACGTGATTGGTTTGCTCAGTGCTGAAAGCAGAAGCTGACACCAGTAGTTAGAAATGCCCGACGTTTCGCCGTGGTTCATGCGTCAGCAAAGATCGCATCGTACTATTTTTGTAGTTTCCAAGCGGCGGACCCAACTGCAACATAATTACCCGTGAAGCCCGGGCGCGGTGTGCATCGTTCGTCGCGTTACGGTTGCGGAATGAGCGATTCAACTCGATGAGTTGTTGAACGGCGACACAAATAGTGCGGATAAGTTCATTGATCCTCGACATGTTTAGCCTCCATACGAACTATTCATGCGGGCAAACTAAGCCTCCATCGGCGGTTTGCTTTGTGAGCAAGGGCACACAAACTAAGAATTCTTTTGGCTACAAATAGGTGGCGTTCGAACTGTGATTCAGCCGATGTCAGACGAGAGACGGCAAATAACGTGATTTAATTTTGATATTTAGCCGGCGGTCATAAATCAGTTCACTCTCGAATAACATATTGTAACTACTGTTTTTTATATGTGACTGCTTTCGAGCGTCACACAAAATACCCTCACTCAAAATCCTCTAATCGTCATTCGACGGCGCATCTCGGATAGCCTATAATAAGAACTCTCGCAGCATCCGGGCGGTTCCATGACTAGCTACGACATCAGGGGCAACATGAGGAGGCGGACAATGGCGGGACCTACTAAGCCGTATGATGAAAACAAAGTTGGGAAGCAGGTACAGACCAATTACGCTTTTTTAGAAAAACTATTTGGCGCAAGGCAAAAGGCGTTTAGGGATCGATTTTTTCGTTGCAGAACGGAATCGGCGCTGCGAAGAGCGCTTCACAGCCAGGGTGTCCCGGTAAAGCCTGGCGTTCGGATCATGATCCTCGATGTCGAGTATGCACGCACTAAGGTCTTTGGGCCGATAAATCCGCGAAGAGACAATTTTTACGTCTTGGTGATGCCGCCCGTGCCACGTAAGAAAAAATCTAACGACTATAAGGACGCGCAAGCATGGGATGGTGCGTGGTATCACGCAATCGTGGACAGCTACGGCATGTAGATGGAGCCCGAGGCCGGAAGGGATGAATCCGTTTCGGAAGTGTCGGGAGGATCTCTGTGAATGAAAGCCACGGCGCACAGCTTCGCGGGCTGACGTCCGCGGCACGGTCGTCAATACATCAAGGTCGATATGGCAGGATTTTCCGATCGCTTCCAGCGGCGAAATTTGGCGATACGGAAGATGACAATATAGCGCACCTAACGAGGCTCGGCAAAGCTTTGGTCGCCAAGCCTGATGAACCCAAGGATGGCAAAGACGAGGAAGAAAGCGGGACTCCCGCGCTGTATACCTATTTTGGCCAGTTTGTTGCTCACGACCTAACGTTTGATCCCAATAGCAGCCTGCAAAAACAAAATGATCCAGACTCGCTAATTGACTATCGAACTCCCGCCTTCGATCTGGACAGCCTCTACGGTCGGGGGCCGGATGACCAACCCTATATGTACGACGACCGACATTTTTTTCTTCTTGGCAGACGAATTCATGGCGCAACGGATCGCGATGCACACGATCTCCCGCGAAATGGTGTAACAAAAAGGCGCGCCCGAGCGATCATTAGCGATCCGCGGAATGACGACAATGTTATGGTGTCGCAACTCCACGGGCTGTTACTTAAATTCCACAATCGCACCCTGAAAGACAATTCGAAACTTTCATTCGAGGACGTGCAGCAGCTTGTGCGATTCCACTATCAGTATGCAGTTCTAAACGATTTCTTGCCGCGAATTGTTAATTCGGCCGTGCTAAGACAACTCACAGTCAGTGGGCGGTGCGAAAAGAAAATGCTCAAATTTTTTCATTGGAAGATTGATCCATTCATGCCGGTTGAATTTTCGGCAGCAGCGTATCGGATTGGACATTCAATGGTTCGGCCAGGATATCGCCTAAACAATGCAATTCGGTTGCCGATCTTCCCCACCGGGCGACATCACGAAGGGCTTGCGGGCTTCAGGGCGATGCACCCCGCTTGGGCCATTGATTGGGGGCGCTTTATCGATATCGATATCCGAAAGTATGATGGATCAAAAGCGGACAAGGCCCAACGTCTTCAGTTTGCCTATCGAATTGATACCTCCCTCGTCAACCCGCTGGCGCACTTACCGCGTCCAGTTGTAACCCACAGTCCTTTTGCGCTTGCGGTTCGAAGTCTCGAGCGCGGTTGGAGATTGGGCCTTCCATCTGGCCAAGATGTCGCCCGGGCAATGAGCGTCGTTCCCATTGCGGACAAGGATATCCTAATTGGCAAAGCGGTCCGCGGCAGGTCGGCGCCCAGTATTCTGACAGTTTCACGTATATTCAGGGATAATTGCCCGCTGTGGGTCTATATTCTTGCAGAAGCTATGCATCACGAAGAGGTCGTGCGAATTCCGGTTAAAGAAGATATCTCCATCAAGACGCCCCGCTTAGGTCCGGTCGGCGGACGGATTCTTGCAGAGGTTTTTGTTGGCCTGATGTTTGGAGACCAACGTTCGTATTTAAACCTGTGCCCTGACTGGCAGCCTAAATCCGGACCCCGTTACGGCTTGAAGGATATTGTCAACTACGCTCTGGGAAATTAATGAGCCAAACACCGATGACGAAAATGAATTTGAACTCGAAAAATCATGTACGCGCTAGCTCTTCTAATATCACCTTTGCCTCCTTGAGGTCGGCAGTATCGAACCCCTCGCTGAACCAGTCGTAAATCCGAGTGAGACGTTCGTGCGCCTCCTCGCTCCTCCCGAGCTGCTGCAGCAGCCGCGCCAATGAGATCGTCGCGCGTAGCTCCAATGAGCGGGCACTTTGACTGTTGGCAATGACGATCGCATCATTATAGCTGCGCTCTGCCTCGATTACGGCGTCCGCACGCACCTTCAGCACAACATCTCCGTATAGCCGGCGAAGTTCGGCCTCCCAAGCCCTCCCGGTGACGTCATTAATCTCTTTTAAGGCTTCATCAAGGGTCGAAAGCGCGATGTCGGGATCTCCGTTCTCCGCCTGTGTCGTTGCGAGCCACCCAACCATAAAGCCTCGCATGTATCCGAGATTACTTCGTTGCGCTTCTATAATCCCCTCGTGGATATCGATCAGGCCCTGCGCTTTTTGTCCACTTTTTGTGAGCGCGCACCCTCGTCCAAATCTCGAATAAAGGGCATAGAGCTTGATTTGATGTTCCATAGATAAGTCGAAACTACGATTCGCATATCCAAGAGCGTCGCCAATCTCACCACGCAGTAAATGCACAGCCGACATGATGTAAGTGGCGAAGGCGATTGTGTAGGGGTCGCCTTCCTCCTCAGCGTGTTCAAGCGACTTCAGCACGTGGTCACGTGCTTGTTCCGGATAGCCGAGTATCCATAAATCCCACGCGAACAAGAGCTGAGCGGCGACCCGCGGATCTACGGCATAGGAAATATGGGATTTCTCGATGCTGACGTGCTTGCCTAACGAGATGGCTCTTTCAAAATTCTCGCGGGCCTGAACGAAATCTCCGAATGTAAATAAGGTGCTCCCTAGACAGCGCTGCCCCAATATGCGTAGGACCGGATTGCGCAATTTTTCGGCTTTAGCGAGCAACGTCTGAGAAAGCTCAATTGCCTTGTCGTGAGAGGCTCTCATCCAGTGGTGCCCCCACAGACCAAAGATCGATTCTGTCTGCTTATGCTCGTCGCCAATCTCCGTGCTCAACTTGTAAGCTCGCTCGAAAGCTCTCCGAGTGTCATCCGCTGAATATCCATGTACAGCGATGAAACAGTGGCCGAGCGACAGGTAAATTTCCAACTCGGTTGAATTCCGTTCGGATGTTCTCGGCAGCGCTTCCAGGGATTCTAAAGCTTTATCGAACTGAACGATGGCCTCGAGATTTGCTGATCGGCTACGGGCGCGCTGCCCGCCCAGCATCCATTGTTGCACAGCGAGTTCGGCCTTGCCGGCAAAGCTGTAATGATAGGCAAGGAGCTCGGGTTGGCCAGCTACAATATCGGGCCGTTCCTTCTCTAGTATCGAAGCTATCTTGCCGTGAATTTCACGCCGGCTTGTACGCAACAGCGATTCGTATGCGACATCGCGCAACAGCGAATGCTTAAATACATAACGGTTCGGTGCTTTAGTGTCGACGAGTTGGATGATATCACTTTGCGAAAGGTGCGTGAGCGTTGAACTCAGCTCTGCGCTGCTCATTCCGGTAATGTGACGCAGCATGTCAAAAGAAAACGCCCGTCCAATCACGGCAGCGACTTGCGCCACACTGCGCGCTTGCGGCACTCTGTCCAGACGCGCCATAAGTGAATCACGTAGTGAATCCGGCACCAAAGCGGGAGCCTGTTCCACGAATCTCTCGGCGAGATCGGACCTTGTAATGGCACCGGATTCGATTACGCCACGCACAAGCTCTTCGACGAAAAGGGGTATCGAATCACTTTCGTCCATTACCCGTTCCATCACTGCCGGTGAGATCTGCGTACCGCCGAGCGCCACCTTTACCATTTTCTCTAAATCGCGCCGGCCTAGGCGCGCTACAGTCAATCCACCTACGTTGGCGCGAACACCAATCGATATTTGATATTCGGGGCGGTGTGTTGCGACGAGCAGAATTCGTCCGTTCTCTATCTGGCCAACCAACAGGTCAAGAAGTTCTTGGGTTGAGGGATCAATCCAGTGAATATCCTCAATAATGCAATAAATCGGGCATTTACTCGAATATTCGAGGAGGAACTCGACAAGCAAAGATAATGTTTGAATTTTTAATTGTTGCGGGGTCAGTACCAATCGCGGATATCGGTTACCGGTCGGTATCGACAACAATTCCGCAATTAGCGGCATCACCTTTGGTGCTTGTTCCGTCGTTAGCGAAAGTAGTCTTTCGATCTTTTCAAGCTTGGCTTCGTTGGGATCGTCGTCATTCAACTTGCCCAGCCGCTCGATGCATTCGATAACAGGCGAAAGTGCGCTTTGCATACCGTAGGGCAAGCACTGTAGGGTGACGGCCAAATGCGGTTCGTTTTCGATCGATTTGCCAAGTTCGTAAACGATGCGCGATTTGCCCACGCCGGGTACGCCAGAAATGAATATAGCCTTGCCTTCCCCCTCCTCGACCTCCCTCCAGCGCTGTTGTAGAAATGCGAGTTCGGGTCCGCGTCCAACGAGCTGTGTCGTCGTTTTTCCCTGTGCTATCTGGAACCGGCTCGCGTCCTCCTTCAATCGGATGACTCGAAAGGCGCGGACGAAACCCTCCACTCCCTTCAATTGCTGTGGCCCCAGATCTTCCTGATCGAACCGCGCTGAGACCAGCCGGCTCGTAGTTTCTGAAACAACCACAGTGCCAGGTGCCGCGATCGTCTCAAGACGGGCAGCTATATGGAGCGCTTCGCCTACCGCATTCGCTCGCGATAATGGATCTCCGACTCCGGTTACAACAATCCCAGTGCTAATTCCGACCCGCGCGGATAACGATTGAGGGATAGCTATGCTCTTGACAGATTCTATTAGTTGGAGGCCGGAGCGCACGGCACGTTCGGCCGCGTCCTCATGTGCGGTTGGCCATCCGTAGATCACTTCAATTCCGTCGCCACGATACTGCGCGATATGCCCTTCGTAGCGTTCTATAACTTTTTTGCACGCTGTTTGGTATGCTTCAAATATCACACCGAGATCTTCGGGGTCGACGGATCCAGCAAGTTTGGTCGAATCGACAAGATCACAGAACATCACGGTGACTTGACGGCGTTCGTTCCGCAGTTTTATTGGTCTCGCGCCAGCCGTTGCCGGTTCTTCCCGGCCATCGTTGTCGTGGCGTCGCAATGAAGGAAGTTCGGATATTGCTGCGAGTAATTTTGCCCTCGGACCGACAGGTAACCCGATTTGCACCAGCATATTTTCAGTTAAAAAAGGTAATGACTCGACATCGATCTCATTCTCGACAAACGCATTCGCATACTTGCCGAGTCCGAGCTCCTGCAACCACGCCGAGATGTCACTCACCGGTTGTCTCCGAGTCCAGACTGCACCGGCATCCAAAAAGGACCACGCGGCTTTGCCGGGCATTGCGACAAGCGGAATCCTTTCTAAAATTCTACTGCAGACTGGCCGCTTTGCAAAGCTACAAGGTCACAACAGCGAGACCGCCTGCGGGCTTCTTCCTTTGGCGTATTTGATGCCGAGGCCATTCAAGACGCTTTTTAGTCAGATGGGAATGGTGTACTATTGTAAAGATATCGTTTGAGTTGGTTCTCCCAGTATGGAGTCATTTACAAGATCGGATTACACGACATGGGCATTGAGAACTCCGGATCGGCATCGTGTGTCCAAATCTCTTCGACGACGCTTCTAGTCGCGGTCCCAGACGGACGGTCTTGGTTAACAGATATCGGAACGTTATCTGTCGTCGCTCTTCCTGTTTCAGCGGTCGCTTCGGAGCGATCAAGCGTTCCCGCAAGTCTCGTTGAGGGTGCAATTGCGGCAGGTCTGAACGAAGCCGAGCACACACGACCGGCCGTCTCCTATACATTGTCCCGATACATTCGCTGGCTAGCAGGCAATTATGCTTTTGCCGGCCAAACGCCTGGTCTCTTCCGCCGAGGCGCTGAACGGTTGGAATTGCTGGCCCGCCCCGATCTTGCGGGATTTGCTCGCCAAAAGGCGGACGAGGAGCAAGGCCATGCGAACCTCGCGTATAAAGATCTTCAGGGTTTGGGCCTTCCGGTTGCGGAGATAATCCAGCTTGTCCAGCCACCAAGTGCCGAGGTGTTCGCCGATCGTTTCCGCACCTATGTGGAATCAGATGACCCGGTTGCGCTGTTCGGGTTCAGTTACTGCCTAGAGCGGATGGCCGTGTATCGAGATGAAGCGTTCGTTCGCAACGTCGAAGCGATCTGCCCGCCGAAAGTTCGCGCTTTTCGATTTTTGAAGGTCCATAGCAAAATCGGCGCGGACCTTGCTCACGTCAATGAGCAGCTGTCGTTATTCGAATCACTCACAGCGATGGAACTCGGAAAAGTCGTTTGTGCGACGTATGAAACCGCCAAATTGCTTGCGCAGCAGCCGTCGATAGATCATGTGTTAACGGATGAGGAGACGCAGCGCCGTCTAATTGAACACGGAGTTGCGTTCAGTTCTCCGATATCCGAACCGGCCGGGACAGCTTAACGCAAAAACGCGCACCAACGTTGGAGTTGAAATTAACTTGGTCTTGCGCGACCCTGGCGACCTCAATCAATTTGCACGGATCAAAACACTGTCGCACCCGGTGATTTTTGCATGATAAAGCGAGCGAATTTTCCTCATGGGCCAGAGTACTTTGACAAGGGGGCACTGCTTCGCAAGCATCCATTTTTCCAAGGACTCGACGAAAAAATCGTTAATGAGTTGCTGCCTCACGCACTAATGCGCAAGGTCAAAAAGCGCACCGTTCTCTTTCGCAAGGGCGATGCTGGAACCAATCTCTATGCCGTGTGTGCTGGCGCCGTGAAAATTAGCGCCTCCTCCGACCAAGGAAAGGACGCGGTGTTCAATTTAGTCATCCCGGGGGAGATTTTTGGGGAAATTGCATTTCTGGATGGAGGCCAGCGCACTGCTGACGCGGTCATGAGTGAGGACGGGGAACTGATGGTTGTCGAGCGCCGCGATTTCATCCCGCTACTTCGAAAGTATCCCGATATTGCAATAAAGCTATTAGAGATCGTGTGTAGTCGGCTTCGCAAAACAACCGGACAGGTCGAAGACATGGTGTTTTTCGACATTCACGTTCGCCTCGCAAAAGCTCTCCTCTATCTCTATCGACATGGCGCTTCCGGTTCGCCAAATAAAAGTATTCGCATCACGCAGCGAGACATTAGCCAAATGATTGGGGCGTCCCGCGAAACCACAAACCGTGAACTACAAAACTGGCAGCGTCGGAAATGGCTTAAGTTAGAGCGCGCCGGCTTGATCATCCTCGCCCCAGACGAATTGGCAGCTCTCATTCCCGAGACCGCGGGTTAACATTGACCTGCCCCCTTCAGACGGAGCCAAGAGGAGATTTGGCATTGCCGATCTTGGTCTGCTCCCCGTTTGTGGTCCGGGAGTTAGGCAACTTTTCGAGCTTTTGGTCTGCTCCCCGTTTGTGGTCCGGGAGTTAGGCAACTTTTCGAGCTTTGTTAGCTTGGTCGGCAAAGGCATTCGGCGTCAAGTTGCCGAGTGCTGAGTGAGGTCGATCTTCGTTGTACTGGCACCTCCATTCTTCGATTCGGTCGCGGGCATCGGCCATCGACAGGAACCACGATGCATTGAGGCACTCGGCACGCACGCGCGCATTCAATGCCTCGATGAAGGCGTTATCCGTGGGCTTTCCTGGCCGTGAGAAGTCGATTTCGATGCCGTTCAGGTAAGCCCATTGGTCGAGCATCCGGCCGGCGAACTCCGGGCCATTGTCGACCCGCAGGCTCTGCGGCTTGCCGCGCGAGCGGACGAGTTGATCAAGAACGTCGACCACCTGGAAGGCCCGGAAGTTCGTTCTCGGAGCAATCGCAAGCGCCTCTCGAGTATGGCAGTCGACGATTGTCAGAATCCGGAACGAACGTCCGTCGAACAGCTGATCCGCCATGAAGTCCATCGCCCAGATCTCGTTCGGTCCACCCGCTATTGGCCGATCGGAGCGATAACGCCAGGCGCGTTTGCGCCTCGGCAGCTTGGACCGGATGATCAGCCCTTCTTCACGATATAGGCGATAAATACGCTTCTTGTTCACAGCCCATCCCTCCCGTCGCAGCAGAATGTGAAGTCGGCGATAGCCATAGCGGACGCGAGTAGCAGCGAGCTCTTTGAGCCGCATGCGAAGCTCCGTCTGGGGATCGGAGCGCTTGCGGTAACACTGCGTCGATCGATGGAAGCCGCTGGCGCGGCACGCCCTCCGCTCACTGACGCCATAGGCCTTCTGCAGATGGCCTGCGACCTCACGCCGAACGGAGGGCCTCACCACTTTCGGCGCAAAACATCCTGCAGCATGGTCTTATCCAAAGTCAGATCGGCCACGATCTTCTTCAGCTTGCCGTTCTCTTCCTCGAGCTGCTTCAGGCGGCGGATCTCGGTCACGCCCATCCCGACAAAATGCTTCTTCCACCGGTAGAACGTCGGTTCTGATACACCCATCTTGCGGCAAATCTCTTCAACCGTTGTTCCGCTCTCGGCTTGGCGTAGAGCGAAGGCAATCTGTTCCTCGGTAAACCGCTTCCGCTTCATGGCATCCCTCCATCGCTGGGTTCAGAATGCCCGAAAAAATTGCTCTCCGGATGGACCAGTTATCGGGAAGCAGACCAATCTGAAGGATGGAAATCATGCCGCGGAAGAGGCATTCGGCTGAAGAGACAAACGGGCGCAGATGTCGTCCGAGTATTGGGCGTGACAGAGACAGCTGCGCGATGAGCTGCTCAACGGTGAGATCTTCTACTCATTGCGAGAGGCACAGGTTGTGATCGAACAATGGCGCCGGCACAACAACGCTGCTTCATACTGTCCATCTCTCTATGTCATTGATGTAAATAGATCTGCATCTCGATTTTGTTGCCGAGCTATGCAGGATTTTGGGTGACGAGGCGGTCTTGCACGGATTTGGGCGATGGCCGGAACAGCCCGAGCGATACTCCTTTCGAATAGGCATTAAGGCCAGCAACGGCGCGACCGAGGGTCAGGGCTTCATCGCGACGAAAACCCAGCCGTTCTGCGACAAAGGCAGCCCATAAGGTCAAGACCGGGGCGCGGTTTATGGAGATGGTTCGACTTCCGCTCATCGGGTTCAATCAGCTTTATACGGGTTCGATCAGCTTTATATGCCATCGCGGCTCGCGCATCATCGGTGGCATGGATTATTTAGACCTGAGCAATTCCAGAGTTCGAGGATCTGGCTCGCCATTATAAAATTGCTTTAATGCCCCTTCGAATAACGACTGGTCAGATTTATCGGACGCAGCCTCACAAAATAGGGTGAGGCACGACCGAAACTTTAAATCATCAGGTGACCCTAAAATTTCCAGGGCTGACTTCCCCTTGTGGCTTATCATGAGGCGTATATCGTGGCGCAAGCGGGTACCAAGAACAGGATCAGCCAGATAACGCCTAGCCTGATCGATATTTCGGATGGCGTACCGCTGAGCCATGGTGCTGTGCCCCAGGCCCGACAGTTGCGGAAAGATGAACCATATCCAGTGAGTCCGCTTATGTCCGTCAGTCAACTCCTCAACAACCTGAGGATAGATTTTAGCCTGGGCATCCACGAAATGAGTAAGATCGGCCGCAGTCACGCCAAGTCCATCGCGTGGCGTTTGAGATCAGCGAGGGAACAGTGGGCCAGAACACCCTCATGCGTAGCACGTAAGACCACGCGAGGAGCTTGGCTTGCCTCGAAAGCTTCCTGCCAGCGGGGCGCACATAAGCACCACCGGTCACCGGGTTTTAGGCCGGGAAAGCCGAATTGCGGCACAGGTGTCGAAAGATCGTTGCCGCGGGCTTTGGAAAAATCGAGAAACGCTGAAGTCATCACGACGCAAACCGTGTGGCTACCGACGTCCTCTCGGCCAGTGTTGCAGCAGCCGTCCCGGTAAAACCCTGTCATGGGGTTGATTGAGCAGGCTTCAAGCGGCTCGCCGAAGACGTTGCGGGACGGAGGCCGCCGACCACCTCCAATATTTCGTCGGCCGTGAAGAATTCCGAAGCCATTGAGCGGACTGATTGATTGGACGTGACGAAGTAATCAAATTTGCCAGTTTGTGGGGTGTGGCGGCTGGTTTCCTTGCAAATTCGGTTTTGCGATTCCCTCGAATCTGAAGCTGTGATTCTCTGCACTCGACCCGGGTCGAGCGGAGGGATTTGCGATGCAGCCGAAGGAGCGACGGGAGACTGGCGAGCAGGATCTGTTCCGCTCGCGTCTGGATCAGATCATCGATGTACAGCACGCACTGGTGAGACTAGCGCGAGCGATCGACTGGTGCTTCCTGGAAGAGAAGTTTGGCGCGGTCTACACGGACAAGCCGGGTCATCCACCGCTGCCGACGCGTCTGATGGCAGGGCTTGCCATCCTCAAGCACATGCAGGACCTCTCCGACGAGGCGTTGTGCGAGCACTGGGTCGAGAACCCGTATTATCAGTACTTCTGCGGCGAGGAGTTCTTCCAGCACCGGCTGGTGTTCGACCGCTCCTCGCTGACGCGCTGGCGCCAACGCATGGGGGAGGAAAAACTCCAGGCCCTGCTGCAGGAGAGCCTGGCGGTGGCCACCCGCACCGAGGCGATGAAGCCGGCCGATTTGGCCCGCGTCATTGTCGACACCACGGTTCAGCCCAAGGCGGTGATGTTCCCGACCGATGCCAAGCTGGTGAACCGGGCACGCGAGCGGCTGGTGCGGCTGGCCCAGGAGCTTGGGGTGGAGCTGCGGCAATCCTACCGGCGGGTCGGCAAGTTCGCGCTGATCAAGTACCAGCGCTATGCCCATGCCAAGCAGTTCAAGCGCGCTAATCGCAGCCTGCGGAAGCTCAAGACCTATCTCGGCCGCGTCGTCCGCGACATTCGGCGCAAGACGGCCGGCAACGAGGACTTAAGGGAAACGTTCGTGCGGCCGCTGTACCTGGCCGAGCGTGTGCTGGCGCAGGACCGTCACCAGCGCGGCCGCAAGATTTACAGCCTGCACGCACCCGAGGTGGAATGCATAGGCAAGGGAAAGGCACACAAGCCCTATGAGTTCGGTGTGAAGGTGAGCGTGGCGACGCCCCTGCGGCATTCGCGCGGTGGCCAGTTCGTCGCCCATGTCGCGGCGCTGCCCGGTAACCCGTATGACGGCCACACACTCGCCACCGTTATCCCTGCCATGCAGACGATCATCGGTAACACGCTCGACCGCATCATCGCCGATGCCGGATACCGCGGCCACAACGCGTCACCCGAATACCAGTTCAAGGTCTACACTGCCGGCCAGAAGCGCCGCATCACCCCGCAGATCAAACGTGACATGAAACGGCGCGCGGCCGTCGAGCCCGTCATCGGGCACCTCAAGGAGGATCACCGCATGGGCCGCAATTATCTCGCCCATTCTAGCGGCGATGCCATCAACGCCGTGCTCGCTGCCGTCGGATACAACTTCC
Organism: uncultured Pseudomonadota bacterium; assembly: GCA_963817155.1. GTDB lineage: Bacteria > Pseudomonadota > Alphaproteobacteria > Rhizobiales > Xanthobacteraceae > Pseudolabrys. The sequence continues at coordinate 366,454 of CAWFNO010000005.1, forward strand.
GCCTCCTGCTCAGGTGGCTGAGGCTTTTGCTGTTCAGAATCTTGACCGCAATCGTTGGCACTTCTCAGTTCAGATTCAGCTGAAAAGGACATTCTTCACGAGCGACTATTTCCGTCGTCCCTCAGCATTTCTGTGTCCTTTGGCTTCATCCCTGGGGCTAACGCTATCGTTGCGTACCCACCAGTGCATTGTGATAACTACACGCTTCGGTCTAAGTGACCAATATTTTGTAAGGCTTCCCGTTTTTCGACTGCGGTTTCGACCGCCCAACCCCCCTTTGTCAAAATCAAGACGGGAGTGGTTATCTTATTAGACCCAAGAAAAACATTAAGCCGATCACAATCAGACCGAGCAACATCAAGGCTATCACCGTGATAATTTTCTCTCCCAGGGTAGTGTGTTTCGTGTTGGCCATGCTAACCGCCCATGGTTGAAGCATTACGGGCCTCTCAGGGCAAAGATAACCGCGCGAGGTGCGGCGCAGCCAGAGGATGGCCCTTAAGCGCTTTCCGCCGACGGTGGCTCTTGACCAATGATTGGCCAATGATTGCTGTGAATGAAACGCGAACATTCGTTGGCGAACGTCACGTAAATACGCGAAAATGGTGGGCCGGGGAGAACTGCCACGTTCTAGGTATTTCAATCACTTACACTGTCAAACTTCTCTAACGGCGCGTATGGGCGCTAAAGGCAATTTTCTGTGCTGTAAAACCGTAACTGCTTAAGGGCAGATCCAGTGCGCCCGGCTCCAACGGACCGGGTTGCCGAAAGCATCGAATGCAATCGGGCGCCGGGCCCAGTAACCGCCGGGACACGCGACCGGGCCCGCCGCATAATAGCCCGGATACACTACATAGCCCGGTGCGGGTGCATAGTAACGCGGTTGGCTGTTGGCGATGGCACCACCGATGATGGCGCCGGCGGCAAGTCCGCCAACGATGCCCGCGCCAACCCCGCAATTATAGCAGCCGGCATGGGCCGTGGGCGGAGCTGTCAAAGAACCGGTGACGATGGTCGCCGCCGCAATCGCAAGGATAGCCTTTTTCATAGCGTTTCCTCCATAGGTCATGTGGTCGACCGAAGCCAACCGCATCATGGTGAACTTAAAGTCTGTCCCAGTTTGTGTAACAAAAGACTTAATATGTGTCGGAAACTTGATGGCGTAGATCGCTCTGGAGCCGAGGCGCGGCTACCCTGTCAAACTTCTCTAACCGCACTCACGGGCGCTAAAGATGTTTTTCTTCACTGTCAAACTAGGCGCCAAGCGCCGCACAAGCCGATGCAAGAAGCGGTCTGCTTTCTCTGACTTAGCCACGTATGACGAGGTTTATTCCGGAGTAGCTCAAGCCTCCGGTGACGACCAGACCGATCCAACTTAACCACATCGGTACCGTCCAGCCTCCGATTACGGCCGGCCAACCAAAGAAAATTCGCAACACATGGGAAAGGGCTACTACCCCAAAGATCACGCTGGCTATTATTGTGAAGATTTTCTGGCTCATGGCTAAATGTCCTTGATGGCATTCTACACAATTTAGCATTGGGGCCCGCTAGTGGGTGGATCGCCCGCGTAGCGACCCCCCTTCCAGTGTTCTGGACTAAGCCGCTACGATGGCCCTGCCCTAACCCTCGGGAGGAGGCAATGAGACGACGTAAGCGGGGGAAAAAATGAAACACGATGACGCCGATAAAGTCAGATTTGTTACCATCCCCTCAGACAATTTTGTTACTAATAGCGCGGTAGTTCTTGCCGAAGTGTTTCGATCACCAAACATTGGTACCGTTGTTTCAACCGGCGCGGCCCTTCCTAGCGATAGCAGTCTTAGTGCCAACGCATTAGTGGTGAAAGCGCAGCCGCCTGCAGCACAACCACCCTTAGAATAGCCACCCTCAGCACAGCCACCAGCACAACCGCGCCGTGGAGCAAGGGGCCGCAGCGGGTCGCGCGGTGGAGCAAAGCCGCCCGGCGGCGGTGGTCCACCTAGTGAACCTGTTCATCATGCTGGACCCCACGAGCCACGTAAGCTTTTTGTACAACCAGAATTTAAGATGGTCTTTATTACGGTGGCTGGGCTCACAATACTTGCAGCTATCGCATATTTCTTTTTGGCGGTCACAATACCGACGCCGACACCTAATCAGCAAACAGTCTTCAATGGGATGGGTTTAGCTTGGCAGTCGGGTTTCGGGGCTCTTCTCGGTTTACTTAGCGGCAAGGTCCTCTAACGGTGAAAGCAATGCATAGATGGGCGGCGTGCGTTGCTTTATGGTGCTGCAATGGCAAATGACCCGCAAACTACGGCTTCTGACTTAACTGCCACGCTCCGCTATTGAACGACGACAAGTTTAACCTTCGCAACACCCCGTCCGATCATTCCTAGCGTTTCCGCTGCAGAATACGAAACGTCCACAACTCGTCCCGGAACGAACGGGCCACGGTCATTGACCCGAACCGTCACGAACCGCCCGGTGGCAACGTTTGTCACGCGCAACCGCGTGCCAAACGGCAACGTACGGTGAGCAGCAGTCAATTCGTGCGGATTAAACTTTTCGCCGCTCGCGGTCAGTGTTCCTTCCGCGTAGAAGCTGGCAAGTCCAAAGGATGCAAACTGTGCTCCAGCCGCATGTTTGTTCATCACGAACGGCATCGGATTTTTCGCATTAATCGCCATACGCCTATTTGGCACGATTGACGCGTTTTGATTGTCTTCTAGCGACGTCTGTCGAGCGGCGGTAAGTAATTCAGATTTGTTGGCGACATTGCGGGACTGAGCGCATGCCGCAAGCGTCGCCGCTATAAGCACGACCGCAAACAGTTTAACGACCTTCAGAACGCCAGCGGCCGAAATCAAAAGCGCGTCACTATGAGTGCGGTTTGGTTTAGAACCGAAGTACGAATTTCTGGCACAGCCGATGCAAGACATAATGCCCCCCGCTGACTGAAATCAGAATAGAACAAAGGGGCGAAACCATGGCTAGATGAATGGTGCGACCCGACCCGCCCATAAGTGGGCCATAAAACTGCTTGTTGGGGTACGGAAATTCGACGTTCGGCAGCCGCTCACGATCCCACCTTTGCTGCGCACCGAGCATATGCTCAAAATTATGCTGTGCGTCGTGCTTCTGCAGTTCGCGGCGGGTCGGTTGTTTTTCGCACTCCCGTTTTGGCCGCTAGACGAATTGTGGGGCGGACGAGCAAGTGAGGAGGCGTCATGGTGGAAATCAACCCGCGTATTACATCTTTCGCTCCGCAGTTATTAGTGGATGACCTTGAGCGAGCCATTAAGTTTTATCGTGAAATCCTCGGTTTCTCATTCGATCCGACATGGCGTGGTTTTTACGCCATTGGAAGACGAGACGACTTTGCGGTTCATCTTAAGTGCGCACCCAAAACAGTGGAGGATCGCACGAACCGGCGGCAACACGAGCATTTGGATATTTATGCAAGCGTCGTTGGAGTGGGCGCGTTGTATGACGCATGCAAAGCTAAAGGTGCGACCATTTTGAAACCCCTAGATCGTACGGCATGGGGAACAAATGATTTCTATCTTGAAGACCCTGAGGGATACATAATCGCCTTTGGAGAGAGCGAAAATTCAAATTAGGGCAAGTTGACAACGCGTACCATGCACAAGGGACAACGGCGCGGTTGGCACTGACCCTACTGCTTTACACTGGCCAGCGGCGCGGTGATGTAATTCAGTTGGGCCGTCAGCACATACGCGACGGTGTTGTGCATGTACGCCAGCAAAAAACCGGCATTGAATTTGTCATACCTATTCGCGCGACCCTTGCCGCGGTCATCGCCGAAACGCTGGCCAATCACTTGACCCTATTGACCACGCAAACCGGCAAGCCGTTCAGTGCCGCGGGGTTTGGTAATTGGTTCCGTGATCGGTGCAATGAAGCTGGCTTAGCTCACTGCTCGGCACACGGATTGCGCAAGGCTGCTGCACGCCGGCTCGCCGAAGCTGGATGCACAATGCATGAGATCGCTGCGATCACCGGTCACGCCAGCTTAAGTGAAATTCAAAGATACACGCGGGCGGCTGACCAGGCGCGTCTTGCGCGAGCAGCAATGGATAAGGCCAAATAGAGAACATCCATTGTCAAACTTTCAGTCCGGTTTGACAATTTGGCCAAAAAAGATTGCAAAATCAAAGAGCTAATTGAAGGGTGGTGGGCCCGGGAGGACTCGAACCTCCAACCAGACCGTTATGAGCGGTCGGCTCTAACCGGTTGAGCTACGGGCCCGACGCAAACGCATCGTCACATTACTATTCATGCGTCGGCGAAGCGCAATCGCTGCGCATCGCCAATTTAGCATAATGTCGCCGCGATCCACCGGCGCTTACATCTTGAGCAGCCGCGTGGCGTTGCCGCTTAATATTTTTGCCTTGTCGTCATCGGCGAGCGGAATGCCGCTCATCCATTCAACCGCCGGCTTGTTCTCGGCGACGAACGGCCAGTCCACGGCGAATAGGATGTGATCGACGCCCATCTCCATCACCGTACAGAGCAGCGCCGGATTGGAGAAGAAGCCGCTGGTGGTGACGTAAAAGTTCTTGCAGAACACGTCGCGGAAGCTGAGCGCCTTCTGCCCCGGGCGCTTGAGAGCCGAGTCGATGCGCCAGACAAGGAACGGCAGCGTTTCGCCGAAATGGCCGAGTACGATCTTCAGCTTCGGGTGTTTGTCGAAAACGCCTGACAGCACCAGGCGGATCGCCTGCGTCGCCGTCTCCACGGTGAAGCCCCAGGCCGGGCGCACCACCAGCGGAAAGTCCTTGGCGTAGTCCTGATAGTAGATCTCCGTCACCTTGGCGTTCGGCAGCGACGGATGCAGATAAATCGGCACGTCGAGCACCTCGGCGCGCGCGAAGATCGGCCAGTATTTCGGCAGGTCAATGAACTCGCCTGTCGACATGCCATGGATCATGGCGCCCTTAAAGCCGAACTTGCTGACGCAGCGCTCGAGTTCGTCGGCGGCCGCGTTGGGATCGACCGTCGGCAGCGCCGCAAAGGCGGCGAAGCGCTTGGAGTTCGCCGCGCAGACTTTGGCGAGCCGGTCATTGACTTGCGTCGCGAGCGTCGCGGCCACGTCGAGCCCGAGCTTTTGCGTCGCCGGCGCGCCGTGCGAGAGCACCTGCACGTCGATGCCCGCCTCGTCCATCGCCTTGAGGCGCAGATTGCCAAAATCGTAGAGCTGATCCTCGGTCAGGCCGGCGCGGCCGGCTTCGATGCCGCTATAGGTCTTCGCCAACTCGCGGTCCCAGTAATGCTCCTCGATGGCGACGATCGGGCAATTCGGCTTCTGCATCATGGCGCATTCCCCACACTTTAATTGTTGAGGGATTCCTAGCACGGTCCCGGGCCGTCTTCACCAACCGTTTACCTGACTCGCGTCATGCCCGGCGGATGCAACGCCACCGGATATTCTTTGCTGCCGTCAGCCTGGCTCTGCCGCTCGCCTTTCAGACTGGGCAGGTGGCGAGAGACTTTTCGACTTTGCCGGTGGAGATCGGCGAGGCATCGTGGTTCGAATTGGCGCTGACCGACGAGCCGAAGCTGCCGCCGGTGACCGGCGTCCAACAGCCGGTCGGGCCGACCGAGCAACGCGGGGCAACGGTCGATCAATAGGATTTATAAGTATTGATCGGGTAGACCGCCGGCTCGACCGAGGCGATGCCGGGTGTCGCTCTGGTCGCGCCGAGCATGCTCTGGGCCTTGGCGGCGTAGTAATAGCCGGCAGCATAATAATGCACGGCGCGGTCCATATTGCCGTGGGCGACGCGCCAGGCGCCGGCAAGATATTTCACCGCATAGGTCATGTTGGTTTCCGCATCGAGCAGGCCGGCGGCCGTGCCGCGGTAGCCCAGTGCCCGCGCGGTCGGCAGCTTGATCTGCATCAGCCCGTAATTGCCCTCGCTCACCACGCGCGGATTGCCGCGGCTCTCGCGCTTGATGACTCGGCGCACCAACACCTCCGGCACGTTTTCGGCCGCGGCGTGCCGAGCGATCATGCTGTCGAGATTGCCGGCGGTCTCTGCCGCTTGCGCCGAAACATTGAGTGCCGCCACGGCCAGCACAAGCGAGAGCGCGCAGACAGAGTATTGGCGAACCATGACAGCTCCGGAATTTCGGGGGAATTGATCGGGATGACGGCTTGTCATGGCTAAATCCGGCGGTTTTGTGACTTGGCCTCAGGTTATGCCCGCCTTGATACAGATCAAGGCTGCGATCGGTTTGGCTGACTATCTTGTTGCGTTCTAGCCAAGGGGGCATCCATGCCGACAGAAACCGTAATCGCCGTAACCGCAATCGCGCTGGCTTTCGTAGTCTTCGCCATCGCGCTGGGGTGGGCCGATTACTATACGAGCAAGGCCCCTCATCCAGGCCCGGCGGAATAGCTTTCGCCACTTCACTCCATGAACCGATAGCGCGCGTCGGCGTCACGCGCTTGGCGTTGCGCCTCGGCGACGACGTCGAGCACAATGGCGAATATAACACTGAGGCGCACGAGACTCGGCAGCGTCCAGCTTTGCGGAGCGCGGAGCGGGAGTGTTGACATCGTTCCCTCTCCCACTAGCGCGGTGACGACAGGAGGCGCCGCTCGATCTCGCGCTCGGCCTCGTCAGTGAACTTGCCGCCGACGCTGTGCAGATACATCGCGATCTCGCGGTCGGCCTGGCGCTGGCGCGATTCGACGAGCGCGGCGAGCAGCCGGCGGAAGAAGCGCGGCCTGGCGCTTGCCGAGGGCACAGACACTGACGTTGCGGGAATATCGCGCGGATGAACCGCGCTGCGGGCGTGAGCCATGATCTCAATCTCCTTTTGGTGGAGCCGGATCCTTGGCGTCTCCCGTTTCTTGTTTTTCTTGATTCGAAATATACCCGCGCCGCGCGCGAGGCAGTAGGTGCGGCGCAGCATGAGCCGCATGCGCGAGACTCATGCGGCGTTCGCACGCGTGTCGCAAATGCGTGCATGTGATTCAAAAAACGGCAGAGATCGCCTAATGCATCGGCAGTGACATGGCGCCGTCGTCCGCCCGCCGCGATTTCGCCACACGCCGTGAAACGAAAGATTAACCACGCGAGGCAGATTGCAAATGAGGCAATGAGCGCCTATATATCAATCATTCGCGATTGAGCCTGACCTTGTCGTTTCGGTCCATACGGGCCCTTCCCCAAGAACTCGCAAAAATCCGGATATGAGGCCCATGCGGAATGGTTTTGCATGGGGCATAGACGCACAGTCTGCGTTTTCAAAAGGAGGCCACTTTGGCCACAGGTACTGTTAAGTTCTTCAATTCGCAAAAAGGTTTCGGTTTCATCGTGCAGGACGGCGGTGGCCCGGATGTGTTCGTTCACATCTCGGCGGTCGAGCGCGCCGGCATGAGCAATCTCAACGAAGGCCAGAAGGTCTCGTTCGACGTGCAGGCCGATCCGCGCAGCGGCAAATCCGCTGCCGCCAATCTGCAAGCCGTCTAGCTGAGTGTTTGATGTGAGCGCCGGCGCGTAAGCGCCGGCGTTTTATTTTTGCCGGACTTAGAGATTCTGCTAGGACGGCGCCCGACGAGGGCAACATGGCCAAGAAACCGGGGACCAATCCGAAGGGTGAATTCGTCTTCTTCGACGTCGTCTATGAGGACGGCTCGCAGCGCTCAAACCGGCGCGTGCCGGCGGAGATCCTCGGCGGCCTGGAGAAAGACGAACCCGCGCGCGGCTTCATCATTGAGCAGGACCGCGAAATCGCGGAAAAATCTGGCCGCGCGCCGCTAGTGATCAGGAGCATCGCCCGGGTGGGGGCGAAGCCCGAGAAAATGATGAAGGTGAAGTAGCGCCTCCTTTCCCTATCCCCTTGTGGGAGAGGATGCCGAGCGAACAAAGTGAGCGAGGCGGGTTAGGGGGAACGCGCCAGCCACGAATTGCCCCCTCACCCGGCTCGCGTTCGCTATCCCTCCGCGCGAGCCACCCTCTCCCACAAGGGGAGAGGGGTTCCGGCCGAATTCGTCGCGAGGCTCAATTTCTCCCGCCGCCCTCACATGGCTCTCAAGCAGACGTGTGACATTGTGTCATGCCAGGCGCCGATGACGCGCCTATTATAAAGTGGCACGTCCGTCCGGGAGAACCACCATGCGCATCCCTGCCCTGGTCATCGCCGCCACTCTTGCGGTCGCGCCAATAGCCGCGCAGGCCGCGGCGCCCATGCCCATTCCAGCGCCCGTGGCGGAAGCCACGCCGCCCGCCAGCGGCCTTGAAACCACCGTCCTCGCCGGCGGCTGCTTCTGGGGCATCCAGGCGGTATTCCAGCATGTGAAGGGCGTTACCAACGCCGTCTCCGGCTATGCCGGCGGCGCACGCAAGGACGCCGACTACGAGACCGTCTCCTCCGGCGCGACCGGCCACGCCGAGAGCGTCAAGGTGACGTTCGAACCGCGCGTCGTCTCCTTCGGCAAGATCCTGCAGGTCTATTTCGCCGTGGCGCACGACCCGACGCAGCTTAACCGGCAGGGGCCCGACAGCGGCACGCAATACCGCTCGGAGATTTTCCCGCAGAGCGACGAGCAGCGCATGATCGCCAAGGCCTATATCGCGCAGCTCGACGCCGCGCAGGTCTTCCCCGGCAAGATCGTCACCAAGGTGGACGCCGAGAAGGCCGTCTTCTTCCCGGCCGAGAGCTATCACCAGGATTACGCGATCCATCATCCCTATCAGCCCTACATCGTCTTCAACGACGCGCCGAAAGTGAAGATGCTGAAGGCGCAGTTTCCCGATCTGTGGCGCGACAAGCCGGTGACGGTCGCGGAAGCAATGAAGAGCAACTAGGCGCGCGACATTCCGGGGCGCACGAAGCAGCGTGCAAACCCGGAATCCAGGGCCCGGCGCCGCGCCTTAAGCCGGTACTGCTTTCGCCAGATAATCGATCGCCGCCGCGGTGCCGTCGTTACCGTGCGGAATGCCGAGCGCGGAAAGTCCCATCTCGACGGCGCCGAGCGTGCCGATGACCATCGGAGTGTTGACGCGGCCCATATGCGCGATCCGGACGGCCTTGCCCTCGAGGTGCCCAAGCGCGCGGCCGAGCACGACGCCGCACTTCTCCGCGCAATAATCGACCAACGGCTGCGCGCGGGTGTTGCCGCGCGCGACGACCGCCGTCACGGTGTTGCTGCGCTCCGACGGCTCGGCGAAGTTGAAGCCGATCGCCTGGCCCTCGGCCCAAACCGCCACGGCGCGGCACGTTGCTTCCGGCAGCAGCCAGTGACGCTGGACCACATTCTCCAGCCCTTCGGCGAACAGCAGATCGAAGGCCGCGCGCAGCGCAAACAACGGCTGCTCCGGCGGAGTGCCGCAATATTTGTGGTAGTGCACCTCGCCTTCGCAGAAAGTCCAGTCCTAGTACGGCGTGCGCATGTTGGCTTTGGGGTGCAATTCGCGCGCGCGGAGAGGCCGCGGTGAAGCCAAGTCCCGGCGGCGTCATCAGCCCCTTCTGCGAGCCGGCCAAGCGACGTCGACGCCCCATTGAGCCATCTCGAAGGGCATAGCGACGGTGTCGACCATGAGCAGGCAATCGTGGCCCACGGCGCGGATCGCCTCGCCGATCGCCTTGACGTCGTTGACGCCGCCGGAGGCTGTGTCGATCTGCGCACCAGGGTTGCCTTGGTCTCGCCATTGCCGTTTGCGTGAGCCGCGCCTCGACGGCTTCGGGGCGTACCGCGCAGCGATAATCGCCTGGCAGGATCTCGACCTCGGCGCCGAGCATTTTCGCGGCCTCGCCCCAGCCGATGGCGAAGCGCCCGCTTTCCAGCACCACCACCTTCTCGCCACGCGAGAGCACATTGGTCAGCGTCGCCTCCCGGGCCCCGGGGCCATTGGAGGCGTAAATATAGGTGCGACCCTTGGTGCGGCAAATCTTACGCAGATCGGCGAGCAGGGACTCGGTGAGCGCGATCATCGGCCCGGCATAGATGTCGATCGCCGGCCGGTTCATGGCGGCGAGGACGGCGTCGGGAATGACGGTGGGCCCCGGGATGGCAAGGAATTCACGGCCTGCGGCGACGGACATTGCGGGGATCTTTGCGGAGTTCGGTCAGGGATGAGGCGGTTCGCCGGCATCACTAGCACGTCCGCGTACCGCGCCAGATCACGAATGATTATGGAAGCTACCAGGCGGTTTGCGGCATGCGCCGCGTCCAGCCATTCCAGGCAGCGGGGCCTTATGCTGGCGGACGGCGACATCATGGCCCGGAATCCGTTACCCGCAACGCTGCGGAGCATGGATTCAAGGCCCGGCCCTTCGGGCCGTCCCGGAATGACAGAATTAGTTGTCGAGGAAGCTCCGCAGCTTCCTTGACCTGCTCGGATGCTTCAACTTCCGTAGCGCCTTGGCCTCGATCTGGCGGATGCGCTCGCGCGTCACCGAGAACTGCTGGCCGACCTCTTCCAGCGTGTGGTCGGTGTTCATGCCGATGCCGAAGCGCATGCGCAGCACGCGCTCCTCGCGCGGGGTGAGCGAGGCGAGCACGCGCGTCGTCGTCTCGCGCAGGTTCGACTGGATCGCCGCGTCGATCGGCAGGATGGCGTTCTTGTCCTCGATGAAATCGCCGAGGTGGCTGTCCTCCTCGTCGCCGATGGGCGTCTCCAGCGACAGCGGCTCCTTGGCGATTTTGAGGACCTTGCGCACCTTCTCCAGCGGCATGCCGAGCTTCTCGGCCAGTTCCTCCGGCGTCGGCTCGCGGCCGATCTCGTTGAGCATCTGGCGCGAGGTGCGCACGATCTTGTTGATGGTCTCGATCATGTGCACGGGAATGCGGATGGTGCGCGCCTGGTCGGCGATCGAGCGGGTGATCGCCTGGCGGATCCACCAGGTGGCGTAGGTGGAGAACTTGTAGCCGCGGCGGTATTCGAACTTGTCGACCGCCTTCATCAGGCCGATGTTGCCTTCCTGAATGAGGTCGAGGAACTGCAGGCCGCGGTTGGTGTATTTCTTGGCGATGGAGATGACGAGGCGCAAGTTCGCCTCCACCATTTCCTTCTTCGCCTGGCGCGCCTCGCGCTCGCCCTTCTGCACCATGTGCACGATCTTGCGGAACTCGTCGATGCCGACGCCGGTCTGTCCGGCGAGCTCGTGCACCAGCGTGCGGATCTCCTTGATGCGGTCCTTGTCGCGGGCGACGAAGCTCTTCCAGCCCTTGGCGCTGAGCTTGGAGATGCGGTTGAGCCAGCGCGGGTCGAGCTCGGAGCCCATGTAGGCCCTGAGGAAGTCGTCGCGGGCGACGCCGTAAGACTTCGGCGAGCCGCATCAGGCGGCCTTCGTTCGACACGAGGCGCTTGTTGATGTCGTAGAGCTGCTCGACGAGGCTATCGATGCGCGCCTGGTTGAGGCGAAGCGACTTCACCTCGGCGATGATCTCTTCCTTGAGCTTCTTGTACTTGCGCTCCTGCGCCGGCGAGAGGGAAGTGGAGCGCAGGCGGAACTGAATGTCCTGCTCCTGCAGACGGCGCAGCCGCTTGAAGGCGTCGGCGATGTTGTCGAAGGTCTCGACGACTTTCGGTTTCAGCTCGGCCTCGATCGCCGCGAGCGACAGCGAATTCTCTATGTCGTCTTCGTCGTAATCGGCTCTCAGCGGCGGTCTCGGCCGGGTCCTTCGGCGCCTCGCCGTCGGCGGCGGGCTCGCCCGGCGTCGCCGCCTTGAACGGGGTGGCGGCGGGGGGCGCGGCCGGCGGGGCCGGCGTCTGCACCACCTGCAGATGCGGTGCGCCGGGAACGGGCGTGCCGGCAACCGCGGGGATCGGCTTGCCGTCGGGGCCGATGATGACCGGCACCTGCATCTTCTGCGCGTCGGGGCCGGCGTAGGTTGCTTCGAGATCGATGATGTCGCGCAGGAAGACCTTGCCGTCGTTCAACTCGTCGCGCCAGATGATGACGGCCTGGAAGGTGAGCGGGGATTCGCAAAGGCCCGCAATCATCGCCTCGCGGCCGGCCTCGATGCGCTTGGCAATGGCGATTTCGCCCTCGCGCGAAAGCAATTCGACCGAGCCCATCTCGCGCAGATACATGCGCACGGGATCGTCGGTGCGCTCGGACGGCTCTTTCTTTTCGGTGGTGGCGAGCGACTTCTGCTTGGTCTCGACCACTTCGCGGCCGGACTCGTCGTCGTCGTCGTCGTGCTCGTCGGCGGCCTTTTCGGTTTCTTCCTCGCCCTCGGCCTCTTCGTTCTCGACTACGTTGATGCCCATCTCGTTGAGCATCGCTAGGGTGTCCTCGATCTGCTCGGAGTTGACCTCTTCGGAGGGCATCACGGCGTTGAGCTGTTCGTAGGTGACGAAGCCGCGCTTCTTGGCGGCCTTGATCATCTTCTTGACGCCGGCGTCGTTGAGGTCGAGCAGTGGCAGCGGCGAATTGGGGGCGCCTTCAGCTTCCTTTTCCGGCGCCTCGTCCTTGGCCTGCGCGGCCTTCGCCTTCGTCGCCATCTGTTTCTCTTGGACCTTTTTGGTCGCGCGGCCGAGGGCGCTCATCGACACGGCTCTCCTATATATAGGCGACAGGCAATGGGCCGCGGCCGGCAAAGGCCACCGCCCCCGAATCAGGCCGCTGAGTGTCGTCGGAACCCGCTTAAGCTCCGATTAACCCTGAAGAAACCGCGGAAATCAGACCCTCTGTTCCCGCGTCCCGGCAGCCGCTTGTTGAATGCGCGGACTCATAGACTACGCACGCCTCGGCCGGAAGAGGCTCCGAACCCCTCGATCAGGGCCTCGGTGCCGTCCATGTTCGACAGGCGGGCCTTGACGTCGCGCAGCCGCAGATAGTTGGCGTCGCTCGAATCCTGACCCAGCGCCTGTTCGGCGTCCTTGAGCTCCCTAGTTAGGGAATTCCATTGCCGATGCAAGGCGACAAGCTGCGCCCAGGTGACCAAAACATCGTCGGCAGCGGCCTCGGGACCGGCCCCCCAGACCGAGGGCGTGGTGATTGAGGCGGCGATGCGTCCGACCGCCTCGGCGAAGCCGCGCCCGGCCAGCTCCGCCATCAGCGCCTCCGGGGTGAGGGCCGCGGCATGGCCGGCATTGTGGGCGGCGATGTCGATCAGGGCGCCCTTGAGGCGCTCGGCGTCGGCGTGGCGGAACTCGAGTGCGCTCAGTTCCTCCAGGTGGTCGTGCAGCAGCCAGGGGTGGTTGAGCGACGCCTGCAGGATGAGCGCCTCGCGCAACGGCACGGTTGTGCGCCCGCCGCGATGCACCGGGCTCAAGCCGAGCTGCTGGCTGACGACGACGTAAGGCGTGTTACGGGAACCGGGTTCGTCACGCGCCGCGGCGCCAAAGCGCGGCGTCCATTCCCCCATGCGCTTGCGCCAATCCTCCTGCCCGTTCCGGCGCGGCTGGTAGCTGCGGCGCTGAGCTTGCGCCGGGGCAAAGAACTGGGCGATGCGCGCGGAAAAATCCTGCCGGTAATATTTGCGCACGGCGTCGTCGCCGATCGACGCGGTGACCTGGTTGATGAGCGTTTCGAGCGCGGCGCGCCGCTCCGGCGTGTCGAACTGGTGGCCTTCGGTTTCGCGCGCCCACAGCATCGCCGCGAGCGGCCGCGCCGCGGCGATCACTTCGGCGATGGCTTCTCGCCCGCCCGAGCGGACGAGATCATCGGGGTCCTGGCCCTGCGGCAGCATAGCGAATTTCAGGCTCTTGCCGGGCGCAAGACGCGGCAGCGCAAGGTCAACCGCGCGATAGGCGGCGCGCAGGCCGGCGCTGTCGCCGTCGAAGCAGAGCATCGGCTCGTCGGCCATCTTCCAGATCAGCGTCAGTTGGTCCTCGGTCAGCGCCGTGCCGAGCGGCGCGACGGTCGCGGCAAAGCCCGCGCTCACCATGGCGATGACGTCAACGTAGCCTTCGACGGCGATGACCGGCGCGCCATCGTGCGCGGCCTGCCGCGCGGCGGCGATGTTGTAGAGTGTCGCGCCCTTGTGGAAGAGCGGCGTTTCCGGTGAATTGAGATATTTCGCCTGCGCGTCCTTCTCCAGCGCGCGGCCACCGAAGGCGATGACGCGGTTGCGCAGATCGGTGATCGGGAACATCACGCGGTCGCGGAAACGGTCGAACGGCACGGGGATGTCGGCGCCGGAAATCAGCAAGCCGGCCTCGATCATGTCCTCGACCGGAATGCCGTGCGAGCCGAGATGCTCCTTCAGCGCGAAGCGTTCAGACGGCGCATAGCCGAGGCGGAATTTGAGTTGCGTGGCCGGATCGAGCCCACGGTCGGTGAGATAGCCGCGCGCCTTAGCGCCGTTGCGCGAGGCAAGCGTCGCCTCAAAAAACTTCGCCGCGAGGTCCATGACGTCATGCAGCGTCTTGCGCCGCGCATCGCGCCGCTCATCCTCGGGCGAGACCTTGGGCAGCGGCACGCCGGCCATCTGCGCCAGCCGCTCCACCGCCTCGGGGAAGCCGACGCCGTCGCTCAACATGATGAAATCGAAAATGCTGCCGTTTTTGCCCGAGGAGAAATCGAACCAGGCCTGCTTCTGGTCGTTGACGAAGAACGACGGCGTCTTCTCCTTGTTGAACGGCGACAGGCCCTTGAACTCGCGCCCGGAGCGCACGAGTTTCACGCGTTTGCCGACGACTTCCGAAACCGGAAGCCGGGCTTTGAGCTCATCGAGAAATTGTGGCGTGAAGCGCATGAATTTTTCGCCGCGCGCTGGTCGCGGCGTCTGGTCTTTCGGTTTGGCCGAATCGGTCCCCTATCATAGGCGGACGAATTGAGACTTTCCGAGGCGGGTGCAGGAACACCCTGCACAGCCGTAGATTTGTGGCCTTTTCCTAGTTATTCACAGGCATGGAAGCACAGAAGAACTCAGGGAGAGCCTTCGCATGCCCAAAACCTTCGTCCTCGTGCATGGCGCCTGGCATGGCGGCTGGTGCTGGCGGCGCGTCGCCGACCGCCTGCAAAGCCAAGGCCACAAGGTGTTCACGCCGACACTGACCGGGCTCGGCGAGCGCTCGCATCTCATGAGCCCTGGCATCGGGCTTGCCACCCACATCACCGACGTCGTCAACGTGTTCAAGTGGGAGCAACTCATCGACGTGGTGCTGTGCGGCCATTCCTATGGCGGCATGATCATTTCCGGCGCGGCCGAAAAGGTGCGGCCGGCGATCGGCGCGCTCATCTATCTGGATGCATTCGTGCCGGAAAACGGCGAGTCGGTGCTCGATCTCACCGGCCCGGCCGTACACGCGGCGGTGAATGCCGCGCGGAAGAAAAAGCTGATCGCGGTGCCGCCGCGGCCGGCGGAAGCCTTTGGGGTCAACGAACGCGACCGCGCCTGGGTGGACAGCCAGTGCACGCCGCAGCCGATCGCCACTTTCACCGACAAGATTGCGGTCACCGGCGCGCTGCAGCGCATCGTGAAAAAGATTTATATCCGCGCGCCGAGCTACCCGAGCCCGGGATTCGACAAGGCCAACGCGCGGGCAAAAGCCGATGCCTCATGGCAGACCCACGACGCAACCTGCGGGCACGACGTCATGGTGGACGAGCCAGAGTGGCTGGCGAAGATTTTGCTCGAGGCGGCCTAGCCGCTCAACTTCGCTTTCACCGCGGCGCTGGCCTTCGCCATGTCCATCTGCCCCGCGTACTTTTCGCGCAGCGCGCCGATCACCTTGCCCATGTCCTTCATGCCGGCGGCGCCGGTGTCCTTGATGGCGGCGTCGATCGCTGCGGCCATCTCGGCCCCCGACATCTGTTTCGGCAGGTACCCGGAGATGATGGCTATCTCTTCTTGTTCCTGCTTCACCAGATCGGGACGGTTGCCCTTTTTGTAGAGCTCGACCGATTCCTGGCGCTGCTTGATCATCTTCTGCAGCAGCGGTAGCACGTCGGCGTCGGTGAGCGCCGGCTTGCCCTGCCCTCGCGCCTCGATGTCGGCGTTCTTGAGCGCCGAATTGACCATGCGCAGCGTGGAGACCGCGCGCTCGTTCCTGGCCTTCATTGCTTCAGTCAGGGCTTTGTTGATGTCGTCGCGCAGCACGATTGCCTCCGCCAGATTGGAGCCGCCCACAAAGGGCCGTAACCTGCAATGGCAGAGCAAGAGGATGAATGCATGTCAACGGTCAGAATCGGGCAATGTCACTGCGGCGGCGTGGTATTCGAGGTCACACTCGAGAATGGATTTGAAAACCTGCGGCGCTGTAATTGCTCGCTGTGCAGGCGCAAGGGTGCGGTCATGGCCTCGGTGCCGATTGAGGGCCTGAAGGTAACCAAAGGAGACAACCTTTTGACCTTGTACCAATGGAACACCAAGACGGCGCAGCACTAATTCTGCAAGGTCTGCGGCATCTACACGCATCACCAGCGGCGCATCGTCCCGACCGAATACGGCTTTAACGTCGCGTGCATCGATGGTGTCGATCCCTATGCGCTGGGCGACATCAAGATCGTCAACGGCGCCGGGCAATCGTTGGTGTCCCGGCAGAGTCGCCGCAAAACGCGCCTGTTGGCGGCACTCGGCGGCCTCTTGCCTCCCACATTATAATACGCAACTAAGTGGGCATGACACAGCCGCCGGAAAGCCCCGCCGGAGCCTCCTCCGGGACCACTTGGGTTGAGCCCAAGGCCACGGCGCTTTTGCTGCTGAAGGACGGAACCGTGCTTGAGGGCCACGGGCTGGGCGCCACCGGCTACGCCGTCGGCGAGGTCTGCTTCAACACCGCCATGACCGGCTACGAGGAGATCCTCACCGACCCGTCCTATGCCGGGCAGATCATCACCTTCACCTTTCCCCACATCGGCAATGTCGGCACCAACGAGGACGACATCGAGACCGTCAACATGGCGGCGACGCCCGGCCCGCGCGGCGTCATCCTGCATACCGACATCACCGCGCCATCGAACTACCGGGCGACGCGCAACCTCAACGACTGGCTGAAAGCGCGCCACGTCATCGGCCTTGCCGGCATCGACACGCGCGCGCTCACCGTGCTGATCCGCGAGAAGGGCATGCCCAATGCGGTGATCGCGCACGCGCCCGACGGCAAATTCGATCTCGCTGCGCTGAAGAAAGAAGCGGCTGCGTGGCCCGGTCTCGTCGGCATGGATCTGGTGCCGATGGTGACATCCGGACAGCGCTTCACCTGGGACGAGACGCCGTGGACCTGGGGCGAAGGCTTCGGCCACCTGACCAATCATGAATTCCACGTCGTCGCCATTGACTACGGCATCAAGCGCAACATATTGCGGCTGCTCGCCGGCAACGGCTGCAAGGTGACGGTGGTGCCGGCGACGACTTCGGCCGAGGATATCATGGCGCTCAAGCCCGACGGCGTGTTCCTGTCGAACGGGCCGGGCGATCCGGCGGCGACCGGGCAATACGCGGTGCCGGTGATCAAGACGCTGATCGACACCGGCATCCCCACCTTCGGCATCTGCCTCGGCCACCAGATGCTCGGCCTCGCCGTCGGCGGCAAGACCGTGAAGATGCATCAGGGGCACCACGGCGCCAATCATCCGGTCAAGGACGTCTCCACTGGCAAGGTGGAGATCACCTCGATGAACCACGGCTTCGCGCTGGACAAGGACTCGCTGCCGAAGAATGTGGCGCAGACGCATTTTTCCCTGTTCGACGGCTCCAACTGCGGCATCGCGCTCAACGACCGCCCGGTGTTCTCGGTGCAGTATCACCCGGAGGCCTCGCCCGGGCCGCGTGACTCGCATTATCTCTTCCGTCGTTTCGTCGACGTGATGCGGCAAGCGAAGCGGAAGATCGCCTGAGTGGCGCCGATGCCGCTCGCTTCGCACAAGCCCCTCACCTTCCAATTCGCAGACGACGGAAGCGCGCCGAACAACCGGCTGCCAATGCTGGTATACAAGGGCGCGGTCGATCATGGCGCCGATCCGGAAGGTATGATCGAGCAGATGTTCGCGGCAACCGGATGGGGCCACGGGCAGTGGCGCAACGGCATTTATCCGTTCGTGCATTATCATTCGATAATCCACGAGGCGCTCGGCATCGCCCGCGGCCGCGCCACGGTGCGCTTCGGCGGCGACAACGGCGAGGTGCTCGAGCTTGCACCCGGCGACGTGGCGGCGCTGCCGGCGGGCACTGGGCATCACCGGCTGTCGCAAAGCTCGGGCCTGGTCGTGATCGGCGGCTATCCGCCAGAGGGCAGCCACGATCTCTGCCGCGGCGGCAAGGCCGAGCACGACAAGGCGCTCACCACCATTCCGCTGGTGCCGCTGCCTGCGAGCGATCCGGTGCACGGCAAGGACGGCCCGTTGCCAAAGCTGTGGCAATCCCGATGAGTGATTGGGTCAGCTTCTACGATTTCAAGCATTCGGTGATCTATGTGAATGCGCGTCACCGCGACGTGCACTACCGAAAGATTGCCGAGGACATCCGCGCTTACGTTCCGTCGAAGGCCGCGGACGTGCTCGACTATGGCTGCGGCGAGGCAACCTCCGCTGATCTGATCGGCGCCGCCTGCGCGCACCTGACCATGGTGGAGGCGGCGCCGAACGTGCACGCGGCGATTTCTGCCCGCCATGCCGATGACAACAAGATTTCCGTGCTCACGCCCGAGCAGGCGGCGGCGCTGCCGGCCTCCGCGTTCGACCTCATCGTCATGCATTCGGTGGCGCAATATCTCAGCCGCATCGAGCTCGATCGCCTGTTGGCGATGTTCCGCAAACTGCTGAAGCGCGGCGGGTTGCTGGTTGTCGGCGACATCGAACCGCCGCATCTCGCCGCACTGGCCGCGGCGCTGGCGCTGCTGCGCTTCGGCGCCGCCAACGGCTTCTTCTGGGCGGCGGCGTTCGGGCTGTTGCGGATTTCAGTTTCCGACTATTTGCGCCTGCGCAAGACCATCGGCCTGTCGCACTACGAGGAAGCGGCGATGCTCGCCAAACTTAAGACGGCGGGATTTTCCGCGCAACGCGCGGCCCGCAATATCGGCCACAACCAGTGGCGCATGACGTTTCTGGCAAAGTAGTCTTTTTGGCGCATGATCGAAAACCGGTTCCCACTTTTCGCGATCATGCGCGCCTAACCCGCCATTAACCGCAACTTTCGCCGCGCGCGCCGCGTAACCTGGCGTCAACGCCGCGGCCTTATGCATGCCGACGGCCCGGTGGCGGAGTGGTTTACGCAGAAACCAAGCAAGGTCTTCCAGCCTGGTTCGATTCCAGGCCGGGCCTCCAGCCTTCGCTCCTTCGGAGCTTCGGCTGGCAAGCTACCCGAGCACAAAGGCTGCCCGCCGTAGCACTAGAGCGGATTCGCATTAATCCGGCTCATATCCTGTGGCGGCGAAGAAGTTAGCGCATTCGGTTGGCGTGAAGGCCGGGATGAGGGTGCCGATTTTGTCCCAGAGGGCGTCGGCAGTTCGCTCGGCAGCTTTGCGCAGCCGCGGCTTGAGCTTGGAGAAGGCGTTTTCAATCGGGTTGAAGTCGGGGCTGTAGGGCGGCAGGTAGAGGAGCGCGGCTGCGGTCGCCTCGATGGCGGCGCGCACGCCGCGCCCTTTGTGACTGCCGAGATTGTCCATGATCACAATGTCGCCGGGCTTGAGTTCGGGGACGAGAACCTGATCGACATAGGCCTGAAATGCGTGGCCGTTGATCGGCCCGTCGAGCACCATCGGCGCGACCATCCCGGTCAGGCGAAGCCCGGCGACGAATGTCGTCGTGCGCCAGTGGCCATGCGGGATGCCGGTGTGCAGTCGTTCGCCCTTTGGGCTGCGCCCACGAAGCCGCGCCATGTTGGTGGAGGCCCATGTCTCGTCGATAAAGACCAGCCGTTCGGGATCGAGATCGGGTTGATTGTCGAGCCAGGCCTCGCGCCGCTTCACGATGTCCGGGCGGTCCCGCTCCGTGGCGTGGGCGGTCTTTTTTTGTAGGTCAGGCCGCAGCGATCAAGAAATGTCCACAGTGTAGCGCGGGCGGCGCGCACGCCGCGCGCGGCATGAAGCCGCGCCAGCAACTCGCTGATCGTCAGGTCCGGGGTCGTCGCGATCAAGCCAAGAATGTAATCGCGATGCGGATCAAGCTTGCAGCGCCGGGGCTGCCCCTGCTTGCGTGCGGTCCGTTCACCGCTCTGCCGCGCCCGACGCACCCAGACGATGGCCGTCGCATCACCAATCCCGAAACGCGCTGCCACCTGCCGCGCCGGGGCTCCCGCCAAGGCCGCATCGATCACACGGTCACGCAAATCCTGACTGTAAGGTCGGGCCATATGCTGCCTCCATCGCTCTCACGACAGACGACTCGCATTATTCGCCTGATTTGGGAATCCCACTTCAATCGGAAAACGACGAACGCGCTCTAGTGAAGTCGGGCTTTTGATTTCGCCGCTTCGGCCGGCCGGCGGCCTGGTAACAAAGCATTACCCATGTGCATCTAGCCCTGATGCGAGATATTTTGCCGATTCGTCATGAGGGCAGCGATCATGACGTCCCCGGCGGTTTGCGCGCTTAATTTCAAACAACTGATCAACGTCGTCAAAGTCATATCCGTGCCGGCCAATCTGCCGCCCGTGCCGGGTTGGCTGAGCACCGGAGAGCAAATCGCTCTTTATGCGCTCACCTACGTCCTCGACGGACCGTTTCTGGAGATCGGCGCCTGGGTCGGCAAATCGACGTCCATCCTTGCAAGGGCGGTCCGCGATTCAGGTGCGGGCAAGACGTTCGTGACCAGCGAACTCAATCCGACGGTCGCGAACTTCAGGCCGATCGGTTCGGGGATGGATTTTTATGTTCCGGCCGAAAGCGAAGTTTGCCTGGGCATCGCCACCATGAAGAACTGGACCGAAGAGATGCATCCCGTCATTTCCCTACCGGGCGGCGTGCTTGAAAAACTGAAGACGAAGTTGCGCGATCACGGCCTGCTCGATCTGGTCGATATTCGGGTCGGAGATTTTTCCAACGTTCCGCGGCTCGACTATTGCTTTATTTTTTCCGACTGCGTGCACACGCCGAACGAGATACGGACAGGCCTCCCGGCGCTTTGTGATATCATCGGTGGGCGCGGCGTCATTCCGACGGCGCATGATTGGTCGCCGGAAAACAAGACCAGCGTCCGCTAGGAATTTCCCGTCGTCGACACCGTTCGCTACGACAGCCTGGTCATCTATCAAATTGTGGCTGCGGCCATTCAAACGAACCGCGCGCCGGCGCTGACAGCGCTCTCCGCCGCGAGAGGTAGACTGCAGACCGCCTATCAGCGTCTAGGCCGCCAGGAAGACCGAAGACCCACGCATTTTGCGCAATTTCGCTCTCCATCGCTATTCCTCGCATTAGCCTTCCCTGCCCCCCATATATGGTTTAAGCAGCGCTTCGCACGGAACCTATTCCCGGCGGGAGTGGAAGGACGCGCATAAGCGCGCCTTTTTTTTGTGTGCCGAAACACGTGAATGCCGAAACGAACCGACATCACCTCGATCCTGATCATCGGCGCCGGCCCGATTGTCATCGGCCAGGCGTGCGAGTTCGACTATTCCGGCACGCAGGCCTGCAAGGCGTTGAAAGCTGAGGGATACCGGATCGTGCTGGTCAATTCCAATCCGGCGACGATCATGACCGATCCCGACCTCGCCGACGCCACTTACATCGAGCCGATCACGCCGGAGATCGTCGCCAAGATCATCGAGAAGGAACGCCCGGACGCGCTGCTACCCACCATGGGCGGGCAAACCGCGCTCAACTGCGCCCTCAGCTTGCGCAAGATGGGCGTACTCGACATATTCGGCGTGAAGATGATCGGCGCCACGGCAGACGCGATCGACATGGCGGAAGACCGCGAGCTGTTCCGCAATGCGATGACCCGCATCGGCCTGCCGACGCCACGCTCGCACCAGATCAAGACGCTGATCCAGGCGCTGGAAGCGCTCGACGACATCGGCCTGCCGGCGATCATCCGGCCGAGCTTCACGCTCGGCGGCACCGGCGGCGGCATCGCCTACAACAAGGCCGAATTCATCGAAATCGTCGAGCGCGGCATCGACGCCTCGCCGACCAACGAGGTGCTGATCGAGGAGTCGGTGCTGGGCTGGAAAGAGTTCGAGATGGAGGTGGTGCGCGACAAGAAGGATAACTGCATCATCATTTGCTCGATCGAGAACGTCGATCCGATGGGTGTGCACACCGGGGACTCGATCACCATCGCCCCCGCGGTGACGCTCACCGACAAGGAATACCAGATCATGCGCGACGCCTCGATCGCGGTGCTGCGCGAGATCGGCGTGGAGACCGGCGGATCGAACGTGCAATTCGCCATCAATCCGGAAGATGGTCGGCTGGTGGTGATCGAGATGAACCCGCGTGTGTCGCGCTCATCCGCGCTCGCCTCGAAAGCAACGGGATTCCCCATCGCCAAGGTCGCGGCGAAATTGGCCGTTGGCTACACGCTCGACGAAATCGCCAACGATATCACCGGCGGCGCCACGCCTGCTTCATTCGAGCCGACCATCGATTATGTCGTTACCAAAATCCCGCGCTTTGCCTTCGAGAAATTCCCGGGCGCCTCGACCACGCTGACCACTTCAATGAAGTCGGTCGGCGAAGCCATGGCCATCGGCCGCACCTTTCAGGAATCTTTGCAGAAGGCGCTGCGCTCGTTGGAGACTGGTCTCACCGGGCTTGATGAAATCACCATCGAGGGCTACGAAGCGGCCAAGGGCATCGACGATAACGACAACAAGGCCGCGTTCCGCGCGGCGCTCGGCACGCCGACGCCCGACCGGCTCTTGAAGCTGGCGCAGGCGATGCGGCTCGGCGCGACCGACGAGCTGATCCACAATGCCTGCCGCGTCGATCCGTGGTTCCTCGGCGAAATCCGCGGGCTGGTTGAGGCGGAAGCCGAGATCAAGGCCAAGGGCTTGCCGACAACCGCCGGCGCCTTCCGCCGGCTCAAGGCGCAAGGCTTTTCCGATACCCGTCTCGGCAAACTCACCGCGACCCCTGCCGAGATGGTCACCAAAAAAAGACGCGCGCTCGGCGTGCGCCCGGTGTTCAAGCGCATCGACACCTGCGCCGCCGAATTCGCCTCGCCCACGGCCTACATGTATTCGACCTATGCCGCGCCGTTTAACGGCGCCGCCGCCGACGAGGCGCAGCCGTCCGACAAGAAGAAGGTCATCATCCTCGGCGGCGGGCCGAACCGCATCGGCCAGGGCATCGAGTTCGATTACTGCTGCTGCCACGCCTGCTTCGCGCTGAAGGAGACGGGCTACGAGACCATCATGGTCAATTGCAATCCAGAAACGGTGTCCACAGACTACGACACCTCGGACCGGCTCTATTTCGAGCCGCTGACGCCGGAAGACGTGCTGGAGATCATCGACACCGAACGCTCAAACGGCACGCTGCACGGCGTCATCGTGCAGTTCGGCGGGCAGACACCACTCAAGCTCGCGGAACCCCTAGAAAAGGCCAAGGTGCCGATCCTCGGCACCTCGCCCGACATGATCGACCTTGCCGAGGATCGCGAACGCTTCAAGACGCTGCTCGACAAGCTGAAAATACGCCAGCCGAAAAACGGCATCGCCACCTCGCCGGGCGCCGCGCGCGCCATCGCCGACCAGATCGGTTATCCGGTCGTCATCCGCCCGTCTTACGTGCTGGGCGGCCGCGCCATGGAGATCGTGCGCGATAGTGCGCAGCTCGACCGTTACGTGGCGAAGCTCGCCGGCGACCTCGACCGGCCGTCGGAACTCGTCGTCTCCAAAAAGAGCCCGCTGCTGATCGACCGCTATCTGTCCGATGCCACCGAGGTGGACGTCGATTGCCTATGCGACGGCAAGGACACCTTCATCGCCGGCATCATGGAACACATCGAGGAGGCCGGAATTCACTCCGGCGATTCCGCCTGCGCGCTACCGCCGCACTCCCTGAGCGAGAAGACGCTGGCCGAACTGGGGCGGCAGACCCGCGAACTCGCGCTCGCGCTCAATGTCGTCGGTCTGATGAATGTGCAATACGCCATCAAGGACGGAGAGATTTACGTGCTCGAGGTCAACCCGCGCGCCTCGCGCACGGTGCCCTTCGTCGCCAAGGTGATCGGCCTGCCGGTCGCCAAGATCGCCGCCCGCGTGATGGCCGGCGAAAGCCTCGCCAGCTTTAAGCTCAAACCTATCGCCTTCAAGCACCGGGCGGTGAAGGAGGCGGTGTTCCCCTTCGCCCGCTTCCCCGGCGTCGACACCGTGCTCGGGCCGGAGATGAAATCGACCGGCGAAGTGATGGGGATCGACAAGTCGTTCGAGGTCGCCTTCGTCAAGAGCCAGATCGGCGGCGGGGCCAACTTGCCGCGGTCGGGGACCGTATTCGTCTCGGTCAAGGACGAGGACAAGGCGCGCATCCTGCCGGCGGTGAAGTTGCTCGATTCCCTCGGTTTTAAGACCATCGCCACGTCGGGCACCCAGCGCTACCTCGCCGAACACGGGGTGGCGGCTGCCAAGATCTTCAAGGTGCTGGAAGGCCGCCCGCACATCGTCGATGCCATCAAAAATGGCGGTGTTCAACTTGTTTTCAACACCACCGAGGGGGCCGCTGCGCTGCAAGATAGCCGCTCGCTGCGGCATGCCGCCCTCTTGCATAAAGTGCCGTACTACACCACTCTTTCAGGTGCCGTCGCGGCGGCGCAAGGCATAAAAGCCTATCTGGCGGGCGATCTCGAAGTCTGTGCGCTGCAAAGCTACTTCAGCGGCCCCCGTTAGGGGCCGGGCGGCGGTGTAGGCCGGGAATAATTCAGGTTGCGGCGTAGGAAAAACCGGCCGCAATCGAGGCGTTTTTGTCCCGGCCCGGTAAAAATGGCTCTGGCGCGAAAATCCGTGGCCGGAGTCGAATTACGAGTCGAAGGAACGGCGAACTGAAGGTGGAAGGAGCTTGGCGGCGTTAAGACGCGTGCAAGTTGTTTCCGGCGCCCGCCAGGAGGAGACTAAGACGATGGACAAGATACCGATGACGGCCGCCGGCTATGCCGCGCTCGAAGCCGAGCTCAGGCACTGCCAACAGGTGGAGCGGCCCCGCATCATCCAGCAGATCACCGATGCCCGCACGCACGGCGACCTGTCGGAGAACGCCGAATATCACGCCGCCAAGGAGGCGCAGTCGCACAACGAGGGGCGCATCGCCGAGCTCGAGGACAAGCTCGCCCGCGCCGACGTGATCGACGTCTCCAAGTTGAGCGGCGACAGCATCACCTTCGGCGCCACGGTGACGCTAGTGGACGAGGACACCGATGAGAAGAAGGTGTGGCAGATCGTCGGCGAGCCGGAAGCCAACGCCAAGGCCGGCAAGATTTCCATCACCTCGCCGCTCGCGCGCGCGCTGATCGGCAAGAGCAAGGGCGCCAATGTCGAAGTGGTGACGCCCGGCGGCGCCAAGGCCTATGAGGTGAAGAAGGTGGAGTGGCGGTAACGGCCCTCCACCGTCGCCGAACATTTCAATCGCCGGGCTTTGCCCGGCGATTTTCGTTGCGGCGGCACCGAGTCCCCGTGCGTCGCCATCACATCTTCATCACGCAGGCAAATAAATGTCCAAGTTCCGGCTGAGGCTGCGCGCCTTCGGGGGAGAACCCGAAGAGAGACGCATGGCGAAACCTATTCCCGACGGCTATTACACGGTCAATCCCTATCTAACCGTGCGCGGCGCGACGAAGACCATCGACTTTCTCAAGCGGGCTTTCGGCGCCAGGCTATCGCATGAGCCGATCAAACGGCCGGATGGATCGATCATGCACGCGCAAGTCCTCATCGGCGATAGCCGCATCATGATCGCCGAGGAAAGCGAGATGGCGCCGGCCACCACGGCTGCACTTTGCCTTTACGTTCCGAATGTGGACGGCATGTACCAGCAGGCAGTCAAGGCCGACGGCAAAACGATTATGGAGGCGATAGACATGTTCTATGGCGACCGCAGCGGTGGCGTAAAAGGCGCGACCGGCAACAGCTGGTTCATCGCCACGCACAAGGAAGACGTCGCGCCGCAAGACCTGCAAAAGCGCGCCGAGGTCTTCATAAAGCAGCAGAAACGCCGCGCGGCCTGACCACCAGAGCGCGTTCGTCGTTTTCCGATTGAAGTGGGATTCCCAAATCAGGCGAATAATGCGAGTTGTCTGTCGTGAGAGCGATGGAGGCAGCATATGGCCCGACCTTACAGTCAGGATTTGCGTGACCGTGTGATCGATGCGGCCTTGGCGGGAGCCCCGGCGCGGCAGGTGGCAGCGCGTTTCGGGATTGGTGATGCGACGGCCATCGTCTGGGTGCGTCGGGCGCGGCAGAGCGGTGAACGGACCGCACGCAAGCAGGGGCAGCCCCGGCGCTGCAAGCTTGATCCGCATCGCGATTACATTCTTGGCTTGATCGCGACGACCCCGGACCTGACGATCAGCGAGTTGCTGGCGCGGCTTCATGCCGCGCGCGGCGTGCGCGCCGCCCGCGCTACACTGTGGACATTTCTTGATCGCTGCGGCCTGACCTACAAAAAAAGACCGCCCACGCCACGGAGCGGGACCGCCCGGACATCGTGAAGCGGCGCGAGGCCTGGCTCGACAATCAACCCGATCTCGATCCCGAACGGCTGGTCTTTATCGACGAGACATGGGCCTCCACCAACATGGCGCGGCTTCGTGGGCGCAGCCCAAAGGGCGAACGACTGCACACCGGCATCCCGCATGGCCACTGGCGCACGACGACATTCGTCGCCGGGCTTCGCCTGACCGGGATGGTCGCGCCGATGGTGCTCGACGGGCCGATCAACGGCCACGCATTTCAGGCCTATGTCGATCAGGTTCTCGTCCCCGAACTCAAGCCCGGCGACATTGTGATCATGGACAATCTCGGCAGTCACAAAGGGCGCGGCGTGCGCGCCGCCATCGAGGCGACCGCAGCCGCGCTCCTCTACCTGCCGCCCTACAGCCCCGACTTCAACCCGATTGAAAACGCCTTCTCCAAGCTCAAGCCGCGGCTGCGCAAAGCTGCCGAGCGAACTGCCGACGCCCTCTGGGACAAAATCGGCACCCTCATCCCGGCCTTCACGCCAACCGAATGCGCTAACTTCTTCGCCGCCACAGGATATGAGCCGGATTAATGCGAATCCGCTCTAGCCTTCCATTGGCACCATCGCCGCGTCCTTGGAATTGCGCAGCACCAGCGACGTCTTGACGTTGCGCACATTGGGCGCGGCGGTGAGCTTCTCGACGAAGGCCTGAAAAGTCTTCAAGTCGGACGCCACGCATTTGAGGACGAAGTCGATCTCGCCCGACAGCATCCAGCATTCCCGCACCAAAGTCTGCGCCCGCACGAAGCCCTCGAAGGCGGCAAGGTCGGCTTCCGCCTGGCTGGAAAGGTGCACCATGGCGAAGACGTTGACCTCATAGCCGAGCTTTTTCTCGTCGAGCAGCGCGCGGTAGCCCTTGATGTAGCCCGCCTCCACCAGCGCCCGCACCCGGCGCAAGCAGGGCGGCGCCGAGATGCCGACCCGTCGCGCCAGCTCCACATTGGTGATGCGGCCGTCGTCCTGCAGCTCTTTCAGGATCTTGCAGTCGATGGCGTCGAGGCGGGCGGGCAAGACCAACTCCCTGCGGCACTGGTTAATCGAAGTGGAACATCCATACCGCGAAATAAAGTTTCGCGAAAGAATATTACGTGGAGCGGTGCCCGCCGGCGTCATGCAGCTTCATGGCTGTGAGCGCGGTGGGTTGCGTATCTTGCATGGCTCGGCGA
Source organism: uncultured Pseudomonadota bacterium (assembly GCA_963817155.1). Taxonomy (GTDB): domain Bacteria; phylum Pseudomonadota; class Alphaproteobacteria; order Rhizobiales; family Xanthobacteraceae; genus Pseudolabrys. The sequence continues at coordinate 394,145 of CAWFNO010000005.1, forward strand.
AAGACCTAAATTGCCCTTGCATAGCAGCCGGCGCCGATCCGCCTGATGCGGATAACCGCGAGCGCCCGACGACGCCTTATCAGGGGGGCGAAATCGATGACCAAAACGACGCATGCCAAGGTCGTGATCATCGGTTCGGGGCCGGCCGGCTACACCGCCGCGATCTATTCCGCGCGCGCTATGCTGGAGCCGATCCTGATCCAGGGCATCCAGCCCGGTGGACAGATGACCATCACCACCGACGTGGAAAACTATCCGGGCTTTGCCGATGTCATCCAGGGCCCCTGGCTGATGGAGCAGATGCAAAAGCAGGCCGAGCATGTCGGCACCAAAATGGTGTTCGACACCGTCACCAAGGCGGACCTCGCCCAGCGCCCGTTCCGCCTGCAATGCGACTCGGGCGACGTCTATATCGCCGAAGCCCTGATCATCGCCACCGGCGCGCAAGCGCGCTGGCTCGATCTGCCCTCGGAGCAGAAATTCAAGGGCTATGGCGTGTCGGCCTGCGCCACCTGCGACGGCTTTTTTTACCGCAACAAGGAAGTCGTGGTGATCGGCGGCGGCAATACCGCGGTCGAGGAGGCGCTGTTTCTGACTAATTTCGCCTCCAAGATCACCGTGGTGCACCGGCGCGACGCCTTCCGCGCCGAGAAGATCATGCAGGAGCGCCTGTTCAAACATCCCAAGATCGAGGTGATCTGGGACAGTGTGCTCGACGACGTCATCGGCAGCTACAATCCGCTGAAGGTTGCCGGCGTGCGGCTGAAAAACATCAAGACAGGTAAAGTGACCGAGCGGGCGGTGGCTGGCGTGTTCATCGCCATCGGCCATACGCCGGCCTCCGAACTGTTCGCCGGGCAGCTCAAGATGAAACCCTCCGGCTATATCGTTACCAACGGCTATTCGACCGTCACCTCGGTGCCGGGCGTGTTCGCCGCCGGCGACGTCACCGACGAAATCTACCGCCAGGCGGTCACCGCCGCCGGCCAAGGCTGCATGGCGGCGCTCGAGGCGCAGAAATTCCTGCACGCACAAGGACAAGAACATGAATTTTCACATGAGCGTCAACGCACGGCGGCGGAGTAAGCCGATGGCAAACGGCACGCAAGCCACCATGGACTGGGACAAGCTGAAGGTGTTCCACGCCGCTGCCGAAGCGGGCTCCTTCACCCATGCCGGCGAGCGCTTGGGCCTGTCGCAATCGGCCGTTTCACGCCAGGTTTCGGCGCTGGAAGGCGAGCTTTCGGTGTCGCTGTTTCACCGCCATGCGCGCGGCCTGATCCTCACCGAGCAGGGCGAATTGCTCTATCGCACGGCGCATGAAGTGTTCATGAAGCTGGAAGCCGCGCGCACTAAATTGACCGACAGCCGCGAGCGGCCGAACGGCGAATTGAAAGTCTCGACCACGCCCGGCATCGGCGTGCATTGGCTCACGCCGCGGCTCGGCGAATTCCTCGATCTTTATCCCGACATCCACGTCACGCTGATCACCACCGAAGAGGAACTCGACCTCGCCATGCGCGAGGCCGACGTCGCCATCCGCCTGCGCCAGCCGACGCAGCCCGATCTGATCCAGCGCAAATTGTTCTCGGTGCATTTCCACGCCTACGCCTCGCCGGATTATCTCAAGCGCTTCGGCACGCCGCGCACCCACGAGGAGCTCGACAAGCACCGCATCATCCTGCTCGGCGGCAACGTGCCGCCGCATTTCGCCAACCGGCGCTGGCTGGTCGATGTCGGCCGCGACGCGAAAAATCCGCGCGTGCCGACGCTGTCAATCAACAACGTGCTCGGCATCTTACGCGCCTGTCAGCGCGGACTCGGCATCGCCATGCTGCCCGACTATCTGGTGGAGGAAAACGGCGGGCTGGTGCAGCTGTTCGGCGAAGCCAACACGCTCGCGCTCGACGCCTATTTCGTCTATCCGGAAGAACTCAAATCGGTGGCGCGCATCCAGGTGTTCCGCGACTTCCTGGTGGCCAACGCGCAGCGCTGGAATTTCTAAGTTCGCTGCCCGAAAAATTATTTTTTCGCGCAGAACTGCGAAACGGCATGGCAGACATGCGGCTCGCCGTGTTGCCTCGCCCGTCAGCGGCTCGCATAGTCAATGTCGCTGCGCGCGGAAGATATCCTCCCAGAGTTCGCCCGTTGCGCAGCGTGTTCCCCTCTGAGTACCTGTCGGCCCCCACGCCGGCACACTAAAACCGGGCCCCTCACGGGGCCCGGTTATTTTTTGGACCAAGGCCTTGACCGCACGGCTGCCGTGTCACGAAGAAGTCATCTGGCAATGCCGGCATGCACCGGCGGGAACCGAAGGGCGCGCGCAGGTTGGAGTAGGAAATGCTCCGAAATGGCCACGAAAATGCCGGGATGCCGGCGAGTTCCGCGGCTTGTGCAAAATAGCCACAGGTCGTAGTTGTTCGGATCGAAGCGTTGTGAAATGCGTAACCAGCGACAGGAGTATCGGTTAAACTGCGTTGGAAATCTGGTGCGCCCTCGCCGCCCGGCCTGGGTTTAGGGAGATTACCTGGTGAAAAGCCTGAGATTTGAACGTCTTTTGGCCTCGAGCGCCCTCGCTTTGGCGCTGATGCTGGTCAGCCACCCGGCTCCGGCGCAACAGGCCGATCAGCAGGACCAGGCCGTGGTGCCGCTCCCGGACTACCCGGTGCCGCAGGCGGCGGCGAGAGACTCCAACGTGCCCGCGCAAGCGGCGTCCGCCGACGCGACGAAGGATGTTGCCAAGGACGTGGCCAAGGACGGGCCAAGGATACGGTCAAGGACAGCAAGTGGACGCGTCGAGCCCGGCCGTCGAGCCGGCCAAAGCCGCGGCCGTTCCGGCGGCGACGCCCGTCGAGGCCGATGCCGACAATGCCATCGCCGACAAGTTGCGCGACATCATCACCGGCAAGCAATTCGACCGGGTCGTTTCGCGCAAGGCCGATCGTGACGGCGTCGCGCAGTTCTACAAGGCGCGCGACTACAAGCCGCTGTGGGTGAGCCATGGCTCAGCCAACGCGCGCGCCGAGGCGGCGATCGCCTACCTCGCGCAGGTGGACAGCGTCGGTCTCGATCCGGGCGATTATCCGGCGCCGGATTTCAAAGCGGCGACGACGCCCGAGGCGCTCGCCGCGGCCGAGATCAAGTTCACCAATTCCGTCCTCACTTACGCGCGGCAGGCGCAGATTGGCCGCATCCATTTCAGCCGCGTCGGCGCCGACATCCAGTTCGATCTGGTGCCGCCGGAGCCGGAGAAAGGTTCTCGCCAAGCTCGCCGACGCGACCGACGTCGGCGCCACGCTCGACAGCTACAATCCGCCGCAGCCGGAGTTCAAGGCGTTGCGCGAAAAGCTCGCCGAACTGCGCAAGGGCTCCGGCGGCCGCGCCGCCGGAAGAAAAGCCGAAGCCGCTGGTGCGTATCGCCGACGGCAAGATCTTGCGCCCCGGCATGAAAGACGCGCGCGTGGTCGCGCTGCGCAAGCGCCTGGATATTTCCGGCGACAAGGATAGCCCGCTTTATGACGACGTCGTGCGCCGACGCGGTGAAGGCCTTCCAGACCGGCAACGATCTCGACGTCGACGGCAATCTTGGGCCGCAGACGATGCGCGCGCTCAACGGCGAGCAGCAGGTCAAGCGCGTGTCGGCCAATCCGATCGACACCATCATCGTCAACATGGAGCGCTGGCGCTGGCTGCCGCGCGACCTCGGCAATCCGCATGTGATCGTCAACGTGCCGGACTACAGCCTGACGCTGTACAACGACGGCAAGGTTTACTGGCACACCAAGATCGTCGCCGGCCAGCCGGCCAAGGCGACTCCGATGATCAGCGCGGAGATGAAGTTCATCACCGTCAATCCGACCTGGAACGTGCCGCCGTCGATCATCGAGAACGAATATCTGCCGGCGCTGCAGCAGGACCCGAAGGCGCTCGACCGCATCGGGCTCAAGATCACGCAGGACCCCGACGGCACCGTGCATATCTTCCAGCCGCCCGGCGCCGGCAATGCGCTCGGCCGCATCCGTTTCAATTTCCCCAACAAGTTCCTGGTCTACCAGCACGACACGCCGGACAAATATTTGTTCGCGCGCGACAAGCGCGCCTACAGCCACGGCTGCATGCGCGTGCAGGACCCGTTCATCTACGGCGAGAAGCTGCTGTCGCTGGCCGATCCGGAGGGTCATTACACCGCGGCAAAGCTGCAGAAGCATGCTCGGCGACAACGAGATCAACATCAATTTCCCCAAGCCGATCTGGGTGCACCTGACCTACCAGACCGCCTTCGTCGACGAGGACGGCAAGCTGCAATTGCGCGACGACGTCTATGGCCGCGACGCCGCGCATGATCGCCATCCTCAAGGGCAGCGAGCGCAAGGTCGCCGACATCGCCATCGAGCTGCCGCCGAACCAGTCGGCGAAGCCGGTGAAGCTCGCGCCCGGCACCTATGGCGGCGGCTCGGGATGGAGCAGCGGCGGACCGAGTTTCTTCGATCTGCTGTTCGGCGGCGGGCGGGCGCAGGTCGAGCCGCCGGGCTACCGGCCGCGCGGCTTCATCGGCTCGCGGGCGCAGAACAACGGCCGCTATTACCGCTGATCGCGCTTATCGCCCGAGAATGGCAAACGCTGGCGCAGCGCCGGCGTTTTGCTTTTCGGATTGAGCGGAGCGCTGGGCGCGCATGGCCGGGCCGGAATTGGTACAGGCGGGTGGACTTGAACCACCGACCTCTGGTTCCACAGACCAGCGCTCTAACCAACTGAGCTACGCCTGCACGGGGCCGCAAACGCGGCGGGCCGGAAACTAGGTGCGCTTCGCGTCTTTAGCAAGGTTGCATTTCGGCAGCAAAAAGCCCGGACGGATCGCCCGTCCGGGCTTTTCTTGCTCGCGGCGCTGGCCGCGAGGTGTTCGGTAGGCGCCCTTAGGCGGCCTTGCTCATGACGCTGGAGAGGCCTTCCTTGATCGGCGCCGCGGTATCGGCCGCAACCTTCTGCGCGCACTCGGCCAGATCCTTGGCCTGCGCGGTGACGGTGTCGAACTGCGAGCGCATATAGGCGGTGGAAAGCTCCACGACCTCGGAATAGGACTTCGCCGCCATCAGCTCGCCAAGCAGGTCGAAGGCGGCGTTGCTATTGGCGCGCGCGCTCTCGATCAGCTTGAGGCCGTAGCCGCTGCAACCCTTGGTCGCGGTGGCATAGGTATCTTCGAGCGTGTCGGTGGCTCCCTCGGCGACGCTCTTCATCTTCTCGTAGTTCTCCTTGGCCTGCGCGAGGCCCTTTTCGGCGAACTCGCGGAATGCGACCGGGACTTCCATCTTCGGGATTTCGAATTTCGGCATCTCGAACTTGGGCATGTCGAAGCTCGGCATGCTGGTCGGAACGACCTTCGGCTTGGATTTCTGGGTGGGGGCGATTTCTGCCATGACAATGCTCCTTGCTTATCGGAGGGCGATACTCCCGGCGCGATCTGGGCCGCTGCCCTCGGCAAAGCAGCCCCGCGCCCATTTCCGACCCGCTGCCGTGCGGCAAAACTTGATAACGCAACGCCAAAAGTGCCTCGGCAGCAGCGGATCGTCTTGATTGTTTGGATAGCACAGGTTTTAGTGCATTGCAACAAAAATATTGCACTGCACAAAACAGATAAAGCTGACATGCCGGCGCTGTGGGGGCCGGTGTTGGTCAGGTCGGGTTGGCGGCGCCAAAACCTTTCACACAGGCCCGGAAACGCTCTTTCCAGGACTGCGGGGGACGACAGTGCCTATTTCTGAGGGCCTTGGCCGGCCAATTTCGCCGCCTGTTTGCCCAATTCCTTGGCCTGATCGGTCAAAACGGCGATCTGTCCGCTGACATAGTCGCGCTGCAGCGCCAGGACCTCGGCCGTATCCTTGGCTTTCATCAGCTTCTGGGCGAATTCGAACGAGGTGGTGATGTTGCGCTCGGCATAGCGCATGGCGAGTTCGCCGACTTCCTTGGCGCCGGATTGAGTGCTGGCCGCCTGGTTTTCCGCTATCTTCACCGCATGCTGGGCGGCGGCGACAAAGCTGTCGAACGCCTGCTTGGCCTGTTCCATGCTTTTTTCGGCGAACTCCCGCATTTGCGGCGGGATCTCGAAATTCGCACCACTTGTCCATGGCCATCATGAACCTCCTGCGTGCCACCCCCGGCTTCTTTCGATTTAAACATAGTTCGTCAGTCGCGCCACTCCCGCGAATCGCCGCGGCCCGGCACATTAACGTTACAACCGCTTCGCGGCCGCCATGCGCCGTCCCGGCGTGGACGCTACAGGCAGGCGGCCTTAAAGCTTTTTTATCCGTAATTTCCGCGTGACCCGATGAGTGGAACAGAGTCCCAAATCGCCTTTCTGAGCGATCCGCGGCTCGCGGCCCATGCCCTGCGCCCGATGCCGGCGTGGCTGTGGAGCGCGGATGCAAGCCGCATACTCTGGGCCAATCCGACGGCGGCGGCAATCTTCAACGCCGAGTTGCCGGCCGCAGCTTCCGCGATCCGCCTCGACGCCAATCATCCGGCCGCCGCGCAGTTCGCGCGCCTCGCCGGCACGCTGCCGCAGGCAAACGCGCCGCGGCTCGAACGGCTGCGTGGCTTCGGCGCCAGTGTCGGCGACACACTGACCTGCCTGTGCTCGCGATTGACGCTTGCCGACAATACCCCGGCCGTTCTGGTCGTCGCCACCGAACGCGCCGGCCGCGACATCGCCTTGCCCGACCGCGCGCGCCGGCTGCTCGCCGACTTCACCAGCGCGGCCGCGGTGTTTTCCGCCGACGGCGAATTGATCGAGGCAAAGCCCTTGGCGCGCGAGCGCTTCGGTGCGGCGCGCGACCTGATGGCGCTGGGCGCGGAGAAACTGGCGCGCGAGGCCAGCCTCAACGGCACGGCCGAAGGCGACATCGGCAGCGGACGCATCGCGCTCTACCGTCTTGGCGCCGGCACCACCGTGACGCTGCTCCTCAACTACCTCGATTCCGCCGCGATGCCGACCGTCGCGATCGGCGATGTGCGTCCGATCCGGCGCTGGGCGCCGGTGGCGGCCACGCCGCCCGCTGCGATAGAGCTTCTCGCGGCGCCGGCGGCGCAACGCCCCACGCCGCGCGAGGGTCCGGCGCGCCGGTCCACGCTGCGCTTCGTCTGGCAGATGGACGCCGCCTCGCGCTTCACGCTCGAGTCGGATCAATTTGCCAAGCTGATCGGGCCGAAGACCGCGGCCCTCATCGGCCGCCCCTGGGCCGAGATCAGCGCCGAGCTCAAGCTCGATCCGAAGGGCGAGATGGCGCGTGCGCTTGCCTCGCGAAACACCTGGAGCGCCATCGTCGTATCCTGGCCGGTGAACGGCGCCGCCGACCGGCTGCCGGTCGAAATGTCCGGCCTGCCGGTGTTCGACCGCAATCGCCAATTCACCGGGTATCGCGGGTTCGGCATCTGCCGCGACCTCGACCGGCTTGCCGCGCACACCGCGCGCCCGGTGGCCGAAGCGATCTCGGCGCAAATGAACGCCAATGTGCTGCCGTTTCCGGCGGTCAAACCGGCGGAGCCGGCATTGAATCCGATCGAGCAAAACGCCTTTCAGGAGCTTGGGCGCGAATTGAGCGACCGGCTAAAGCAGCCCGCGGGCAACGACGTCCCGGCGCAGATGGATGACGACTTCGGCCCCGAAATGATTGCGGAGCCCGCCGCGCCACCGCCGGCGCGGCCTTCGCGCAACGCCAATGCGGCAGGCGACGCCCACGAAGGACGCCCGATCCTTGACCGGCTGCCGATCGGCGTCCTGGTATACCGGCTCAACCAACTGATCTACGCCAACCGCGCCTTCCTTGACTGGACCCGCTATCCGACGCTAGAGGCGCTGGCCGAAGCCGGCGGCCTCGACAGCCTGTTCATCGAGACCAAGCCAGCGCCCGACGGCGCCAAGAACGGCGCAAAGACGCTGATGATCTCGACGCCGCACGGCCAGCAGCTGCCGGTCGAAGGCCGCCTGTTCAGCGTCGCCTGGAATGGCGAGAACGCGCTGGTGCTGATGCTCAACACGCTGCCGATCATCGCCGCCGCCGGCACCAAGGGCGCGGAAGCAGCGCTCCGCCGCGCAGAGGACGAAAACCACGAGCTCAGGGCAATTCTTGATACAGCCACCGACGGTGTGCTGGTGCTCGACCGTGCCGGCCGCGTGCTCTCCGCCAACCGCAGCGCGCAGGCGCTGTTCGGCTACGCCGCCGCCGACTTCGCCAAGCTCAGCTTCGGCGACCTGTTCGCGCCGGAAAGCTGCCGCGCAGCCCTCGACTATCTCGACCGCCTGGCGCGCGCGGACGCACCGGTGCTGCTCAACGAAGGCCGCGAGCTGATCGGCAGCGTGCGCCGCGGCGGGCTCGTCCCGCTCTATATGACCATGGGCCGCATCGAGGACGGCGAGAAGCTGTGCGCGGTGCTGCGCGACGTCACCGCCTGGAAGCGCACCGAAGAAGAACTGATCAACGCCCGCCAGCAGGCGGAAAAGGCCTCTACGGCAAAGTCCGAATTCTTCGCCAAGATCAGCCACGAGATCCGCACACCGCTCAACGCGATCATCGGCTTTTCCGAGGTGATGATGGAGGAGCGCTTCGGCCCGGTCGGCAACGACCGCTACAAGCAGTACCTCAAGGACATTCACGACCTCCGGCGGACACCTGATCTCGCTGCTCAACGATCTGCTTGACCTGTCGAAAATCGAGGCCGGCAAGCTCGATCTCACTTTCGTCAGCGTCAATCTCAACGACCTCGTGCAGCGGTGCGTCGCCATCATGCAGGAGCAGGCCAACCGCGAGCGGGTGATCATCCGCGCATCGCTTAGCGCCAACATGCCGCAGATCGTCGCCGACGCGCGCTCGGTGCGCCAGATCGCGCTCAACCTGTTGTCGAACTCGATCAAATTCACCGGCGCCGGCGGGCAAGTGATCATCTCAACCGCGTTGACCGATGATGCCGAAGTGAGCCTGCGTGTGCGCGATACCGGGGCCGGCATGAGCCCGCAGGAACTACAGACGGCCATGGAGCCGTTCCGCCAACTATCGACCTTGACACGCTGGGGCTGGAGCGGCACCGGCCTCGGCCTGCCGATCACCAAGGCGCTGGCCGAAGCCAATCGCGCGCGCTTCCGCATCACCAGCGAAGTCGATACGCGGCACGCTGGTCGAAGTCGTTTTCCCGGCCACCAAGGTACTGGCGCAATAGGCCGGGATGCGGCTAGGCTTGCCCGCCATGCGTACCTTGCGGCGGTTCGCTTTTCTCCTTCTCCTCCTGTTACTTGCGGTTCCGGCCGCGCGCGCAGCCGACCCGGTCGATCTCCTGCTGGTGTTGGCGGCGGATGTCTCGCGCAGCGTCACCCAGGACAAATTCGAGTTGCAGCGCCAGGGCTATGCCGCGGCGATTGCCAATCCACGTGTGCTGGAGGCAATCCGCTCCGGGCTGAACGGCCGCATCGGCCTGATGTTTCTCGAATGGTCGGGGTTCGGCAACCAGAAGGTCGTGATCGACTGGACCATCATCGACGGGCCTGTGGCCGCGGAGAAATTCGGCGATCAACTGCTGGAATTGCCGCGTTCATTCGCCGACCGCACCTCGATTTCGGGCGGCATCGATTACGCCATCGCGCAGCTTGCGCGCGCGCCGTTTGAAGCCAAGCGCCGCACCATCGATGTGTCCGGCGACGGCACCAACAATGCCGGCCGCGACATCGCGCTGGCGCGCGACGAGGCGCTTGCCGCCGGCGTCAGCATCAACGGCCTGGTGATTCTGAGCGACCGCCCGCTGCAGTGGAATCCGGAACACACCAATCCGCCGGGCGGTTTGGCGAATTATTACCGCAACAACGTGATCGGCGGACCGGGCGCCTTCGTGCTGGAGGCCAAGGATTTCAGCGCCTTTGGCCAGGCGATCATCAACAAGATGATCGCCGAGATCGCTTTCGCCGAGTCCGCCGCCGGATCGGCGTATTCGCCGCGTTAACGTCTCTCCGCTCACGCGCAGACGCTGGCCTTGAAAGCGTCACAGACACCGCCCACGGTTGGCGGGCGCGACACCGGTGGTATAGTCCGTCGGCGTTCGAGAAAACCGGTGGAAAATCATTCCATTGACAGTCGCTTCTGGGTTCAGACGCCTGGCTATCGGGCTTGCCGCCGCGGTCGTGCTCGGCGCCATGGCGCTCGGCGTCGCCACCGCGCTGATCTCGCGCGATGCGATGCGGGCGCAGGTGATCGGCGAGATCCGCGCGGTCACCGGCCTTAATCCCGTGCTACGCGGCGAGACCACGGTCTCGCTGTTGCCCCGCGGCAGCGTGAGCTTTGCCGACGTGGTGCTGGGCGACGCGGCGCAACCCGCGCTGACTGCCGAACGGCTGACCGCGCGATTGCGCTTCTTTCCGCTACTCGTCGGCCGCGTCGAGATCGCCGATGTGGCGCTGGAGCAGCCGACCATCAATGTCACCATGCAGCCGAGCGGCCAATCGAACTGGTCCGCCTTGATCGCCGCGCTGGCGCGCAGCCAGATGGCGGACGCCACACGCGTCGCCCCCTTCACCGAGATCAGGATCAACGACGGCACCGTGGTGACGAGCGAGCCAAGCCGCAAAATCTCCGAGACGCTGACCGATGTGCAGTTGTCGCTGGCCTGGCCGTCGATCTCCAAGACCTTCGGCGCCACCGGGCGCTTCGTCTGGCACGGCGAGCCGATCGATGCCAGCCTTGCGCTCGGCGATTTTTCCGCAGCACTCGCCGGAAAGCGTTCCGGCCTGAAGGTTCGTCTCGCCGCCGCGCCCATGCACGTCGCCTTCGATGGCGCCATCGGGATGCAGCCGACGCTCAAGATCGAGGGTACGCTGGCCGCCAATTCCTCCTCATTGCGCGATGCGCTGATCTGGGCCGGACAGCAACCGCTGCCGGGCGGCGGCTTCGGCCCGTTCTCGCTCAAGGCGAATACCGACGTGGTTGGCGGCACCATCGGCATGTCCAACGTTAATGTCGAGCTTGACGGGAATTCCGCCGAGGGCGTGCTGACCTTCGCCACCGACGGGCGCAAGACGCTGCAAGGCACGCTGGCCGCCGACAGCTTCGATCTGTCGCCTTACGTCTCCACCGTGCGCCTGCTCACGGCCAATGAGCGCGCCTGGAATAACGGTCACATCACTCTCGATGGCCTCTCCGGCATGGACCTCGATCTGCGCTTGTCGGCGGCCAACGTCGTGCAGGGCAAAGCCAAGATCGGCCGCACCGCCATTGCCGCCAATCTGCGCGGCGGACAACTGACCGTTACCGTCGGCGAGGCGCAGGCCTTTGGCGGCGTCGTCAAGGGATCGCTTTCGCTCGCCAGTTTTGACGCCGGCGTGAACGTGAAATCGCAATTGCAGTTTACCGACGTTGATCTGGAGACCTGCCTCGGCCAGCTGTTCGGGCTGCACCGGCTGGAAGGCAAGGGCAACATAGCCTTTGCCGTCGAAGGCGCGGGCGACAGCGTCCTCGGCATCACCCGTACCTTGAACGGCACCGCCAACCTGACCGGCGAGAACGGGGCGCTCGCCGGCATCAATGTCGAGCAGCTGCTGCGGCGGCTCGAGCGGCGGCCATTGTCCGGCGGTGGCGAATTCCGCACCGGGCGCACGCCCTACGACAAGATGGCGATCACATTGAAGATCGCCAAAGGCACCATGACGGTCGAGGGCGTGAAGATCGACGGGCCAGCGGTGCGGCTGGCGCTGGCCGGCACGGCTTCCGTCCCCGAGCGCGAACTCGACCTCAAAGGCACGGCCGCGATGGTGGTCCCGGCCAAGCCCGGCGCGGCGCCGTTCGAACTGCCTTTCGTCGTGCAGGGCTCGTGGGATGACCCGATCATGTTGCCCGACGCGGAGGCCTTGATACGCCGCTCCGGCGCCGCGGCGCCGCTGATCAACGCGGTGCGCGAGCGCAGCGCCCGCGACGCCGTGCGCTCGGTGATCGAGCGGCTGACCGGTGCGCCGCCCGCGGCACCCGCTGCTGCCATGCCGGCCGCCGAGCAAAGCACAGGCCCGGCAACGGTCGACAAGCCGCAATAATCGCGCCTTTGTCTTGGCGCATGAACTGGCGCGAGTATTCGATTCTCATCGCCGAACAGACGAACCACTTGAGCCGGCTCACGCTGCCGGCGCGAGAGGCTGCGGATGCTTTTTCCCATCCTGCGGACGCTGGTCAAGGTCGCCGTCGCCTCGCTGGTTGTGGGAACGGTCCTTGCCCATTTCGGCATCACCGCCGAACAGTTGATGCCGGAATTCGGCCTGTCCCCCGACCGGATCGAGGACTTTGCGCAGAAGGGTATCGCTTGGGCCTGGCCCAACGTGCTGGTCGGCTCGATGGTGATCGTGCCGGTCTGGTTCGTGATCTATCTGTTCCGTCCGCCCCGGCAGAGCAGCAGCGAGTGAATTGGGCCGTCAGGCTGCGGGTGTACTTTCCGGCAAAATATCCCGCGCGCTCAGCGCCGCGACCATCACCTTGCGTGGCGCCGGGCCATAGTAGTTGCCGTACTGAACACTTTCGCGCGGCTTGTGCAGGATCGAGATGATGCGGTCAAGCAGCGCCTTGGCCGATACCGGCTTGCAGAGGAATTCGTTGACGCCAAGTTTGATCGCCTCGACGATGCGCCAGCGCTCGCCGTGCCCGGAGAGCATGATGATGGGAATGGCCGGATAGGGAAACACGCCGGGCGAGCGCACAATGCGCACCAGCTCGGCGCCGTTGAGCAGCGGCTTTTCCCAATCCCGCACCACGATGTCGGGTGCGGCGTTGCGGATCATCTCCAGCGCGTCGATGCCATCGGCGGCGTCGAATAGCTTTTTCACGCCGATATTGCTGAGCAAGTTGCGCACGATGTTGCGCATGTAGGGATTGTCGTCCACCACCAGCACGCCGAGCTGCTGGATCAGGAATTCGAATTTTTTGGCGCTGATCGACATAACCAGGACCCACAGATCGGGCGATTCTGTACGGCACTCCTCACTGGGCCGTTAACGTGCGCCGGACCGCGTCTTTCCAGCCGGCATATTTGGCCGCGCGCGTCGCGGAATCCAAGCGTGGCTCGAAACGGCGATCGAGCCGCCACTGCGAGGCAAAACCGTCGAAATCCGGGCAAATGCCGGCGGCGCGGCCGGCGAGATAGGCCGCGCCCAAGGCGGTAGTTTCCATGACCACCGGTCGGTCCACCGGGCTCGCCAGGATATCGGCCAGGAACTGCATCGCCTGGTCGCTGGCGGTCATGCCGCCGTCGACCCGCAGCACCGTCCCGGCGGCGCCCGATTGCGGCCAGTCGGCATGCATGGCCTCGAGCAGGTCGCGGGTCTGGTAGCCGACCGCTTCCAACACCGCGCGGGCAAGCTCGGCTGCGCTGGAATTGCGGCTGAGGCCGTAGATCGCAGCCCGCGCCTGTGCGTCCCAATAGGGCGCGCCAAGGCCGACAAACGCCGGCACCAGATAGACCTGCTCGGTCGGATCGGCGCGCGCGGCAAGCGCGTCCACGTCGGCAGTCTTGGCGATGACCTTGAGGCCGTCGCGCAGCCACTGCACCGCCGCACCGGCGACGAAAATCGCGCCTTCCAGCGCATAGGTGCGCTTGCCATCGAGCTGATAGGCGATCGTTGCGAGCAGACGGTTGCGCGAGGCGACCCGCTCGGGCCCGGTATTGAGCAGGGCGAAGCAGCCGGTGCCGTAAGTCGATTTCAGCATGCCGGGCTTGAAACAGCCCTGCCCGATGGTCGCCGCCTGCTGGTCGCCGGCCATGCCGAGGATAGGAATCGCGCCGCCAAACAGCGCCGCGTCCGTCATGCCGAATTTTCCGGCGCAATCGCGAACGTCAGGCAGCAGCGATGACGGCACGCCGAACAGGCGGCACAGCTCGGTATCCCATTGGCCAGTCGAAATATCGAGCAGCAGCGTACGCGCGGCGTTGCTGGCGTCGGTCGCATGCATCTTGCCGCCGGTGAGCCGCCACAACAGAAACGTGTCGATGGTGCCGAACGCGAGCCTGCCCGCTTGCGCCGCCGCCCGTGCGCCCGTCACATGGCCGAGCAGCCAGGCGATCTTGCTGGCGGAAAAATACGGGTCGAGCAGCAGCCCCGTCCTGGCGGAAACTGCCGGTTCGTGGCCAGCGCGGCGCAGCTCGTCGCAGCTTTGCGCGGTGCGCCGGTCCTGCCAGACGATGGCGTTGTGGATGGGCTTGCCGCTGGCGCGGTCCCAGATGACGGTGGTCTCGCGCTGATTGGTGATGCCGATGCCGGCGATGTCGCTCGCCGTGAGCGCCGCCTGCTGCATGGCTGTGCGAACGGTGGCGATCGTCGTCGCCCAGATGTCCTCGGGGTCATGCTCGACCAGGCCCGGCGCCGGATAGATTTGCTGCAGTTCTTGTTGCACCGAGGCGAGCGGCTTGAGCGCCCTATCGAAGACGATGGCGCGCGTCGACGTGGTGCCTTGATCGATGGCGATGAGCGCGGTCGGCAAGACAGTCCCCGGACGCCGAATGACTCGAAGCGGTAGTCGGAGACTAGTTCACCAGCACCAGATTGGCGACAGCCTCGTCGCCGTCGGCGTGGATGGCGGCCATCTTGCGCGGCACCGGCCCGTAATAACTTCCGCTCTGCACCATCGGCCGCGGCTTGTTCAGCACCGCCACTAGGCGGTCCTGCAATGACTTCGAGGAAACCGGCTTGAGCAGGAATTCGTTGACGCCGATCGACACCGCCTCGACCACGCGTTTGCGGTCGCCGTGGCCGGTGAGCATGATGATCGGAATGTCGGGGAACGGGAACGTCCCCGGCGAACGCACCATGCGCACGAAGCCGACGCCGTCGAGCCCGGGCATTTGCCAGTCGACGATGGCGACATCGGGTGCCACGGTGCGGATGGCCTCGAGGCCGGCCGGCCCGTCCTGTGCCTCGTAGATCGAGCGGATGCCAATGCTCATGAGCAAGGTGCGAACCACCTTGCGCATATAATATTCATCATCGACCACCAGAACCTTCGTGGAGGCGAATCGCGCGGCGAGATTCTTTGCGTCGGTCGGCATCGGCAGCCCCAGCATCTATCAGACGAGAAATGACCCGGGGCAATTAGAGCATATCGGGATGGCGGCACTATATAAAACTGGCGGCAACAAATGCAGTGATCGGCGTAACCATTCGGAAACCATCAGCGCCGCGCTTCACCAATCATCTCGGTCATATAACGCTCAAGCGCCGTCCATTCCTCGGGCGTGGCGGCAAGGCCGAGCTTACTGCGCCTGAAGAGCACGTCCTCGGCGCTGCGCGCCCACTCATTCTCGATCAGGTAATGCACCTCGGCGCCGGTCAGGTCGCCGGTAAAGAATGGCCGCAGGTCGTTCATGCTCAGCGCTTGCCCAAGAATGCGATTGACGCGGGTGCCATAGGCGCGCACCAGGCGTTTGGCATGCGGCTCGGCGAGGAACGGCCAGCGGGCAAGCACCGCGGCCACCTGGGCATAGAAGCCGTCAACGGGAAAGTCGCCGCCGGGCAGGCTCGATTGCGCTGTCCACGGCGGACGCGCCGCGAAGTACGGCAAGCGCTGCATCGCCGCCTCGGCGAGGCGCCGATGGGTGGTGATCTTGCCACCATATATCGTCAGCAACGGCGCCTCATGGAATGGTGCGTCGAGCGCCAGCACATAGTCACGGGTAATGTCCTCGGGCTTGTCGTGGCCGTCGTCATAGAGCGAGCGCACGCCGGCGAACGACCAGACCAGTTCGTCCGGCGTCACCTGCTCGCGGAAATACAGATTCACCACGTCACAGAGATAGATGACTTCCTCCGGCGACGGCGTCGGCGAGGTGAGATCGCCGACGAAGGTCTCGTTGGTAGTGCCGATCAAAGTGAAGTCGTCGACGAAGGGCAGCGCGAACACCACGCGCTTGCCGACGGCCTGCAACAGATAGCCGCAGTCGTGCGCGAAGCGCCGGCGCACCACGATGTGGCTGCCCTTGATCAGGCGCACCGGAGTCTTCAGCGGCGTCCGCAGCACCGTTTCCGCCACCTGCCCGATCCAAGGGCCGGCGGCATTGACCAGCACACGGGCGGTCGCGGTTTCGCGCCTGCCGCTGGCGTTGAACACCAGCTCCCATTCATCGCGGCGATCGGCGCGAATGAGCCGCGTGCGGGTGCGGATGTCGGCGCCGCGCTCAGCCGCATCGAGCGCGTTGAGCACCACCAGTCGCGCGTCATCGACCCAGCAGTCGGAATATTCAAAGCCATAGCGGAACGACTGCTTCAGCGGCTGGCCGACGGAGTGGTGCATCAGATCGATGGTGCGCGTGGTGGGAAGCATTTTGCGGCCGCCGAGATGGTCGTAGACGAAGAGGCCCAGCCGCAACAGCAGCGCCGACCGCATGCCGGGCAGCGGCGGCAAGACAAAGCGCAGCGGCCGGATCACGTGCGGCGCCATGCGCAGCAGCACTTCGCGTTCGGACAATGCCTCGCGCACCAGGCGGAAGGCGCCGTGTTCGAGGTAGCGCAGCCCGCCGTGGATCAGCTTAGTGGAGGCCGACGAGGTGCCGGAGGCGAGATCGTGCTGCTCGACCAGCAGCACGCGCAAGCCGCGGCCGGCGGCGTCACGGGCAAGGCCGGTGCCGTTGATGCCGCCGCCGATGATGGCGAGGTCGAAGTCGGCCATGGCGTCTTAGAGTTATGCCTGCAAATTTGCGTGCTGATTCGCATCAGCCACCGCAGAATGGGCGGCTTACCCGGCACAATCTAGGGTGCAGCGCGTTAACGCCGGCTAAAGCCCCAAATTTCTCCGGCGATTGCAAAAGCGTTATTTTCGCGCCATATCCAGAGCCTTCGCCAGGACGTCCAATGCCCTCCCCCCGCCTGCTCGTCATCGAAGGAAATTCGCCCGACAGCCTCGCCGAGCATGTTGCCGTCGGCGGCACGCCCGCGCACCAGGGCTATTCCAATCTGCTGCGCGAGCTGTTGCCGGGCGCGACCGTCGATAGCGCCCATCCGGGCAATATCGAGGCGAAGCTGCCCGACCGCGATGCGCTCGCGGGCTACGACGGCATCGCCATCACCGGCTCGTCGCTGCACGTCTATAACGGCGGGCCGGCGGTGACGCGGCAGATCGAATTGGTGCGCGCGGCGCTTGTCACCGGGACGCCGCTGTTCGGCTCGTGCTGGGGCCTGCAGGTCATCACCGCGGCGACCGGCGGCAGCGTGCGCAAGAACCCGAAAGGCCGCGAGATCGGTTTCGGCCGCGGCATCCGCCTGACCGAAGCCGGGCGCAAGCACCCGATGTACGTTGGCAAGCTCGACATGTTCAACGCGCCGACCGTGCATCTCGACGAAGTCGATGCGCTGCCGGCCGGCGCCACCGTGCTTGCCACCAACGCGATGTCGGACGTGCAGAGTGCGGAATTCCACACCAACGGCTCGGTCGCCTGGGGCGTGCAATATCACCCGGAATATCCGCTGCGCGAGCTTGCCGCCATCGTACGGCGCATCGGCAAGGGACTGATCGGCGAGGGCTTCTTCGCCGACGAGCCGGATGTCATGACGTTCTCGCAGCATCTCGACACGCTCGACAAGGACCCCGCCTGCCGGCGGCTATCCTGGCTCTATGGCATCAGCCGGAATGTGCTCGACAAGAAATTGCGCGTCAGCGAGATCGCCAACTGGATCGAGTTCCAGGTGCTGCCGACGCGGGTGAAGCGGGGCCGCGGATGAATTTTGCCGGCCGTCACGTCATGGTCACCGGCGGCAGCGGCGCGCTGGGCACGGCGGTGGTCGGCGTGTTGCTCGAGGTGGGCGCCGCCTGCATCGTGCCCTATGTGCATGAGGCCGAGGCGCAGCGCTTTCCCCACCGCGGCAAGGCGAAGCTGATCGCCGTCGCCGATCTTTCCGATGAGGCGACGGTGGCCAAGGTCTATGACGGGGTTAAGCCTTGGGCATCGATCCACATCGCCGGCGGATTCGCGCCCGGCAACGTGGCGGAAACCGACAAAGCCGCGCTGATGGCGCAGCTCGACGGTAATCTGGTGTCGTGCTTTTTATGCTGCCGTGCCGCGGTCAATGCCATGCAGGCGGCGGGGCAAGGCGGCCGCATCGTCAATGTGGCGGCACGGCCGGCGCTGGAGCCGCGCGCGGGCGCGGGCATGACCGCCTATACCATCGCCAAAACGGGCGTTGCCGCGCTCACCATGGCGCTGGCCGAGGAAGTGGCGAAAGATGGTATTCTGGTCAACGCGGTGGCGCCGTCGATCATGGACACACCGGCCAACCGCGTCGCGATGCCGAAGGCGAATTTCGATGCTTGGCCGAAGGTTGAAGAAGTCGCGGCGACGATCATATTTCTCGCCTCGTCCGACAATAAAGTGACGCGCGGCGCCATCGTGCCGGTGTACGGGAAATTCTGATTCCTACTGGACCGCCGGCACCAGTTCGAGCGACGGGCGCAGCCACTTCTGCACCGCATTGGAAGCGACCACAGTGCGGCCTTCGGCATAGGCCTCGTGGTTCTTTTCAATGTCGTCGAGATCGTATTGGTAGTTCACCATGAGCCCAAAGCCCTGCGCCATCGCCCGCTCGGAGGTGTCGCCGAGCCAGTTGATGCGTTCGAGGCGGGCGCCATTGCCGAGATGGAAACGCGCGACCGCATCAACAGGAACGCCTCGCGGCGTACGCGCGCGCAGGAAATAGACCGCCGCCGCGCGCATCAACGGTTCGTGCAGCCGCTCGGCTGTCTCCGCATTCTTCCACCAGTTCGGATCATCGAGCGCGGCGAAGGCGTCCATGTTGGTTCCGTTCAGCGTCGTCGAAGTCGCGTTCTCGCGTTCACGCTTGAGCCAGGCGGCGAAATTCGTGACCGGCGACAACGTGACGAAAGTGGCGAGCTTCGGGATTTCGCGGTTGATCTCCTCCACCACCTGCTTGATGAGGAAATTGCCGAAGGAGACGCCGGTCAGACCGCGCTGGCAGTTGGAGATCGAATAGAACACCGCGGTGCGCATCTTGTCGGGCTCGACAATCTCGCGGCCGATTGCGAGGATCGGCGCGATCGCCACCGAGATATCGCGGGTGAGCGCCACCTCGACGAAGATGAGCGGGTCGTCCACCAGCGCCGGATGGAAGAAGGCGTAGCAGCGCCGGTCTGGCGGATCGATGCGGCGGCGCAAATCATCCCAATCGCAGATCGCGTGCACCGCCTCGTAGCGGATGATCTTTTCCAGCACGATCGCCGGTGACGACCAGTCGATATGGCGCAGCACCAGGAAGCCGCGGTTGAACCAGGACGAAAACAAATGCACGAAATCCTCGTCCACCGCGACGAGATCCTCGCGGTGATCGAGCGCGTCCATCAACTGCTCGCGCATGCGCACCAGCGCGGCGGTGCCGCCGGGCGCGAGATTGAGCCGGCGGAACAGTTCCTGCCGGCGCGGCTCCGAGGCGGCGTGCACCTCGGCGGCGGTTTCGTCGCAGGGCTTGGCGCGCCAGGCGGCAATGGCCTGTTCCATGCGCGCCGGATCGGGGCCGAGGCGGTTGGCCAGCGCCTCGAAAAAGGCGATGCGCGGCCCGGTGGTGAGCGTGCCGTAGCGGGCGAGAATATCGCGCGCCAGCGCCACGCCCGAGGCTTCGCCGCGCCCGGACAGCAGATGCTCGCACAGTTCGACGAGACTTTCCGAGCGGGTCGAATCGACGCCGCGCCGCTCGCGTCCGAGCAGCGCGCGGCCGCGCTCGGATATGGTCTGCAGCAGCTCCCCGAAAAACGAGGTATTCATTCAAAATCCCAGAACCATGCGCCCGATTTTACTTGCCAATGCCCATCAAATGATTCGGCAGCCATGTGGCGATTTCGGGAAATATACACAAGATCACAATCGCCAGCATCATGCAGATGACGTAAGGTAGCGTCCCCCACATGACCTTGGTTACCGGAACATCCGGCGCAATGGCGTTGACAATATAGATGTTGAGGCCGACGGGCGGATGGATCAGGCCGATTTCCATATTGATGGTTAAAATCACGCCGAACCAGACGGGGTCGAAACCAGCGGCCACAATGATCGGCAGCAGGATCGGGCTGGTCATCAGGATGATGGCGGCGGGCGGAATAAAAAAGCCGCAGACCAGCAGGAACAGGTTGATCATGAACATCAGCACCCAGCGATTGAAATGCGCGTCGGCAATCGCCTGCGCCAGTGTCTGGGTGAGATAGAGCGAGGTGAGCATGTAGCCGAACAAGCACGGCGGCGGCGATGATGGTCAGGATCATCACCGACTCGCGCATGGTGTCGCGCAGGATCAGCCAGATCTGCTCGCGGCTCCACAGTCGGTAGATCAGGATCGCCAGAATGAGGCAGAGCGCGGCGCCGACGCCGGCGGCTTCCGAGGGCGTGGCGACGCCGCCGTAGAGCGCGAACATCACGCCCATGACGATCAAAAGGAATGGCGCGATCTTGGGAATGGCGCCGAACTTCTCCTTCCAGCTGTAGCGAAAATCGATGTCGTGCGAGCGGAAGCCACTGCGCCAGACCGCGAATATCGTCCATATAATGAACAGGTCGGTGAGCATGGCGCCCGGCACCACGCCGGCGATGAACAGGCGGCCGATCGAGGTTTCAGTGGCGATGCCGTAGAGAATGAAGGTGATCGACGGCGGGATGAGAATGCCGAGCGTGCCGCCGGCGCAGATCGAGCCGGTGGCGACCTCGTCCGGGATAGCCGCGCCGGCGCATTTCCGGAATGCCCATCTTGCCGATAGCCGCGCAGCAGGCAGGCGATGAGCCGGTGAGCGCGGCGAAAATGGCGCAGGCGCCGAGATTGGAAATCACCAGCCCGCCCGGCAGGCGATAGAGCCAGCGGTCGAGCGCTTCGTAGAGGTCCTTGCCGGCGGGCGAGGAGCCGATCGCCGCGCCCATCATCACGAACATCGGGATGGCGACCAGCGTGAATTCGTCGAGGCCAGACCAGAAGGTCTCGGCGACGACGTGCATGCTGCTGAAGCCCTGGAAGATCAGCAGAAAGATGATCGAGATGGCGCCGAGCCCGAAGGCGACCGGCACGCCCGACAGCAGCATGAGCAAGCGTCAAGACCAGGACGATGGAGCCTTCGGCGGTCGGGCTCATCAGTGGATTCTTTCCTCGGTGATCCCGAACGGCGGCGACCGGCCGGTAACGAGGCAGATCAGGTCGGCGACATATTGCAGAACAAGCAGCCCAAGCCCGACCGGCATCGACAGATAGGGAACCCACAGTCGCGCGCGCCAGACCGTGTCCGAGTGCCAGCCCTTCGACCAGGCCTCGTACCAGTAGAGCGTGCAGAGGATGAACAGCACCACGCAGAAACTCATGGCGAACAGCGTCGAGAACAGCGCCAGCCAGTAGCGCGGGCGCGGCGTTCAGGTGCAGCGGCAGGATCTCGACGTTGACGTGCCCGCGCGTCATCAGCACGTAGGCGCTGCCGACGAAGGTCGCCGCGACGATCGAATAGGTCACCACGTCGATCTGCCAGATCGTGGTGCGGTTGAGGATATAGCGCTCGATCACCATGTCGCAGATCACGAACACGGCGATGCCGATAAGAAACGCAGCCGCCACGCCCGCGACACGCGACAGGAAGGCGACGGCCTTGATGTAAGCGTCCATGAATTTGTTATTCCGGCTGATGTCCGGCAAAAGCTTGCGGACGACCCGCTGGAATGTTATCCGGCCGGCGAGTCCCCTCGCCGGCCGGCCGATTGTGGTTCGGCGTTACTTTACCGACAGTGCCTCGTCGATCAGCTTCTTGCCGTCGGGCACGTCCTTCTCGAATTTGGCGTAGGCGCTCTTCTTCGCCACTGTCGAGCCAGGCGTTGTACTCGGCGTCGGTGAGGCCGACGACCTTGACGTGATGATCTTCGAACGCCTTGATGGCGTCCTTGTTCACTTCGTCGGCCTTGCCTTCGTAATAGGCTTGCGCGTCCTTGCCGGCCTTGATGATCGCCGCCTGCTGCGCCTTGTTGAGCTTCTCGAAGCTCTTCTTCGACATCAGCACCGGCTCATACATGAACCACAGCGCGTTAGCGCCGCCGGCGGTGAGGCACTTGGTCACTTCGTAGAGCCGCATCGAGGCGAAGGTGCCGAGGCTGGTGTCGGTGCCGGTGACAACGCCGGTCTGGAAGGCGTTGTAGATTTCGTTCGACGGCGGGCTGACGATCGACGCGCCGGCGGCCTGCCACATCGCCGCGAAGGTCGGTCCGGCGGCGCGGAATTTGGCGCCGTTGAGGTCGGCCGGCATCTGGATGCAGCCTTCCTTGCTCGCCATGCCGCCGGCAAACCATGCGTCGGACAGCACAATGACGCCGTTCTTTTCGATCTCGGCGCGAATCATCTTCATGAATTCGGAATTGTTGACGCGCTTGGCGCGGTCCTGATTGCGGATCAGACCGGGCATCAGCGTCGCCGAGAAGGTCGGCACCTTGCCGCTGGCATAGTCGAGCGGGAACAGCGAGATGTCGAGCTGGCCGTCAACCATCGCGTTCCATTGCTGGTTCGGCTTGAACAGCGAGGCGCCGGGATAGACCTGCACGGTGAGGCCGACATTGGCCGCGCCGGCTTCCTTGGCGATCATCTGCACCATGTCGTCGCGCACGTCGTGCTTGCCGCCCGGGAACTGGTGCGAGGCCCGAAGCGTCACTTGCGCTTGCGCGGAGGCCGACAGCAGAACGGCTGCGGCCACGCCGGCAAGAAATGATCGATAGTTTCCTCATTGTTGTTTCCTCCTTTGGATCGCTTTTTCTAGCAGCCGAAACGCCGCCGCGTTTGATCTGTGCTCAGAACAATAGCCAATACGGCTCATTACGCCCACTCCTCACCATAATCGGCGGCGTCACACAGCGCCATAGATGCTTCATTAAATCCGGCCGCAAGCCTCCGCTGCCGCTGAGGTTTTACCGGTCTGGTCAGCGCGGAACGATGGTTTTATAACCGCGGCACTGCAATCCAGTGCAAAGCCGGGGAGTTCCAAGAATGCCGAAACCGTTGGCCGGCCTGCGCGTGCTTGAGCTCGCCCGCATTCTCGCCGGACCCTGGGCCGGGCAGCTGCTGGCCGATCTCGGCGCCGACGTCGTCAAGGTCGAGCGCAAGGGCGCCGGCGATGACACCCGCGTCTGGGGCCCGCCGTTCGTGCAGGGACGCGGCGACAAGCATATCGGCTCGGCCTATTTCCATTCCGCCAACCGCGGCAAGCGTTCGATCGAGGCGGACTTCGAAAGCGCGGATGGCCAGCGCATCGTGCACAAGCTGGCGAAGCGCTCGGACGTGCTGATCGAGAATTTCAAGGTCGGCGGGCTCGCCAAGTTCGGGCTCGATTACGAGAAGCCTGACGCCGGAAAATCCGCGACTGATCTATTGCTCGGTGACCGGCTTCGGACAGGACGGGCCTTACGCGCGCCGCGCCGGCTACGATCTGATGGCGCAGGGCATGGGCGGCATCATGGACCTGACCGGCATGGCGGACGGCGAGCCGACGCGCATCGGCATCCCGGTCTCCGACATCTTCACCGGCGTCTATTCGGTGGTCGGCATCCTCGCGGCGCTGCACCAGCGCGAGCAGACCGGCAAGGGCTGCTACATCGACGCCGCGCTCGTCGATTCAACCGTCGGCGTGCTATCGAACCAGGCGATGAATTATCTGATCTCGGGCAACGTCCCCAAGCGCATCGGCAATGCCCACGCCAACATCGTGCCCTATCAGGTGTTCCCGGCCGCCGACGGCCATGTGATCATCGCCACCGGCAACGACGCGCAATACGTCAAGCTCTGCAATGTGCTCGGCGCGCCCGAACTCGCCAGCAATCCCGCCTACAAGGACAATATTGGCCGGCTCAAACACCGCGCCGAACTGATCGGCAAAATCTCCGCGCTCACCGCGCGCATGCAGCGCGACGAGCTGCTCGACAAACTGGAAGAGATGCAGGTTCCCGCCGGACCGATCAACAATCTCGAACAGGTGTTCGACGACGCGCAGGTCAAGCATCGCGGCATGAAGCTCGAGCTGCGAAGCGCCGCGGCCAAGGCCGGAACCATCCCCGGCGTGCGCACCCCGATCGTGATGGACGGCTGGAGGGCGGCGAGCGAGAAGCCCGCGCCATTGCTCGGCGAGCACACGGCGGAGATCTTGCGCGAGATCGGGGAGAGCTAGCCTGCCGGCTCGGTCTGCCGTCGGCGCGCCTGCGCGCTGTCCAGTGCGTCGCGCAAATGGCGACGCAGCGCTTCGAGATCGTAGGGCTTTTGCAGCACGACGACGCCCTGGCGCACCGCGTCCTGGGCACTGGCGCTGTAGCCGGTTGTCAACAGCACCGGAATTCCGGGGAAGCGCTCGCCGATCTCGCGCGCCAATTCGAGGCCGTTCATGCCGCCCGGCATCAGAATGTCGGAAAACACCAGATCAACGCCGGCGTCCGCGCGCAGCGCGGCAAGCGCGGCGCGGGCATTGGCGACGTTGCGTACGAGATAACCGAGCTCGCGCAGATAGCCGGAGGCAACCTCGGCGACGTCGGCGCGGCACGGCCATCACGCTATATCTGCCGCGAAGTCATGAAACGCCGCAGCCGGCCGTTGCTCCTAAGCAGGCGCCCGCGGAGGCCAGCGCGGCTGGCACCGTGCTGCTGGTCGAAGATAACGCATTGCTCACCGCAACGCGACAGGTGGCGAGTGCGCAGGTCAAGCACCGCGGCACGAACCTCGAGCCGCCGGCCAAGGCGGCCAATGACGGCAGCGTTCCTGACGAGCGTACTGGGCAGATTCTATGCGACACCGGCGAAGGCCAGGACGTTCAGATTGAGCCTAGCCAGCCTGCGCAAGCTTCAATGGTGTCCAAGCGATGGATCGTGTTACGTGGCGCGATGTCCCCGCTCCGCTTGAGCCGGGCGGATAGGACGGATACGCTGGCTCCAAAATGTGACGCGCGCCAAATCGATTTCCAACTTTGCTGAACGCGCTCCGAGTGGGAGGAATGAAGACATGGCCGCCGACGGCGCGCTTTCGAGTTATCTTTCCGGCGTCCGTGTCCTCGACCTGAGCCAGTTCGAAGCCGGCCCCTCCTGCACCGAAGCGCTCGCCTGGCTCGGCGCCGAGGTCGTCAAAGTCGAAAACCCGCAGGGCGGCGAATTGGGCCGCTTCCTGTTGCACGGAGCGTCGGGCCATAGCCAGGACTCCTGGTATTTCCTGCTGTTCAACGCCAACAAGAAATCCGTCACTGTCAATTTGAAATCCGAGCGCGGCCTCGCGCTCGTCAAAGAGATGGCGAAGCACGCCGATATCATGGTGGAGAATTTCGCGCCGGGCGCCATCGAGCGGCTGGGGCTCGGCTACGACGTGATGCGCGCCGTCAACCCGGGCATCATCTACGCGCAGCTCAAGGGCTTTGGCACGGGGGGACCCTACGAGAACAACCTCGCCTTCGACATGATCGCGCAGGCGACCGGCGGCGTCATGAGCATTACCGGCGAGCGCGACGGGCCGCCGCTCAAACCCGGCGTGACGCTCGGCGATACCGGCACCGGCATGCTGCTGGCCATCAGCATTCTGGCGGCGCTCTACCGGCGCCGCGCGACCGGCGCCGGCGAGCGCATCGAGATCGCGATGCAGGACGCGATGCTGCAATATATCCGGGTGGCGCTTTCCGCCCAGGCGTCCCAGGGCGTGGCGGCAAAACGCAACGGCGCCAAGATCGTTTCCGGCTTCGCGGTGCCGAGCGGCACCTTTCCGTGCAAACCGTTCGGGCCGAACGATTATGTCTACATCTATACGAGTCGCACTAATCCGGCGCACTGGCGGCGATTGCTCGAAGTGATCGAACGCACGGAGCTGATCGGCGATCCGCGCTTCGACACCGCGACGGCGCGCCTGGAGCACGAGCCCGAGGTCGACGACATGATCGCCGCCTGGACGCGCCAGCACGAAAAACGCGAGGCGATGCGCGTGCTCGGCGACGCCGGCGTGCCGGCCGGCGCGATCTTCGATACGATGGAGTTGACCAACGAGGCGGATTTCGAGCGGCGCGGCATCATGCAGACGATGCAGCACCCGGTCGCCGGTCCGTTCAAGATGCCAGGCTGGCCGGTGCGCTTCGGCGGGCGCACGCCAAAGGTCGAGCCGGCGCCGCTGCTCGGACAGCACACCAATGAAGTCTTAGGCGAATGGCTCGGTCTTGATGCGGGACGAGATCGAGCAACTCGGCAAGGACAAAGTCATCTAGGGAAGGAAACAGGACATGGCGGAACTCACCGGCTCGGAGATCCTGGCCAAATCGTTGAAGAAAGAAGGTACCGACAGTTCTGTTCTTTCTCATGGGCGGGCCGATGCTGCTCGCCGAGTCCTCCTGCATCAAGGAAGGCATCCGTCCGCTCGACGTGCGCCACGAGCAATCCGCCGCCTTCATGGGTCAGGCCTATAGCCGGCTGCTGCAGAAGCCCAGCGTGTGCATGGCGGCGAGTGGTCCCGGGGTCATCAACCTCACCACCGGAATTGCCAACGCGCTGATCGATTGCTGCCCGGTCGTGGCGATCGGCGGCTCCAGCCCGATCGGCCAGAACGGCCGCCAGGTTTTCCAGGAGATCGACCAGCTTGCCATCATGAAGCCCTGCACCAAGTGGGCGGATCGCGTCTACAACCTCAAGCGCATCCCGGAGCAGGTGAACGTCGCGTTCCAGAAAGCGATGAGCGGCAAACCGGGCCCGGTCTATCTCGATTTTCCCGGCGACATTCTCTACGCCAAGATTCCCGAAGAACAGGTCGACTGGAGCCTTTCCGGCCGGCCGCTGCTGAACGCGCGGCCGCTCGGCGAGCCTAAGCAGGTCGAAGCGCTGGTCGACGCCATCGCCAAGGCGCGCCAGCCGATCATCCTGTCCGGCAGCGGCGTGATCTGGTCGCAGGCCTGGTCGGAGCTGCAGGAGTTCGTCGAAAAGACCGGCATTCCATTCTACACCACGCCGCAGGGCCGCGGGGTCGTGCCGGACGATCACGAGTATTCGTACCTGACAATGCGCTCCTCGGCGTTCCGCGACGCCGATCTGATCATCGTGGTCGGCACCCGCATGAATTACATCATCGGCCACGCGGCGCCGCCCCGCTTCAACGGCGGCGCCAAGATCGCGCGCATCGATATCGATGCCGACGAGATCGCCACGGCCCCGCGCCAAGATCGATATCGGCATCGTCGGCGACTGCAAGGCGGTATTGCGCCAGCTCATCGAGGCGAGCGGCAAGCGCGTCAATGCCGACCGCTTCTCCGCGTGGCGGCGAACGCTCGCCGACGGCGAGACGGCGAAACGCCAGGCGCCGGGCGCCAACAAACCGTTGGACGATATGCCGATCCATCCGCTGCGGCTGTGCGACGAGATCAAGAATTTCATGCAGCGCGACGCCATCCTGGTGGTCGACGGCCAGGAAATTCTCAACTTCGGCCGCCAGTCGATGCCGACATTTGTTCCCTGGCCATCGCCTCAATTCCGGACCGTTCGGCACTATGGGCGTCGGGTTGCCGTTCGGCATCGGCGCCAAGATCGCCAAGCCCGATAAGCAGGTCATCGTCGTGCACGGCGACGGCTCGTTCGGCCTCAACGCGCTCGAGCTCGACACCGCCGTGCGCCACAACGTTCCGATCCTGGTCGTGGTCAGCCTCAATGGCGGCTGGACCGCGGACCCGGACCGCAACAAACCCGGCCGCAATCTCGGTTACACGCGCTTCGACAAGATGGCCGAAGCGCTCGGCTGCTACGGCGAATATGTCGAACGCCCCGACGACATCCGCCCCGCGCTAGACCGCGCCCAACGCGAGGTCGATCGCGGCTCGGTCGCGCTGGTCAACGTCAAGACCGACGACCGCGCCCGCGCCGCCACCGCGGCGTTCGCGCAATATTCCACGTGAGGGTTAGCCCCTAGGTCACGGCGACCGGGGCCAGCGCGTCGATGTCGGTGACAATGTCGATCACCGCAGGGCGGCCGGCGGCGAGCGCGCGCTCAAGCGCCGGCGCGATGTCGGCGGGCTTTTCCACGCGAATGCCGAGCGCGCCCATGTCCTCGGCGAGCTTGGCGAAGTTCATCGCATTGTAGGTCCACAATTCGCGCGCCTGATCGGTCTGCGTGCCGCCATAGGCGCGATCGAAGCCGCGCTTGGACTGGTTGCCGCCGCCGTTGTTGTTGACGATGGTCACGGCGTTGAGCTTCCAGCGCACCGCCGTTTCGATTTCGCCGATGTGATACCAGAAGCCGGCATCGCCGGTGAAGGTGACCACCGGCCGCTCCGGGCAGGCCGCCTTGGCGCCGAGGCCGGCGGGAAAGGCCCAGCCGAGGTGACCGGCGCTGCGGATGTAGCTCTGCGAGACTTTTGCGCAGATCGTACATGCCGCCCATCCACATGCCGGCGTGGCCGGTATCGACGACGACGATGGCGTCGTCGGGGACGTGCTTGGTCAGTTCGCCGCAGATGCGCGCCGGATGGATCGGCGCCGCCTCCGATTCCAGATCGGCCTTGTATTTGGCGTACCATTCGCCGCGCAACGCGCCGATCTCCTTGATCCAGGCTTCGCGTCTTGCGCGCGCTCGACTTGTCGATCTGGCCGAGCATGCGCACCAGCACGCTTTTGGCGTCGCCCAGCACGCTCGC
Organism: uncultured Pseudomonadota bacterium; assembly: GCA_963817155.1. Classification (GTDB taxonomy): domain Bacteria; phylum Pseudomonadota; class Alphaproteobacteria; order Rhizobiales; family Xanthobacteraceae; genus Pseudolabrys. The sequence goes on from CAWFNO010000005.1 coordinate 422,785, forward strand.
TGTCAGCGGATAGTTGCGGCCGAGCGCCTGCGGATCGATGTCGATCTGCACGCCAGCCGTGCCGATTTTCGGCACCGCCCAGAAATGCGTGGTCATGCCGCCGGTTTCCGAGCCGATGAAGCAGACGAGATCGGCGCGGTTGACAGCGCGGTTGGCGCTCTCGCGCGAATAGGTGCCGACGACGCCGACCGACAGCGGATGCGTGCCGGGGATCGAATCCTTGCCGTTGAGCGAGGTGGCGACCGGAATTTGCAGGGCCTCGGCCAGCGAGGTGAGCTCGCGGCCGGCGCCGGAGGCGCGCACGCCGCCGCCGGCGACGAAGATCGGCCGCTCGGCCTTCTGCAGCAGGTCGAGCGCCGCCTTCACATGCGCTGCTTCCGGCTCCGGGCGGAACGGCGGCACGCGCGAGAACTGCGGCTCGACGATGCGGTCCATCTCGGCCTCGTCGAGATCGACCTGTCCCTCGTTGCCGCGGAATTGCAAGATGCACTGGCCCCGGCGTCGCCGGAGGTGGCGACGCGAAACGCCTGCCGCAGCATGTCGGGAATGCGCGCGACGTCATCGACGGTGGCGTTGAACTTGGTCACCGGCTCGAACGCCGGAACGTCGTCGATTTCCTGGTAGACCTTGCGGAATTTTGTTTTCGGATCACGCCCGCCGGTAAACGCGATGACCGGCGAATGCGCGAGCCAGGCGTCGCGCAATCCGGCGGCGAGGTTGAGCGCGCCGATCACCTGCGCCATGCAGATGCCGGGCTTGCCGGAGGCGCGCGCGTAGCCGTCGGCCATGTAGGCGGCGGATTTCTCGCCGTGACAGTGCACGCGCGCAATTTTCGTGCGCCGCTCCATCTCGGCGAAGGTGCGCCGCAGCACCGCCGGCACCATGAACACATGCGTCACGCCATAGCCCGCCAGCATCTCGGCCAATACTTCGGCGCCGACGCGTTTGGCGTTGTGGCCGATGCTGCTCATGCGGGGAGGAATTTCATCGCCACACCATTGATGCAGTAGCGCTGGTGCGTCGGCGGCGGGCCGTCGGGAAAGACGTGGCCGAGGTGGCTGCCGCATTGTCGGCAATGCACCTCGACGTTCAACGGTCCGTAAACGGGATCAGGCCGCTGCCCCACCGCACCTACGACCGGCGCGAAGAAGCTTGGCCAGCCGGTGTGGCTTTCATATTTAGTCTGCGAGACGAACAGCGGCTGGTCGCAGCCGGCGCAGAGGAAGGTCCCTTCCCGCGTCTCGTGGTTGAGCGCGCAGCTTCCCGCAGGTTCGGTGCCGAAGCGGCGCATGACCATGTATTGGTCCGGTTTGAGCAGCTTGCGCCACTCGCCGTCGCTGCGCGTCACGGGATATTGGGGTTTCATCGAAGGCACAGCCGCCTGATTGATCGCCACCGGCTTGTCATACCGATGATTTTAATCGCGATCCAGTGCCAGACTTGGCGAGCCGCGCTCAATCGATAAACGTCAGCGGCCGCGCCACCATTTCCAGCGGCTTGCGCTGGGCGGCGACGCCCCAGCGTCCTGCCACCAGGCCACCCGCGACCATCAATGCGGCACCGAGCAGATAGCCACCGAACACGCTGGCGCGCGAGCCGGTGTCGATCAAAAGCCCGAACAGCCAGGGCGCCGCGACGCCGCCGATGCCGGTTCCTACCGCATAAAAGAAGGCGATAGCCAGCGCGCGGATTTCCAGCGGGAAGGTCTCGCTCACGGTGAGATAGGCGGAACTTGCCGCCGCCGAGGCAAAGAAGAAAATCACCGTCCAGCACAAGGTCTGCGTCTGTGCGCTGAGCACGCCACGCAGGAAGAGATAGCCGGTGATGGCGAGCAGCACGCCGGAGGCGATGTAGGTGAACGCAATCATGACGCGACGGCCGCGCGTGTCGAACAGGCGGCCGATCAGCACCGGTCCGAAGAAATTGCCGGCGGCGAACGGCAGCAGATAGGCGCCGACATGGCCGGCGGCAACGCCGTAGAAGTCGGTCAGGATCAGCGCGTAGGTGAAGAAGATCGCGTTGTAGAAGAAGGCCTGCGACGCCATCAGGCTCAGGCCCACCAGCGTGCGCGTTCGATGCGCGACGAACAACGTGCGCGCAACCTCAAAGAGCGGCGTCGATTTGCGTGCCCGCAAACGCGCGCGCGGTAGATTTTCGCCCGCCGGCGCAACGTCGAGCCGCGCCTCGATGCTATCGACCACGTAGCGCGCCTCCTCGATGCGGCCGTGCGTCATCAGCCAGCGCGGGCTTTCCGGAATCCAGAAACGCATCAGGAAAATGACGCAGGCCAATCCGGCGCCGATGAAAAACGCCAGCCGCCAGCCGCGTTCCGGATCAATCACCGCCGGGTCGAGCAGCACCAGCGAGCCGAGCGCGCCTAGCGCCGCGCCGATCCAGAAACTACCGTTGATGACGAGATCGCTCCAGCCGCGCACGCGCGCCGGGATCAGCTCCTGGATGGTGGAATTGATTGCGGCATATTCGCCGCCAATGCCGGCGCCGGTGATGAAGCGGAACAGCGCGAAGCTGAAAAAATCCCAGGAAAAGCCGGTCACCCCGGTGGCGAGCAGATAGATGGAGAGGGTAATGAAGAACAGCTTCTTGCGCCCAAGCCGGTCGGTCAGCCAGCCGAAGAAGATCGCGCCGATGACGGCGCCGGCGAGATAGGCGCTGCTGGCAAGCCCAACCTCGGCATTGGAGAAATGCAGCACCGGGCTCGCCTTCAGCGCGCTCGCGAGCGAGCCGGCCAGCGTCACCTCGAGCCCGTCGAGGATCCAGGTAATGCCGAGGGCTGCGACCACCAGCGTGTGAAAACGGCCCCAGAGCAAACGGTCGAGCCGTGCCGGGATGTCGGTGTCCACGATGCCGCTGTCTGTGGCCATCCGCCGTCCCCCGCAGCCCCCGCGCAAAGCTAACATCCGAAGACCACTCCGGTTCGGCCACACATCCGAAGCCTGTCGCAGAAATGTCACAGCCAATGTTAATCGGCGTGGCGAGATTATCCACAGATTCGCGATCATTGCCGACTGAGATGGGTCTCACCCGATTCGACGCGGAACGGGGAGAAAAGATGCGCCTGGATATGGTCGATACTCAGACGCCCCAGTCAGGCGAGCGTCAGTCGCAGCAGAGTGAAGGCCAGCCAAGTTTACTGACGCCGGCGCGGCGCTCGATGCGCTGGAGCGCGAATTTCGCGACTTGCTGAACGCCGAGCTGCGCTGACCTGCGCATTTCGCGTTAAGGCGAGGCATCGGCTATCGTGTGGCGGCGGCACCGCCGCCGCCACTGCCATTTGCGCATCGCATGGACACCGACGCCCTACGCCGCTTGCATTATGTAGCCGCCGTCGCCTGCGGGATGTTCGCCGCGCTCGCCGTGCATATCGTGCTGACCGTATTTGGCATCGGCCTCGACTCGGTGCTGCGCGGCCTTGCCGCCGGCAGCAAGCAGCAATTCGCTTCTGCCTTGGCTTGGTGGGCGATCGGCGGCGCTGGCTTTGTCGGCGGCTGGGCGGCTGGCGCCTACCTCATCGCTGCCGCGCGCGAACGTGAATTCGTCTATCGCCTCGCGCAGCGATTTCTCATCGCGCTGGTATTCGCCGTCGCCACGGCCGGCGGGATCTTGAGCAAGAGCGGCAATCTCGGCGGCACCGTGGACGTGATCGCCGGCGTCACCGCGCTCGGCCTTGGACTGGTCTGCGCTTTTTGCGGCGCGCGGCTGGCATATCTCAACGCCGAGCAGCTGTAACGGCAGGCACCCTCACCGCCGGTGGATGGCGCGCGTCGGTCGCCAGGTGCAGGAATAGGCGATGTAGTCGCCGTAATGCCGGTTGATGCTGGTGATTATTGCGTATTTGTTGAATGACCCGCAATCGCTTTGCGCGATCTCAAGCGCGTCATGCTCGGCGTCGGGCGACCAGGGAATGATCCCGCCGGTATCGTTGCCCTTGGGGCCATAGATGCCGCAGTCTGCCAGCGTCAGCAAGGCGGCGAGTATTGCCAACCGGCCCAAGATTTTCAGCAAACGAGCCTCCTGCCATTGCGCCCAATAACCGTGGATTATGATAGCGCACGCGAACGGCGTTAACAAACGCGCAAGGCTGTTTTTCAACCATTACGCAAGCCTGTTTCTGAACGGAATCGAAATCCCTCCGCGGCATAGTCGAAAAAATAAACCCCAAAAGCCAACGACAAAAACGGCGCGGGGATACAGGGATGTTCGTCAATCTGTTGCGTCGCGGGCTCGTGCTCGCGATGTCCAGCCTATCGATGCTTGGCGCGGCGCGGGCGCAATCCGTCCCGCAATTCGACGTCCATCGCGAAGCCGTCGATGTCTCGCAATATCCCTGGTCGGCGATCGGCAAGCTCTTCAACGAGACCGGGGTCGCCTGCACGGCCGTCATCATCGCTAAGGATAAAGTCCTGACGGCGGGGCATTGCGTGTTCAACGAGCGAACCCGGCGCTTCATTCAGGCGTCGTCGCTGCATTTACTCGTTGGCTACCGCACCGGGCAATTCAGCGTGCATGCGCGGGTCGCCTCGTATGATATCGGTTCCGCCTTCGATCCGATCCGCTCCGCTATGATGCAACAAGCAATGCGGACTGGGCGGTGCTGACCTTGAGCGAAGACCTGCCTGCCGACATCCGCCCGCTCGAACTCAGCCAGGGCGTCGTGCCGAGCGGCACCAAGGCGATCATCGCCGGCTATCCGCAGGATCGCGCCTTCGCCATGACCGCCGACGCCGATTGCGAATGGCGCGGGGAAATCGACGGCGGCAAGCTTTTCCTGCATACCTGGCGCGGCATTTACGGTTACTCGGGCGCGCCGATCCTGGTCCGCGCCGCCGACAACAAAATTGAAATCGCCGGCATCCAGGTTGCGGAATTTAAAAGCAACGGCGCGCAGAATTGGGTCGCGGTGTCGGCGCAGACGGTCAAGCAGGCCTTGAAGCTTGACGACCCGGCCCCGGATTCTCTGACTGCTAAAAACAATATCGCCGGCTACGACAACGGCGCCAACGCTTTCGTTTGATCTTGGCAGCGTCCAATCGGACCACACGCCAATCTCCGGAACTCGATTTTGAACGGCCGGCGCACCGGTAAAAGCGCGAGGGCTTCAGTCGGCGTAAGATTTATCTATATTTGCGTAACGGTTGCGATACTATAAAGGAAACCGCGTTTAATTGATCTTGCCTGTGGCAAAAGCCACGCATTCTGCGGAGGGGAAAATGTTCGGATCCAAAATTGCGTATCTTACGCTTGCAGCGACCCTCGTGTTCGCCTGCTCCGATCGCGTAGATGCTCAGACTATCGGTTATGCAGAGGCCCTTGGCCATCTGGCGTCGAGCTGCGGCAAGGATATCGGCAAATTCTGCAAGACCGCCACGCTTGGTGGCGGCAAAATCGCGGAATGCCTGGACCAGAATTGGTCGGCGGTTTCGCCCGGCTGCAAGAATGCAAGCGCCGTTGTGCGCGATCTCCTCGTCAAAAGAGCCAAGGCCCGTGCCGCGGTTCCGCACGTATGCGATCTGGACAGGCTGAAATTCTGCGGCGGGATCCAGGAGGGTGACGCAAATCTCTTGAAATGCTTTGAGATCGCCAAACGCAACGTTAGTGCGCCGTGCCGGCAGGCTATTGAGGACGCGGGCTACGAGGCGCCTCTCGCCACGGGCCCGGTAACAAATCAGATCCACCTCAGCTCTAACGACATCCGCAGCAGCCTTCAAGGTGTCGAGAACTACGCCCCCACCATCAGCGCCGCGAGCCTGCGGCAGCTTGCCATTCAAGGTCTGCACGACCCGGCGCGCGCCAACCCGGTCAACCGGCCGCCCTTGTCCGAGCAGCTCAACAGTCTGGCGCAGATCACCATCGCCATCGAGTTCGACCTCGGCTCGGCGCGCATTAAGCCAAGTTCGTTCAGCGCGCTTGGCCTGATGGCCGACGCGCTCTATTCACCTTATCTGCAGGGCTATTGCTTCCTCGTCGTCGGCAATACCGACTCAAGAGGAAGCCGCGAATACAATCTCAAACTGAGCGATCGCCGCGCCGAGGCCATTCGCGCGGCGCTGATTAATCCCTTCGGCATCAGCCCGGTGCGGATCGAAGCCGTCGGTCTCGGCGAGGAACAGCTGCTCAACCGCGCCGACCCCAAAGCCGCCGAGAACCGCCGCGTGCAACTGATCAATATCGGGCAGCTCGGCGCCAACTCCGAATGCGCCAAGCGTCCAGAGAAGGTTATCCGATAGAACAGCTGCAAAGTCCGCAGGGATGCTCCCATCGGCCGACGTGAAACCTTCGGTGGCGATGATCAGGCTCGCCGGAGCAACTCGGCAGTTCCGCCGGCGAACTCGCTATGCGCTATGCCGAGCGCAAACGGCGGTGGTGATGCAAGCGATCGGTAGGCCGCCAAGAAACGATCGGCTTCAGGCAAGTGCCGGCCGTAGCGGACGGCGGCCACCAGCACGATCACCGAAACGGCAGTCAGGTCCTCCGGCAGAGGCCGCGTCACTGCCAAGTCGCATGGCGGGGCGAGGATTTCGTGCTCTGCGAGATGATGGGAAATACGCTCGGCAATTCGCCGCGATTGTCCATCGCGCGTTGCATAATAAAGCGCGGCTGCCCGGCGGCGGTTCATCGTGGACATCGAGCGGGCCTGTATGCGGAAAATGGTGGTGGGCGCGGTGGTAATTGCATTGCTTTCCGCCGCAAATCCATCGCCGACAAGGATAAGTGGCGGTACCTGGCTCAACAACAGACGCAATTGTAATGCCATCTAGAAAATGGCGCTCAATGCCTGTCTCAATGGGTTTTTGGCGCGATACTGCAAATTTCGTTGTGGTGAGAATTAACAATACGCGCCAAATTTACCATGCAGCTTCTGCGGAAGCGAAGTTATACCAAGTCCCATTGATCAGAACCCGTGGGCCCATTGGCGCAATCCGATGGACATGATGCGCCAGGGCTGGTCGACGAGTTCGTTCCATGCGTCGCAGCAGTGATCGACGAGATCGTCGTAGGATTTGAAGATACGATTGGAGAGCCAGTTATCGCGCATGAACTGCCAGACGTTCTCGACCGGGTTGAGCTCGGGGCATTTCGGCGGCAGGGCGATAATGGTGATGTTGGACGGCACAACGAGACGCTTCGATCGGTGCCAGCCGGCCTGATCGACCAAGAGGACGGCGTGGGCACCGGGCGCGACGATCTCGGCGATCTTCGCAAGGTGCAGGTTCATCGCCTCGGTATTGCAGGCCGGCAGGATCAGGGCCGCGCCCTTGCCCTGCTTTGGGCAGACCGCGCCGAAGATGTAGGTGGAGGCGGTCCGTTGATCACGGGGAGCGCTGGGACGGGAGCCCGGCTTTGCCCATCGGCGGGTGATCTTGTTCTTCTGGCCGATACGAGCCTCGTCCGCGAACCAGATCTCTATCTTGTTGCGGTCGATTGCCTTCTCGCGCGCGATTGCCTCCAGGCGCGCGGGGAAGTTTTTTTAAAATCCTCAATCGCGCCATCGGCCTGCGCGTGATGACGTGGCCGAGCCGACAACTTGCGATAGCCCATAACGCGCAGTTCCCGGCTCAACGTCTGCTTGGCGATGGCGATGCGGAACTCCTCAAAGATCCATTGCGCCAAGTCGATCAGCCGCCAGCGAACGACGTCATGGATCGCGGGAATTGGGCCGTTGTCGATCATGCGGGCGATCGCCTGACGCTGAGTGTCATTGAGCCTGGACGGCTGCCCCGGTGCCTTGCCGTTTAGCAGACCATCGGGGCCCCGCGTGTTAAACCGCAATACCCAGTCCCGGATGATCTGGGCACCCGACACTGCCAATCTTCGCCGCCTCGGTGCGTGTCGCACCGTCGTAGATTGCAGCAAGCGCCTGCAGCCGCTGGGCTTGAGGCCCATCCTTGGTCTTTTTCGCCAAATCCCGCAGGCGTGACCCGTCGAAATCTCCCCGAAGTGATACCGCCATGGCGAACCTCCATCGTTCGCCGCATAGGAATCAGAGCCGCGCTGATTTGTGAACCTCAAAAGAGTCACGATTTAAGGGATTTGGTATTAACCCCCCCAAAGCGATCTAATATTGTACCGAACTATTGGGCCGTTGGAGCAGGGCGGACATGCCTCGCTTTTATTTTCATTTCAGCGATGGGGCGCACACCTTCTCCGATGGAGTCGGTGTGGAGTTGGTTGGGTTCGCTGATGTACGAAATCGTGTGATAAGCCAAATTCGCGATATCAAAGGCGCACTATCCGACCGCAGAATTCAGGATTGGACAAATTGGACGATGATCGTCACCGACGCAAACCAGGCCACTATTCTTGAAGTTTCTTTTGACCTTCAACCTGTGCCGATCGATGCAGCCGGAACAGTTGGTCTCTTTTCTGCTCAAAAACGGCTTCGGTAATGAGCTTAAAAATCTCAGACGCTGCATGCAAGGGCGGGCCACACAGCTAACCGGCATCGGTCCGAAGACGTGGCAAAGTCTCTAGATTTTCCTTTAGAGGATCGCCAGGGCCCGGGGCAACCGTCGGTTGAATTCCAGCCTTAGTTGATGCGTGGTCCCTAGAAGCCTTTACCCTTTGCAGGTCGACAATAAGGTCGGCGAAACATTCAACCGGCACCGAATATTTGCGTTCAAGAGCCGAGTATTTTGTCGTCAATGAAATGACGATGTTCTTACCATCGGGGGTGTAACCCTCCGCTCGCAAAGAAATAACGGTAATTGCATAATCCCGAACCATCGCACCACCTCACAACGCAACATGCCCAATCATACATGATCCTTTATCCTTTAGCGAATTGCCGTCATCGGGCTGATCAATCTTACCATACGCTATACCCAATTCATCCGGATTCAACACGAGCGTCGACATGGACGCCGCGGCAACCATCCGAATGTTACGCCGTATCCGTACTCTTTTTGGTCAGAAACTTGGTCAGGCGGTTTCTGAGGATCTACTTTAGGTCATTGTTTCGGCAAAAGTCTCATCGAATCGCGAGTCGGTCACCGGAAAGACCGAATGTCGATCGCCGCAGCCGAATAGTCGGCACCATCTAAACTGGCATCGGTTGCGATCATCGCTGCAATTGCTATTGCAGACATCGAGTCCTTCTTGGGCGCAAAATCGCCAAATTTCATGCTGCACAAAGCGTGGAAAGTAGCTCGGAAACGTACAGTTGAACTGTCTTGCATCGATCCGTCCGAAGATCCTTTAGCCGACCCGCGCGCAAAGACTATCTTGGAATCATAGCGCGATGCAGCCCGATGCGAGCGAGACCAAATTCGCTCTTCGCCTCGCGTTCAAGCGGGACAGCCTACTCGCTTGGATGATCCGGTAAGGGACGCCGATGTCGCTACGCCGTGATGAACCGGTGGCCGTCGCCTTCGAGCACAACGCAAGTCAATCGACCTGTGGCATATGCGCCGGTGTCTATATTGATGCGGTTTTGGTGCACTTCTGGATCGACCACCGGCGTGTGGCCATGAACGACGACCTTTCCGAAATCCATTTCGCTGTCGAGGAATTCATCGCGAATCCATAGCAAATCCTCGTCACTCTGCCGGTCGAGTGCCACACCCGGCCGCACGCCGGCGTGACACAGGAAATACTGTCCGGCAGTAAATGACATTTGCAGTGACGATAGAAAATTTCTGTGCTCCGGCGTGAGAGCGGCACGAAATTGCTCAGCAGCCACGTCGAAGTTCCGCCCATCCCGCAGCGGCGAGAGCCGAACGCCGAAAGAACGCAACGTTTCCAACCCACCGAGATGCTGCCAATGAGCTCCCACGACCGGATCATCGAGAAAAGCACTCATTAGCGCCTCGTGATTTCCCTTGAGCGCGACAAAGCGTCCAGGGAAAGGGTTGTTCAACAGGCGCTCGAGCACGCTGCGCGACATTGGACCACGGTCGATATAATCGCCGAGTGTCACGGTGAGGCTTTCGGCACGATGCTGTTTTGTGTCGCTATTGATGGCGGCGATCATGCGATCGAGCAGGTCTAGCCGGCCGTGGATATCGCCGATGACATATACCCGGGTATTCTCGTTTGGGATTTGCGCGTTTTCCATTGTGCCAGGTTGGTTGGTTAAGGTGCGCGTGCGTCGCGGTATAGTCTATTTAACCCAGGCCCTGAAAGGGCCTGAAATTTTCCATTTTTGCAGCAACGTCCCCGCAATGCCGGCCGGATGGCGGATCACATCAGACTTCACGCATTTCGTAAGAATGCCCTATCGGGCTATTCAAACGAAACGCCAAGTTTTTTATTGTCTGTCCAAACTACTCTGCAATACCGAACTCCGAATTCGCCATCAATCGCTAATTGAAAGATCTGTGGCAGGCCGAACGTGCTCCCGACACTAAGACCAGCGCCGCTCGGCGTTAGATCAACAACAGTGCAAGGTAGTCCTGTTCCCGCTGCTCCAAATTTAATGATCCCGCGCTTATAAATTCCGACACGTGATTCTCGTCTGCGCTCAAACATATATTCGTCCAAGTGTCGGTCAAATTAAATCTTGTCTAACATTCTCAATGTTTCAGCATTACAATCGCCAGCACGTCTCATATATTTCCGACATTATAATGCCCAGAGTTTAACAACTATTTTCAACCGCGAAACACGTTTTCAGGGGCTACTTTTTCATTGACCTCGCCGCGCGGACAATATCACGGCATTTATAGTTTTGCGGTTCCGCATCAACTCGGGCCAGCAGGGTTTATTCAGCGCGCGGCAGCGCGCTGAGCTGCACAGATACGGTCAAACGTTTTATTAACTGATTCGAAACAAAATAGATGGTGCCCAGGGGCGGAATCGAACCACCGACACTGCGATTTTCAATCTAATATTTTATAAGTGCAAACAGTGAGTTGCAAAAATAAAAGTGTCTAACTGAGTAACAAAGATCAATGGGATAGAACGGATTTGTCTAACGGAACGGGGCCACCTCTTTTTGCCTAGCGACTATCATCGAGCAGCCAGTCGCGACCCGCTGTTTGACCACAGTGAGAGACCAAAAACTTTCCGGCTTGAGGAAGATGATCGTTGCACCTTATAGGTCCTGAGTGCGACGTGAATAGGCAAATTCCCAAACCTTTCCTCGGTCCTCATCGAAAATCAGCTTTGGGCTTCCGAGAGTGGTGAACCAAACGCCGCGCCGAAGTTCGTCTTCAAGTTGACCGGGTCCCCAACCTGCATAGCCAAAGGCAATGAGGCTCTTTTTTGGACCTTTGCTGTTGCCGATGTCGCGCAATATTTGGCTAGTTGAGGTCATAAGTACCCGCTCGCTGACATCGACAGTTTCAGGCCCGCGATAGTCGGAGCTGTGGATGACGAAGCCAATGTCAGGTTGGACAGGACCGCCCGAAAAAATATGCACATTTTGCGCAACGTTTGTGTCTTTCTCTCCGAGCAGCTTCAGAATACTTGCCAATGAACGTTCCTCTAGCGGCATATTGATGGCGATGCCCATCGCGCCATCTTGGTTGTGGCGCACAATCAGGATTACAGCGTGATCGAAGTGGGAATCGCGAATTGTGGGCGAAGCGATCAATAATTGACCGGTGAGCGAAATACCTACGGGTGTCTGGGCACAACATGGTAGTGCCGCATGGAGAAATGTCGCGGGGACGATAATTGCTGTGAGAGCCAAAATTAGGCGACTTAACCAACTCGGGGACATGAGCCACGTCCAGATAGCGCAGGAAGGTATGACTGCCTGATTTGCATGGCCAAACCGAGCACGAAAGTGATTAATCCGCCCAAGTGACGGAACGGCCCCGGTGGTGGTGCTGGTGGCCGTGGCGGCCGTGGTGGCGGCGGCTTAGGCTTTGGGGGTGGAGCGGCCCTATCTGCTGACTTCTGCACAGCGACCTCCACGTCAAGGCTGGACTGCGAGTGCTCAGGATCACGCGTTATTGTATTGAAACAGTTTGCAACCGGTACGGTCGGGGTGCAACTGTGCGAGCGTGGGATGACCGAAATAGCGGCAACACTTCACGCTGGTCCTCGCAAAAGGCCCCTTACGAGGCGCGCGAAGGCGAGTCCAGATGCTCGGAGCGCACTCCCTTCACACGGGAGAGGTCGTAGGTTCAATCCCTACAGCGCCCACCATTTAATGTGCTGTTTTTAGTGATTTTTCTCGCTGAGCACGTGTCGCTCTCGGCAACTCAAAACAGAACGAAACGCGAAGACGACACTTTGAACTCGTGGAGAATCCGTAGACTTTGTTCACTCGGTGTTCCGTGTGAAGATCAGTGCATGCCAATCAATAAAGAAGACGCCGATGCGCTACGCAACGCGGTTAGGTTGCTTGAGCATCCGAGTTTGGCTGCACGCCTTACCAATATGGTCGGCAAGCCTATCGAACTATTGGGGCGGGCGTTGCCTGCCGGAGCTTCGCAGGCGATAGCGACGGCCACGACAAAAAGCCTTGAGGCTGCTCTCAAAGTCGCGCTGCTTACAATTCGAAATGGGTCTCAACAAAGTTCACAGCTGCTACACAGGACTTTAGCAGTTGCTTCAGGTGCCGCAGGCGGCGCGTTTGGCATTGTATCACTACCTTTTGAGCTTCCAGTCTCGACAATCATTATCTTGCGTTCAATTCTTGATATCGCTCGAAGTGAGGGTGAGAATTTAGCCGATCCGGAAACGACCCTCTCATGTGTTGAAGTATTTGGCCTCGGCGGTCGCACAGAGAGGGACGATGCAGCAAACGGCGACTATTTCGTCATACGTGGAATTCTCGCAAAATCCGTCACAGAAGCTGCGCGCTTTATTGCTGAGCGAGGCATCGTCGAGGAAGGCAGCCCAGTTCTTGTCCGATTGATCGCTCAGGTCGCCTCTCGGTTCGGAACAGTTGTTAGCCAGAAAGCGGCAGCGCAGACCATTCCGGTTATCGGGGCGCTTGGCGGCGCAGCCGTCAATTACGCATTTATCGACCACTTCCAATCGGTCGCTCGGGGCCACTTCACTGTTCGAAGACTTGAACGAAAGTATGGCAAAGATATTATCTTTGCTGCTTACGGGGAAGCTCGTCGGGAAAATAACAAGCCCTCATGACTTAACATGGACATGCTCTACACCATTTCAATTTGGCTACTGCCCGTGCTTATCGCCGTCACTTTTCACGAAGCGGCTCACGGATACGTTGCTCGGTTTCTTGGCGATGAAACAGCATCTAAGCTCGGACGGGTCAGCCTCAATCCGCTTCGACACATAGACCCCTTTGGTACGATTCTTTTGCCAGGACTTTTGCTATTGGCGCGGTCACCATTTCTTTTTGGATATGCCAAGCCGGTGCCATTAAACTTTCGGGCACTTCGTAATCCCCGCATCGGGATGGTGTTAGTGGCTGCTGCTGGACCGGCAATGAATTTCGCGTTGGCAATTGTTGCTGCCTTAGGTTTCTACGTAATTCCCTATCTGCCAGCCGTTGTCGCTCAATGGGCGGCTTTAAATTTAAAGAACGCACTAATCATTAATGTCGTTCTGGCGGTCTTTAATCTGTTTCCGTTGCCGCCACTGGACGGCGGGCGTATCGCTGTGGGCTTGCTTCCAAATGTACTTGGCAAGCAACTTGCGCGACTTGAGCCTTATGGGATGGTCATCCTTATTGGCTTACTTATTGTCTTGCCGATATTCGGTGCGCAATTTGGATTGAACCTCAGCTTTGTCTCGCACTTTATCTCAATCGCGACCGATGCCTTTATCAAGGTGATATTGCTATTGACCGGCAACGTCTAATTTCTGAGCGGTCGAATCTCGTGAGACAAGTCTCAGATGGACGGGTTCACGTGCGGCGTCGGCACATAGCTCATTACAGAAATACCGATTTCCACGCCGATAAGATTCGTCCCTAAACGGCTCGCTGCAAACCGCACAATGAAGTGGGCTGCCATTTAGAACGTATCGATGAGTGAATTGCATTTGCGGCTTCTAAGCAATTCGCACTCGCTAGGGTACTCCGATTTTGCGCTTTTAGCCCCTCGGCTGTGGACAGCTCCGCCAGATCCTAAAGCGTCTTACACCTCACCCGCAAAATTACGTCGAAACAATGGAGGTAATTTATGACTCAAATTTGGGTAGACGAGATTTTTCTAAAATACGACCCAGGCTCCCCAGCGTCGTCGAGCGCGGATGTACGTGTCCCCAAGCTGAGAAAACCACTTTGGCCGCGGGCACAAGAGCGGATCCGAAGTGCAACGATATTGCGCCATGGCAGATCAGGCCAGCATGGCGCGACAAGGCATAGCCGCGATCACAATGAGAACAAAGTAGTGACAAACCTGAGTGTGGGTTTACCAATCGGGACTATTTTTTTACGAAAAATCAAAGACCATTTTTTTAGCGGTGGGCCCGGCAGGACTTAAATCTCCAACCAGACCTTTACGAGCGTTAGCGACAATCAATACCGAAAACCCTCGCGTTCTTGTCTCACGAACCAATCTGATAAAGTCTTTGGCGTTGCCGCGGAAGCTCTGCCATCTAATCGGCTCGAGCTTGATCTGGAGGTCTTTCTTTTCTGGCGTTCTCGCGAAAATGCCGCTGATTCGGTCTCCATGACTGGTGCTGAATCATTGGCCATTTTCTCCGCAGCTTCCTTTTCCAGTCGGAGTTTCCTTAGCCGCTCGGTCTTCTGGCGTTGTGCTTCTAACTCGGCGTCGTATGGTGAACGAGCTTTGTCCTGTGAAATGTTGACCGATACGAGAAAGCCGATGATCGTTTTTTCGCCTAGTGCCTTGCACGCTTCGAGCCGATGAAGACCGTCTACCAACACGAAGCGATCTTCATCAGGTCGAATGAGGATGGGAGCATGTTGCCCAACTTCCAAAATGCTTTCGGCGATTTCTTGAACCACCTGGGGTTTCAGCATCTTCCTCCTTTTCGCGGGGACATAGATCTTTTCGATTGGGAAACATTCGGCTTTGAGCACCATTGCTACTCCTTAGCGACTAGCCATCTCCCTCGGCGCCACCACTAGCCGTGACCTGTCCATGGATCGCGTGTGCTACTGGCGTTGCATCATTGAAACCGGGCTTGGCCAAAAAACCAACCGCAACAAAAAGCATCGTGCCAACAAAAGCCGTGGCAATAATCTTGATTTGGGAGCGCATCGGCCACCCCTCGAACAGCCGTACAGTGAACACTATACCACTGTACAGCAAATCTAATACCACTCAAGAGGGTGAATGCAGGTGGGAAAAACCTCAGATTCAACCTGTCCTTTCCGAAAATCATATCCGGACAAAACGCTGATGTAGCCCGGCCAAGATCGGAATGGCGGCAATGGCACCGGACCGTTGGACGGCGCGACGTAACGGCGCATCTTTCTGCAATGCCAAGTGCGTACGCGCTTGATTGTAATACGCTGCATAAGCCGAAAGAACGCGGCGTAGGTGCGCCTCGCCGCAGACGACCATTTGATCCAGGCACTCTCGATGCAGCGTGCCAATCAGACGTTCCGCAATGCCATTTTGCCACGGAGATCCAGGAGAGATCGGCCGATCGCGGATACCCATTGCCCTCACCCGAGACGTGAAGACATGTCCGTAGGCACGGTCGTTGTCACGCACCAGATAAGTCGGCGCCGATGCCCAGGGAAACGCCTCGGTGATCTGCCGGGCCAGCCACTTGGCGGTCGGATACCGTGTCACCTCGAACCAAAGCAACTGTCGCCGGCCATGACCCAGGACCAGAAACGCAAACAGACGATCAAAGGTCAGCGTCGGAACGACGCACATATCGATTGCAGCAATGGCCTCGGCATGATCTCGAAGAAATGTTTTCCAGGTTTGAGAAGGCGGCCTCCGACCCCATGCAGTGGTTCCCTTTCAGCGTTATCCCTACGGTTCCGATGGCGCCGCCAACCAAGCACAAGTCATTACTGGCGAACCAACGGATTAGCTGATACTCTCCGCATTGTTGGCTTTCGACTGATCCTTTAGCTTTCACTCATAACTTTTAGGCGGAGGAGTGCGTGGAATGGTCGATATCATTCAACGTGATCTGCCATCCACCAATGTTTCGTCTCGCGTAGCGCCCGAGAGTCGAGACCAAACATCGAGACGCGATCCCCGCAACACGCCGCCGCGCAGCGACGTGGGAACCATCCTCCTCCACTGGTCCACCGCGACCGCACTCATCGTCAGCCTGCTCACGGGCTTTCGGATAGCAACGTTCGGCTTTGTCGCGCCAAGATTTGCCCAGTGGCTGTCTCCGATTCTGCCTCAAGGCGAAATGTGGACTTGGCATTTTTTGGCCAGCCTTGCGCTATTATTCTGCTCTTCAGCATATCTCATCTACGTAGTGCGCAGCAGCCTCGTGCCGCGCAACCGGCTCAAGAGAGTGAAAATCATATTGATACCCGCGGCGCAGAGAAAGCGCTGGGAGGGCGCCAATATTGGTTTGCATTGGTTCATCTACGCACTCATCACGGTAATGACCGCGACGGGGATAATTCTGTATCTCGGCTACGGTAACTGGTGGGTCTGGATTCACTCAGTCACTGCAATTGTTGGACTGGCTTACATCTTCGTCCACGTCATCAGTCACTACATGTATGGTGGCTGGTGGCAGCTCTTCCGTCTTTTTCGTCCCGCGAGACTCGTGCGGACGAGAGCCACTCTCGCGTATCCACTATTAATTGCCGTGAACGTTGGTATCGCGACAGTGGCAGTAACCGCGGGGATCGATTGGCTAACACGCGATACGCTCGTGATTGCCCGTGTGTCCGAACCACCGAAAGTCGATGGCTTCCTCGACGACGCCGTCTGGGCTAAGGCCCGTCCCGTATTCGTCCACACGCAGCAAGGTGCCAACCTTGGTGGCACCGGCGAGTCCTTGGTTGAAATTCGCGCCGTGCACGACGAAAAGAATGTCTACTTTGCCTTTAAGTGGGAAGACCCAACTCGTTCGTATCGGCGCGTGCCGCTGATTAAAAAGGCCGATGGCTGGCATTTGTTGGCCCATCGTAAGGACGTGAATGACGTCACCGATTTTTACGAGGACAAATTGGCTATCGGGTTTTCTCGCTCGCCGACATTTGGCTCTGGAGAGAGCACCTATCTCGGCTCTAGGCCATTGCCCGATAAGCCACCCCCGATGAATGGCTTAGGCTATCACTATACGGCCCCAGGTAACTTGATGGACGTGTGGCAGTGGAAAGCGTCGCGCGGCGGTTTACTTGGTTACGTTGACAATATGTATTTCGAAGCGCCACGAAAGCCCACACCAGACGAAGCTTCGGGCAAAAATCGTTATGAGGCGGGATATTGGGTCGATCCCGGCCGCGCCTTCTACTCATACAACTACGTGCACGAACCCCCGGGGGGATACCGCGGGCCGATTGGTGTCCATCGACTCCCGAAAGACTGGAAGGCAACCCTTGCAGCACTTGGCCATTTCGATCTCAACCCCGATTCCAGCGATTCGGAAGGCGCGAGGTGGTGGATGACGGACGACGAAAGCGTCCCGTATTCCAAAGAAGTGGATGCCACGATCCCGGTCGGCACTGTAATTCCGGGAGTTCTGATTTCAGGCAAGTACGAGGGTGAGCGCGCTGCCATTCGTGGCGCGGCGCATTGGAGCGATGGGCACTGGTATCTGGAAACAGTGCGGGCCTTACGGACAGGCAGCAAATACGACCACGACTTTATTCCGGGGCATATTCTTTATATGTGGGTGAACGTGTTTGATCACACGCAAATCCGTCACACCCGTCACATGCGACCGGTACGCATTGTCGTGCAGGGCTAGCCGAAGAGACGCAAAACGAGGCGACTGCGTTTACTGGTTTTAATCTTCGCTTGATCAGCGTCGCATTGTCGTCGTTCAAATTTCTCTACCTTGAGTGTCAGCCGTTCCAGTTCGGTTGCGGCGGCCCTCATAAGCTCAGCCGTATTCGTCCAGCCCTCTTCCTCTAGGTAAGGGAGACTCTCTCGCAATTGTTCCGTCAGGTAGGAACCCGTAAGACTGAACTGTGGTCCGGTAGCGGTTTTGGATGGCATATGGGTTTGTGAAACGTCGAAACGGCCAACTAAAACGTACCGGCCAGTGATGAACAGGTTCCGCTCGGTAATGATGAAATTGTTAGCCTTACGTTCGGTTTTTTTTAAACACGATACTTCTTGCGCTGCGAACTCAACGGGCGGCGGGCCACTATTGCGCTCGCATAGGCGAGCATTTGGTACGCATTACACAAGTGTTGCGTCGACCGGTTGAACTTGATCCGCCCTCGTTGAAGTGGTCCGACTTGAAGTATGTCTTTTAGCATCAAGGAGGACCGATATGCCGAGGAAGAGGCACAAGAATTTATGCCGTGCTGGCATTGACAG
>CAWFNO010000006.1:0-129112 GCA_963817155.1 uncultured Pseudomonadota bacterium
CCCGGTAAAAACCCCTTTGTGATCTTAGCCTATTTTCATCTCTCAGAGAATTTGCGGGCGCTGGAAAAAGAGTTGCACGGGGGATTTGGCCCTTGGGCATGTATTCTTGCTTTCAGACCTGCATCAGGCGATCGCGCCGTTCGTTTCTCGCAACCTTGGGACAGGTGAGATAATGGAGCGGTGAGACTGCTTTGCCTGGAATTTGTTTCCGATGATTAACATCTCAAAATCTCGCAGACTAGGCTTGCCGGCGCTCATTTTTGCGTCTCTCCTTGCGGCTACGATCGTGCTTTGCCATGTGTCCGCCGCAAAGGAAGCGCGGGCGTCGCTTGGCGCCCGCGACAATTCTGCTTCAGCGGCAGCTGCTAACCCGATGCCGCCGGTAATCGTCTTCGGATTCCTCGGCGGACTTGTCAGGCATGATGATCCCGTTCATGACGAGGTGCGCCTCGCCGCGCGCCTGCGCAAGGCCTATCCCTCAGGCGTGGACGTGGAAACCTTCGAGAACTATCACGGAGAGAATGCCAGAAAGAAAATCCTGGCCCTGCTGGACGCCGATCACGACGGGACTCTGACGGACAGCGAGAAAAAGAATGCCCGCATCATCCTTTATGGACATAGCTGGGGGGCTTCGGAAGCCATAACCGTCGCCCGTGAATTGGAAAGCGACAGCGTCCCTGTTCTTCTCACCATTCAAGTGGATAGCGTTTCCAAGTTTCGCCAGAACGATGCGATTATCCCCGCGAACGTGGAGCGAGCCGCGAATTTCTACCAGCCGGATGGATTCATTCATGGCCAATCCGAAATCCGCGCCGCCGACCCGGCACGCACCAAGATCATCGGTAATTTTAAGTTCGAATACAAAGCCAGCCCTTATAATTGCTCTCAGTATCCCTGGTTCGACCGGCTCCTGGTGAAGGCTCACACCCAAATCGAATGTGATCCCAGCGTGTGGGGGCAGGCGGAGGCGCTGATCCGTTCGGACTTGCCAACGGCCGCCGGGAGCGGCTCGGACAAATAAGCATCCATCCGCATTAGAGCTATGAATCCTCAATCATGGAGGACGACGCTGAGGAGGGAGTCGTTCACCTGGAGCCCGCCTTCGTAGGCGATGAATCCCAGCTTCTCAAATTTCTTCATGAAAAAATTGACGCGTGAGCGCGTCGTCCCGATCATTTCCGCGAGCGTTTCCTGGGATATTTTGGGGAGAACCCATTGGGGCTTGTCTTTTTTGCCGTAACGGGCAAGCAACAGCAGCGTTCGAGCCAGCCTCTTCTCACTGGAATTAAACAGCTGATCGATTAAATCTTCCTCAATCCGGATATTGCGTTCCAGCATGTAGGTGATGAAGTGGTCGGAGAGCGCGTGCTCGGCGTGAAGCACGCGGGTCATTTCTTCGAGGCTGATGACGAGCAGCGTCGAAGGCGCGGTGGCCGTCGCCGTTGCAATTCGCAGGGGTTGTCCGGCCAGCCCGCCTTCGCCGACGAAATCGCCCGGCTTCAACATGGCCACGACGGCTTCTTTCCCGGTCTTGGATACGACGGAAAGCATGACCGAGCCTTTTTGAATGTACATTACGTTCTTGCAGGCGTCGCCCTGGGAGAAAATGGTGTCCTTCTTCTGGAATTCCACGATCGTCCTGGAAACGCCCGCGGAGTCGTGGAACGCCTGCGCGTTGAAAACTCCACTCTTCTTCGTCTTATTCAAAATGTTTGGCTTCATGTGGCTTTCACGCGGTTCCGCAACGCATCAAGGTTAGCATGCCTATGCGGCTTCGTCATTCTCAATGACCTGCGGCCTCTTCAAATGGCTGATTCCATACGAGTTTGACGCCTTTCCCGGTTTCACTTCCCGGCAAGCGAAATACAACAATATTCTGGAATACGTGCAAAAGAGCACAGACACCCCCGTCCCAAAGCCCCATGATGCTCTTGCAAAAGGATAGATAGGGAAGACAGAAGCCGTCGCAGAAGGCAGCACTCGGAAACCCACCTTCACTTCTCGCCGTTCCGACAAAGAAATATCAGAGTTCCATAGGAGGATCGTCACATGCGCATTACACATCGTTGTATCAGTTCGCTTTTGCTCGCTGCAGTTCTTGCTGCTCCGGTCGCAGTTCTGGCCGCGGCCGGACCCAAAGACGAAGGAGTCCAGGTCCGGGTCTACGATCGCCACCACAAGGACTACCACAACTGGGATGATCGCGAAAACAACTCGTGGGGAATCTATCTGACAAACAACCACAAGAAGAATCACGAATTCTCGAAGTCCAGCAAGAGAGAGCAGTCCAATTACTGGAATTGGCGCCATTCTCATCCCGACCACGACTAGCAAAGGAGGACCAAAATGCTCTGGACAATTTTCGCCGTTTTGCTCGCCTTGTGGCTACTCGGGATCGTTACTTCCTACACGATGGGGGGGTCATCCACATCCTGTTGATCCTGGCGATTGTTACCTTCTTGATCCGAGTCATTCAGGGCCGGCGAACGATATCTTGATCGTGGAGGAGAACCGATGAAATCAATCACCGTACTCGGAATTGTGCTCGTGGTTCTGGGGATTTTCGCCCTCGTCTACCAGGGATTCAGCTATACGCGCCGGGAAAAAGTTCTCGATGTGGGGCCGATTCACGCCACGAGAGACGATACCGAGCACGTCCCTCTTCCTCCTATAGTCGGAGTGCTGGCGTTATTAGGCGGGACGGGATTGCTCGTCATCGGCGCGAAACAGAAGGCGTAACCCAGCCGAAAGAAAATGATCGAGAAGAATCTCTTTAGCACCGGTTGCCCGGCCGAAAGCATGCTTCCAATCGCTTCAGGAAAAGTTCGGTACGAATTGAAGTTCATCAACTAGGAAGAAGATAGTGGAGGTTCGCGATGTTTCGTAAATTGACTCTTGGTGTCTGCATTTTGTTCGTCGCAAGTTCGGCGTTCGCCGCCAACAAGGAACAAGAACGTTTGGAAAATTCCGGCACCGTCCTGCAGGAAGTGATGGACGTGCCCGACAACATCCCGCAGGAGCTGCTCGAAAAAGCGGAATGCATCATCGTTTTCCCATCCGTTCTGAAGGCTGCATTTGTCGTCGGCGGAAGCTACGGCCGCGGAGCCATGGTTTGCCGGACGGGGCGAGCACTTCAACGGCCCCTGGGGTTCACCGGCGATGTACGCACTCGAAGGCGGCAGCGTTGGATTTCAACTCGGCGGCCAAGCGACCGATCTCGTCCTCCTCGTCATGAACGAGAGAGGCGCGTCTTCCATTCTTGGACAGCAAAGTTAAACTCGGCGCCGATGCTTCCGCCGCAGCCGGCCCGAAGGGCCGCGACGCTTCCGCGGATACCGATGCCTACCTGCGCGCGGAAATCCTAAGCTACTCCCGCTCGCGCGGTCTGTTTGCCGGCATCTCGCTCGAAGGCTCCACGCTTCGCCCCGATGACGACGCCAGCGCCGATGTCTATGGCCGCAAGATCACAGCCAGGGAAATCGTGCTGGGCGGCAAGGCCTCGATTCCCGAATCCGGACAGCACCTCGTCCGCGTGTTGCAGAAGAACGCGCCGCACAACGAATCGGCAAAAGATTCAAACCGGTAGACCCGACTGATGTTGGGTTAAGTAGCGCAGGCTACAACCTGTGGGTTTTATCCGAATGCAAAGTCAAAGCAGGACCTCGGGCGCTATTCGACGAGGTCCTGTTCCATCTTGAATGCCATTCCGGCGCCGCCGTGATCGCTTTCGGCTCCAGCGCGAAGGTCGGCAAATAAGGTGGTATGCTGGTGTTTGGAGTAATCGGCCCCCTCCCCGATGAGCGCCGCAGTAGCAAACCATGCTGATACGCCTAGGCTATGACATTGAATTCAACATTCCCCAGCCCGTCGCGGTTGTGGCCCTTCTGAACGTGCATCCCTCTCGAGAGGCGGACCTTCGCGAACCGGACGAATTGCGGATTGAGCCAGCGGTCATAACACAACGGTACGACGATCGATTCGGAAACCGCTGTACAAGGTTTCTGGCTCCTCAGGGCAAGCTGCGCCTTTGGAACTCGACGCTTGTCCGGGATACTGGAGCAATGGACCAGGTAAATTACCAGGCGCGGCAACACCCTGTACAAGATCTGCCTGTCGATAACCTTCCGTATTTGCTGAATAGCCGCTATTGCGAAGTAGACCGGCTGTCGAACATTGCCACGGAGTTATTTGGCACTACCGCGCCGGGATGGGGACGCGTGCAGGCGATTGTGAACTGGGTTCACAATACGGTCCAATTCGGATACCAGTTCGCCCGCGCGACCAGGACCGCCATGGAAACCTACACGGAGCGCGTCGGGGTCTGCCGCGACTTTCAGCATCTGGCTATTACGTTCTGCCGTTGCATGCATATCCCCGCCCGCTACGCCACCGGTTATCTGGGCGACATTGGCGTTCCGGCTTCGCCCGTCCCCATGGATTTCAGCGCCTGGTTTGAGGTGTATTTGGAGGAAAGGTGGTGGACCTTCGACGCCCGCCACAACGAGCCCCGCGTGGGCCGCGTTCTGATGGCTACCGGGCGCGACGCCGCCGACGTGGCCATGACGACTTCCTTCGGCATGGCCGAGCTGGCAAGATTCAGCGTCGTGACGGAAGAATTTCGCGAGATCGCTCCCCTTCGGCAAGACCGAAGCCCTTCAGGTCTACGTCATATATAACGATTGGGCGATCGTCGGCGCTGATCGCGTCGACCGTGCGTTTTGTCAGTTTTGCTACTGGCATCGTCTGGGCCCCGTGTCGCCACCGTGTCGCCACCGAAAAGGAAATCAGCGACATCATCGTCCATCCGATGTAATGCCGAAATTAAATATTCTCAATAGGTTAGGAATGCCGGGGAACAGTGGGGAATGAGCAGGAAAGCGGGAAATTCATCCTCATAACCTGAAGGTCGTAGGTTCAAATCCTACCCCCGCAACCAAATAACGCCGCCAGGTCAATGACTTGGCGGCGTTGTTGTTTTGCGAGCCGTGCAAAAATTCAGCCGTGTCAACACTGTGTCAACAAAAGCCATGGCGTCCAATGTCGCTGTTTGGCGTGCGAGGGAGTCTCTCGAATACTGGAGCAACGACCGTATAGCACGCAATAGTGCGCCTATGATTTCGCAATGTAGAGAGCACGGCGTAGGCTGGTGAGCTTAGGACGCATACGAGAAGCCCGCCAAAAAGCGTTGCCGGTCAAATTGGGTTCGAGGAAGAAATAGGCGCAGAGTCCCTCCCTCGAGGCGTTTATTGATCGCACTAAAGTTCTGAAGTGGATCGCGAGATCGCGGTCGAAATTCAACAATTTCAATGGACTCACCAGACTGCGAATCTGGGGGTCAGGAGTTCGAATCTCTTCGGGCGCGACATTTCCTCCTGAGAATTCAATAATTGAGCGTCGGCGCGCCGCGCGCGTTCCCATAAGCGTTCCCATAAGGCGGTTGCGTCGAAGCAGTGCGAACGAACGCGCACTCCCATTGCCTCCGGCGACGGAAACCGGCAAACCGCCGAGCGTTCACCCTTCCAGAAAGTGTCCAAAAGCAGCCAGCGGCTGAAGGCGGTCGCAGATGATCTTGGTAATTGCCAGCATTGGCATGGAAAGGATGACGCCCGGAATACCCCACATCCAGAACCAAAAGACGAGTGAGATGATGGCGAGGACGGGGTTCAGAGTGAACCGTCTGGCCAGGAGCATCGGCGTTACAGTTTCGCCCTCGATCAAATGAAATCCAAAGTAAAGCCCCGCAGGAAGCAGTGCTTGCCAGAGCGTATCATGCGTCAACAGGCCGGCGAGAAGAAAGATTAACACGCCGACAGCAGTACCGAGGATGGGCACGTAGTTCAGCAAAAAGGCAACCGTCCCCCAGAGGATCGGGTCACCCACACCTGTGAGCCACATCGCCAATGCCATAGCGATACCTACTGCCGCGTTCATGATCGTGATCGTGACCAGATACGCAGAGACATCGCTTTCGATTTGCTGCGAGATCTCGACAACTTGGCGTTTGCTCTTGAAGCGCGGAAGTATCTCAACGAGGCGGTGAAGGAAGATGTCGCCTGACACGAGAAGGAAAAAAAGAAATAGCACAGTCGTGAAGAATCCGCTGGCAAAGTGCCGGGTCCCCCTGAATAGGTTTGTCAGAAGCGTAGGGCCAGGCGCCGAGACGGCCGCGTTTGGCGATGTGGCGGTTTCTCCAAAATCTTGCACCTGCTGCAAAAAAAGCTGCAATGTATTGATAGGCCCTCGTATGAAATTCAGCCGCTCCTGAACCCGAGGAATGCCCTCGGGAAGTTTGGCTGCCCAAGTGCGAGCGGGACCAGAAATGGCAGTGCCCAAGCCGACGATCGTTCCGAATAGTGCAAAGATCAGCAATAGCGACGCGAGTATCCGCGGGACGTGCAACCGCTCCAATATACGGAACGCGGGCTGTAATAGGAGCTTTAGAATGATAGCAAAGACGAACGGCAGCACGATCTCGCTCGCAACATAAGCTGCCGCCAGCAACGCAAGAATAAATAGACCGCCGAGGAATGCGACCTTCGGGTCTGACGGCAGGGGCATTTCATCAAGCACTTCAGCAGGCAGCGCAACCATGGCCTCCTGATTGATAATTGCCTTCACTGGAACCGCGCCTCTCATTTCGCTCAACGCGGCGCATTGCACCGCTGTTAATGGTTGCCTGCCCACTTCACGATTACCCGCAATTGCATCGCACTTCACACACTTTTGAAATAGCAAACGCGTTGCGTCCGCATCATCGTTACTTATCAACGAACTATCTTACCGCACGAAGCGAGCAAGGTGCGCTTGGCGTTTGCTGCGCACAATTTGCTTGCTAGAAAAATAACGACGCTCGGCACAATATTTGGTATCCGCCTAGCGGATGCGGTTACCGGATTTACGCGCCATAGCGTAACCGAGCATGGCTGCTTCGACGAGCGCTGCAATTTGCGTATCGTGTGGGGATACTTGGGCATCGGCGGCACGGTCCGTTATCAGTGGCCTTTTTCGCGTAGCCACCAAGACAATCACCACAATTGACGCGGCTGCCACATAAATCGCAGCTATGATCAAACGCGCGTAAAGCATGCCGTATAAACCTTCCAGCACCAGCGTGCCCGCGATGGTGAAATGATAAGCGGCGACTAGTGTGAACAGTACAAGCAGAGCTGCACCGATCGCGCGGCGCAAGAGCCTGGAAAAAAGATGATATATGACGAATTCGGTGATGTGATTGAGCTGCATGATTCGCACTCTTTTTAGCGTCGAGACATGCCGAAAATAAACCCTATCCCGGTGGCGATGGCTAGCATGGTTAGTGGGTGCTGCTCCATCTCTCCGGTGATTTTTTTTAAAGCATCGCTACCCAGGTGCGCTGTTTTATCAGTCGCCGATTGGGAGACTGAATGAACGCCATCGCGTACACGCTCCATGATCCCGATCAGCGTGTCGCTAACAAAATCGTTTATTTCGGAAGATCCACCGGAAAACTCCCGCTTGGTTGCGCCGCTCAAGCGGTGCAGGCGCTTCTCCAAGTCGGTCATCAGCTCTTGGATCGCTATGATATCTTCGGCAGTCGATGCGGTATTGCAACGGGTGTTCATTGTTGCCTCGATACGAGTGAGAGCTAGCTAGGCATGACGAGTTTTGCAGCCCGTCGAATGGAGTGGCTATGAGTTCACGCCTCAGCGATAGTTCAAAGCGAGGTTTTGGCGAAGTGGAAAATTGCCCCGCAGCGAGCTATCGCGAACCTACCCGGCGACGCGCCTTCAAGATTTAATGCAGGCGCGTCGCACGAATTAAATTACAGGCGATCAATCGCAAACGCGCACTCGGCGGGTATGAACACGGCCGTAGCCATCTTCAAACGCTTGCCGCTCAATGTGGCAGGCGCCGTAGACCGGCTGATAGCCCTGCTCGTAGTAGCCCGGACCGCCGTAGCCGTTGCAATTCATCTGTGAGCCGACGATCGCGCCGACCGCCAGACCGCCGATGACTCCGGCGGCGATCGCGCCGCCATCATGGGCGAGCGCAGGTTTCGGTGCCACAGTGACAGCCAAGGCGAGAGTTGCAATGGCCGCGACAGTAATGACTTTCAACATGGTTTGATCCTTTTCAATGTCTGGGACGGGCCGGCGCTTAATCAATGATCTGCACGATCACGCGCGTGTGCGGATCGACCAGCACGGCGTGGTCATTCACGTAGGCATAGCGATAGCCGCGCACGTGGTACTCGCCGGGAATGTCGTAATAGGTGAGGCCGCTTTCGGACAGGACCGCGCCGACAACGAAGCTGCCGTTATACCGATACGACGGCAGCCGCTCGTGAACGACGTAATCGTGGAAGCGCGGGCGATCCTCGACGCCGAGAATACCGCCGACCGTGCCGGCGACCGCGCCGATTGCGCCGCCAACCACCGCGCCGACAGGGCCAGCGTCATGGTTGCCTTGCGCAGCACCTTCTTGCGCGCCGCGTACGGTGCCTTGCGCCTGCGCCGCCATTGGAAGTGCCAGAGTGGCGAGCAGCGTCGTTAAAACCAGATATCTGGTTTGCATGGGAAGCTCCATTGGTTGGGTATTTCCAACCGCCTGGGGCTGGACGCAATATCAAGCTCCGGCGAGGGTGATTGGTTCCGCTCCCGGGAACTTTCTTTTGTGCGCGACGGTGCAATTAAGGCAAGCCGCAAGATCCGCGCGGGGAGCCAAATGCCTATTTAAGAGGTCACGAGAACTTCAACGTCCATCCCCTGGAAGGCATCGCTCGCGCCGATAAAGCTCCCGGCTACCGGCACGGCCTGGCGTATGTTGCGCGCGACGGCGACGGGGATGAGGTTTACGCCGCCGACGCTGCGGTTGGTCGGATCGAAGGTGATCCATCCCGCGCCCGGCACGTAGACTTCCGCCCAGGCGTGAGTAGAGCCTGCGCCCGTAGACCCTATTCGATCCTGATTGGGGTTGTAGAGGTAGCCGGAAGCGATCCGTGCGCCGAAGCCGAGGCTACGTGCGGCTTCGGCGAAAAGCACTGCAAAATCCCGGCACGAGCCCCAGCCGCGAGCGAGCGTCTGCGTCGGCGCCTGAGTGCCTTCAACCTCGCGGCTTTGATAGCTGATCCGTTGCGCGACGCCGATGCTCAAGTCCTTGAGCAGAGACAGCGTGTCGGTCGGAGTACTGCGGATAAAGCCGCGCGCCCAATTGCGCAGTTGTTCAGCCGGGTCTTGATACTGAAGAATCGTCAGCGGGCCGAGATCGGTCCACTCATCGTCGGAATACCGGAAGGGATAATTGATCGCCGATGCGGCGATGGCGAACACCGGCCACGCGGCGGCGTTGAGAAGGATATCCGCTACGCTATCAATCACCAATATATCGGCCATGGTCGCAAATGTGGCCACGCCGACAGCGTTGCCCGACACGTCCTGCGCCCAGGTGACCACCGCAGATGGCGTGACAGCCAATGTGTGCGACATCAGGCGAAGATCGCGGGTCTCGCGCGGGCGTAGCATCAGCCGGTGCGGCCCGAGGCTCACGGGCTGCCGGAAGCGATAAATGGTCTTGTGATGGATTTTAAGCGCGGTCACCGGTTGTTCCTTGCTCGCGCAATTGTATGGCCGGCGAAGATTGAGAGTCAGGCGAGGCTGCCTTCTGAAATCGTGAGTTCGCTTTCAGGGGCGATCCGCTTGTGCTTTTCGGCGTCGCATTTGATGCGATAACGCGGGTCGTCTGGGTCGTTGTCTAGCGCGGGCACGAGATGGCGAATTTCGTAAGGGCCCAGCGCTGCGATACGAAGCGCGTTCGGCGGGAGGTCGACGACCTGACCAATATTGAACCTGTGGTCCACGGATTATCCTTTCGGGACGGAGGATTCAGCGATAGTGCTGACCGGCTTTTCGTCGTCCTTGTGGCTATGCAGAAAGCGGGCAATTTGTCCCCGCAGCGCGGTCGTCTGTAACACGTCCCCCAATGAGCCCGCGGTATCGAACAGCTCACGCTGCAGCTTAGTGGGAATCGTTTTCCACTGCATGATGACGGCCGCTCCGAGGCAGCGGAGAATATGCTCCTCAATCTCGGCGATGGTTTTGCCGTCGGCAGCCTTTCCAGCAACGTCGACTCGCGACGCGGTGTCTTGCGAAGCAATGTCGTTCGAGCGGATGATCTTGTCGAAATTGTCCGCTAGCCAGTCCTCGTTTTGCGCGAGCACGCTGAAGCTGTCCATCGATCGCTGGTGTTCGCGGATTTCACCCGGAACAATTGTATTCCTGAGCAGTTCGGAGCATTCCGCCGCTTTTGCCCGGAATTCATCTGCCGTGAACATGGAATGTGTCCTCTGGGACCACTTATCAGGTGGTTTCCTGCGCGATCGCGCTATTTGTCTGATTGTTGGACATTGCAGAGCTTATACGGAGACGACCCGCTCGAATTGCGACGACTATCGCGCTACGTCAGGATTTGGCCAGCTTTAGGCCAGCGTTGCCGTTGCGGGCAGGATCGATGCGGCCGGTCTTTATTTTGAACAAACGACTATCTATCCCTGTGTTCGGGCGCAGTTCATCCCCATGTACGGTTGCTGTTGTTTGAATGATACCCATTCAGATGATTTTTAAACGATATTTTGGAGATAAAGCTCATGAACAACGCAACCACGAACACTGCGGCTCCGGCATCGGCTAGCACTTCCGCCGAGACCAAGCAGATCCTTCTCAAGGACATTGGCGCCAAGTGGGGAAAGTTTTCCGAGCAGGAGCTCGGCGCGCTGAAGAACAAGGATGATCTCGTCACCCAGGTCGTCGCCAAGTACAGCATCGACAAGATGCAGGCGCAAAAGGATGTCGATGCCGTGATGAAGGGTCGTCAGATCTGATCTAGACACATCGTTGCGAGGCCGCCGCCACCGATATCGGCTTTACTGGCGATCGGCATTCAGTACTCAAGTCGGCTACAGTCAATTCAGGCGGCGGTCTCGTTATTTATCCCGATGAGACTTTGAACTGGTCAGATCGTTCATACCGTTGAATTTGGAGCCGGCCGCTATGTTCAATTTTGATTTCCGGCGTGATCGGCCACCATATGCCCCTCAATAGCTGCGGGGTGGCCCCTACCAGCGCGGAAGGTAGTTGCCTATTGGGTCGGTTGCCGCTCTCGTCTGGCGATTCTCTAACTGTTGCCGCTTGCCAGCACCGCGCGTGTGGCCTCATCCGGGCCGAACGCCTCGCCACCCTTAATCGACATCAGCTCAGCTAATCGAGCGCGTGCGCGATTGACGCGCGACTTAATGGTGCCAACCGCGCAGCCGCAGATCTCGGCCGTATCCTCATATGAGAATCCCGCGGCGCCGACTAGAATCAGCGCTTCGCGCTGATCGGCGGGAAGCTTGACCAGCGCTTGACGGAATTCACCGAATTCCACGTGTCCAACCTGCTCGGGTTGAGTTTTCAGAACTCTCGGTATAACTGCCGTCTACGTCTTCGACTTCGCGGCGGTGCTTGCGGTATTCGGAGCGGAAATGATTGCGCAGAATGGTGAAAAGCCAAGCCGACATATTTGTGCCAGGTTGGAACGAATGGATATTGGCGAACGCCCGCAGCATCGTCTCCTGCACCAGATCGTCGGCGCGATCGACGTTTCCGCACAAGGAAATGGCAAATGCGCGTAGACGAGGAATCGCACCGAGAACAGCCTGACGGACGGCGTCATCCATCGGCATTACTGCTTTCCTTTTTGGTCGCCACTATCGAGTTGATTCAGCAGTTCAATGAAGCGGTTCGGCACCCCTTGGTTGACGACGTCGTCGTACATCGTGCGGAGTTGCTGGCCGATCTTCGCCTGAATGTCACGTCCGAGTTTGGCGCTGGACGCTTTGTGAGTTGGGGAAGCAGCATCTTCAATTGACAGTTCCGGCCCAAGCTTCCGATGATCCATGAAATCTCTTTCAACTATCGATTGGCAAAAAGTGTCGTTTCACTGCGTATAACCGAATAAAACGCATGAAGAGCCAATTGGTTCCAATCGTATGGAACCTTTTTGTGACCGGCGCGTTTCGTTAGGGACGCATGAGACTAGCCATTTCGGGGGTCTTCGTGCCAATCACGAAGCGTACGATTTCAAGCAAGGGGGTTCTTTTGTCCAATTCTCAAGCGGTTGCCCAGCACTTACCGTATCTACGCCGCTATGCGCGAGTCCTGACGGGTAACCAGCAGTCGGGTGACGCCTATGTTGCGGCTACGCTGGAGGCTCTGATCGAGGATCCCTCAATCCTGGAGAAAGCGGTTTCGGCCCGGATCGGGCTCTACAAGCTTTTTACCAAGATATGGAATTCGGTCAGCTTGAACGGCAAGTCGCAGCCAGTGCTCGCAGGTTTGCCGGTCGAGCAACGGCTCGCTCAGATAACTCCCAAGCCACGCCAGGCGTTCCTTTTGGTGGCCCTTGAGGCCTTGTCCGAGGACGACGCAGCCAAAGTGCTCGACGTCGACGTGCCGACCTTGCGGGCCTTGGTCGAGGAGTCGGGCAAAGAAATAGCCGCGGAGATCGCAACTGACGTCTTAATCATCGAGGACGAAACCTTTATCGCCATGGATTTGACGGGGCTGGTGGAAAGCCTCGGCCATACGGTGCTGGGCATTGCTCGCACTCACACCGCAGCAATCTCGCTCGCCAAAGCCAAGCGGCCCGGCCTGATCCTCGCCGACATCCATCTCGCCGACGGCAGTTCTGGTCTCGACGCAGTTAACGAGCTGCTGAAGTCGTTTGAGGTGCCAGTGATTTTCATCACCGCTTATCCGGAACGATTCCTCACCGGCGAGCGGCCCGAGCCAGCATTCCTGATCGCCAAACCGTTCCAGCCTTCGACCGTGTCTGCCTTGATCAGCCAAGCGCTGTTCTTCGAGCGCAACGCGCGGCCGACTCAGCGGCGCGTCAGCGCGTAATGCGCATGTTCTAGTTCCAGGAAGGCGTGAGACGTCAGCCCGGGCGATCAATGCAGCGCCATCAGTCGTTCAATTGAGGTGGCCTTTATTGTTCGGGTCGTCGCTAGTCTAGGGGGTCCTCCTTGATCGAAAATAAACTGTTCACTGCGATCGAGGAAGCGCGTGCATTTGCGCAAGCTGTTATCGATACCGTTCGCGAACCTTTTCTAGTACTTGACCAAGATCTCCGCGTGCTCGCCGCGAGTCGTTCCTTCTGTCAAACATTCAAAGTCAGCAACGACGACACCAAAGGCAGGTTGCTTTATGCGTTGGGCGACGGTCAGTGGGATATTCCAAGCCTTCGTTTGCTCCTGGAGAAAATCATTCCCGAGCGCGGAGTGATGGAGGATTACGAAGTCGAGCATGAGTTTCCCGACATTGGACAGCGCACGATGCTCTTGAACGCCCGCAAGGTATTCTATGAGGGAGGATCCAATACGACGATTCTGCTTGGTATCGAGGACGTAACCCGGCAACGCGTCCTCCAACACGATAAGGACGATCTGCTGCAACAAAAGGACATATTGCTCGAACAGAAGGCGATGCTGGCGAGAGAATTCGATCATCGGTTGCTGAACAGCCTGCAACTGATCTCGAGTTTGTTGTCATTGCAGAGCCGCACTACGAAAAATCCAGAGGCAGCGGCACAGCTGTCTATGGCGGGTAGCCGTGTCGCGGCGCTGGGACGGGTGCACCGACGCTTGCATGTGCTGGATCACCTCGAAACCGTCGAATTCAAGCAATATATTACAAGGCTCTGCGAGGATCTCTCCGGAATGCTTTTCAACGATCAGCCAAAACATGCGATCGTTGTAGAGGGCAAAGATATTGAGGTCCCGACGCTGCTTGGCATCCCACTCGGATTTATCGTCAACGAGCTGGTAACGAATTCGGCCAAATACGCGAAGGGTACAGTTACGGTCAGGCTGGAATCGGAACCTGAGGGTTATTCGCTTTCGGTTTTGGATGAAGGGCCGGGCCTGCCGCAGAGTTTTGCGCCGTCTGGCCACAAGGGCCTCGGGATGAAAATTATTCAGTCCCTCGTTACACAGATCGGCGGCGAGCTTCAGTTCGGACGCGGCGATCGCGATCGCGGCTCACGCTTCAAAATTCTGTTCAACATCCAGCCGCCGCCTAAGCCCATTGGGAACGGCGCGAAGATCGCAGTCGACAAAACCATTGAGCAATTGGGTATGCCTTTAACGTGATCGCGATACCCTCGACTCCTGGCGAATAAAGGTGCAAGGTTTCATTTAATCAACGCTCAATCGGAGCGTCCCGGCGTTCGCGCCCACTTTAAGTAAAATCCGCGCTGCCTTGCCACCGCTCGAAAGCGGGGCGAAAGGTTCACATGTTAACTTCGACGCTGTCGAAGGAAGCACCATTCGTCGAAACTCAAGACGGGATCACGCTCGCGAATGCCATCGTCGATACCGTCCGCGATCCTCTTGTGGTGCTGGACCATGAGCTCCGCGTCATCGCAGCGAGCCGATCCTTCTACGAAACATTTCGACTTGTCCGAGAGGGTGTTCGCGGCCAACTCCTGTATGAGATCGGCGGCAACCAATGGGATATTCCGGAGCTTCGCGATCTTTTGGAGACTATCTCAAACGGTCAGGCGACGATTGAAAGATATGAGGTCGACCGCGAGTTTCCCGCCATCGGGCATCGCGTCATGCTGCTGAACGCGCGCAAAGTGGTCTACGAGAAGGGCGCCCACACTACCGTGCTGCTGGCATTCGAGGATATTACCAGCCGTCGTGCCATTGAGCGCCAGGTTCAGGAACTATTGCAGGAAAAGGACATGCTGTTGGCGGAGATGCAGCACCGCGTCGCCAACAGCCTGCAAATCATCGCCAGCATTCTCCTGATCAAGGCGCGGACCGTCCAATCGGAAGAGACACGGTTGCAATTGGAAGACGCGCATCAGCGGGTTTTGTCGGTCGCCGCCGTTCAACAGCACCTGCACGTCACTGTCGGAGGCAAGCCGATCGAGATCGGCAATTACCTCACCAGACTGTGCGAAACGCTGGCGCAATCGATGATCGGCGACAGCCGACCGATCACGCTCAAGGTCGATGCGGATGCCGGCACCGCGATATCGCGCGATGCCGTCAGCATTGGCCTGATCGTGACCGAACTGGTGATGAACGCGTTAAAGCATGCATTCCCTGGCGAGCCGCCTGACGCGGCGATTGTCGTTTCCTACAGAGTTGCCGAAACTGACTGGAAATTGACGGTGTCAGATAACGGTGTCGGCAAGCCCGACGTGATCGCCAGCGAGATCAAGCCCGGGCTTGGCACCAGTCTTATCAAGGCGCTTACGCGGCAGCTCGATGCCGTCGTGGATATTGCCAGCGACTCCAGCGGCACGGCCGTTTCTGTCACTCACGCGACATTTAAATCTAAATCCTCCGATACAGACGCAATGTCGGCTCGATCTTAGCGGCATGGAAAGAACACAATGCTCACGCGAACGCGTCGCGAAACCGTAACGTTCCGAAGGCCTTTCTCGCTGCAGGGGGTCGGCCGGATGTTGCCGGCCGGCAAGTACGACGTCGCGACCGATGAAGAGTTGATCGAAGGATTGTCGTATCCCGTCTATCGCCGCATCGCGACGACGATGCTGGTGCCGGCGCCGTCTTTCCAAGGGTCTGTCGAGATGCTGACGGTCGATCCGCTCGATCTCGCAGCGGCAAAAGACGGCGATGCCATGGCGCTCTCCGACACAGCCGGCGCCGTTCCCGCCAAGGTGCAGTGATGTGGCTCTCATGGCTGTCGCAAGACCGGATCCCTGCGAATATGGCCCTCAATTTTCCCAACCAAAGCCGCAGCTATGACGCCACACACCATGCCGTTCGCTATTGGGGATATGACCGCTCCATGGAAAGCTCATTCTTTGTGACCGCAGATGCCCTTAACCGGATGCAGCCGTATCTCCATGGCGACGCGGTCGATCTATTGCGCGCGTTTGATATCAACCGCGAGCGGATCTACGCGATCGCCGCCAAGGGTTACGCTCGCGGCCAAAGAGGTTCCTACGAACTCTGCGCCGCCGACGTTTGATATCGCAGTCTCGCACCGAAGTTCACACGAAGGTCGTGACCGGGTGCCGAATATGCTGGCGATATACGACAAAGGAAAACACATGAGCAAAGTGCCAATAAGAGAAGAATCCAAGAACCAAGAACCAAAGAATTCAGATGCAAAGAACCACGACATAAAGCTGCAAGAAACCAAAAAGCCGGAAAATCTCCGGGCGAATGCGGTGCCAGTGGACGGCTTCGTCTTGTCAGTCGATGGCAAATTGAAGACACGATACGAGAGCGCGAAGGATGCCGCCGCCGCAGGCGCGAAACTCAAACATAGCTACCCGGTAATTCAAATCGCGGTGTATGACGCAACTGAGCGGAAATACATTCCGGTTGAGGCGCAGGAGAACTAGTGGGCGGAAATTGTGGCGTCGTGATAAAAGGCATTGCATTTTGGAACTTTGCGTCGCCTAGAGGCGTTCCCTTCCACACGAAGGGGCCATGCAGTGAAAAGCGCACCGATCAAGCTACGTTTTTATGAGCGGCTTTGGATCTGCACAGCGGTGTTTGCCGCGACGTGTTTTTTCTTGGTCGAAGTGGGCGGCATTGCTACAGCTGCAAACAGTTTTCTGGATCAATCCGGTATCGCATCGATCTATTCTTCCAGCGGCGGACCAACCGCCAGCGGCGAAGTTTCCAATTCGGAGAACATGACGGCAGCGCATCGTTTGCTTCCTTTTGGAACGAGGTCCGGGTAACGAACATTAAAAATGGTCGGTCAGTGGTCGTGCGGATCAACGATCGAGGGCCGTTTACGGGCGGGCGCGTGATCGATGTAACGTCGGCCGCAGCTCTCGCGCTGGGCTTCACCGGTCTTACACGCGTAAATCTTTCCGCCGCGGTCGGTCCTCGGCGATAAGCAAGTGTTGGTTTTTTCAACTTCTATTGACCTACTTTAAATCGAGAGTGGACTAATTAGAAAGTGGTCAATTTTAGACAGACTCCGGGTGTGAAATATCGAAGAATGGTATTTCGACCCACGATCCCCGACCCCGCCCTGTGTCCCCCCATAGTGGCGGGGCAATCTATCGACCGACTGTTTTGTTTTAATTGCGAGCTGGGCTTCAAAATAGAGCTAACGGACCTATCAAAAGGTGGCTATGGAAATATTTATCCACCAGCAAAACCATTTGTTCTTACGTAAGGAATTGGCCGAGACGCCCAATGAAGCGCGTCGGGCATTTCTACGGAGGCTGCTAGCGGAAGAACAAGCAAAAAATTCGCCAGCGCCAAAAGAGAAATCGGGCCGCCGCAGTTGGTAGCCTTTGGCATCTTAATTCAACGCTCAATGTTGCCTATGGCACTTGAGATATCCAAACTCAAACCGCTCAAGATGGCCTAACAATGCGCATCACAGATCCGGCAATAACGTTTATTCTAATTCTCGTCATTGGCGTCGCGGCCGGCTTTTTGTTCGACCGGGTTGCCGGCCTATCGTGGCTCGCCCGCCAATTCTCCGGGGTCGACCCGGGGCATCATTACAAGTGCACTGGTCGGCATCGCTGGTGCGTTCGTTGGTTATCACATCGCGATGCTATTTGCGTTAAACGGTGGGCTCGTGACGTCAGCTATCGCCGCGACGGTCGGCGCTGCCGTGTTGCTGTTGGGTTGGCGGATGGCAAAGTAAGAAATATGGCTGGTGTCAAGCACGGCTCGCTTCGGTGCGTGAAAATGGCGCACTGAATGACTGGCCAAAATCGTCCCTATAATCGAGGAGTTTCCTATGATTCTGACGGTCGCTCACATTACGCCACTCGTCGCCCTTATTGCTGGCATTTTGATCCTAATCGTTCCGAGACTGTTGAACTTCATCGTCGCGGCATATCTCATCGTGACAGGCCTGATTGGGCTCAACGCTATCTATCATTTCATGAGTTAAGACGCTGAAGCGCCAGAGCAGCGCAGATCACGCCTTCTGCACGACGCTCGATGAACGCTCATGGTTGCCTGCCGCACGCCTAACGCAGAGCAATTATCCGGACGGCGCGCGCTTCGCCGGCATCCTGTCGTACGTCAAAAAGACATTTCGCCTCGAAGTTCGGCCAACTGTGCTGCGAGCATGCCGCGCCCCTCACTGGGACGCGAAGGCGATCGGCCTTTCCCCTTAGCTGCGACAACGCTGGTTCAGCCGCGGTCCCGTTCACCGCGCGCGCTGCTGGCGCGGCGGTTATGGCGAGGGCGATAACACCCGCGACAAGGACGGCCGCGGTCATTCTGACGATCGGTTCGAACATTTTGTCCTCCTCCGCGTCTCGAGGGCGCCTGGAGCGGTAACGCGTGGAAGGCCTGAACGTTCCGGCGTCCAAAAGTAAAACAAAATATTCGATGTGCTATATTACTTTATGATCCAAGTAATTTCGATAGCAAATATTATTGATTAGGTACGGAACTTAAATGCCGCGCGCAAGTTGATTGGTGAGACCAAAGGAATTACCTCATGAATTGGCGTTCAAGCCTCCTGAAAACAGCAGTTTTGCTTGCTGGCGCCGCCTTGCTGGTAGGCTCGGCCGTTGCGGCGCCGCTGCCGGTCGCCACATCGGCGGGGGCGACGCTCGCCGCCAGCACCATCGATCAACCGCCGGGTGACGAGACCGATCCAGTCGAGCTTGCGCCCAATCTCCACCGCCAACTGGTCGACTATTCGGCCAATGTTGCGCCCGGCACCGTCATCATCGATACCGCGAACACCTACCTCTATTTTGTGCTCGGCGACGGCAAGGCGATCCGCTATGGCATCGGTGTCGGCCGCGAAGGCTTCACCTGGTCCGGCGTGGAGACAGTCACGCGCAAGGCCGAGTGGCCCGACTGGACGCCACCGGCGGAGATGATCGTCCGTCAGCCTTATCTCGCCCGCTTCACCGCCGGCGGCGATGGCAACCCGCTCGGTGCCCGCGCCATCTATCTCGGCCACACCCAATATCGAATTCACGGCACCAACATGCCGGAGACGATCGGCACCGACGTATCGAGCGGATGTATTCGCCTGCTCAATGCGGACGTAATCGATCTTTACAACCGCGTGAACGTCGGCACAAAAATTATCGTGCTGCCTAATCACAACGCCGTTGCAGTGATTGCCGATCCGGTCGCTCTCGCAACGCCACGCACTTACGATACGCGCTCGTCAAACATTTACTGAGATCAACCGATTTCAGACGACCGGTTCAGTCGGTTTGGTCCGACCCGGCAGCTACTCGCGCTCATAACTTAACCAAGGAGATTGTCATGCGCTCTGTTCTTAAGACTGGATTGATCGTTCTGGCGCTGGCGGCGATGCCCATCGCGGCCCAGGCCGGAACATTGGAAGGTGTCGCCATCGGTGCGGGCACTGGCGCTGTCATTGCCGGACCTGTCGGCGCGGTCGCCGGCGGCGTCATCGGCGGTGTGGTCGGCGGACCGAACATCGTGCACCACCGGCATCGTCACTGCTGGATCAATGACAACGGCTACCGCCACTGCGGATGGCACTGAGCGTCCCCGCCGACGTTTGTGCTGTCGCGATCCGGAGCGGCCGTTCGCCGTTCCGGGGTTTCTCTTCCCTGAAATCCGATTAATCGACATGAGGATCAGGCATGACTGTTGGCTTAGGAATGCAATTGGGACCCGACTATCTACGGCTGTAGTCCGACCGCTGTCACCGCCTCTCGCAGAGAAGCATGGATCTCGGCACGGCGAGAGACCTACGGCTTATGGCTGAGGAATACTTTTCTGCGGCCACGAAAATGGAAGCGCGGCGCGCCGCAACCTCAAGGCGCCTCTCGGCAAAAGCGGAATTTGGCCTAGCAGTCTGCTGAAAAACTCGGATTGGATATGATCTTGAGCAACAATCGAATCAAAGGTGGCCCGATCTTAATTCTATCGTGCGTTTCAGACCCGGTTCTTGATTTAATGTTGCTCATGGACCCCCTCGGAAAACCTTTTTCAGCAGACTGCTAGAAGAAATAGGTTGGCCGCAGGTGACAAAGCGGCGCGATTTTTTGTTCGATACTTCAAACGGAGACTAGACCATGTCGATTGGACTTATACTCGTCATTCTCCTCATTATCTTTCTTGCCGGCGGCTTCAGTGGCCGCTTCGGCGGATATGGTTATGGCTACGGCCACGGTGGCGTCGGTCTCATCGGCACGATCCTGATCATAGTTGTAGCTCTCATGGTGTTGGGAAGGATCTGACGCGGTCATATCGCCGGCCGCGTGATTCACGCGACACACACGTAATCAGCCGCCGAGCGCGAAGATTGCGCAACGGTAACCGTCCAGACGATTGTAGATACCGAGGACGGGAACATTGAGGTCATCAAGGCATAGGATTTACCCGGCTGTAGCCCACGGCCTTACATCTAAAAAGCTGAAATTCTTTCTCGCGCGCTCGCTGTCACCATAATGGCAACATTCAATGCGTTACATAGCCTCAGCAGTAGTGAAATTCGTCGTGAGCATCTTTGAAGGACTTGTCAGCGGCATCTTCAAAGCCGTCGCCGACGCCCTCTCAAGCGTACCGATGCTTATTCTATATGGCTGCATTTCGATTGCTGGGCTCGCACGCAACTGCTACTCGGCTGGCTTGTAACAATTGGTATTGCGTGAGCCCCTGAGACAAATGCCATCAGGGAACCAGCCACCAAGACGATAGTAATATACCTTGGCATTTCGACCCCCCGCCTAATCGCGGAACTTAACGGCGTCGATGGCATTGTCTCAATGGGCCGATGAGTTCGCCCTCGCCGCAACGCAAAGTAGTGAGAGAAACCGATATGTTAAGCACCGTTGACCGCGATCCGAGCCGCCACACGCGACGGCAAAAGATCACATACGCTATCAGACGTCGTCTTCGCGACGACACCGGGAAGGTCGATAGCCCTCAGTCGAGCTACCGCTGGTGGCAAGAGCCCGTGGGGCGGAAGAGCGATCTGTCGATGCGGTTGAAGGAACTCGAAGCTGAGAACTCTCGGCTTCGGCAGGCCAACTCAAGTTTAAAGTGCGACAGGCTCTTCCTCCAGGAGGAGATTCACGCATCGTCGGGCCTGTATCAAGACCACTAATTCGTCGTAACGCGTTGAGCTTCGATTGACCCTGCTCGGGCTCTTTGTTCGCAGGATCTTAAACTTAAGTTCGCCTTAGTCGGCGGCCGTTTTCATTTCAAACCAAACATGCAACGCCTTCATCACCAGTTGGCTATTTCCCCAGCTCGGTGTTCATCTTGGTGCTGGCATCGTTGCCTCGATCATTGCTGCCACCACCGGCGCCGTGCTGCTGCTCGTGATCGTGAGGCTAGTCCGCCGAGGCGGGCATTGGTAGCCACACTTTAAAGCGTTAAGCGGCGATTAAAGTCTGGTACCAATGCCGAGGTCACCGACCCGATGTCTGCTTCTCTAATCGGCCGGTTGGGGTCAAGCGCTTTCAGACGATCCGCCACTGCAGTGTGTCGATGTCGCTCACGGGCTCGTGCTATCTCGAACATGCTCGATGCAGGCGCGGCGACGCGCGGGGCTCAGTAGTTTCCCCGGGAGGCCTCCTGCAGAATGAGCTTGTCGAGCGTCAGATCAGAGACTGCCCGGCGAAGACGCATGTTCTCTGTCTCAAGATCCTTCAGCCGCTTCACTTGCTCGGTCTTGAGCCCTCCAAACTCTTGGCGCCAGCGATAGTACGTGACCTCGCTTACACCGATCTGGCGGATTGCATCGGCAATACCATGGCCCTGCGAGACCAGGACATCGACTTGCCGCAGCTTCGTGACAATCTCCTCAGGCTTGTGCCTCTTCCTCGGCATATCGGTCCTCCTTGATGCTAAAAGACATACTTCAAGTCGGACCACTTCAACGAGGGCGGATCAGGGTCATGTGTTAAACTTAAATTCCGCACCTTGAAATCGTTTTTACCTCCTCCTATATCGCTGCCCGCCCGCTGAGATAACACTGTCATATCGAAATGGTATGTTGATCTCAGTCAATGCAATTTTTTTCTGATCTGCTATCGGAAAACCACGCAACCTACTAAGAGGAGGTGGGCAGGGCTGAAATTGTAACAAAACTCCCTGTAAACACTCAGGGAAAAGCTGCCAGCGTTCCGTCCACGATGGAACCATGGGCACCTTTCTTGAGCTTTCGTCGAGAAATGGATCGGCTTTTCGACGATTTTGGTAGGGGCTTCTGGCGTTCTCCCTTCCGTTCAGGCTTCGGGGTTGAGCCATCTTGGCAAAACCAAATGACATGGGCTGCTACACCGGCTGTCGATGTTGTCGAAAGCGAGGAGGCGTATGAGGTTACAGCCGAACTGCCGGGGATGGACGAGAAGAATATCGAAGTGAAGCTCTCCAACGGCAATCTAACGATCAAAGGTGAGAAGCAGGAAGAAAAAGAGGAAAAGAAAAAGGATTATTATCTGCAAGAGCGGCACTTCGGCTCCTTCGAGCGTACTTTCCAAGTGCCGCAGGAAGTCGACGCGAACAAGATCGAGGCGACCTTCACGAAGGGCGTACTTAAGGTCACTCTTCCGAAGAAAGCCGAAGCGCAAAAACCCGTAAAGAAGATTGAGGTCAAGGCTGCCTAATAGACAAAATGTCCGGTAGCGTTCTCAATCAAATGAAACTTAAAGCCCCGGCATTGCCCAGGGCTTTTTTATTCAGCGAACCTGTCCACGATGGCGTCAAACTTTCGCACCTTCAAGTCGCTTAACTCGAAAAGGTAACAGCGAACGGTGCGTGAGAGCGTTTTATCCGCCCTAACGACCGGCGTTTTGGATAGCTTCCCATTGTTTGGATCGAGCGAAGCCTTTGGTAGTGTCCTAATTTGAAGATTTAGAATATTTTGGTTGTCTTGCAATAATTCCGAATTTGCTGGTCGTTCATAATGATTTTGCCATCGCTATCTTCGATCACAAAATCTCCACGATCACCGGCGGCAAGAAGGCTGCGTGCCTTCATGACCGCTTCGGGCTCCATCGTAAATTCCTCTTTTTGGAATTTAAGTTCGTCCTTAGAACCAAACCGATGGACAAGATAATAGGCCATTGCGGCCCTCGACTTTGACGTTCGCTCACCAATTCTAGCGACGATACCCGATCCGCTATGGCTGGAGTTATGCGCAAAGTCTCGTGCAGCCTTACTAGATTGTAATAGGCAAAATGCCGTGCGACTGCCGCCTGAGTGACAAACTAACAGCGAACGGCGCGCGAGAGTGTCTATCCGCCCTAACGACCGGCGTTTTGGATAGCCTCCCACTGTTTGAATGAGGTTTCGACTGCCGAAAAATACCCATGTTCGATGTAGTTGGAATGCTTCATAACGGCAGCGCGAGCCCTAGCAGGTCGTCCACGGCGTGCTGGGCCAACTGAATTTTCCGTAAGAACCTCGGTCAACGCGGCCGTGAACTCTTGATAAAACGCCGAGATTTCGGTGCCACTAGTCATGTCTTCGTTGCCTTCGCTCGTGCACCTTTTTATCGGCACGCATCAAAAAAGTAGGCCGCTTCGGAAAGCGGCCTATACAGATTGATCACATTCCGAACTTCACGCGACGTAGGCAATACGCTTCTCGGCACCTGCCTCGGCCGCGGTTGCTGGCTGTGCAGGCAGTTGAAGCACCGTTGCCTCCTGACCCTCCTTTAATTGTGTCAGCAGAACAATGCGCCCATCCGGAAATTCGAGCGCATCATGGTGCTTCGACGGTTCGTCCTTGTTCACTTGTCGGAAGATTGCCGTCGCGTCGGCTAGCGTTTTCACCGTCCGACCTAGGATGAAGCGGTACTCTGTAAATGTCACCGCGCTGGAAAACGCAAGCTCGGTTCCCGGAAGAACGCAGACCGCTACTGCTGCATCTTCCGCGGCGGCGAACCCGACTGTGTAGGTACCGAAGTCACGTGTCGTGAGTTTGTCGCCGACATTCGCAGGCCGCGACCTGACGCTTTGAAGGCTGTAGTCACACATCGTTGGAACTCCCGTGTGGGAAGCCCCTCAGCCGGATTAAACGTTAGCGCACTTGCGGTCCTGCCGCATCAAAAAATCGAGCCCCCAAAAAGCTGATGGACAGCAGTTTCAGATTTTCACCTTTTTACTCGGCCCCCCTAGCGGCAGGCGTTTTGTCTTTGCAGACGAAGGTGTAATGAGGGATTGGGTGGCGGAACCAAAGTAGCCAAAGGACGTTTGGCAAGTCAGCAAGAAGCACAACAGGAGCGTATGATGAAAGCGATGCACTGTGGCGACCTGATGAAGGGGTGCGACTTCGTCGCGCGTGGCGCGACCGAGGAGGAAG
Source organism: uncultured Pseudomonadota bacterium (assembly GCA_963817155.1). Taxonomy (GTDB): domain Bacteria; phylum Pseudomonadota; class Alphaproteobacteria; order Rhizobiales; family Xanthobacteraceae; genus Pseudolabrys. Next base: position 24,296 of record CAWFNO010000006.1, read on the forward strand.
TGATGAAGAAGGCTGCCGAACATGCAAAGACAGCCCATGGCATTGACAATGTCACGCCGGAGTTGGCCCAGAAGGTGAAAGCGGCAATCAAGAACGAGTAGCTGACGTAAGGCCGTGGGCTATCCCCCTTTAAATCCTATGCGTTGATGACCTCCATCGTGTCGTCCTCGCTATCTACAACCGTGACCGTGACAACGGGATAAGCCTTTTTTACCGCAGCGCCTACAGTTGCTGCGGGTTCTCTGCTGCTGAACGAACGCTTTGTTTGTCCGTCCACTCGCAACAGAAATCGCTCTTCCATAGGTCGAGCCTGATCCCTTAGCTTTTCAGCAGCGGGCTGATTTGTTCGTTTGGTCGGGGCGGGTCGCGCAAGCATGGCAATCTCCTTACGGCAGGGTTGGGCCTCCCTGCGGCGATGTTCGGCGCTAAACGGTTAAAAGTTGGCATTAGTGTCGCGTGTGCCGATTTTCCGCACAGGCGACCAACGCAAGCTGTCACTACGGGCCTTAACGGCGGACAATTAGTGACAGACCCGCACCCGCCGCCATCCGCGGTGGCCATAACCGTCCCAAACCCAGCGGTGCGTAATGTAGCACCCGGGCCCATAGTAAACTTAGGCATATGGGCCGTATCCGTAATAGCCACCGTAATAAGGCGCTGCGCCTAGCGCGAGACCGGTGCCGAAGCCTAATCCGAAGCCGCCCCATCCCCAGCCGCCTCCGCCATGCCAACCGCCGCCATGCCAGCGTTGGGCGCCGGCCGGGCTAGACAGCGCGATTGAAGCTGCCGCTATGACAATCGCCGCGGCGCTGGTAAATCCGAACTTTCCAAACATTCGGCGCATTGTTTCCTCCTGACTTTTCATCACGTACCTATAACCAGCGACATATGAACCTAGTTCCCGCATTCAATGGGGGGCGTCGGGTAACACGATGCGCCCCTCATCGGCCTGCTGTGCAAGCGGGTAGCCACGCGGCTTTTTTGCAATACCTCTCCGTTCCGATACTCAGGGAATTTCGGCCTAAGTTCATTGCACCGTTTTTACGTCGTCACCGCGGTTAAGGTGGGAAATTAACAGCGAACGAGCGCGAGTGTTTTAGCTGCTTCATCGTGCAGCGGATCGGCACGTCGAAAATTTTAACGTTGTTGTTGCGCCACCTTTTTAAATGGCCGAACGGAGGCACTATCGGCAGATTTGGCGGCGTGGTCCGGTGGCTGAGCCGTTCCTGTCCTCAAAACGGGGCTGATGCTGCGTGCCAGCATCAGGTGGCAGGTTCAGCCCTCAGTCCACTTTCCATAATCGCCCTCCTCCAACCAGCGAAGCGGATAGGGCGAGACGATAAAGGTGTCTCCGTTATTGTCTTGCTTCCAAGCGATCGTGACGTGCCCGTCATCGCCGCTGTTATCCGTCGGAAGCCCCACGATACCGCCAATTGCCGCATTGCGGGGCGGAATTGCTGCACTGCCGGCAGGCCTATGCACTGCCTATAAAGGCTGCGGATTTGAACATTCAGGCTCAGCAGCAATGCCTACGCAGCGGGCTTTTCATATAACGAGGACCGAGAGGTGAGTCCTCCTCCGGCCTTACCGGCCGAGCAGCTTATGCTTCTCCTCAAACTCGGCCTTGTCGATCTCGCCCTTGGCAAAGCGCTCATCAAGAATGTCGAGGGCAGTGCGCCCGTGGCCGTGGCCGCCGCAACAGGGGCACCCACCATGTCCATGGTGGAAGCCATGACCATAAAACGGGTAGCCACGGGTTGCCCAGCGCACCAGCCACACGAAGATAACCATCAAGCCAATGATGGCGAGCAGTACGAAGAACAGCACGAAGATTGGGGCGACTACCGTGAAGGGATGCCAACCCCACCCTGGCCCGCCCCACATCATGTGACCATAGCCGTAAGGCGCGGTGGGGACGTTCGGGGCTGCCTGCCCCTGTTGCTGGGCAAGTGCTGGTAATGCCGCAACGGCGAAGACGATTGAAACGGCGAACGCCGCCAAAGGTTTTGCGCGCGTACGGAGCGTATCTGCGAGGAACATTTTGAACATAGCACGACCTCCAAAAAATCTTGATATCATCCCGTCCGGGTCCGTCCATGATGTAGATCAACGCGTATAATGCGTTTGCGCCGCCTGCCGATTTCCGCGGTACATCCCCGGCCGAACTGCCGGTGCAGCAACCGACCACGCTCGAGCTTGGAGTCAATCTCTAGACCGCCACGAAGCTTGAGCCAACCGAGAAAAAATAAGCGGTGGCACGTCGTGAATTTGACTGCCAATTCGCCACTGCGGGAAAATTCGACTTCATTGCCTCAAAAGGCTACCGATTTTAGATGGCCAAGCTACCCCCGATGGGAAAGATCATCGCAAGTCAAAACATTGCACGTTACCTAGCGCAGCTCAAAATTGAAACGGACCCGATAAAGCGGGAAATACTTCAAAAGCTCCGAGCCAACGAAAGGCGCAAGAAATCAGAGCGCGAGAGTTGACCTACCAATTCGCGGCTCGGTAGTTTTGCGATCAATTTACTTGCTATCTGTTGTGGGCGGGTGTCTTAGTAACAAGCGAGCCCCTTTTGAAGGTTGTCGGCCCGAGGGGGGTGGGAAAAAGACGCAACCTGCGTCAGTGCGCTACTCCTTTTAAGCGGCGCAATTTTAAATCGTTTTTCAAAGCCGTTGGCTGAGCTGCCTTTGAAGCTCGGCATCGGATTGGCGAACAAGCAGACCGGGCTTTCGAGCTATCGTCGACCGTTCGAGCAATTGGAAATGGCAACGGACCCGCGCTTTGGGCGGAGGGTCTGAATGCCTTGGCAAATGAATAGCCCAAGACAAAGGGTAAAATCGATGAGTGACATCGCCATGACCGTAGACGTGACTACCAAATCAAAAGCTCCGAAGAATGTGACTTCACCAAGCACGGCCTTCGAACCCCCCAAGTTTGAAATGCCAAATTTTGAAATGCCAGAGGCAATGCGTGAATTGGTCGAGAAAGGCCGAACCCAGGCGAAGGAAAACTACAAAAAATTGAAATCCGCCACCGAAGAAATGACAGCCGTTGTCGAGGCAACTTACGCGAACTCGGCCAAGGGTGCCACGGATTATGGGCTGAAAGTCATTGAGATGATAGGCGCCAATACCAATACCGCTTTCGATCTAATCGGTAAGCTCATGACCGTGAAGTCGCCATCCGAAGCAGCCGAACTGTCAACCGCACATGCGCGCCAACAGTTCGATGCAATCTCTGCACATAACAAGGAACTTTTGGCGCTCGCTCAGAAGGTCGCGACCGATGCGGTTGAACCGATCAAGACGGGCATGGCCAAGGCATTCGAGAGGAAACCCTGATCTTGCGGGAACACGCTGGGTGTGCCGAGACTTTCGCTACACTTTCCGCAGCGTGAATGACTGAGTGACAAGGGCCGCCGGGAGCTGTCCTTGTCACACTCAGGGGCTGCCAGCACCCTTCGCATGGCGGCCTCTTAATACCGCTCGGCTAGCGGTCTGCGGTCCATCAGCAACATCTTCGTCCAAACAAGAAAGACCAGCACCGAAACTAGGGAGGTCGCCGTGACAATAAAAACATCTAAGCCAAGCTCAAGCTTCGGGATGACCTGCGAGAAATGTGGTGAGGCGCTGATTGCCCCCGAATGGTCGGAGCATGTTAGCGAGCAGCTGGTTATAAATCTTTGGTCATGTCCGAAATGTGGTTGTGAGTTCGAAACCGAGGCATGTATGCCTGCCGACGCGATGAAAGATGATACTGCGATAAAAGCGCATTTCCCGTCGTTATTGGTAGCTTAATGAAAAAATGGCGTGGCTGTCGTGCACAGGATCATCCATGCGAATATCGATTGGTTCAAATTATTGCTGGAAACCGAAGCCGACCTGACGAAGCGGGCTTTGATAATTCGACTTCTCGCTGAAGAGGAGGAAAAGCTAAAACAAGTTAAGCTCGGCGAAAATGAAGGCCTATTAGGCCCTATCGCGGTTCTCGTTCCACTTACGCCAATTCGTCGGCTCGATGTCGATGCGTTTTTTCATTGCGGCATCGACCCATGCAGGTCCACTTTTCCGGCAGGGAAATATAAGCGCGTAAACACCGCGGCTGTCTATCACAGACACCTCAAAATCGACGTCCGGCGGCGCAATAGAAAGGTGGCCAAACCCATATTGACGTGAGTCAATGCACTTTACTTTTTGTTCGCACATACAAAACATTCAAATTAATAGGAGGATGTCATGGCCGAAACTGTGACCAAATTGCCTATAAAACAAGAAAAGCCATCTGCGGTAGCGTCCGCATTGCAGGGATGGCACCCGCTTGAAAGTCTCCGGCAAGAAATCGATAGCTTGCTCGACGACTTTGGTCGCGGTTACTGGCAACCGCTCCGACGCTCGCTTTATGCGACAGGGCCGCTAATCCGGCGCGAACTGACATGGGATACGACCACACCACCGGTCGACGTTGTTGAGAGTGAGAAGGCGTACGAAATCACGGTCGAACTACCCGGAATGGACGAGAAGAATATCGAGGTGAAAGTCGCCGATGATAGCCTGACTATTAAGGGCGAGAAGCAGGAAGAAAAAGAAATAAAGAAGAAGGATTATTATTTGCACGAGCGTCGGTTCGGGTTGTTCGAACGCGGCTTCGAAGTGCCGGCGAGTGTGGACCCGGACAAGATCGAGGCCATCTTCAAGAAGGGCGTTCTCACTGTGACGATGCCAAAAAAGGCCGAGGCTCAAAAGCCCGCGAAAAAGGTAGAGGTCAAGGCAGCTTAAATTGCATGACGTGCACCAAAAAATACCTAAAAACCCCGGGTATTTTCCCAGGGTCTTTGGTTCATGCCACTCGTTGGACACAGAAGGTAATCATGCGACTTAACACCACAGCGATGGCCGTTGCCTTCGGGATTTTGTGGGGCGCTTGCGTACTCATTGTTGGCGTGGCCAATTTGATTTGGCCCAGCTATGGGCAGGCGTTTCTTCAAATATGCGCATCGATCTACCCCGGATATCATCCTGGAGCCGGCATAGGTTCGGTGGTTATTGGAACGATCTACGCTTTGTTCGACGGCGCTGTTGGCGGTGCAATCTTTTGCTGGCTCTATAATTTGTTTACAAGCGAATGAGACAAGGACTGTCAGGTCAGTCACTCGCTGCTCGTTGCTCGATTGTGTCACCTGTGTAGAAGGTCTCGGTAGCTGCTGCTATGATGATAGCATTGACTTGGGGCATGTCATGCCGCTCTGGCAGAGATTGCTGACAACATTGGCGACCATGCTTCTGACGAGTTTTGTCGCCGGTCTCCTCTGGCGTTGGCTCTTCAGCACGGACATCCCGAGCTATCTGAGCGGACTCGTTGGCGGCGTTACAGCCGTGCCGATGTGGGAGTTCGTGAAACGGATCGAAATACGATGATTGCTAAAATAGTTGTGAGCCCAAATGTGAAGAAATAAAGAGGGGCGATGCGAGTGCATATCAGCCCTAAGGTTCTCAAAGATTCCTATGATGATCTTACGGAGCGCGCGAAAATCGACCTCGATTTTTTACTGCTGACCGTTGCGGCAGCCGTTATTTGTGCTTTCGGTTTCAAGATGAACAGTGCATCCATCATAGTTGGAGCAATGGTGATTTCCCCATTGCTTTATCCGATCATTTGCGTCGGGGTCGCAACTTATCAGACCGATTGGAGAGCATGCACCCGGGCTGTCGGAACATTTGCGATGGGCTTTCTTGCCGCCATTGCTGCTACGGTCGTCGTCAATCTTTTTTACATGACGACTTTCCAGTCAGAGATAGTCGCACGATTAAGTGCGGGGGCGGTGGATTACTTTTTTATTGCATTTTTTTCAGGGGTGGCCGGAACATATGCGTTCTTTTCGCCAAAAATTCACGAAGCCATTGCCGGGATTGCGATTTCGGTCGCATTGATTCCGCCGGTGGTCATGCTGGGTATCGGGATTGCAGAACTACATCCCACTCTTATTTCTACCAGCGCCTCAATTGTGCTTTACAACATTTTCGGAATCTACCTCGGCTCAATCATTATGGTTGCCGGCCTGCATTGGATTTCAAGGGAAAGTGTTGCAAGCACGTGAACTGAGTATATGCGGTGCAGTCGTCGTATCCCGTCACCGGGCAAGTACAACATCTGCTTGTAGGTCGGCATCGACAAGGTAGGCGACCAAATCAAATAATTCCAGTTTGTCGGCTGTTGGCAGATTGTGTTGCAAAAGGCTTTTTGCACTGCTGACCAAAAATTCTCTGGGCTCTAGATGCGATTTTGTAATAAATATGTGAGGGACCTCATCGCACAGCGATGCACTCACCGGCGACTTCGGTAATAAGCCTAAGGCCATATTAATCGGCAATCACGGCCCGTCTTGTCATCTGGCGGAAGAATTGTTGCTCCGCGATTTGAGACTTTTGCAACAATATCGGCACTTAGCGTCATTCGCCGCGACGCACCAATTAGGACGCGATTGGAAAATGACGGACAAAGAGTGGCGTGGTTAGTTGTGCTAATGGCCGGGCCTTGATGGAATTTCAGTTTTGGCCAGATTGGCTTGCGTAGTGCTATCCCAACGATGACGCCTGCTTTCGATGTGAACATCAAGGTCGCGCTCCGAAAAGGTCACCAGGTCAGTGTGGCCAAACCCTTTCGAATAATCCAACACCGATATGATCTTTGGTTCGATGCGAATTAAGACTACGCCGGGCGAGGCCGGGCGTGGCGCGATGCGTTGCAATGGGTCGTTGTCCGATACCGGCACCGAATTAGCAGCGTATTCAGGGTAACGCTTTAATCGCAATCTGCTGACAAAATCGAACTCGCTCTGATCGACGACCACGGATGCTATTCCAGCGAGCGACAGGCCTTTAATATCTAACGGCTTTGGATTGTCGCTTCCGATCATTATCGATACTCGGGGATCCCTTAAAATGTTTCTGTATTTTTGTGCATCGCGGGTAACAAAACAGTACAGCAAGAAGCCGTCATTGACGTAACCGACCATCGTCGCCTGAGGCCATCCGTCAGCGCGGTTCGTGGCAACCGTCATCACCCGATGCTCATTGAGCAGGCGAATTATCAGGTCTTTCGGTTTCGTCGGGCGCTCTTTATCAGAGGTCATAGAATTGGAATTGTCCGGGGAATTACAAAAATGTTTTCAAAAATTACCGAAAGAGTATTGACCTACATCAAAATATTCCCGTGCCGACCGATTATTGGCGAAAATGGCCGCCGACTTTGTCTGCTTCTGATGTGACGGACTGCGCCCGCTCCCGGCATCGAGTGCCATAGGGCGATTCGTCGGAGACGGAAAATTGGTACAGCTTTTTGCAGCGCAGCGAATGACGCGAATGGCACTGAGCGTCATTCGCCGCCCTGCATCATTTCCGGTCGCTATCGGACTAACAGATGGGGTAATCGGCCGGCAGCTTGTGGATAGCTGAATATTTTTGGTGCTGCGCTTCAGGCTGATGGTGAAACGAGGTCCGTGTGTACGGCCTCAAGCATCAGAAGGAGAAGCGCAGCATGGACCATTTTGCTGGACTAGATGTTTCAGTCAAGGAGAGCAGCATCTGCGTTGTGGATGACACGGGCAGGATTGTACGGGAAGTGAAGGTGGCGAGTGAACCGGAAGCTCTGCTGGCGGTGCTGAAGAGCCCCGCCTATCACTTCAAACGGATTGGATTGGAAGCCGGGCCGCTGTCACAGTGGCTCTTTAGCGCCCTCGCGGAAGCGGGCTTGCCGGTGATCTGCGTCGAGACGCGGCACATGCGGGCGGTGCTGAAGGCGCAGATCAACAAGACCGACCGCAATGACGCACGCGGTATGGCGCAGATGATGCGGGCGGGGCTCTATCGTCCGGTGCATGTGAAGACGTTACGCAGCCAGAAACAGCGAATGCTGCTGACCCATCGCAAGCTGCTGCAGTCGAAGGCCATCGCTGTCGATAATGACCTGCGCGGGACGTTACGCAACTTTGGTCTCAAAGTAGGCGTGGTGGGCAAAGTTAGGTTCGAGGCCCGCATCAGGGAGCTTGTTGAGAACCTCCCCGACCTGGCGGTGCTGGTCGAACCGATGCTCATTGTCCGGCGAGTGCTTCGCGAGCAGTTTTGTATCCTGCACCGCCGCTTGCTCGCTATCGTGCGGGACGATGAGGTGTGCCGGCGCCTGATGACGGTCCCCGGGGTCGGCCCTGTGGTGGCGCTGACCTATCGCGCCACCGTCGACGTGCCCGCTCGCTTCAGGAAGTCCAAGTCAGTCGGGGCGGTGTTTGGGCTGACGTGCGCCAAGTATCAATCAGGCGAGAGCGAACGCAGCGGCAGAATATCACGCTGCGGAGACGAGATGATGCGGGTCATGCTCTACGAAGCGGCTCAGGCCATGTTGCATTCAAAGAGATGGTCCTGGCTCAAGGCCTGGGCCATGAAGATCGCCAGGCACCGCGGGATGAAGAAGGCGATCGTCGCCTTGGCGCGCCGGTTGGCTGTGATCATGCACCGCATATGGGTTGATGGCACCGAGTTCCAGTGGACCCGGGAGGCCGCGGTGGCATGAGAGGTGTAGGTCGCCGGATGCGATAGGAGAAAACTCGAGTTCCACCCAGCGGTGGAATGATGTCCCTCGCGGGACGATGGATGAGGTGAGTTCGCATGTCCGCTTGGACCTATCGTCAATCTGACGCTAAGGCCGCGTAACAGATTGTTCCACCTCGTCCTCGGATCCCATGATGGAAGGGCCCTGGTGCCGATTCCGAAGAGAAGCGCGAGCCCGTGAGCGACATCAACACTGCAGCGGTGGATAGTCTGAAAGTGCTTGACCCCAAACGGCCGATTAGAGAAGCGGACATCGAGCGGGACGGACGCTGGATCGCTCGGTCGCGATTGACCCGTAAGCGACAATGGTTGTGCATTGTGGTAATGGTTTTGATGCCGGTTTCGGCCCCCTATCGAAGTACTCGTTTAAGCCCTTAGAATGCCACCTCTTGAGGTTTTGGAGCGTGCATGAAGCGGCGCGAGTTCTTTGCGAAAGGAGATCGGATCATGCGTCCGTGTATGCGTTATCTACTTGGTGGCGGAAGCATCCTACTGTTTGGATTTATCCAACCTGTGTTCGCGGATGCAATTGATGGAGATTGGTGTCGTGCAGATGGCAAGAGGATGACGATACGTGGCCCCGCTATCGTGACGCCCGGTGGCCAACAAACGAATGGTGACTACAGTCGACATTTTTTTTCTTATGTAATCCCGCCTAGTGAAGCCGGCGCTGGAGCGACGGTATCGATCCAATTGCTAGGCGAATACTTGGCTCACGCGCGCCAAGGTGCTGACGGTGTGGTGCAAGAATGGCGACGGTGCCAGCCCGGAGTGAGCTGAGTCAGGTTCCAGCAGCCGCGGGTATGATCGAATAACGACACTACTTGCTGCGGTGCGTTGTCGCTGATTGGAGCAACAGCCGACAAAGGGCGGGGCTAAATAGCTCGGCAGTGATTGACCCATAAGCGACATTGGCCACGCCCAAAGGTCCTGTAATCAATGCTGCCGTTGGACGCTTTGCAGCGGCGGTAAAGTTTGGGTATCGCTGTGTCATTATGGTTCAGCTTCCATTCATCCCGCTGAGAGCAACATTGCGGCTCGCTGACGGGGCTCCCAACCGGGGGGCTGCACCCGAACGCTTCGCCCAAATGTCAGATTTTTCCCTTGCACCGCAGGCGCCGTCCATACATGGCACTTAGCGACATTCGCCGTGAAGCAAACAACATGGTCGCTTTCGGAGCGAAGCGGACATTTGGGAATCTGCGTTTACAGCATTGGTTTTGTGAGGCGCGGCCTAATTCTCAATCTCAAAAACAGCTTCGGCGGTATGACCCCGGGCGCGGTGAGTTTGCACAATTGACAAAGGCTCGAACCGCAGCCATTTGGCACCGTCATTTTCACAGACTTGTACGAAGCCGCGACGACCTCTGCACCATTTCGCAAGCTCTCTCCGAGTTACACTGTTGTATTGGTACACCCGTCCCGCCGGGTTCTGATACGGCGGGTCATTATGCCAATGTGCGTCGATATCGGGAGCGTCCTCCCAGGTGCCCTCAACTATCTTCCAATGTCGGATGCGCTCGACCTGATTGGCGATCCGCAATTTTATAGTCTCGCTCCAGAAGAAAGCCGCATAGCGCGGATTTCGCGCCCAATTCGACCGACGAACAGCTGGCGACGGAAGACCGTGATTGAACCAGAAGCCAATCAGGGATTTTGCCTCTTCGCACACACGGGACGGCAGTTCATCGACATGCGAGATGTTCGAAGGTAGTCGCCTCAGCTCTGATGGAGACACGCGCTTAAGATATTTCCACACGCCGGCCAACACCGGATCGCATTCGATCAAGGTGACCTTCTTCGGTTCCGAGAAACAGCTATACCCTGCCGATCCCGCAAAAGGTTCGATGACGTGGTCACGTCTCCTGGTCGGTTGCTTCCGTAAATGCTTGCAACCATCAAGATTGCCGCCATCGTTTTCATGTTCCCTCTTAACCTTCATTTGCTGTGCCCAAACATCCATCTCTCGCGAGGTCGCATTGTGACCTGAGCCGACATGCCGCCGATTGTCATGGTCCAACATTCCGCCGGTCGAGACGTTTTGAGCATCTTAGACTTCCACTACCAGGTTTGCGACCGTGACTTCGCCATCAGTAACGTAGTGATTGACCAGAGTACCGCCGAGATGCTGTCCGGATTGATATGACGTCACCTCCCCGATAACTCCGCCTTTTCTTAGTTCGGCGACGATGTAGTCTCGCTCGGCATTCGTATCCGCATCTGTGGCGTGCGTGATTTGGAATGTCATTCGAGTCAAAGAGAATCCGGTATCCTTCGTGCCCGCGCCGACCCAATGAACGCGGGCACCGTCAGGTGGACGATCACTGTTTAGCCAGAAGCTCGCAGTTCCGAGTGCGGAATCGGCGTGCGCCAGGCTCAACGCCCAAAATCGAATGTGATGGCGCCTCCGCGGGCTGTCACCAATCGCCTTCTGGAATCCGACATCTTGGCCACGTCCAAAAAGATACAGGGTGCTAAACGGGGCCGTTGGATAGGGAGAATTGAACATGAATGCGCGGATCATCCCCCACGAGCTTGCCAGACCGAGCCGATCAGCTCCCGACCATCCCGTGATTGTAAATGCGGACCGAAGCTGTTCGAGTGTGCCTGTAAGCACGAGGTTGACTGGATCGCCGGGCAACCCGTCGCCGGTAATAGTGAAGCGGGGCACGCGTTTGCGCCGAAGGACCTTCAGGCCCATGCGAACGGCGCGTGGCAGGATGACATAGGCCGCGATTCCATACGTCACGGCCAATGCCAGGACCGTCGGCAGCCTGCGGTCCGTAAATTTAAACACATAAGCGATCAGCCAGACGGCAAGGATGCCCAACCCCAGGATCAACAGTCGTTGCGATAAGCGTTTCAGCAATCTCACGAGCTAGCCCCCCAATAAAGCGATCCGCGCCTCGAGAAACTGACAGAAATCGATGTATGCTCGCAAGGCGGGAGACTGCCGCACTTGCCCGGGCTCTGACGGTGCACCGGTCCGCCATCCTCTGATGGCGTGAAGTGCAAAATTGTGATCACGCGTTGTTAAACGCCCGAGCCGCTGCGAATTTGATGGAATATCGTACGGCTATTCCGCATGTGGTGTGCGGTGCCGAGGTCTGATCGAATCCCCAAACTGCGGAAACTCGTGTCATGGGCACGACTCACCCCAGCCCGCGACCGGCGACCTTCCCCAATCCGAAAATTACCGATTACGTTCCAGAGCTTGCGCCGAAAGGGAACGAGCCCGTTGTGACGGCGTTCGTCGACAAGTTCAATCTCGGTGGTAAGGATACCGGCCTTGAAAAGATGTTGAAGGATAAAGGGATCAAAACACTCATTCCGGTTGGTGTTACGTCACATAATGATGTTTTGTTCACGTCGGTCGCGGCTGCCTTTCGTGGCTTCGATGTAGTTGTCCCAGTGGACGGAATGGCGGGCAATAACGCCTATGAAGATCAACTTACGGCGTACACTTTGACGAGTTCGATCGTCTACAAGGTAACGCTGACCAGCATCGACATGATCAAGTTCGAGTAAGTGCGGGCTATCCTAATCTAACTTCGGAGAGACCGTCGCAGTTGGCGGTCTTTCTTTTTGCGTCGCGGCGAATGACGCAATTGGCACTTCGCGTCATTCGCTGCGTCGCAAAATCTATGACGCGATTGGACAACAACGGACAACGGGCTGCGCTACTGCTGAATTGCTAGGCCGTGATTGACCCATCACGTCATTTAGCCACCGCCAATTGCCGCATTGCGGAAAGCGGATAGCGTCGCTTGGTGGGGCAGGAGCACGGCCGGTCCATCCCATTCGCTTCATTCGCGGCGCTGCGGAAGTTCGGTCGCTTTCGGACCCACCCATTGTGGACAAGTTATGCTCTTGTGGTGATTTGTCTTGTCTTCGCCGCTCATTTGGCCGCTTCGGTGGAGTCAACCTTCGACCAAGTCGAATCCGGATTGAACTTCGTCATGTTTTCCGCGATTTTGGCGGTGTGCGGCCCGAGATCTTTTTGGAACACCGTGCCCTTGTAGTTGACGATAAACGTCATAACACCGGAGTTGCGGTACTGTGCTGGAAAAGCCACTAACGCGAACCCGCCGATCATGTTGCCGTTCACGATATAGTCGGCGGCGCCGCCAGCCGCCGCCGGGCCCTGTTTGGTCATGATTTTGAAGTAGTAGCCGTGATACGGCACTCGTCCTTCGCCGGCACGATAACCTTGACGCGTCGCCTCGGCGAACAATGCGCCAAGCGGGCTTTCTTCCTCGCCTTGCGCGGTCGGCCAATAGAGCCCGTCTTTCTTACCTGGCGTGCTGATGAAGCGTTGCGCATAGACGCCGGCGCCGGCCCCCGTCCGATCCTTGCTGGCATATTCGTCCTGCGCATCGACAAAGGCGAGGCAGGCCTGGATCGTATCGAGCTCATTGCGGCCAATACGCCGATAAAGGATTTCACGGCGGCCTGCCTCGGTATCAAAGGACCAGGTGCCGTTTCTGTTGCGCTCCATCGATATCGGGAAGGGATAGTCCTTATCACCGATCACCAGGATCGCTTTTTTGTCACCTTGCATCGTGATTTCGTGTTTGGCGTCGTAGGAAGCAACGAAGCGCGCTCGCGCGGCCTCGTCGGCGACTTTGTCGCCGGATGAGATAATGTCCTCACCGTGGTGGCCGAGCACAGTAAGCGCATCTTTTTGATCGGTAGATTTGACCGCAGCGACGAGGGCGTCTACCGCCGCCTGCGGCGAGTTGTAGTCCTGCTGCGCCAAGGCAAAGGATGACAGGGTGATCGACGCCGATGCCACGACAAAGATCACCGCGATCAGCGACTTCACCATTGCAAAAATCCTAGACATGACAACCTCAGTTATCTGCATTGTTCCGAAGTCCGTGCACAATCCACGTGACCGCCGGTATCCGCGCACCCGATGCAATCCATTCCTCGTAGGTCTGGAACTTCAGCCCAAGCTTGCCGTAAAAGACCCGCAAATAGCCGTCGGAGCCGTACGCGACCGCGTCTGGCCTGATCGCTTGCACTTCCTGAGCCATGACGCCGACGTAGGCTGTGTGGCCGCCGTTGTAGGTGAAGCGATAGAAGCCGAGACCGTCGTCGAGGCGACCTAGCAAAGCGATATCGTGTTTAAGGCGCATATCGGATCGCCGACCGCCGCCACCACCACCACCGCCACCGCCGCGGCCACCGCCACCGCCACCACCTGCCCGAGCGCCGCCACCGCCGCCACCACCGCGCGCACCACCGCCGCCTGCGCTAGCCCTGCCACGGGCGGATTGGCTGCTGGCTGTTTTTCCTGAGCTGATATTGCCGAACGCACCTGCACCACCACCGGCACTCGGCCGGTTGCCACCACCGCCGGCACTGGGTCGATTGCCGCCACCAGTACTCGGCCGGTTGCCACCACCGCCGGCACTGGGTCGATTGCCGCCACCAGTACTCGGCCGGTTGCCACCACCGCCGGCATTGGGTCGATTGCCGCCAGCAGCACCGCCGCCACCAGCGTTCGGCCGATTAGCGGCGCCGCCACCAGGCTGCAATACTTGATTACCGCCGCGGCCGCGGAAATCCATTCGGTTCTGCGCGCCGGAGATATTGTTGCCACCGAATTTGTTCGCAACGTTGGCGTTGGTGTAGCGCACGCCTTGCCGATGCGCCGGGTTGTGCGCCCAGTTATTGCCGTTACCACGGTTGATATTGTTGATGGTGACATTGCGGTTGATATTGATGTTGTTGCCGCCCCAATTGAAGCCGCCGCCCCAATAGCCGCCTCCGGCCCAGCGGCCGAGTGCATAGCCAGCGCCGAAGGCGATCCCGGCCGCGACAACGCCAGCGGCGATGTAGCCCGGCGCCGGCCAGTAATAAGGCGGATAGGCCGGATATGGCCATGTGCCATAAACGACGGCCGGATCGTAATAGGGGACATAGAGCGTGTCGGACTCCGCTGGCACGATGATGATGACTTGCTTGCCATCCTGCTGCTCTGTCGCCACCTTCTGTTGTTTGTTCGACGTAAGCTTGTTGTTTGCCTGAGCCTTGGTTCGCAAGCGCTGGATGGCGTCCATAACATCCGGCTGCTGCGCCAGAACGGCGTCGCCGACCTCCTGCGTCCACTTGAGCTTTTGACTCATCATATCGAGTACATCAGGCGTCGCGACAAGTGACTTCACGCTGTCGTCCCATGTCTGCTTGTCGACAGCAGCCTTGAGCTCATCGCCCTTCAGGTTTTTATTGGCTTTGACCCAGCGGTCAGCCTCGACCACTTCGAGCGGATAGGTTGATGCCATGAGCAATTCCGACAGCAGCGCATCTGGATAGAGCGCAATCGGAGCAACGAGCGCGTCGAGTTGTGCGGCACTCAACGATTGCTGGGACGCTTCGGACGCAGGTTGCGCCGGTGCCGTCTGCGGCGACGGTGTCTGTGCCCACATCGCCTGCGGTGGCGAAATGAGGAGTGCGGCCGCGAGCACACTTACTGTCCGTCTGACCATGTCCGCCTTCCTGTTTTAGCTATAAGCGCAGTGAAGTTCCGGGAAATGTACCCATCGTGCAGTAGATCATAGCGCTGCTGTGCCACCCGCGCAAAGGGTGGAATGCCGAGCGCCGATCCTAATTTGAGACGAAGGGCGTGGTGTCGCCTGTTGGCACGTCACGTCATTCGCACCACTGCGAAAGTTTGTCGCCTGTCGGACTAACAACAAACAAACGGCAGCGCTGCCTTTGATCAGTTACGCAGCCTTGATTTCTCATAAGGCCGGTATCAAAATACAAATATGACGGATGGTTGCTGTCCATGGGAGGGACAACATGCGTAAATCTGTCACCACGATTGTTGCAGCGGTGAGTGTGGTGGCCGCAGCTGTTACAGTGCCGAAACCAGCGAATGCAGGATGTTGGGGGTGCTGGGCCGGTGCCGGTTTCGCTGCAGGGTTGATCGGCGGCGCGCTAGTCGCTCGTTCGCCTTATGCTTATGGCTATGGGCCATACTACGGCTACCCCGCGTACTACGGTTACCCCACATATTATAGATACGCACCGCCGGCTTATTATGGGGGCTATGTGCCATATTATAGGGGCTACTATCGCCCGCGCGCATATTATGTACCCCACGCTTCTGGTCGTTATTACGCAAGGCATCGTTACTACGCTTATCGTTACTACAGATGATCACAGCTAGTCGCCCTAATGATAATAGATTGACCGCCACGTTGGCGGTCTCTCTGTTTGTGCAGCTTGCTCCGGTGCGTTGTCGGCTAATGGCAGTGCGCCCCGAAGGCGCGGATCACTAGTGGCGGAAGATTCCACCCGGTGAGTTGTCGATTGATCCGGTAGCAGACGAGTGGTTCGGCCGGGTAACCGGCGTGCCTGGAGCCTCGTGACAAAGGCCGCTTTAGGCGGCTGAGCGATCCAGCGGGCCGTAACGTGAGTGAAGCCTGAGCAGGCCGAAAGTGACAATGCGGAAGCCGACCCTTCTGCCATTTGGGGAAGGCCGGGTAAGTGGGGAAGCAATCGACACGCGCACCCGCTTGATCCGCCGGGGTAGTGGGCACGGCACGTTGGAAAGGTGGTTCGCGTAATCGGGGGAAACCCGTTACGGGCGAGGATAGCGGCCTCAACGTCGCAAAAGGCGGCGGCCATCGCGGGAGTCGGACAGGGTCGTATAACCGTCGAAGCCGGGTAATGCCGGCGAGGGAAAGGGCCCTGACTTCTGGTGTGCTTTCGAAGATGGCGAGGTGAAGGTGATTGGCGATGAGCCTGGCAACACCTGAGAAGATCCGAACCCTTCGGAGAAAGCTATATCGTAAGGCGAAGCAGAATTACTCGCCGTACTGAAACCGCGTGCGGTGTTTGCTCTCCGTGTGCCTCACGGTGAAATCGGTCGGAGAGCCGGATGCCTGAATCGGGCACGTCCGGTTCGATGAGCGAGGATGGGAAACGGAGCGTTGCCGCATGGCCCAAGCTACCGCGCCTCTCCTCGACTCTACCGTTACGTCATTCGCGATGCTCGCAGTTGACGGTCGCTATCGGGTGCATGGACATTGATCGGCATGAGCGTTCTATCGCTCGGTCGCGATTGACCCAGAACGGACATGACCAACCAACAAGCCTTGATGCGCCGCTAACGTATTGCATAATCCTAGTTCAAATCTCCCCCTGGTTTGGGCAGCAACGCATATAGTAGCTTTCGATTCACACCGTGATTTCATCTCGCTTGCTACAATACTCCTCTGTATCGAGATTATCTGAACGCGGGCCAGGCAGAGCATGTTTACAACCGACGAGGTGCGGGCCGTTCCACTATTTTCTGCGGTACCGTCGTCTGAACTTGAACGACTCGCGAAATCGGCCGCCGATATACAACTTTCCGCCGGTGAGTTTGCCGTCCAAGAGGGAGATGAACGCGCTTTTTACGCGGTGATCTCCGGCAAATTCGAAGTCGTGAAGTTGTTCGACGGTGTTCCGCGCACACTGGGCTGGCGATTGCCGGGTACCATCTTCGGCGAAGTGCCGCTTGCGCTCGGCTCGCCATTCCCCGCCGGCTATCGAGCGGCCGAACCTTCACGGGTGCTTCACCTGGACGTCCGGCAATATTATGAGGTCGCTGCCGCAACTCCGGATTTTGCCAGGAAGATGGGTGCGCTCGCTCAGCAGCGCATTGGTGGCTTGCAGAAGATTTCTTCGGAGCCTCCAAAGCCGCGCGTCACGATTCTCGGCCACCAATGGGACGCCGCGTGCAGCGATTTGCGCCGTTTCCTCTCCCGCAACCAGATTTCATTCGAATGGATAACACCTGATGCGCCTGACCTAGCAGCGAAATGGCCAGACGCGCGATTCTCGGACGATGTATGCCCGATCTTGCGGTTCGCGGACGGGACGCAGCTCAAACAACCGACGGCTCGCGATCTTGCACGACGGCTTGGCCTGCAGACCAGCGCCAGTCTTCCGGAATACGACACGATTGTTATTGGCGGCGGGCCCGCGGGTCTTGCGGCGGCGGTCTACGGAGCGTCGGAAGGATTAAGCACAATGGTGGTCGAACGCGAGGCGCCGGGCGGTCAGGCCGGAACTTCCTCGCGAATCGAAAACTATCTCGGGTTTCCGAGTGGTGTCTCGGGTGACGAGCTTGCAAGCCGCGCGTTGCAGCAAGCCAAACGGCTCGGCGCGGAAATACTCGTGACTAGATCGGTTGAGCGCATTGATGCAGCCACGCGTAAAGTGTTTCTGGACGGAGACGAAGTTGTGCGGGCACGAACGATCATTCTTGCAACCGGTGTCTCGTGGCGGCGCCTTATGATCGAAGGCTTCGAAAAACTCATTGGCAAAGGTGTCTATTACGGAGCGTCACGCAGTGAAGTGAGCACCACACAGGGCCTCGCCATTCATCTTATTGGCGCTGGGAATTCTGCCGGGCAAGCCGCGATATATTTCGCCGGTCACGCGCGCAAAGTGACCCTCCTCGTTCGCGGCAGGTCCTTGGAAGACAGCATGTCGCATTATCTGATTGAGCAGCTTCGTGGAAAATTGAATATCGCGATTCAATTAGAGTCAGAAGTGAAGGCGGCCTACGGCGATACGCATCTTACGGCGATCGATATACAAAACAAAACTAGCAATATCGTGAGTCGCCAGGATTGCGACGGACTTTTCGTCTTCATCGGGGCCGACGCAGAAACCGCATGGTTGCCGCAAGAGATCGCGCGAGACAAACGCGGATATGTGCTGACGGGCGACGATGTCGTGAAAGCAAAGCAGTGGTCTGCCGCTCGCGATCCGTATCTTCTTGAAACTAGTGTGCCCGGAGTGTTTGCCTGCGGAGACGTGAGATTGAGTCCAGTGAAGCGAGTGGCGTCCGCAGTCGGAGAAGGTAGCATGGCTATCGCCTTCGTTCACCGGTATCTCGCTAGGGAACTGCAAGCATAGCCACGGGTGACGACCATTCTGGCGCTAAGCGGACATTCGCCGATGCTGCGCGATCAACAATGCCATAGCGAGCGGGGCGAGCAGGACCACGCGACTCTGATAGCGATCCACCGGATGCGAGAAGACACCGCAAATGGTGGCATTGGCGGCCAAAGCCAGCAGAATAACTAGACACAGGGCGGCGGCTTCCTGGGTGATCTTCAGCCGGCGGCGGAATAGTGCAACACCAAGCCCGGCAACGGCGAGCGCGGCGACCGGAACATGCAGATAGTTCAACCGCACAACGTCGAAATGTTCGGCCTGTTGGCGGGCACGCATGAACTGCGCAAACAATTGCGGAAAGTGGTCGGCAAACATTTGGACCGTGGGCGCGTTATCCTCGACGCCGATCTCCGTCTGGAAGGTAAAGAACTGTTTGATAGCAGCGACGGCGGCTGTCGAGGCGTGCATAAGCGGATAGCGCTCAAGCGTCGCCCGCGTAATGGCGCGCTCCTCGGCGCTGATACCTTTCTCGGCACCGAGTTTGCGGAACGGTGAGCTGCCGTCCCACAGCCACTCGTCGGCGTCCTCAGGCAGGTTAGCTTGATAGCCGCACAGTCGCAGCGCGGCGTCGGGACAGTGCTCGCCGAGGTAACGCGCGACGATACCGTCCTCGATCAGCCGGCCGAATAAAAAACTACTGCCGCCAGGGGTGAAGGCGAAGTTGTCGGTTATGGCGAAATTCGAGATCGGACAGAGCGCTATGCCCGCGGCAATGCTTTCTGTTGCAAGCCATAGCCGAAGTTTCGGCAGCCCAAGCGGCTTGATCTGCCCCAGCAGCCAGAGCGCCACTATGACGGCAACACACATTCCGGCCGCTGCCATGTGGCTCGGAATAGCGAAGACGATCACCGCCGCAAGCGTGAAACGTTCCCAATGCTTGAGCTGCTCGTTACAGAAGCTTAGCAGATAGAGCGCCAGCACGGCCGCCGGAAACAGAATGTCGGGCATTAGCTGGCCGGAAAACCACGGCAGACTGGTGCACACAGCTAGCATCGCCACGATGCTGAGCGCCAGCCAGGGTCGGCCGCCCAATCCAAGTGCACGCATGGTCAGCACGATTAACCAAATTGCTAGCGCCGACTGCAAAACTACATTCGGCCAAAAGGAGAATGGAATGCCGGTGTAGAGAAACAGCCCATAGAGTGCCGAGCGGCCCATACCCAACGTGCCTAAGATTGGTCGATCCAGATAACCGCCGGTGTCGGAAAAAATCAGGGGGAAGCCGTTCCACAATGCCGGCGCCATCAGCGCGAGCAGCATGGCCGCGCTCGCTAGTATCCAGTCTAGAGCGTCGCCTTTAAAGCTAAGAACTTCAGCAACAGCACTCACGCGCGCATGTCTGACTGAAGTGTCTGCCATTGCCCGCCCCATCACGGCATACGCCGGTCGGCACTATTAGGGAGTGAACGTCGCAGAAAAGCAACACCGCGGAGAGGAAATGGTTCGACGCTACGGGCCCGCGCCGACGAGATAATCGTGTAGAAATGGTATTTGCTGCGGCGCGTTGGTCGCGATTGGCACGTTGCTGCGTTTCCCGTGACCTGACGGCTTTTTTGTACCATCGGGATAGAGACTACTGCATCGGCATGATCTCATCTAGATGGTTAGCCGAGGGCGCGAATGTTTGTGGTGCCGGCGGTCTATATCCGAGAGCTGAGTGCAGTCCGATCGTGTTGTAGTGTTTCCGCCATTGCTCGATGACAATCTTGGCTTCCTTCAGACTGTAGAAGATTTCACCGTTGAGCAGCTCATCGCGTAGTTCTGCAGCGATATGCCCGCATCCCGGCAGGCCACCGGCGTCGCGGCTCCCTGCGCCATCGATACTTCAATCTGGCGAAGCAGCGTCACAATCTGCTCCGCGCTGAACCTCTTCTTCGGCATGACCCAAGCTCCTTTCCAAGACCATTTTCTCACAAAGCCTGGTCTAAAAAAGATCGGTCAGGTCACGCGAGGTAGACGAAGGCACGGGCAATCGCGATGTAGGTGATGTCGGCGACCCAGAGCTGGTTCGGCGCGGTCGGTACGAATGCCCTGGCGAGGTTTCGAAAGATTGGGCCATCGTGGTTGCTGTCGGTCGTGGCGACATAGCGGCGCTGCGGGCGTACGCTGAGGCCTTGTTCGTGCATGATCCGCAGCGTTTTCTTGTGGTCGGCACCATCTGCGTGCTGTCGATGCTGATGCTGTTCTGGCCGTTGATCCAGGCGGCGTGGACGCGCCTGCGCGAGAGCAATCGTGAGTTGCGGCCGGCGGAATAAAAATTCTGCACTGCAACATCTACCGCATTGTCCATCAATCTCAGTCGAATCTGTCCGCGGTTTGGCGGGCCGCGCCCCATTGTTTATGTGGATTTTATGCAAATGAAATAGCGCGCTGTCCTATGACTATTGCCGACCCGGCCAATGCTGGGCGGAAGCTAAGACCAAGAATAGTCAATCCTAGGGAGAGGTACCGATGGCGATGGCAGCGGGATCGACCGCAACGGCACGCGTGTCCGACGCGACACGCTGGACTCAGTTGATTTGCTGCATCATCTGCATGATCATGATCGCCAACCTACAATATGGTTGGACGCTGTTCGTCAATCCGATCAACAAGGCGCATGGCTGGTCGATTGCGTCGATTCAGGTCGCCTTCGCGGTCTTCATTGCGCTTGAAACCTGGCTGACGCCGGTCGAAGGCTGGATCGTCGATATGCTCGGCGCACAGCGTGGACCGAAACTCATGGTCGCCTTTGGCGGCGTCATGGTCGCCATCGGTTGGATTCTCAATTCCAGGGCCGATACGCTGACGGCACTGTATGTGGGTGCGGTATTCGCCGGCGTTGGCGGCGGCGCGATTTATGCGACCTGCGTCGGGCAGGCGGTGAAATGGTTTCCTGACCGCCGCGGTCTCGCTGTCGGTCTCACCGCGGCCGGCTACGGTGCGGGCTCGGCGCTCAGCGTCATCCCCATCCGCGAAGTGATTGCCGCGTACGGCTACCAGACCGCGTTCCTCTGGTTCGGAATTATCCAAGGCGGCATTGCTTTTATTTTGGCTTGGGTGCTTCGGGCGCCAGAGCCTGGTGAATTGGCCGCAACGCCGGCTCCGAAGGTTGCGCAGGCGACGCGCAGCTATTCTCCGGCCGAGGTTCTCAAGACCCCGGTGTTCTGGCTGCTTTACATCATGTTCGTCATGGTTTCGGCCAGCGGCTTGATGGCGACGGCACAGATCGCGCCAATCGCGAAGGACTTCAATGTCGGAACTGTAATCCTGTTTGGCGGTGCGTCCACGCTGACCGTGGCGTTGATCG
Organism: uncultured Pseudomonadota bacterium; assembly: GCA_963817155.1. Taxonomy (GTDB): domain Bacteria; phylum Pseudomonadota; class Alphaproteobacteria; order Rhizobiales; family Xanthobacteraceae; genus Pseudolabrys. The sequence continues at coordinate 46,154 of CAWFNO010000006.1, forward strand.
TCGACAACCTCTGTAACGGCGGCGCGCGTCCTCTGTTCGGGTGGGTTTCGGACAACATCGGCCGTGAATATACCATGGCTATTGCGTTCGGACTGGGCGCGGTCGCCTATTGGCTGCTGGGCTCGCTCGGCACGGCGCCGTGGGCTTTCGTGCTCTTCGCCGCGCTGATCTTCCTCACCTGGGGCGAGATCTTCAGCCTGTTCCCGTCCACCTGCACCGACACATTTGGGGCGAAATTTGCGACGGTGAACCTCAGTCTGCTCTATACGGCGAAAGGCACCTCGGCCTTCCTCGTGCCGCTCGCCAATGTCATCAAATCGCACACCGGAAGCTGGCACGCTGTGTTCGTGGTTACGGCGCTAATGAATATCGCCGTGGTTGCCCTGGCGTTGTTCGTGCTGAAGCCGATGCGCGCGCGGCAGATGAAAAGTACCTGAGCAATTCGATGGCCCTCCGTGGCGTCAAAGCCACGGGGGGGATTTCTTCGAGTAGATTTGTATTGCCTGCGCCATCGACGCTGGCATATTGTATACCAGTCATGAGTATCCGGAACCGTGGCCTTCGTCTTGCGAGCATTCGCCCCAGTGAACCTGCCGCGGCCAATATTCCGCCAGTCACCCACCCGGCGCTTGCTCTCATCGACGCCGCACCGAGCTTCAAACACAAGGCCTACGCGGCGTTGAAGAACGCCATCGTGGCGATGGACATCTATCGCAGCCGCGACGACATCCGCCTCGACGAGCGCAAGCTGGCGCAGGACTTCGGCATCAGCCGCACGCCGGTGCGCGAGGCGCTGGCGCAGCTCGAGAGCGAAGGCTTCGTGCGTTCAGTGCCGCGCCGCGGCATCTATGTGGTGCGCAAGTCGAAGGCCGAGGCGATCGAGATGATCACCGCCTGGGCGGCGCTGGAAAGCATGGCGGCGCGACTGATCACCGAGAAAGTGGACGACGCCGAAATCGCCGGGCTGCGGCTCATGTTCGCCACCTTCGACGGCGGCCAGCTGCGCGCGCATCTCGATGAATATTCCGAGGTCAATATCGAATTCCACCAGACGATTATCCGCATGAGCCGCAACAGCGTGCTCATCGATCTCGCCGAAAACCTGTTCATGCATATGCGCATGATCCGGCGCAAGACCATCGGCGAAAAGGACCGCGCCGACCGCTCGATCCGCGACCACATGAGCATCATCGAGGCGCTGGAGCGGCGCGAGACAAACCGCGCCGAAGAGCTTGTACGCGACCACGCGCTCGGCCTTGCCGAACACGTGGCGAAATATGCCGATTATCTGGACTGATAAGTCCGGCTTGAAAAACGAGGGGAGACGACCCATGGCTGATGCCGCAGTGAAACCGAAACCCGTCGCCGCGAGCGCGGGCGAAGCCGAGCGCGAACTGACCGATGGCTTTCATCTCATCATCGATGCGATGAAGCTCAACGGCATCAAAACGATCTATGGCGTGCCCGGCATTCCGATCACGGACTTCGGCCGCATGGCGCAGGCCGCCGGCATTCGCGTCATCTCCTTCCGGCACGAGCAGAACGCCGGCAACGCCGCGGCCATCGCCGGCTACCTGACCAAACAGCCCGGCATCTGCCTCACGGTGTCGGCGCCCGGGTTTCTCAACGGCCTAGTCGCGCTCGCCAACGCCACGACCAACTGCTTTCCGATGATCTTGGTCTCGGGCTCCTCCGAGCGCGAGGTCGTCGACCTGCAGCAGGGCGACTACGAGGAAATGGACCAACTCGCCATCGCCAAGCCGTTGTGCAAGGCGGCCTTCCGCATTCTGCATGCGCAGGACATCGGTATCGGTCTCGCGCGCGCGATCCGCGCCGCCGGCTCCGGGCGTCCGGGCGGCGTCTATCTCGACCTCCCGGCCAAGCTGTTCGGTCAGGTGATGGATGCGGAGGCCGGGCAGAAGTCGCTGGTCAAGGTAATCGACCCGGCGCCGGCCCAGATTCCGGCCGCGAGCACGATCAAGCGTGCGCTCGACGTGCTCAAGAGCGCCAAGAAGCCGCTGATCATCCTCGGCAAGGGCGCGGCCTACGCGCAGGCCGACGATCTGATCCGCACTTTCGTCGAAAAGAGCGGCGTTCCGTTCCTGCCGATGAGCATGGCCAAAGGCCTGTTGCCCGACACGCATCCGCAGTGCGCGGGCGCGGCGCGCTCGACCGTGCTCAAGGACGCCGACGTTGTCGTGATGATCGGCGCGCGGCTGAACTGGCTGTTGTCGCACGGCAAAGGCAAGAACTGGGGCGAGCCGCACTCCAAGAAGTTCATCCAGATCGACATCGAGCCCAAGGAGATGGATTCGAACGTCGAAATAGTCGCCCCCGTGGTGGGCGATATCGGCTCCTGCTTGTCGGCTATGCTCGAAGCCATGGGCGGCAAGTGGCCGTCCCCGCCGGCCGACTGGCCCAATGCCATCAAGGCGAAAAGAGACGAAAACGTCGCTAAGATGGCGCCGCGGCTGATGAACAACAACGTGCCGATGGATTATCACGGCGCGCTAGGCGTCCTGCGCACGATCATTAAGGAGCGTCCCGACGCAATCCTGGTCAACGAAGGCGCCAACGCGCTCGATCTCACGCGCGGCGTCATCGATATGTATCAGCCGAGAAAACGCCTCGACGTCGGCACCTGGGGTGTCATGGGCATCGGCATGGGTTACGCCATCGCCGCGGCCATCGAGACCGGCAAGCCGGTGTTGGCGATCGAAGGCGACTCGGCCTTCGGCTTCTCCGGCATGGAGGTGGAGACGATCTGCCGCTACAAGCTGCCGGTCTGCGTCGTCATCTTCAATAACGACGGCATCTATCGCGGCACCGACGTCAATCGTGGCGGCGGATCGGATCCGGCGCCTACGGTCTTCGTCAAAGGCTCGCGCTACGACAAGATGATGGAGGCCTTCGGCGGCGTCGGCGTCAATGCGACCTCACCCGACGAGCTCAAGCGCGCCGTCAACGAGGCCATGGATTCCGGAAAGCCGACGCTCATCAACGCGGTGCTTGACCCGGCGGCCGGCAGCGAAAGCGGCCGCATCGGCAATCTCAATCCGCAAAGCGTGCTGAAGAAGAAATAAAGGAGGTCGCGGCCTCCGCGCGAGCGGAGGCTGTATCCGCTGAAAGTTTTAAGTGACGGCTTCCGACAGGGAGTGGGGCAAAACTAAAAGTTGGAGGAGAAGAAAATGGCAAAAAATAAACAAAAGGGTGGGAAGCGATCCAAAGCGAGGGCCGCAGCCAAGAAGTCGGCCCGCAAGGTCTCGAAACCGGCGAACTCGGCAAAGGCAAACGGCAACGGCAAATCGATTGGTTTGCCGAAGCCGAGCAGCAAGCCCTACGGGCAAGCGGGTCTGGCGCTGCAGGGCGTGCGCATTCTCGACTTCACCCACGTTCAGTCAGGACCGACCTGCACGCAGTTGCTCGCCTATATGGGCGCCGACGTGATGAAGGTCGAGCGCCCGGGCGGCGGCGACATCACGCGCGGCCAGTTGCGCGACGTGCCCAATGCCGACAGTCTCTATTTCACCATGCTCAACGGCACCAAGCGGTCGATCACCATCGATTCCAAGCATCCCAAGGGCATGGATATCCTCAATCGGATGATCAAGACCTGCGACGTGCTGGTGGAGAACTTCGCCCCCGGCGCGCTCGACCGCATGGGCCTGACCTGGGAATACGTCCACAAGCTCAACCCGCGCATGATCGTCGCCTCGGTCAAGGGCTTCGGCCCCGGACCTTACGAAGACTGCAAGGTCTACGAGAACGTCGCGCAATGCGCCGGCGGCGCCGCCTCCACCACCGGCTTCCGCGAAGGACCGCCGCTGGTGACCGGCGCGCAGATCGGCGATAGCGGCACCGGGTTGCATCTCGCGCTCGGCATCGTCTCGGCGCTCTATCAGCGCGTTCGCACCGGCCGCGGTCAGCGCGTGCTGTGCGCGATGCAGGATGGCGTGCTCAATCTCACCCGCGTCAAGCTGCGCGATCAGCAGCGCCTCGCGCACGGCCCGCTCACCGAATACAGTCAGCACAGTGAAGGCGTGCCGTTCGGCAAGGCGGTGCCGCGCGCCGGCAACGATTCCGGCGGCGGTCAGCCGGCCTGGCTGCTCAAGTGCAAGGGCTGGGAGAGCGACCCCGACGCTTACATTTATTTCATCACCCAGGCGCCGGTGTGGGGGCCGATCTGCGACCTGATCGGCGAGCCGACCTGGAAGACCGATTCGGACTATGCCACGCCGAAGGCGCGTCTGCCGCGGCTGAAAAAGATTTTCGCGCGGATCGAGGAATGGACCATGACCAAGACCAAGTTCGAGGTCATGGACATCTGCAATAAGGTCGATATTCCGGTAGGACCGATCCTGTCGATGAAGGAGATTGCCGAGGACGAGTCGCTGCGCGCCACCGGCACCGTCGTCGAGGTCGACCATCCGGTGCGCGGCAAGTACCTCACCGTCGGCAATCCGGTCAAGCTGTCGGATTCGCCCGCCAAGGTGGAGCGCTCGCCGCTGCTCGGCGAGCACACCGAGGAAATCCTGTCCAAGGTGCTCGGCTATACCGCGGCGCAGATCGCCGAGATCAGGGCCTCGGGCGCGATCACCGCGCCCGACAAGTCGAAGGCGGCCGCGTAACAAATACCGTGCCCCGGACGCGGTCGACCGCGTCCAGGGCCGTTAAGAAACCTCAGGGAGCGTTAGTCAATGCGAATCGTTGTCCACGGCCAGCAGGCCTTCGGCAAGGCCGTGCTGGAAGCGCTGCTCAAGCGCGGCGAAAACGTTGTCGCCGTCTATGTCGCGCCGGAAAAGAAAGACGCCAAGGCCGACCCGCTGAAGGAAGCCGCGATCGCCGCCAAGCTGCCGGTCTATCAGCCGGCGACCTACAAAGATTCCAAGGTGTGGGACGAGTTCAAGGCGCTCAAGCCCGAACTGCAGGTGATGGCTTTCGTCACGCTGTTCGTGCCCGAGGAATTTCTCAACATCCCGACCCACGGCTCGATCCAATATCACCCCTCGCTGCTGCCGGCCTACCGCGGCGCCTCCGCCATCAACTGGCAGATCATCAAGGGCGAGAAGGAAGCCGGCCTGTCGATCTTCTGGCCCGACAACGGCCTCGATACCGGCGACATCCTGACGACTCGGAAAACGCCGATCTCCGCCACCGACACGCTCGGTACCGTCTATTTCGATCGCCTGTTCCCGATGGGCGTGGAGGCCATGATGGAATCGGTCGATCTCGTCAAGGCCGGCAAGGCGCCACGCATCAAGCAGGACGAGACGAAAGCCACCTATGAAGGCCGCTGCGGGCCCGGCAACGCCAAGATCGACTGGGGCAAACCGTGGGAGCAGATCGACCGGCTGATCCGCGGCTGCAATCCGGCGCCTGGCGCCTGGTGCACGCTTGATGGCAATACGCTGAAAATCTTCGACGCCAAGCCGCTGCCTGCCAAGGATCCGAAAGGCATCGCCGGCAAGCTCGGCGAGATCGTCGCCGTCGAGGAGGACGGCTTCACCGTCGTCTGCGCTGATGGCCGCTTCAAGATCACTCGCGTGCAGCCCGCGGACGGCAAGAAGATCGATGCCGGCGAATGGGCGGAGTCCGCATCAATCGCGACGGGGGCAAGGTTCACGTAATTCCTCTTAGGTCAAAACTCAGCAAATCGCCAGTTCACCACTTTCGCATTCAGCGGATCAAATCGCAGGATCAATCATATGCCCGCCTCGCAGCATCAAAAGCCGATATCCGACATTGAAATCGCCCAGGCCGCCAAGCCGCGGCCGATCATGGGGCTGGCCAAGGAGAAACTCGGCATCGCTCCGGAAAATCTCGACCCCTATGGCCACTTCAAGGCCAAGGTGTCGATGAACTACATCAAGTCGCTCAAGGACAAACCGAACGGCAAGCTGATCCTGGTCTCGGCGATCACGCCGACGCCGGCCGGCGAAGGCAAGACCACGACGACCGTCGGCTTGACCGACGCTCTCAACAAGATCGGCAAGAAGGCGATGCTGTGCCTGCGCGAGCCTTCGCTCGGGCCTTGCTTCGGCGTCAAGGGTGGCGCCGCCGGCGGCGGCTATGCGCAAGTCGTGCCGATGGAGGACATCAATCTGCACTTCACCGGCGATTTTCACGCCATCGGGTCCGCCAACAACCTGCTCTGCGCGCTGATCGACAACCACATCTATTGGGGCAATGCGCTCGGCATCGACGGCCGCCGCATCACCTGGCGCCGTGCCGTGGACATGAACGATCGCTCTCTCCGGTCGATCGTCTCCTCGCTCGGCGGTGTCGCCAACGGCTTCCCGCGCGAGGACGGCTTCGACATCACCGTGGCCTCCGAAGTGATGGCGATCTTCTGCCTGGCCAGCGACATGGAAGACCTCAAGCGCCGGCTCGCCAATATCATCGTCGGCTACACCCGCGGCCGCAAACCGGTGCGCGCCGGCGAGCTCAAGGGCCACGGGCCGATGACCGCGCTGTTGAAGGACGCGCTGTCGCCTAATCTGGTGCAGACGCTGGAAGGCACGCCCGCCTTCATCCACGGCGGCCCCTTCGCCAATATCGCGCACGGCTGCAATTCGGTGCTCGCCACCACCACCGCGCTCAAGCTGACCGACTATGTGGTGACCGAGGCCGGCTTCGGCGCCGATCTCGGCGCCGAAAAGTTCCTCGACATCAAGTGCCGCAAGACCGGCCTCGCGCCCGACTGTGTGGTGCTGGTCGCCACCATCCGCGCGCTGAAGATGCACGGCGGCGTCAAGAAGGACGATCTGAAGAAGGAAGACCTCAAGGCGCTTGCCGCCGGCATGGCCAATCTGCAGCGCCACATCGAAAATATGAAGAAGTTCGGCATGGTGCCGGTGGTCTCGATCAACCGCTTCTCCGCCGACACTGACGCCGAGATCGCGCTGGTGCAAGAATCCTGCGCCAAGCTCGGCGTCGAAGCGCTGATGGCCGATCACTGGGCGCTGGGCGGGGAGGGCGCAACCGACGTTGCTCGCGCCGTGGTCAAGGTGGTCGAAAGCGGCAAGAGCAAGCTGAAATTCCTCTACCCCGACGAAATGCCGCTGCTGGAAAAAATCCGCACCATCGCCAAGGAGATCTACCGCGCCAAGGATATCGACGCGCCCAAGGCGGTGCGCGATCAGCTGGCGACGTTCGAGAGCATGGGCTACAGCAAACTGCCGGTCTGCATGGCCAAAACCCAATATAGCTTCACCACCAATGCCGAAGCCAAGGGCGCGCCCACCGATCATGTCATCGCGGTTCGCGACGTGCGGCTCTCCGCCGGCGCCGAATTTGTGGTGGCGATCTGCGGTGAGATCATGACCATGCCCGGCCTGCCGCGCGTGCCGGCGGCCGATTCCATCGACGTCGGCCCGGACGGGCGCATCGTCGGACTGTTCTGATTCAACAAACAAGGGTGAAACAGATGATCAAGTTCTATTATAGCGGCGCGCCGAACCCGATGAAGGTCGCGCTGATGCTGGAAGAGTGCGGGCTGCCGTACGAAGCTGTCCCGGTCGATACCCGCAAGGGCGAGCAACACAAGCCGGAATTTCTCGCCATCAACCCGAACGGCAAGGTGCCGGCGATCGTCGACGGCGACGCCACCGTCTTCGATTCGAACGCCATTTTGCTCTATCTCGCCGAGAAGGCCGGCAAGTTCCTGCCGCCGAAGGGCGACAAGCCGCGCGGCGAACTGCTGTCATGGTTGCTGTTCGTCGCCTCCGGCGTCGGGCCGTTCTCCGGCCAGTCGGTGCATTTCCGCCATTACGCGCCGGATAAGGAGAAACACCACTACGCTATCAACCGCTACATGTACGAGGCGCAGCGCCATTACGCGATCGCCAACGAGCGGCTCGGCAAGCACAAATACATGGTCGGTGACGCCTACGGCATCGTCGACATGGCGCTGTGGGGCTGGGCGCGGCTCATCCCGACGGCACTCGGCGAGGAGCACTGGCCGAAGTTCCCCAACCTGAAGCGGCTGGTCGACGAAATCTCGGCGCGGCCTGCCGCCGCGCGCGCCAACGCGATCAAGGACAAGCACAAGTTCAAGACCGAATTCGACGAGGAAGCGCGCAAGGCCATGTTCAAGCACATGGACGTGAAGGTCGCCTGACGCCTCGACGGCCTTGCGCTAATTATCGAGCGACGCCGCCATCCGCCGCGCTTCGGCAACAAGTGGGGCGGTGAGCGAGGTCATCGGTTCGCGCGCTGGCACCACCAAGCCGATGGTCTGCACCGCTTCCGGATGCGTGATCGGGATCGCGCGCAGCGTGTCGGTCAGCCCCAGCGTCTCGGCGAGCCGAGCCGGCATCACGCTCGCCCAGCGGCCGGTGCGCACGTGAGAAAACAGCAGGATCATCGAATCCGACTCAAGCGTCGGCCGCGACTCGCCGCCGGCGCTCTTCAACAGCCGGTCGATGATGCGGCGGTTCTGCATGTCCGGCGTGAGCAGGCAGAGCGGCACCTGCGCCGCCTCTGCCCAGGTGACGCTGTCGCGGTTGCCGAGCGGCGCGTCGGCGGAGGTGAGCAGCCGGTAGCGCTCGCGATAGAGCGGCACGGTGCTGACGCGGCCGAGCGGCTCGTTCTCGACGTAGGTTATGCCGGCGTCGATCTCGAGATTCTCCAGCAGCTCGAGCACCTCGATCGAGTTGCGCGAATAGACAGTGAACTGAACATTCGGGTGCCGCTCGCGATAGGGCGTGGTGAGGTTGGCGACCATCGCCAGCGCGGTGGGGATCGCGGCGATGCGCAGGCGGCCGCTAAGGCCGTGGCGCAGCGAATTGATTTCTTCGCGCATCGAGCGCGTGTCGCCGACGATGCGCCGCGCCCATTCCAGCACGCGCTGGCCCTCCGGCGTGAAGCCCTGAAAGCGCGAGCCGCGGTTGACCAGCAGCACGCCCATCTGCTGCTCGAGCTGCTTCACCCCGGCCGACAGCGTGGGCTGCGTCACGCCGCAGGACTCGGCTGCGTGGCCGAAGTGCTTTTCTCGCGCCAGCGCCAGAATGAAGTCGAGCTTGTCGATCAAGCCATTAGTCTTTCATCGTCAATGGGTTATTGCTATATTGTTAGCGCCAATTTGCTCATAAATTGAGCAGCAAATACGTTATCACTGATAGAAATGCTCTATCAACCCATGTCGGCGACGGGATTGTCTGCCGTTTCGAATGGCTTCAAGTTTTGAGTCGGAGATCGCAATGAATATTCAGGATCTGCCGCGGTCCGGCGGCAAAGGCAACGGCGCAGGCGGACGGCGCCGCTCACCGCGCACGCCCAAGGGCCGCCAGGTCGATCCGGTCGCGCTCGCCGATGTGTTGGCGTTGCTCACCGACCGGCCGCGCCGGCGCGATCTGCTCATCGAGCATCTGCATCTGCTTCAGGATCACTACGGCCATCTCTCCGCCGCGCATCTTGCTGCGCTCGCTTTCGAGATGAAGATGGCGCTCACGGAAGTATACGAGGTCGCCACCTTCTATTCGCATTTCGACGTGGTGAAGGATGGTCCGCCGCCGCCGGCCGTCACCGTGCGTATCTGCGATTCGCTCTCCTGCGCCATGGCCGGCGCCGAGGAATTGCTGAAAAAGCTGCCGGGCATTCTTGGCAAGGACGTGCGTGTGGTGCGCGCGCCGTGCATGGGCGCCTGCGACCGTGCGCCGGTCTGCGCCGTCGGTCACATGCAGACGTTTGCGGCAACGCCCGGCAAAGTCGCGGCAGCGGTGAAGGCGAAGCCGCATCCGCACGCCTGGAAGCCGGGCGCCGATTTCACCACCTACCAGAAAGCCGGCGGCTATACGCTGATGAAAGATTGTCTCGCCGGAAAACGCACGCGGGAAGACCTCATCAAGTTTGTCAGCGACGCCGGCCTGCGCGGTCTCGGCGGCGCCGGATTTCCCACCGGCCGCAAATGGCAACTGGTGCGCGCCGAGCCTGCCCCGCGCATGTTCGCGGTCAATGCCGACGAAGGCGAGCCGGGCACCTTCAAGGACCGCTATTACCTCGAGCGCGATCCGCACCGTTTCATCGAAGGCATGCTGGTCGCCGCCTGGGTCGTCGAAGCGGTGGAGACCTATCTCTACATCCGCGACGAATATCCAGAACTGCGGCTGATGCTTACCGCCGAAATCGCCAAGGTCGAGGCTGCGGGGCTTTCGCCGCATACCAAGTTGCATTTGCGCCGCGGCGCCGGCGCTTACATCTGCGGCGAAGAGTCCGCGATGATCGAGTCGATCGAGGGCAAGCGCGGGCTGCCGCGGCATCGCCCGCCATACGTCGCGCAGATCGGCCTGTTCGGCCGCCCGACGCTGGAGCAGAACGTCGAGACGCTGTTCTGGGTGCGTGACATTATCGAGAAGGGCCCGGCCTGGATGACGGCGCAGGGGCGCCGCGAGCGCAAGGGTTTCCGCAGTTTCTCCGTCTCCGGCCGCGTGAAAAGGCCGGGCGTGGTAGTGGCGCCGGCCGGCGTCACCGCGCGCGAATTGGTCGAGGAATTCTGCGGCGGCATGGTCGACGGCGAAATCTTCAAGGGCTATCTGCCCGGCGGCGCCTCCGGTGGCATCCTGCCGGCATCGATGGCGGACGAGCCGCTCGACTTCGGAACCCTGGAAAAATATGGCTGTTTCGTCGGCTCCCACGCGGTTGTCATCCTCTCCGAAAAGGACGACATGAAAGCCGTCGCGCTCAACCTGATGAAATTTTTCGAAGACGAAAGTTGCGGCCAGTGCACGCCCTGCCGCGCCGGCAGCGAGAAGGCGGCCAAACTGATGGCCAATGGCTCGTGGGACGTTAACCTGCTGACGGAACTGTCGGACGCCATGCGCGACGCCTCGATCTGCGGCCTCGGCCAGGCGGCGCCGAATCCGCTTGTGTGCGTGCTGAGATATTTCCCCGAGGAACTGAAAAAGCCGCTTGGCACTTGGTGACACGATGACCGCAGGAAACGGCGCTGGAAAATCCGTGAAATTCATCCTCGACGACAAGGAAGTTGTCGCGCAGGAAGGCGAGACCATCTGGCAGGTGGCCAACCGTCTCGGCACCGAGATCCCGCACCTGTGCTATTCGCCCGAGCCAGGCTACCGCGCCGATGGCAATTGTCGCGCCTGCATGGTCGAGATCGAGGGCGAGCGCGTGCTCGCCGCAAGCTGCATCCGCGCGCCCACGCCCGGCATGAAGGTCAAATCCGCCTCCGACCGCGCCAAGACCGCGCGCAAGATGATCTTCGATCTTCTGGTCACCGACCAGCCCGAGCGCAAGACGTCGCACGACCCGGATTCAAAGTTCTGGAATTGGACCGACAAGATGGGCGTTGCCACCGGCCGCTTCCCCGAGCGCGAGAAGATGCCGGCAGCGGACCGCAGTCATCCGGCCATGGCGGTCAATCTCGACGCCTGCATCCAGTGCAATCTTTGCGTCCGCGCCTGCCGCGAAGTGCAGGTCAACGACGTCATCGGCATGGCCGGCCGGGGCATGAGCGAAAAAATCGTGTTCGACTTCGACGACCCGATGGGCAACTCGACCTGCGTTGCCTGCGGCGAATGCGTGCAGGCCTGCCCGACCGGCGCGCTGATGCCGGCGACGCTGGTCGACGCCAAGAATACGCGCACCGAATTCCCCGACCGCGAGATCGACAGCGTCTGCCCCTATTGCGGCGTCGGCTGCCAGCTCACTTATCACATCAAGAACGACAAGCTGCTCTACGTCACCGGCCGCGACGGCCCGGCGAACGCGAACCGGCTTTGCGTCAAGGGCCGCTTCGGCTTCGACTACGTCACCAACCCGCAGCGGCTGACGCAACCGATGATCCGCAAAGACGGCGTGCCGAAAATCCCGCATGAGGAGATCGATCCGTCCAACCCGTGGACACATTTCCGCCCCGCCACCTGGGACGAGGCGCTCGGCCGCGCCGCCTCGGGTCTGAAAAAAATCCGCGACCGCGACGGCTCGCAGGCGCTTGCCGGCTTTGGCTCGGCGAAAGCGTCGAACGAAGAGGCTTATCTCTTCCAGAAGCTGGTGCGCGCTGGTTTCGGCACCAACAATGTCGACCACTGCACGCGGCTTTGCCACGCGTCGTCAGTGGCGGCGCTGCTCGAAGGCGTCGGCTCCGGCGCGGTGTCGGCCACCTTCAATGAGGTGAAGAATTCCGACGTCATCATCGTCATCGGCGCCAACCCGACCGAGAACCACCCGGTCGCCGCCACATTCTTCAAGCAGGCGGCCAAGCGCGGCGCTAAGCTGATCGTCATGGACCCGCGCGGGCAGGCGCTCAAGCGTCACGCCTGGCGCATGCTGCAGTTCAAGAACGGCACCGACGTGGCGATGCTCAACGGCATCCTCAACACCATCGTCACCGAGGGCCTGCACGACAAGCAATACGTGCAGACTTACGTCGAGGGCTTTCCCGCTTTCGCCGACAACATCAAGGACTACACTCCGGAAGAGATGGGACCGATCTGCGGCATCCCCGCCGACACGCTGCGCGAGGTGGCGCGCACCTATGCGCGCGCGGAAAGCGCCATCATCTTTTGGGGCATGGGCGTGTCGCAGCATACCCACGGCACCGACAATGCACGCTGCCTCATCGCGCTGTCGCTGATCACCGGCCAGATCGGCCGCCCCGGCACCGGCCTGCATCCGTTGCGCGGGCAGAACAACGTGCAGGGCGCCTCGGACGCCGGGCTCATCCCGATGTTCTTTCCCGACTACAAGTCAGTGGAAACGCCCGACATCCGAGCCAAAGTGGAAAAGGCCTGGGGCGCCAAGCTCGACCCGAAGAAGGGCCTCACCGTGGTCGAGATCATGGACGCCGTCCACGCCAACCAGATCAAGGGCATGTACATCCTAGGGGAGAACCCGGCGATGTCCGATCCCGATTTGAACCATGCGCGCGTCGCGCTCGCACATCTTGAACATCTCGTCGTGCAGGACCTGTTCCTCACCGAAACGGCCATCTATGCCGACGTGGTGCTGCCGGCGTCAGCCTGGCCGGAGAAGGACGGCACCGTCACCAATACCAACCGCCAGGTGCAGATGGGCCGCCAGGCACTGCCGCTGCCGGGCGAGGCGAAGGTTGACTGGTGGATCATCCAGGAGATCGCCCGCCGCGTCGGGCTGAAGTGGAACTACACGCACCCGAGCGAGATCTTCACCGAGATGGCGTCGTTGATGCCGTCGCTTGCCAACATCACCTGGGAGCGCGTCGAGCGTGAAAGCGCGGTCACATATCCGGTCGATTCGCCGGACAAGCCGGGCCGCGACGTGGTGTTCGACAAGGGCTTCCCGCGCCCGGGCGGCTTCGGCAAGCTCGTCGCGACAAAACTCACGCCGCCGGATGAGACGCCGGACCACGAATTCCCCTTCATCCTCACCACCGGCCGCCAGCTTGAACATTGGCACACCGGCGCGATGACCCGCCGCGCTTTCGTGCTCGACGCGCTGGAGCCGAGCGCGGTTGCTTCCGTCTCGCGCGGCACGCTGGAGAAGCTGGGCCTCAAGCCCGGCGACATGCTCCGCGTCGCCACGCGGCGCGGCGAAGTCGAATTGTCGTCGAGACAAGACGACGCCATCCCCGACGGCGTTGTGTTCATCCCCTTCGCCTATGTGGAGGCGGCCGCCAACAAGCTCACCAACCCGGCGCTCGATCCGTTCGGCAAAATTCCGGAATTCAAGTTCTGCGCCGCGCGGGTGGAAGCGGCGACGCCGCGCAGCGAGGCGGCGGAGTAGAGCGTCCGCCGCCCGCATTTCAGCTCGGGTTGGCTCTTGCTGTGTCAGTCACCAAAACTTCCGTCGGGGTCACTGAAGATTGCGTAATCAGCGTTACCACTTTTCACGTGTGTCCTGCCGGCCTGGCAATGGCCGCCGGTATTCTGCTTGGCCACCGAATACCAAAGCCCTTGGCATTTGCTGCACCAACGCCAGTTGTGCTGAGCGGTGACAGTCGTGGAAAAACTGCCGTTAGGATCGCTGAACAACGCGTAATCGGCGCTGCTCGACTTTGAATGCGTTCCGCCGGCAGCGCACACCCCGTTCGGATTTTGAGTTGCCGCCGCATACCAAAGCCCCTGGCATTTACTGCACCAACGCCAGTTATGTTATGCTGCAATCGGCATATCGTCCCCCGCTAAAATTGTATATTTATAAATACTCAACTTTTAATTGTATTTTGTACAGCGAAGTAGGCTGCGGGCTGTGATGATCGACTAATAAGTTGATCGATATAACAAAATTGACCCTGCGAAAGGCAGCGAAACTTGCCCGGCCCGGGCCCGCGGGCGGTTTTCGATTGCTACACGAGACCGCCGCGGAGAGCAGAAATCGCCGCCTGCGCGTTCGGGTTAGTTGGTCTAGACGGCCGGCGCCTTCTTCTTCACCAGCGCAACGTCGGTGACGCCGGAGTGGTCGCTCTCGCCGCCTTCGTATTCGATCGTCGCTTCGTCGCCGACTTCGATGTCCGGCAATTTCACGCTCGCCGGGATTTCCTGGAAAAACGACTTGTCGTCGATTTGCATGGTCCGGGTTGTAGCATCCCAGCCATTGACGGTCGCCGTGACGGTATCGGCAAGAGCCGGGATAAACAATGCCGCCAGGAGACCGGCGGCCAGCAGAATCGCGCGCGCAGACATGTGCGAAGGCCTTTCAAGATGAGGCGTTGCCAAAACGTTGCGGCTCATTCCGCGGCCGGCTGTGCGCCGGCGGCTTGGGTGCTCGTGCGGTCGTTTTTGAGCCGGCCGTCGACGGGCTTACGCGGTTGCGGGTTTCATTCCGCGGCAGGATATGGTCGAAGGATCTATGGCGCGATTGCGGCGGCGGAGGCCGGCCGAAAAATATAATGCGGCGTTTGCGCCACGGTTGGGAAAGGCCCCATGCTACCCGGCGTCTCGGCCGCGGGCGGCCGATAACGCCCGCTGTTGCCCGGCGGCGGAAAATATTGTTCGTCTGGATCGAGTTTGGATTCGCTGGGGCGCCTTTGCATGGCCTGGATGCTCGAAAGCGTCGGACGGCTTATTGCCTCGTATCTGCAACGGCCGGCGTCGGGCTACGAGCCGTTTACGCCGTCTGACCCGGCAGCGCTGGGCGCCTGCCTCAAGCCCGGCGATATCCTGCTGATCGAGGGCCGCACCCACCTTGCCGGCGTGATCAAATATCTGACGCAGTCCACCTGGTCGCATGCCGCGCTCTATGTCGGGCCCATCGCCGGGAGGAAGGCGGCCGACGGCGAACCGTGCGAGCTGGTCGAATCCAATCTCGACGCCGGGATCGCCGCCTATCCGCTTTCGACTTATTTCCCGTTTCACACCCGCATATGCCGCGCCGTCGGATTGTCTGCCGATGACCGGCGAACGATTTGCGACTACGCCGTCGCGCGGATTGGCCTCGGCTACGACCTCAAGAACTTCGTCGACCTCGCGCGCTACCTGGTGCCGCTGCCGGTACCGCAGCGCTTCCGCCGGCGCATGATCGCGTTGGGCTCCGGCGATCCGACCAAGCTCATCTGCTCGGCGCTGATAGCGCAAGCTTTCGGCGCCGTCGGCTATCCGATCCTGCCGGCGATCGAGCGGGTGGAAAGCGAAGACGCGCGGCAGGAGATCTATCATATCCGCGACAGCTCGCTTTATTGCCCGCGCGATTTCGACATTTCTCCGTATTTCGCGGTGATCAAGCCGACGCTGGAAATGGGTTTCGACTATAAGACGATCAATTGGTCTGCCAACGATCGAACCGCGTGGAATTGACGGCAATGACCCAGGAACAGGTGCCGCCGACGCCGCCGGATGAAGACGAGACCGAGCAGGAACGGCGCATGGTCAATATCGGCCTGGCTCTCGCCGCGGTTCTCGTGGTCGGCGCCGGCATCTGGCTAGTTAATGCGCTGGTCGACGCGCGCAAGGCCGAAGAGTGCTTCGAATCCGGCCGGCGCAACTGCAACCCGGTCACCATCGAGCGCAAGGCAGAGTGACGGGGGACGGCGCTAATGAAACCGCCTGGCGTTCTCATTGACCGGGCGCAGCTCCAGCCGCCCGATCATGTCAGCCCGCAGCGCTTCGCTCGCCCGCAACGCGGCTTGCGTCTGCGTCCAGGTTGTCGAATTCGAGCCGAGCAGCACTACGCCGCCGATCATCGCCGCGAGCGCGGTGACGGCCAGAGCCGGCACGAAATTCACCAGCCCCACGAATGTCAGACCGATCCACAGCGTTCCGGCGGCGACCGTAATCTTGGCAGCCAGCGAAATTTTGCGGCAGCGCTCGATCGCTTCGGCCAGGTCCTCGATACGCGCCTCGACGCTGGCGATGTCTTCGGCGGAAACGTCGTCGCTGGTCGCGCGCACGTGCTGAATCTCACCCCGGCGTCTTGCTCTTGAAATAGGGCTCGACCTTGCCGCTGAGCTTGATAGTCAGCGGATAGCCGTAGCGATCCAACGCTTTGCCGGCGGCCACGCGAATCCAGCCTTCGCTCACGCAATATTCCTCAACATTGGTTTTCTCGACGCCCTTGAAGCGGATGCCGATGTCGCGCGCCAATACTTCGGCGTTGAAATTGGGGCTGCGCGGATCGTTGCTCAAGCGGTCGGGCGGCGTGTCGGAAGTATCGGCCATGCGAGGCTTTTCTCACGCACGGAGGGGTCAGGCAAGCAATGCCCCGATCCCGCCGCTTTTCGCGGGTGAGATTTCAGCCGACGCCGGTGCTCGTCTCGTCGGCGCGACGAAGGTAATAATGGGGCCAGTCATGAGATTTGCACCGCATCTATTCTGCATCGGCGCGCTAGCGCTCGCCGCCGCGCCGGCGCTGGCGAAGCCGGCCTATGTCACCTCAATCGTGAACCTGCGCGCCGCGCCCGGCACCACCAGCGAGATCCTCGGCAAGATTCCCGGCGGCAGCCTGGTCGACGCTGACAATTGCAGCGAAGGCTGGTGCGCGGTGACCTGGCAGGGCAAGAGCGGCTTTGCCATCCAGACCGTGCTCGATCTCAGCGGCCGCGTGCCGCAACGGCGCGCCGGTCCGCCGCCGGGCTATTATGGCGGTCCCGCCTACGGCGACGAAGTCGCGGTCGAAGGGCCGCCGGTTTATTACGGCCCGCCCCCGCCGCCTTATTACTATTACGGCCCGCGTTACTATCCGTGGGGTTGGCGGCACCGCTGGTAGGCGCAACGCGCTGTCAGGCGTGGCCGCCGGTTCCCCAGGCAAGCCCGATCGCGACCTTGATGGCAAGGTAGACCACGATTGCGACCGGAATCGCGATATAGATTTTCACGCCTAGTCCCTGTTCAAGTCCGAACAGCACCGCCGCGCCGATCAGCACCGAAACAATTCTGCCGATTTTTTGCCGGTCCATGGCGCTTTGCCACTATTTCTTGGCTTTGGAATCGGCAGGCGCGCGCATGTTTTCCCACGGATCGGTCTTGACCGGCGCTACGGTCCCCGAGGTCCGCTCCAGCGCATTGTGGTACTGCTTGTCGAGCTGCTCGGCGTTCCGTTTTTTCTCCAAGGCTTCGGGCTTTGGCGCGGCTTCCTGTTGCGCGTGAGCGGACCAGGCGAGCAGCGCGGCCGCGACAGCGCCGACAATGATCGTACGTAGCCTCATCGTAATAACCCGGGTCTGCAGTTTCGCGGCAGGCTAGCACGCCGTGAATTGGCGCTCAATCCGATGAAATCTTTGCCAAATCCCGCGCCGATATTGCTATAACGAAGACACCGCTTTGCGGCCACATCAGGGCGTCGCGCGGGTCAGGCGCGGCTTGCGTTCGATGCAGCCGAACGTCAGCGGATCGACAGGAGGCGGCGATGTGCCACCACGTTCATGTCACGCTCTCGGCGGAAGATAAGAAAGAAGCGAAGAAACTGTCCGGCATCATGATCCCGGTCTATGCCTCGATCGTGCTCGCGGTGATCGCGCTGGTCGCGGTCACCGGCACGCAGCGGCAGGGCGAAATGATCGCCTCGGCTTCGGCGCCTACCGCGCAGCGTTAGTGCACCGCGGCGCCGCTGCGCGGGGTGATCGCGCCGCGATGGCGGATGACCTCGCCGGCAAGCTTGTGCGCCGCGGTTGCCGCGTCGATCGCCGTGACGCCTGACAGCCTTGCGGCGAGATAGCCGGCGTTGAAGCCGTCGCCGGCGGCTGTCACATCGACCGGCTTGACGACGTCCGGCACCGGCACCATGTCGCGGGCGCCGCCTGCCGCGACCAGCGCGCTGTTCGGCCCGTTCTTCACCACGATTTCGGCGACGCCGAACGCCTGCAGCCGTTCGACGGTCGCTTCCGGCGAGGGATCGCCCCACAGCACCGCTTCGTCGTCATAGGCCGGCAGCGCGATATCGACGCGCTTGAGCGCCTCGGCGAAGACCGCGCGGGTGCGGCTCAAGTCGCCCTTCCAGCCGCGCGGGCGGAAGTTCCCGTCGAAAGCAATTTTGGCGCCCTGGCCGCGCGCCAGCTCCACGGCGGCGAGAAAGCGGCCGAGGCCGATATTGGAGTAAAGCGACAGCGTGATGCCAGTAAAATAGATGAGCCGCGCCGCGGTCAGCGCCTCGGCGATGCGGCTCCAGTTCGGCAGTTCAAACAGTTCGCGTGCCGGCGCGGTGTCATTCCAGGTGTCGGCGCGGAGCCCGCCTTTGCCGTCGGCTTCGACCAAAGTGAGGCCGGGCAGGCGACCGGCGGCGCGCAGGATCAGATCGGTGCCAACGCCTTCGGCCTCGGCCAGTGCGACGATGCGCCCGGAATGAGGATCGTCGCCCAGCGCGCTGGCGAAGGCGGCGCTCTGCCCGGCGCGGGCGAGATAGATCGCGGTGTTGAAGGTGTCGCCGCCGCAACCGAGCGCGAAGCGCCCATCGCCGCCGCGGGCGAATTCGACGGTGGCTTCGCCGATGCAGATGCTGCGCGGCTGGCTCATGATAAAGTCCGTATCATGGGCACGTAGTGAGCGTCACCGGGTCGGCATCCTTGGGCAAGTAATCGCCCATCGGACGACAGCGCCCGTCAATGCACACCGACCAGTCGCTCACCGTCATGCCGGAGCGGCGCAGCGTCACGCTCGGCATCGGCGGCAGCGGCGGCTTGTAGTGCCACCATTGCCCGTCGAAGCGCGCATTGGGCGGTGGCTCCATGCCGGCGCCGGTCGCTTGGATGCGGTCTTCCTCCAGCGCAAGGCCGGCTGGCGTCGCCCGCCAATCCTCTTCCCAGCGCGTCTTTTCGATTGAATGGGTCCAGGTGAGCGTCAGCGCGATGGTGCCGAGACGGACGGTGGCGCCGGCGGCGAGCAGGCAAAGTTCCATGCTTATTCCGCAGGCTTTACGGCCAAGGCGGCGCGGCGAGCGCGTCGCGCTTTCCAGAACTGATAGGTCAGGAACGTCGCGCAGGCGGTAAATCCGGCCGGGTCGGTCCATGGGTATTCCGTCACCAAGAGCGCGGCGGAGAGGAAGGCGATGATGCGTTCCGGCCATCCGACATGGTTGAGGAAATACCCGGTTGCGGTCACGCCCCAGAGCGTCACGGCCAGCACTGCCTTGAAAATCACATAAGCAGCGGCCGCCGCGAGGCCGTAGGTGACGGCGCGCGCGCCGCCCGGTTGCAGCATCAAAGCCGGCGCATAGACCGCCATGAAAGGCGCGATCCATCCCGGCAGCGCGATCTTCACAGCGGTCCAGCCAATCTTGAAGCCGCTCTCCTTGGCGATTGAGGCGGCGGCAAAGGCGGCAAGCGCCACCGGCGGCGTCAGATCCGCCATGATGCCGAAATAGAACACGAACATGTGCGACACGATCAGCGGCACGCCGAGATGCAACAGCGCCGGTGCCGCGATCGAGGAGGTGATGATGTAATTCGGGATGGTCGGGATGCCCATGCCGAGGATCAGCGAGGTGAGCGCCGTAAGGCAGAGCGAGAAAAAGATCGAGCTCTCGCCGACCGAGACGATGACACGCACGAAATTGGTCGCCGCGCCCGTGAGCGTCAGCGTGCCGATGATGGTGCCGACCAGCGCGCAGGCAACGCCGACCGGCAGCGCGTGGCGGGCGCCGTCGGCGAGGCTGTTGAGCGCCACTTTCAACGTCGCGCGTCCGCCTTTGACCCAAACGGTGACGGCCATGAGCACCGCCACCATCGAGATCAGCAGCCATACGCCGTATTCGAAGAACAGCGCCGCCGACAGGCCGAGCAGGATCCAGAATGCGATGCGCAGGATCGGCTGCGGTATAGCGGCCACAATCGGGTGGCTGAAGATCACCATCACAGTCAGGCCGAGGCCAACGGTGCCGGCGAACAGCGGCGTGTAGCCGGCAAACAGCAGCACCACCAAAGCCGCAAGCGGCATCAGCAGGAACCAGTTCTTCTTCAAGGCCGCGATCGGGTTCGGGCAGTCGTCCTTCGCCAGGCCGACCAGGCCGCGCTTGCCCGCTTCCAGATGCACCGCCCAGAACGCCGAATAGTAATAGAGCAGAGCCGGCACGATCGCGGCGATGCAGATGGTGGAATAGGGAACGTTGATCGTCTCCGCCATGATGAAGGCGACCGCGCCCATCACCGGCGGCATGATCTGTCCGCCCATCGACGAGGTCGCTTCCACGGCGCCGGCGAAATAGGCTGGATAGCCGTAGCGCTTCATCAGCGGAATGGTGAACTGCCCGACGGTGACGACGTTGGCGATGCCGGAACCGTTGATCGTGCCCATCAGGCCGGACGCGATCACCGCCACCTTGGCCGGCCCGCCGCGAGCGTGGCCGACGGTGCCCATGGCGACGTCGGTGAACAGGCCGATCATGCCGGCGCGCTCAAGGAAGGCGCCGAACAGAATGAACAGGAAGATGTAGGTGGAGGACACGTAGACCGGGATACCGTAGATGCCCTCGGTGCCGAGGAACATCTGGTCGATGATCTGGTTAAATTCGTAGCCGCGCGTGTTGAGCGGGCTCGGCAGATATTGTCCGAACAGCCCGTAGGCGAGGAAGGTTGCGCAGATGAGCGGCAGGATCGGGCCCATCATGCGGCGGCCGGCCTCGAACACCAGAGCCACGACGATGACGCCAACCACGATGTCGGCGATGTTGGGATCGCCGGCGCGCAGGATGAGCTGCTCGTAGAATACCCAGTGATAGAAGCCGAGCACAAAGCCGGTGATGCCGAGCGCCCAATAGACCAGCTTGGCCGGAATGCGGCCGGTCAGCGTGGAGGTGACGCCGAACACCACGATCAGCAGGAAGCCGACATGCACCGAGCGCACAATCTGGCTCGGTAGCGGGCTGAAGGTGGCGGTGACGATCTGGAATGCCGAAAACGCCACCGCGATCCAGAACAGCACGTTGCCTTCGAAGTCGTTGCCCCAGCCCTTGTCGAGTTGCGCTTCGGCCTTCGTTTGACCCTTGATCGGGCTGCCCGGCGCAACCGCGGCAATATCGGCGTCGGTCATGGACGTTACCCCTCACTTCGCGCGACATTATGCGGGAGACGCGCACCTTGCGAAGCGCGCCTCACCACAATTTGCAGCGTCTTCGGCGTTTCTTACATCACGCCTTTTTCTTTATAGAACTTCGCGGCGCCCGGGTGCAGCGGCACCGGAGGATTCTTGCCCGCCTTGTCGAGGCTCATGGCCTTGGCGGCGGCGTGCGCGGCCTGCAATGCCGGCAGGTTGTCGAAGATGGTCTTGGTCATCTCATAGACTTCCTGGTCGGGCAGCGTCGAGCGGGTGACCAGATAGTTCGGCACCACCACAGCGTTCACGACCTTGTCGTTGCCTTTGTAGGTGCCGCCTGGGATCGGCGCCGACTGGTAGGGCGAGCCCATCTTCTCCACCACCGACTTCGGAGTTTCGACGATGACGCAGTCGACTGAGGCGCACAGATCGCGGATCGCCGACACGCCAAGACCGGCCGAGATCAGCGTGGCGTCGAGCTGCCGGTTCTTCATCAGTTCGACCGACTCGTTGAACGGCAGATATTGCACCTGGCCGAGATCCTTGTACGACATGCCGGCTCCGGCCAGAGTCGCACGTGCATTGAGTTCGGTGCCCGACTTCGGGGCGCCGACCGACAGACGCTTGCCCTTGAGATCGGCGAGCGTGTTGATGTGGGAATCCTTGAGCGCGGCGATCTGGATGTAGTTCGGATAGATCGCGGCAACCGTGCGCAGCTTGTCGAGCTTGGCCTTGAAGCCGACTTCGGCGTTGCCGTTCCATGCGTCGGCGAGCGAATCGCCGAGCGTGAAGGCGATCTCGCCTTTGCCCGCCTGCAGCAAATTGAGGTTCTCGACCGAGGCCTTGGTCGATTGCACCGACGGCTTCGCGCCGGGAATCTTTTCGGCGTAGATTTTCGAAATCGCCACGCCGAGCGGATAATAGACGCCGCCGGTGCCGCCGGTGAGGATGTTGATGAACTCTTCGGCGTTGGCGGCGATCGGCGCCAGCGCCACGATCGCGGCAAGCAAACCGAAACGCGCAATTCTGTAAGTGGTGGACATCGGAGCAAACCTCCCTGTTCATAAGATTGAGGCGATCATGATTGGACCTGCCTTATCGCTATTCTAATGAACGGCCGTGGCGCTGGCGATGCATCGGCGCCGACTGAGGTGGAACTCTGCGGCATTGCTGCAATGCGGAGTTTCCCTCGTGATAATCACATCGTTGCATCGCGTGCATCGACCCGGGACCGGGGCGCGCCGAGGCAGGCGAAATAGACGGCGCCGCTCAACAGCGCGATGCAGAAACTCACCGGCCAGTCGGTATAAAAGGCGACGGTAATGCCTAGCCAGGCTTCGGCCAGCGCCAGCGCCGCGGCGAGTATGAGCCCGCTCCATAGGCCGGAGCCGAGGCGCTGGGCCGCGGCTGGCGGCCCGACCATCAGCGTGAACACCAGCAGCACGCCGACGATCTGCGCGCAGGCCGACACCGCCAGCGCCACGATCGCCAGAAAGGCGGTGGAGACGAAGCGCAGCGGCACGCCCTTCGCTTCGGCCAGTTCCGGCTGCAAGCTGGCGAAGATCAGCGGTCGCATGATGGCGCCGAGCGCGATCAGCGTGATCGCGCCGAGCACGGCCAGCGTGGCGATGGTCGCGTGATCGACGGCGAGCACGTTGCCGAACAGTATCGCCGTCGCCTGCGTGGCGAACGACGTGTAGTAGTGCAGGAACAAGAGCCCGAAGCCGAGCGCCAGCGCCAGCACCACGCCGATTGCCACGTCGCGGTTGGCGATGCGCTCGCTCAGCATGCCCATGACGATGCCGGCGGCGAGCGTGAAGCCGATCAGGCCCCACAGCGGCGCGAGCCCGATCAGTCCGGCGCCGGTCGCGCCGGCAAAGCCGATATGCGACAGCGCGTGACCGGCGAAGGCCTGCCCGCGCATCACCAGGAAAAAGCCGACCAGCCCCGACACCACCGCGACGATGCCGGCGGCGGCGAACGCATTGACCATGAATTCATATTGGAACATGTCAGTGATGATGCTCGTGGTCGTGGGCATGACCGTCGTGGTCGTGCAGATGGTCGGTGCGCTCGACGTCGCGCCCGCCAGACATGACGAAGATGTGGCCGTCCGCGCGCAGCACGTTGATTTCGGTGCCGTAGAGCCGCGACAAGACTGGCGCGGTCACCACCTCGTCCACGGTGCCGAGCGCCGCCTTGCCGTTGCCGAGATAGAGCACGCGATCGAGCGTGCCGAGCAGCTGGTTGAGCTCGTGCGCGCTGAACAGACACGGTGGTCTTGCTCTCGCGGCAGACCTTGCGCACCACGTCGATGGCGACTTCCTGGTGGCGCTGATCGAGGCTGATCAACGGCTCGTCGAGCAGCAGGAGCTTCGGCGCGCCGATGAGCGCCTGCGCCAGCAGTAGCCGCTGCCGCTCGCCGCCGGACATGTCGGAGATCGGCCGCAGGCTCAATCCCCGCGCGCCGACGGCGTCCAGCGTCGTTTCGATCATGCGGCGGTCGGCGGCTGCGAGCGAGGGGACGCCCCAGCGTTCGCCGTTCAATGAACTGGCGATGAAATCGAGGCCGCGCACGCGCAGATCGGGCAGCACCGTGCGCACCTGCGGCAGGTAGCCGATGGCGCGGTCGCCGCGCTGCGGCTCGCGGCCGAAGACCCGCAGGCTACCGCTACTGGGTGGCAGCAGCCCGAGGATGGCGCGCATCAGCGTGGTCTTGCCGGAACCGTTCGGCCCCAGCACGCCGATGAATTCGCCGGCGCGGATGGCGAAGCTTACGTCTGAGAGAACGTTGCGGCCGCCAATTCCGATGGTGGCGTGGTCAAGCTCAATGACATTCATGAAGAGGGGCCTGCCAAGGCCCTCTCTGTATCATTGAGCTGCGTGAGCATCCAGTTCTGATAGGTCATGCCCGGCGGGGTGGTTTCGGTAATGCCGACGACCGGGATGCGGGATTTGCGCGCGATGTTGACGAGGCGCTCCACCGCCTTGTCGGAGGCCTGCTTGTTGAAGAACATCACCTTCACCTTGTGACCTTTCAGGTCCTTTTCGAACGCCGCCACGTCGTGCGCGCTCGGTTCGGTGTCGTTCATGATCGAAAGCTGGAAGCGCTCGTTACGCATCTTCAGGTCGAGCGCGTTCGCCATGTAGCCGAACACCGGCTCGCTCGCCGTCACCGGTGCGCCGGCGAATTTGGCGCGGATGGCGGCGATCTTGTCGTTCATCGGCTTCAGCGAGGCGGTGAAAGCCGCAAGCCGCGCGTCGTAGTCGGCCTTGTGCGTGGGATCGGCGGCGGTAAATGCCGTGGCGAGTGCCTTGGCGGCCGCCGGCATGGTCGGCGGGTCGTACCAGAGATGCGGATTGTCGCCCGCCTTCTTGGCCGTTAGTTCGGCGACATCGATCACGACGCGGCCGGGATGCGGCACCACGCTGATGAGCTTTGCCATCCACGGGTCGTAGTCGGCGCCGTTGAGGATGACGATCTGGGCGTCGGCGATCCGCCGCACGGTGCTCGGCGTAGTCTCGAACAGATGCGGGTCCTGATCCGGATTGTTCATGATGCTGGCGACGGCGACCTGGTCGCCGCCGATTTGTCGCGCGACGTCGCCGTAGAAATTCTCCGCCGCGACGACGGCAATCTTGCCATCGGAGGCGCGCGCGCCACTGGCCGCAGTGAGGGCGGCGAGGATCGCGAGGGCAGATGCGGCAATGGTTTTCATGACGTTCTTGTCCACGTTGGGAAGGGGTGGCTGGGGCAATTATGTAACATTATAACATTGCTAAGGCAAGCCGCCGCGCGCGCTGCCGCGCCCGTTGCATTGGACAATATGAAGGGGCCGGACTACAGGCGCTGGATAACCTCAACGCCGCGCCGCACGCGGCGGACTTCATTATCCACGCGTTTGACTTCGCGCGTCAGCTCGGCGACCGCCTTCACCAGGCTGTCGTTGATGTCTCGTTGCGCGACCTGTTCTTTAGCGTTGCGAAGGTAGTTTTCGGCGATGCCTACGGACATGGGCGCGCCCGACACTATTTCTGGCCAGCTATGTGCAACGGCCTCAAGCCGGTTGCGACTTTTGTCACTTGCGGCCGGCGGTGAGCCTGCGCGGCATCAATGAATTTTCCGGCAAACTCGGTGGTTAAGACTCTCGGAATCCCGGTCATTAATCCTGGTCGCCGTATCGCTCGTTCACCGCGGCGGCGACGAACAGCCTGCGCCCCTGCCGGCCGGTGCCCGTGCCATGGGCCTTGCACCAGATCGGGAAGGTCGTGGGATCGATGCGCACCCGCATCACCGGATGGCCGTAGGCTTTCAGGCCCGTTTCCATCTCGACCGCCATCTTGCGCCACTCGGCCCATGTGCGCGGCAGCGTGTCGCCGTCATCGAGAATTTTCAGCACCGCCGGATAATCCGCGTCCTCGATCCAGAACACGCCGACGGCGGGCAGGGGTTTGTTGTCAGAAGGCATGCGACGAGCCTAGCACGGCGTGAGCTCACGCCAGCACATAGGCGAGCAGCACGACGAAGCCGCCGATCGCGAACGTGGCGTGGAAACCTATCAGCAACCCCGGCAGCCGAAATTGCCGACGGCGCAGCACGATGAGCTTGAGCCCGATCAGCGCGGCAAATGCGAACAGCGCAGCGGCCATCACGCCAAACGAGCCGGTGCCCTGGTCGATCCCGCGTGGCGGCCCGCGCAGCGCCAGCGCGAGCAGGCCCAGGCCGCTGACGGCAACGAGCCCGTGCAGCGCGCCGAACGGCCAGGGCGGCGGTGCCGCGCCCTCACGCAGATGCAACGCTGCGAGCGTGCTGCCGATGAGCACGGCGGCGGCGAGGACGATGAAGGCGATGTCGAGCATGGCAACCAGCCTAGCACGATGCCCTTCGTAAGGTCCGTCAACGTCCTGTTGCGCGAAGGGCCGATGCTAGGCTACGCACAGTGCGCAACCGGTAACAGCGTGAACCATGCATAAGCCGCCCGCTCCGAATTTTGCCTTCAGCCGCCGCGCGCTGCTTGCCGGCCTGCCGCTGTTGCTCGCCGGCTGCGGCGCCAATTATGGCCACAATTATGGCCACATGAGCGACGGCGGGTTCGGCATCGCGCCGGTCGATATCACCACCATCGACCAGAGCCTGCTGCGCCAGGAGGTCGCCTGGAACGGCAAGGAGAAGCCCGGCACCATCGTCGTCAAGATAGGCGAGCGCCGGCTCTATCTCGTCGAGGCCGGCGGCCGTGCGCTGCGCTACGGCATCGGCGTCGGCCGCAGCGAGGGCGCGAATTTCCGCGGGCAGGCGGTGATCGGCCGCAAGGAAAAGTGGCCGCACTGGACGCCGACCGAGAACATGAAGGAGGCGATCCCGCTATACCGGCATTACGCCGGCGGCATGGACGGCGGCCCCGACAACCCGCTGGGCGCGCGCGCTCTCTATCTCTATCGCGACGGCAAGGACACCTTCTTCCGCCTGCACGGCACCATCGAGCCGGACACCATCGGCCAGGCCGTTTCCTCCGGCTGCATCCGCCTGTTCAACCAGGACATCATCGATCTGTACAACCGCGTGCCGGTGGGCGCGCGTGTGGTGGTGCAGGGCTAGGTCGTTTCCTATATGACTCCCTCATACGGAGCCCTAGTCGCATGACGACCCCCCAGGCCGAAAAAATCCCCGTCACCGTGCTCACTGGCTATCTCGGCGCCGGCAAGACCACGCTGCTCAACCGTATTTTGTCGGAGCCGCACGGCAAGAAATTCGCCGTCATCGTCAACGAATTCGGCGAGATCGGCATCGACAACGAGCTCATCGTCAACGCCGACGAGGAAGTGTTCGAGATGAACAACGGCTGCATCTGCTGCACCGTGCGCGGCGACCTGGTGCGCATCATCGACGGGCTGATGCGGCGCAAGGGCAAGTTCGACGCCATCATCGTCGAGACCACCGGCCTCGCCGATCCGGCGCCGGTGGCGCAGACTTTCTTCATGGACGAGCAGGTCGGCGCCAAGACCAAATTGGACGCGGTCGTCACGGTCGCCGACGCCAAGTGGCTCAAGGACCGGCTCAAGGACGCGCCCGAGGCCAAGAACCAGATCGCTTTCGCCGACGTGATCCTGATCAACAAGACCGATCTGGTGACGCCAGCCGAGCTCGCCGAAATCGAGGCGCGCATTCGCGGCATCAATCCCTATGCACGTTTGCACCGGACGGAGCGCGCGCAGATCGATATCGCCGAAGTGCTCGGCCGCAACGCCTTCGACCTCGACCGCATTCTCGACATCGAACCGGACTTCCTCACGGCCGAGGAAGAGCACGTGCACGAGCATGAACATGGGCACGATCACAGCGAGCATCATCACCACCACCATGGCGGCTTGAAGCACTACCACGACGAGGACATGCAGTCGGTCGCGCTCAAGACCGACAAGCCGCTCAACC
Organism: uncultured Pseudomonadota bacterium; assembly: GCA_963817155.1. Taxonomy (GTDB): domain Bacteria; phylum Pseudomonadota; class Alphaproteobacteria; order Rhizobiales; family Xanthobacteraceae; genus Pseudolabrys. Next base: position 73,976 of record CAWFNO010000006.1, read on the forward strand.
CGGACAAGTTTTTCCCCTGGGTGCAGGATCTGGTGGCCACGGAAGGGCCGAACATCCTGCGCTCCAAGGGCATCCTCGCCTTCAAGGACGATCCGCAGCGCTTCGTGTTCCAGGGCGTGCACATGATCCTCGACGGCGACCATCAGCGAGCATGGCGCGAGGATGAGGAACGTCTGAGCCGCATCGTCTTCATCGGCCGCAATCTGCCGGAAGAGAAAATCCGCGCAGGTTTCGAGAGCTGCACTGCCTGACGTGAGCGACACGCACGCCCCCATCCCCTCGCTTGCCGACCGCGTCCGCGCGGTGGACGCCGGCGCGGCCGTCGTCGGCGTGCATTTCCTCGGGCAAATGCCGGTGTTCGTGCTCGGCGAGGAAGCTGTTGCTGTTTGCGCCCGAGGGACACGAGCATCGCGTCGCCCTTCATGCCGGCGCCATTCTGTCGAGCGCCGCCGACGGCAAACGCATCGTCACCGGCGGCGACGACGGGCAGGTGATCGCCACGACAGCCGACGGCACGCATTCGGTCGTCGCCACCGACGAAAAGCGCCGCTGGATCGATCATGTCGCGCTCGGCCCGGACGGCGCGGTCGCCTGGTCGGCGGGCAAGACCGCTTACGTCCGTCCGAAAAACGGCGAGGTGCGCAGCTTCGACGCGCCGTCGACCGTCGCGGGCCTGGCCTTCGCGCCCAAGGGCTTGCGCTGGCCGTCGCCCACTACAACGGCGCGACGCTCTGGTTCCCCAATGCCGACCGGCGCCAGGCCGGAGACGCTGGAATGGAAGGGCTCGCATCTCGGCGTCGCCTTCAGCCCGGACGGCAAATTCCTCATCACCACCATGCAGGAGCCGATGCTGCACGGCTGGCGCCTCGCCGACTGCAAAGCACATGCGCATGTCCGGCTATTCGGCGCGCGTGCGCTCGCTGTCGCTGGACCGCGGGCGGCGAATTCCTCGCCACCTCCGGCTCCGAGCAACTCATCCTCTGGCCGTTCGACGGCAAGGACGGGCCGATGGGCAAGCAGCCGCTGCTGATGGCGCAGTCGGTGGCGCGCGTCGGCGTCGTCGCCTGCCATCCGCGCCAGCCGGTGGTGGCGGCCGGCTATGCCGACGGCGCGGTGATCCTGGTGCGCATCGACGACGGCGCGCTGCTGCATGGCAAAGCCGCAAGGGCCGGCCGCGGTGAGCGCGCTCGGCTGGGACGCCAGCGGGCAGACTGTCGCCTTTGGCACAGACGCAGGCGAGGCCGGTGTGCTAAATTTATGATTGCGGCGGCATTGCGCCCTGTTGGTTCGGGCGCCGTTCAGTTTCGACGCGTTAGATTCGCGCAGGTTATGTCCACGTTGCTGCGTTTATTCAGGTGATTGCGCCAATTCACAGTCCGGGAGCCGACCGATGTTCATCCGCCGCTTGCTGCTCACGCTCTTAACGGTGTTCGCGTTTGGCGCCACCGCAACGCTCATTCCCGGCGTACCGGGCGCGGTGCAGCCCGCCAACGCGCAAGTTTCGCTCGAATTCCAGGGTGCGCTCGCGCCCTACGGCGTCTGGCGCCGGCATCGGCCAATTCGGCGAAGTCTGGGTGCCGCGCGGCGTTCCGCGCGATTGGCGCCCCTACGAAAACGGCCACTGGGTCTACACCGACGACTGGGGCTGGTACTGGGTTTCCGACGACACGGAAGAGGATTGGGGCTGGATCGCCTACCATTACGGCCGCTGGGCCTTCGAGCGCGGCGTCGGCTGGTTCTGGGTGCCGGGCGACGAATGGGCGCCGGCCTGGGTCGACTGGCGCTACGGCGACGATTACGTCGGCTGGGCGCCGCTGCCGCCGGACGATCTGATCGACGCCTACGAAGACGAGCCGACCTATTGGGTCTTCGTGCAGCCGCGCTACCTGATCGCGCCACGGCTGCGCGGTTATTTCCTGCCGGCCAATCGGCGCGCGGCGGCGCTGCGCGGAACGCGCGTGGTCAACCGCACGCTGGCGGTGCAGGGCGCGCGGCTGGCGGTCAATCCGGGCATTCCGGCCGGCTTCGTCGCCAAGGTGACGCGCAAGCCGCTGCCGTCCTATAACGTGCGCCCGCATGTGCTGGCCGGCACGCAAGGCGTCTCCGGTGCCGTGGTGACAAAGCCGGGCGGCCGCGGGCGCGTCAACGCCGTCTCCGTGCAGCGCCACCACTACCATGATCAAGCCGTCCGCTTCGGCGGCGGCGCCGGCGCGCGCTAGAGCAAGGACGAGCGCGGACGGCTCGGCACCGCATCCGCCGCGCGCCGCGCAAGGCGCCGCCACTCCGGCAGCCGCGCCGGCGGCGGCCCCGAAGGCTCCACCGCGGCAGCCGCCACTGGCGCCGGCCACCACGCCGCCAAGCGCACAGCTGCGGCGCGGCCACGCCCCAGCCGGCAGCGGACCTCCGCCACAGCCGGCGCACGCCGCAGGTCAAGCCATCGCATGTGCCGCCGCCACAGACGCCGCCGCCGGTCGCACATCCGGCTCCGCCGCCCGTGGCGCATCCAGTGCGCCGAACGTCGCGCACCGCGGCGCCGCCGCCGGTCGCGCATCCGGCGCCGCCACCCGTGGCGCATCCAGTGCCGCCGAACCGTTGCGCATCCGCCGCCGCCCGCGGTGGCCCATCCCGTGCCGCACCGGCGGCGCATGCCGCCGCCGCCCGCCGCGCACGCCGCCACCGCCTGCGGCGAAGAAGCCGCCGCCGAAGCCGAACGAGAAGCCGCCGGAACACGCCGAAATAGCGCGGGACGCGACGCTCAGCAAATGAAACGGGCGGCCAGCAAGGCCGCCCGTATTTTCTTCCGCGTCGATATGCCGCGCTAGCGCACCAGCACGTTCCTGAACTGCCAGGGATCGCGCTTGTCGATGTCTTCCGGGAACAGGCCCGGCCGGTCGGTGATCGGCGTCCAGTCGGTGTAGGCGCCGATCACCGGGCCGAGATAGGGCATCTGCACTTCGAGGCAGCGGCGGAAATCCATCTCGTCGGTTTCGACGATGCCGGCGTTGGGATTTTCCAGCGCCCACACCATGCCGGCGAGCACGGCGGAGGTCACCTGCAAGCCGGTGGCGTTCTGATAGGGCGCGACGTCGCGGGTCTCGTCGATCGAGAGCTGCGAGCCGTACCAATAGGCGTTCTTCTTGTGGCCGTAGAGCAGCACGCCGAGCTCGTCGATGCCGTCGGCAATCTCGATTTTCGTCGAGGATGTGGACGTCCGCCTGCTTGCTTGCCGGCGCGGCCGAACATTTCGTGCAGCGACAGCACCGCGTCGTTGCAGGGGTGATAGGCGTAGTGGCAGGTCGGCCGGTAGAGGACCTTGCGGCCGTCGCGCAGGGTGAAGTAATCGGCGATCGAGATCGACTCGTTGTGGGTGACGAGGAAGCCGTATTGCGCCTGCGCCGTCGGCGTCCATGAGCGCACGCGCGTATTGGCGCCGGGCTGGTCCATGAAGATCGCCGCCTGGCAGCCCGTCTTGTGCTTGTGGGCGTTCTCCGGCATCCATTTCTCATGCGTGCCCCAGCCGAGTTCGGCCGGCTGCAGGCCCTCGGAAATGAAGCCTTCGACCGACCAGGTGTTGACGAAGACGTCCTGCGGCTTCGGCTGCTTGGCGCGCTGGGTGTCGCGCTCGGCGATATGGATGCCTTTGACGCCGACTCTCCTGGCGAGCTTGCCCCATTCCTCGCGCGTCTTCGGCTCCTTGTATTTGAGCTCGATGTCGTCGGCGATATTGAGCAGCGCCTGCTTGACGAACCACGACACCATGCCGGGGTTGGCGCCGCAGCAGGACACCGCCGTGGGCCCGCCCGGCCGCTTGCGGCGGGCGGCGAGGATGGTCTCGCGCAGCGCGTAGTTCGAGCGCGCCTCGGGTCCGAGCTTGGGATCGAAGTAGAAGCCGAGCCAGGGCTCGACCACGGTGTCGATATAGAGCGCGCCGATCTCGCGGCACATCTCCATGATGTCGAGCGAGGACGTATCGACCGACAGGTTGACGCAGAAGCCCTGGCCGCCGCCGGCGGTGAGCAGCGGCTTCAGCAGATGCCGGTAGTTGTTCTTGGTGACGGCCTTGATGGATGAAGCGGATGCCGCGCTGGTCGAGCAGCTTGCGGTCCTTGTCCTCGGGGTCGATGACGACGAAACGGCTTTTGTCGTAGCTGAAATGGCGCTCGATCAGCGGCAGCGTGCCTTTGCCGATCGAGCCGAAGCCGATCATCACGATGGGCCCGTCGATCGCGGGCGTGCACTGGCCATTTGCTCATTCTCAGCCTCTCCCCAATCTCTTCATATCGGCGCAATCGCGCAAACGGAAGCGAACGCCGGAAAAAACCTTCCCGGCGTCCACGATTTTTCTTGCGGCGAATCAGGCCGCGTGTGCCGCGATTTTGCTCTCGGCGGCGTCGATGCGACGGCCGGTGGCGTCGATCATGCCGCCGGCACCATCGAGCGCGCCGGGGACGAGCTCCAGCGCCAGCAGCCGGCGCCGCTCGAACGGTCCCGGCAGCCGCAGGCTCGCGGTTTTTTCCGCGGTGAAGCCGAAGCGGCCGTAATAGGGCGGATCACCCACCAGCACGATGGCGCCGTGGCCGGCTTTGCGCGCTTCGCGAATCGCCTTGCGCACCAGGGCCGCGCCGATGCCTGGCGCTGCGGCGGTCGGCGGCGACCGCCACCGGGCCGAGCAGCAGGGCCGCTCGTCCGCTGGCGCAGGCGATGGTCCACAGCCGGGCGGTGCCGACGACGCGGCGTCCGTCGGCGGCGATGAAGGAAAGCCCCTCGGCCGGCAGGCGGCCTTGGCGCAGACGCTCGGAGGTCTTTCGCGGCGCGTGTCGCCGAAGGCCTCGTCGAGCAGGGCCTCGCGTGCCGGGATGTCGGCAGGTCGTTCATGACGCAATGTGATCATGTCGTGTCCTCGCTTCTCTTCTCCCTCCCCCGCTTGCGGGGGAGGGTTGGGGTTGGGGGCCATTCGCGCGCAGGCGCGCGCCCCCGCCCGACGCGCTCGCGCGCGTCGACCTCCCCCGCAAGCGGGGGAGGTGAGAAATTGTGGATGTCAGATGTGATAGGTCTTCAGCGGCGAGAAGCCGTTGAAGGCCACCGACGAGTAGGTCGCCGTATAGGCGCCGGTGCCCTCGATCAGCACCTTGTCGCCGATCTCCAGGCTGACCGGGAGCATGTAGGGCTCCTTCTCGTACAGCACGTCGGCCGAGTCGCAGGTCGGGCCGGCCAGCACGCAAGGCGCCATGTCGGCTCCGTCGCGCGGGGTCTTGATCGGGTAGCGGATCGACTCGTCCATCGTCTCGGCGAGGCCGCCGAACTTGCCGATGTCGAGATAGACCCAGCGCACGTCGTCCTCCTCGCTCTTCTTGGAGACGAGGACGACTTCCGCCTCGATGATGCCGGCATTGCCGACCATGCCGCGGCCCGGCTCGATGATCGTTTCCGGGATGCGGTTGCCGAAGTGCTTGCGCAGCGCCTTGAAGATGGCGTTGCCGTAGGTCTTCACCGTCGGCACGTTCTTCAGGTATTTGGTCGGGAAACCGCCGCCCAGATTGACCATGGCGAGGTTGATGCCGCGCTCGCCGCACTCCTTGAACACGGCGGCGGCGGACGCCAAGCGCGCGGTCCCAGGCATGCTGGTTGCGCTGCTGCGAACCGACATGGAAGGAGACGCCATGCGGCTCGAGGCCGAGCTTGAGCGCGTGCTCGAGCACGTCCACGGCCATGGCCGGCTCGCAGCCGAATTTGCGCGACAGCGGCCATTCGGCGCCGACGCAATCGGAGAGGATGCGGCAGAACACCTTGGAGCCGGGGGCGGCGCGGGCGATCTTTTCCACCTCGGCCTTGCAGTCGACCGCGTAGAGGCGGACGCCGAGCGCGTAGGCGCGGGCGACGTCCCGCTCCTTCTTGATGGTGTTGCCGTAGGAGATGCGGTCGGGCGTGGCGCCGGCGGCCAGCGCCAGTTCGACCTCGGTGACCGAGGCGGTGTCGAAGCAGGAGCCGAGCTTGGCCAGCAGCGCCAGCACCTCCGGCGCCGGGTTGGCCTTGACCGCGTAGAAGACGCGGGTGTCGGGCAGCGCCTTGGCGAAGGCGGTGTAGTTGTCGCGGACGACCTCGAGATCGACGACGAGGCAGGGCCCCTCGTCTTTGCGGGTCTTCGAGGAAATTGCGAATACGTTCAGTCATAGCGCGTGTCTTCCCAAGCTCAGGGACGGCATCGCCGTCCGGTGTGCGGCTTTTGGAGCTATGGAGGCGGTGCGCGATGGGGACGCACTCAGCCCGCTTAACTCTTGGACCGCTCTAACTGCCTTGGCTTGGAGGGGAGACCCCGCCGCACTGCTGGCAAGATGGACAAGCCTCGTCGGTGACCCGTCGCTGGCGGTGGAAGGCCAGCAGAGACCAAAGAAGCCCGCTCCGTCGTTGCTTTAAGCCGCGTCCCCTGCTGAGAGCAGAGTGCGCCGGTTTCGCCTCCGGCTGCCGGTCAGATTTCTTGGAGAGCTTTTGGCTCTTCTCTCCAGGCGGCTGGCGGGCCTCTTGTCCCGCTACCTACCGACCGACACACGGCCACAGGCACGTGCGAAATTGGGCACGACTTGAAATAGGAAATTTTTTTGCAGGTTGCAAGCGAATTAGTTCTCGCCGCGCAAATCTTCCTTAACTTTTTTGGATCGCGTCGGCGACGCGTCGCTCACTCGCGCGCGGTGAACGGCTCGATGCGGTGCGCGTGGCGGATGAACTGCACCATGACGGCGATGCCGCAGACGAACGAACAGTCCGTCGAGGATGCGCGCGCCGAGGCCGCCGAGATCGAACAGCGTGGCGATCGCCCAGGAGCCGGCGAACGCCGCGCCGAACACCTCGGCGCCGATCAGGATGGCGGCGCTGATCACGGTGGTGACGTTGAGCCAGACGATGCGGCGGCTTTGGGCCATGCTTGTCTCTCCGTTAACGCGGGCGCAATCTCTACGAATCCATACGCTGAATCAAGCCTATAGCGGGCGCTGGCGACGGCGTCCAAGCCGCTCGCCAAGGCCCGCATTCCCCACTAGATAGACCGCATGAACGCGCCGCACCAATCCGAAAATTCCAACCCGCTTCTCGTCGACTGGACGCGCCACCTTCGGCCTGCCGCCCTTCGCCGCGGTGAAGCCGGAGCACTTCCGCCCCGCCTTCGACCGGGCGCTGGCCGCTCACCGCGCCGAGATCGACGCCATCGCCGCCGCCAAGGCGGCGCCGACGCTTCGCCAACACCATCGAGGCGCTGGAGCGGAGCGGGGAGGACCTTAACCGTATTTCAAATTTGTTCTTCGTCCTGGCCGGCGCCGACACCGGCGAGGCGCTGGAGGCGGTCGAGCGCGACGATCTCGCCGCTGCTCGCCCGCCACAATAATGCCCTCTACCTCGACCGGGCGCTCTTTGCCCGCATCGACGACCTCTGGCGGCGGCGCGGCCGCGCTCGGCCTGACGGCCGAGCAGGCCCGCGTCCTCGACCGCTATCACACCCGTTTCGTGCGCGCCGGCGCCGCGCTGGACAAGCCCGCCCAGGACCGCCTCGCCGCCATCAACGAGCGGCTGGCGAGCCTCGGCACCCAGTTCGGGCAGAACGTGCTGGCCGACGAAAAGGCTTATTCCCTGCGTGCTGGAGGAGGGCGACCTCGCCGGCCTGCCGGAATTTGCCCGCGCCAATGCCCGCGCGGCGGCGGAGGCGCGTGGCCTTCCCGGCAAATATGCCATTACGCTGGCGCGCTCCTCGGTCGAGGGCTTCCTGCAATTTTCCGCCCGCCGCGACCTGCGCGAGAAGGTGTTCCAGGCCTGGATCAGGCGCGGGGAGAACGGCGGGGCGACCGACAACCGGGCGATCGTCGCCGAGATGGTGGCCTTGCGCGCCGAGCGGGCGAAGCTCCTGGGCTTTGCCACCTTCGCCGACTACCGGCTCGACGACCAGATGGCCAAGACGCCGGCCAATGCGCAAGGCTCTGCTGGAGAACGTCTGGGGCCGGGCGCGGGCCAAGGCCGGCGCCGAGCGTGATGCGCTGCAAAAGATGATCGCCGCGGAGGGCGGCAATTTCGCGCTCGCGCCCTGGGACTGGCGCTACTACGCCGAGAAGCGGCGCAAGGCCGAGTTCGACCTCGATGAGGCCGAGATCAAGCCTTACTTCCAGCTCGAGCGCATGATCGAGGCCGCCTTCGAGACCGCGCGGCGGCTGTTCGGCCTCACCTTCACGCCCGTCGACGTGCCGCTCTATCACCCCGACGCGCGCGCCTGCGAGGTCAAGGACGCCGCAAGGGCCACCATGTCGGCCTGTTCATCGGCGACTATTTCGCCCGCGCCTCCAAGCACACGGGCGCCTGGATGACCTCGCTGCGCGACCAGGAAAAGCTCGCCGGCGATATCCACCCGGTCATCGTCAATGTCTGCAATTTCTCCAAGCCCGCCGCCGGCGAGCCGGCGCTGCTCTCCTTCGACGACGCGCGCACGCTGTTCCACGAATTCGGCCATGCGCTGCACGGCCTCCTGTCCGATGTGACCTATCCGCTGCTCGCCGGCACCGCGGTGCCGAGCGACTTCGTCGAACTGCCCTCGCAGCTTTACGAGCACTGGCTGGAGGTGCCGGAGATCCTGAAATCCTATGCCCGGCACTGCCAGACCGGCGAGCCGATGCCGCAGGCGCTGCTCGAGCGGCTGCTCGCCAGCCGCACCTTCAACCAGGGCTTCGCCACGGTGGAATACACCGCCTGCGCGCTGGTCGATCTCGACATTCATTCGCTGCAGCAGCCGGCCGGCCTCGACGTCACCGAGTTCGAGCGCGAGAGCCTCGCGCGCATCGCCATGCCGGCGGAGATCGTCATGCGCCACCGCCTGCCGCATTTCCAGCATCTGTTCTCCGGCGGCGGCTACGCGGCGGCCTACTACTCCTATCTGTGGTCGGAGGTGCTCGACGCCGACGCCTTCGAGGCCTTCGAGGAAGCCGGCGACGTCTTCGATCGGGCGACCGCCAAACGCCTGCGCGACTTCGTCTACAGCGCGGGAAACCTGCGCGATCCGGCGGAGGCCTACAAGGCCTTCCGCGGCCGGCTGCCGACGGTCGAGGCGCTGCTGAAGAAGCGCGGGCTCGACGACGCGGCGCGTCGTGCGCGTGATCCGCGCCATGATCCGCATTCCCCGCCCGATCGGCACGGCGGTCTTCCTCGCCGCCTGGCTGATGCCGTGGCGGCCGGCGTTCAAGACGCGCGCCAAGGGTTCGAGGCTGTCGTTCTACGTCCATTGCCGCGACCTCATCGGCCGCCACATCGCCAAATACGGCGTGCACGAGCCGCTGATCACCGCCTGGATGGCGGAGACGCTTCGCCAGGCGCCCGCGCCCGGCATTGTCGTCGATGTCGGCGCCAATCTCGGCTGGCACAGCGTTCACGCCGCGCAATATCCGGCGGTGGAGACGGTGGTCGCTTTCGAGCCGGACCCGTTCAATGTCGAGCTGCTCAAGCGCAATCTGGCGCTCAACAAGGTCGGCAATGCCGTGGTGAGCGAGAGCGCCGTCGGCGCGCAGGCGGCGACCGCGCGGCTCTACCGCTACCGCAGCACCAATTACGGCCGCCACAACCTGCTCACCGATTACGGCTACGGCTCGACCGAGGTGCCGCTCACCGACCTCGATTCGGCGCTTGGACAAGCTCGGTCTCGCTGAGCGCCGCGTGCTGGTGCTCAAGATCGACGTCGAAGGCTACGAGCCGGCGGTGATCGAGGGCGCCGCGCGCACGCTTCACGCGCACCGACGCCGTGGTGCTCGAATATTCGCCCGATCTGGGCAATGCGGCGTCCATGATCGACCGCCTCGTGGCCGCCGGCTTTGCCCCGCATCGCTTCGCCGACGGCCACCGCGTCACGCCGATGACGGTCGCCGAATTACGGGAGGCGGCCGGCCAGATGGACGTGATCTGGCTCAAGCGGGCGTCTGCATGACCCTGCACAGCGCGGGCCATCGCCGCGGCGTCGTCTGCGCGCCGCATTTAGCCGCCGTCGAGGACGGCCGCGCCATCCTTGCCGAGGGCGGCAATGCCATCGAGGCGATGCTGGCGATGGCGGCCTCCATCGCCGCGGTCTATCCGCACATGAACCACGTCGGCGGCGACGGCTTCTGGCTGATCCGCGAGCCTTCGGGCCGCGTGCGCGCCATCATGGGCGCCGGCCGCGCCGGCCGAAAGCGACGATCCAGTTTTATCGCGAGGCCGGCCACGACGAAATTCCGTGCGCGCGGTCCGCTCGCAGCGCTCACGGTGCCGGGCGCCGTCGGCGGCTGGATGCTTGCGCTCGAGGCGGCCAAATCTCAAACAGGAAGGTCGCAAACCAGCAAAGGCAGCGGCGCCAAGTTGCCGCTGCATGTGCTGTTTGAAGCCGCCATCGGGCACGCACGCGAAGGCTACACGGTGACGCGCAGCCAGGCGCAGCTCACGAAAGAGAAATACGCCGAGCTGGAAACGGCGCCGGGCTTTCTCAAAGCCTTTCTTGCCGATGGCAAGCCGCCGGAGCAGGGCAGCCGGCTCAGGCAAGCAAAATTCGCCGATACGCTCGACCATCTGGCGCAGGCAGGTCTCCAAGATTTCTACCGCGGCGATGTCGGGCCGTGAGATCGCCGCCGATCTTGAGCGCATCGGTTCACCGGTGACGCGCGGCGACTTCGAAAAATACGAGGCGCGGATCGCCGAGCCGCTCAGCGTTTCGATCAGCGCCGCCACGCTCTACAACACGCCGCCGCCGACGCAAGGGCTCGCCTCGCTGATGATCCTGGCGCTGTTCGAGCGCCTGCGGGTGGCTCAAGGCGAAAGCTTCGAGCACATCCACGGCCTCATCGAAGCGACCAAGCGCGCCTTCCGCGTGCGCGACCGCGTTGTCACCGATCCGGACCAGATCGATGGCAATCTCACGCGGTTTCTCGATGCAAAATTTCTCGACGCGGAAGCTGAAAAAATCGACCGCAGGAAAGCCGCGCCGTGGCCGGCGCTGAACCGGCAAGGCGACACCGTCTGGATGGGCGCGGCAGATTCATCCGGCCTGGTCGTCTCCTACATCCAGTCGCTCTACTGGGAATTCGGCTCCGGCTGCGTGCTGCCGGCAACCGGCATCCTGATGCAGAATCGCGGCGCCAGCTTCTCGCTCGATCCGAAATCGCTCAACGCGCTGGCGCCCGGCCGCCGCCCCTTCCACACGCTCAACCCGGCGCTCGCATCGCTCAAGGATGGCCGCGTCATCGCCTACGGCACGATGGGCGGCGACGGCCAGCCGCAGACGCAAAGCGCGTTGTTCACCCGCGCCATCACGTTCGGGCAGCCGCTCGAGCGCGCCCTCGAGGCGCCGCGCTGGCTGCTCGGCCGCACCTGGGGCTCGACGCATACAAATTTGCGGCTCGAATCCCGCTTCGACGAAAACCTGATCGACCGGCTGATGGCGGCCGGCCACGATGTCGAGGTTTTGGATGAGGCCATATTCCGACACCATGGGTCACGCCGGTGCCGTCATCCTGCGTCCCGACGGTACGCTGGAAGCCGGTCATGATCCGCGCGCCGACGGCGGCGCGGCCGGCGTGTGATTCATTTCGGTTAATTGCAACATTGTAACCTGCCCCTAATCCGCCGCACTCCGTGTTATTGTGCGCCAACATGATCCGCGCCGCGCTCATCGCGATTCTCAGCCTGGCATACGCCGCGCCGGCGCTGGCGCATCCGCATGTCTGGGTGACCATGCACACCGAGCTTGTCTACGACAAAGACGGCGACATCACCGGGATCAATCACGCGTGGGCCTTCGACGACATGTTCTCGGCTTTCGCCACGCAGGGGCTGGCGAGCACGGTCAAGGGCCAGTTCACCCGCGAGGAATTGGCGCCGCTCGCCAAGGTCAACGTCGAGTCGCTGAAGGACTACGACTATTTCACTTACGTCACCGCCGACGGGCAGAAAACCAAACTGCTGGATCCGGCGCCCGGCTACTGGCTCGACTACACCAACCAGATCCTGACGCTGCATTTCACGCTGCCGTTCAAGACGCCGGTGAAGGCGAAATACATGAAGATCGAAATCTACGACCCGACTATTTTCGTCGACTTCGAATTCGCCAAGAAGGACCCGGTTCACATCGACAAGTTTCCGCACGGCTGCAAGGCCGATGTGGCGCTGCCGCACGAAATGACCTATGCGGAAGGCCAGAGGCTGAGCAATGAGGCGCTCGCCTCAACGTTTAACTGGGGCGCGAATTTCGCCAACAAGATTCTGATCAATTGTCCGTAGGCACTTGAAGTCGGTTCGCGGGGGCGGCGTCAGCACGGGGAATTTCACACAATGACGTGGCCTGCCCGGCGATCCTTGCTTCATTGCGTTCTTTTCATCGCCTGCTTTTTGCTGGTAGCCGGTGCGATCGACGCCGCCCTGGCCGGGCCGTTCGGCATCTCGCGCAAGACCGCGCCGCCGGACTTCGGACCCGTCATGGGCTGGATTCTTGAAAAGCAGGCGGAGTTCTACCGCTTGCTGTCCGGCACCATCCGCGCCGCCAAGGCCGACGGCAGCGCCGCCTGGACGCTGCTCGGCATCTCGTTCGTCTACGGCGTCTTCCACGCCGCCGGTCCCGGCCACGGCAAGGCGGTGATCTCGTCCTACATGGTCGCCAATAACGAGACGTGGCAGCGCGGCGTGGCGCTATCGTTCGCCGCGGCGATCATGCAGGCACTCACGGCCATCGTCATCGTCGGCATCGCCGCCGTGCTGCTCGGCGCCACCGCGCATGTGATGGGCAGCACCGTGCGCATCATCGAGATGGTGAGTTACGGGTTGATCATTCTCATCGGCTTGCGGTTGTTGTGGGTGAAGGGGCGCTCATTCCTGCATCTGCTACGGCCGGTAAGGAAGGAGCACGCGCACCACGACCATGCGCATCACGATCACGGCCATCATCATCATGACCACGCGAACGGGCATGGCCATTCACATGATCACCACCACGACCACGACGACGAAGCGCACGCCTGGGGCCACGCCCATGCGCCGGAGCCGAGCGAACTGACCGGCAAACATTGGCTGCGCCGCGGGCTTGCCACGATTGTCGCCGTGGGTTTGCGGCCCTGCTCGGGCGCCATCATCGTGCTGGTGTTCGCATTGGCGCAGGGGCTGTTCTGGATCGGCGTCGCCTCGACCTTCGTGATGGGCTTGGGCACCGCGATCACGGTCGCCGCCGTCGCTACCATTGCCGTCGGCGCGCGCGGTTTTGCCGGGAAGCTGGCGAAAGGCAAGCCGGGCGCCGGGCTGATCGCAATCCGCGGCCTGGAGACGGCGGCGGCGGCGCTGATCATCGTCTTCGGCGTGGCCTTGCTCACCGGCTATATGATGAGCGAGCAGATGATCGGTGTCTAGACGAAGTCCTCTTCGCTTAACTCAATCGGCTGGCCGTGCGGCGTCCGGTCGCAGGCATGGTCCCAGGCGTCGCGATAGCGATGCAGCGTTTGCTCCGTCGTCACGCCTTTCTCCGCCACCAGTTTTTCCAGCGCCGCCAGCCAGTGCGAGTAATAGGTCGTCGCCAGTGTCGGGATCGCCCGCGCCTTGCGCGCGCTTGATCTCGGCGACGAGCGCCGCCGCCCATTCCGGCCATGTGAACAAGCCGCGCTCATGCAGCGCCACGTCAAGCGCAAAGGCCTGCGCCTCCCACGGCTCGCGGAACACTGGGCCGTCGGCATCGCGCGGGATGCTCGGCACATCAGTCGTCACGCGGCGCGCGGCGGCGGGGTCGATGGATGTCACGGCGATTGCCTCTCGGTCTCCCTCCCCCGCTTGCGGGGGAGGGTTGGGGAGGGCGCGCGCAGCAGAATGAGCCCCCTCCCGACCGCCTTCGGCGGTCGACCTCCCCCGCAAGCGGGGGAGGTGAAGAGAAAATGCGCGCCGCACGTCATGCCTTCTCCAGATACGGCTCCCAGGCATCGACCGACACTTTCACCGTCGGGTCGGCGCCGTCGCCCCACAATTCGCGACCGTCGAACCGCACATTGTAGAGCCATTGCGGGTTCTCGCCGGCGCCGGCGGCGTTGCTGTCGGGAAAGACGTGGAAGCCGATGACGCGCTCGACAACTCCGGCATGGCCGCGCACGTAGCGCGGCAGCCGCGTGTGGGTGAGGGGGTTGATGTTCTTGGCGCGCACTTTGTCGCCAGGCTTGAACGCGGCTTTCGTGTTGGTCTCGCGCTCGGTCGGCCCACCGCGATGCAAGAACCTTGAGCACGTCGTCGGGCCTGAGAATGCGTTTCACCGGCTTCGGCGGCTTGAGCGCATGGCCGACGACGATCTCGTCGTCGCTCACCAGCTCGCGTTCCTTGAGCAGCACTTCCAGCCCGGCGAACCAGAGCTGGTAATAGCTCATGGTGAGGTATTCGGCCGGGTCGCGGTTCTCGCGCGCAAAGCGCCCCATGTCGATGTTCCAGCCGCCCGGCATGGCCATGGCCATCGTCAGCGCGAAGGCGCGGCGTTCCCACTCCTCGTGAAACGCCGGCTCGTTGGGCTCGGCCACGACCGGGCCGAAGCCGTGCTCGCCGCCGAGGTCTTGCCCACCGTTCATTGCAAGTCCGTCGGCGATTTCGGCAGGCCGGTGCCGATCATCGAGTCGCGCGTGACCAGGTCGGCGAGCTTTTCCTCGCTCCAGCCCTCGGTGCCGGCGGGGCGCATCGGGACGACGAGGTAGCGAATTTCGGCGGTCGAATCCCAGACGCGGATTTCGGTGTCCTTCGGCAGCGTGAAGCCGAAATCGGCGAGTACGCCGCGCGGATCGGCGACCGCGCGCGAGCGGTAGGGCGCCGACTTGTACCAGACCGGCGGCAGCCCGAGCACCGGCCACGGATAACAGGAGCACAGCGTGCACACGACCATGTGATGCACTTGCTGCGTATTCTCCAGCGCGACGATGTGCTCGCCTTGCCGGCCGGCATAGCCGAGTTCGCCGATCGCCGGCGTCGCGTCTTTGAAAAGCCGCGCGCGGAAGGCCGGGTCCACCCAGGCTTTCGCGACGACGCGGGCGCCGTTGCGCGGGCCGACTTTCTTCTCATAGGTCTCGATCAGCAGGTCGAGCGCGGCCGGATCGACGTAGCCCTTTTCGGTGAGCACGGTTTCCAGCGCGCGCACGCGCAATTGCGTTTCGGACAGCTCGGAATGGTCGTGGTCGTGTGGTGATCGTGGACCATGGCGGCAATTTAGCGGAAGCGCGCGCCTTGTGTCATCATGGCGGTCAGCGAGGGCAAAATGGCCATTTCCCGAGGGCTTACTAGGCTCGCCGACCGCATCGACGGCCTCAACACCGCAATTGGCAGCGCCGTGGCCTGGCTGGCGCTCGCCATTGTGGTCGGACAGTTCGCGCTTGTTCTCGCCCGCTACGTGTTCGGCTTCGGCTCGATCTGGCTCACCGAAGCCGTGCTCTACGCCCACGCCACGCTGTTTCTGCTGGCGGCGGCCTGGACGCTGCAAATGGGCGGGCATGTCCGCGTCGATGTTTTCTACACCGATGCCAGCCCGCGCGCGCAGGCCGCGGTCGATTTTCTCGGAGCGCTGTTGCTGCTACTGCCGTTCACGCTAGTGCTGTTGCTGTTTGCCACGCCATACGCCGCGCGCTCCTGGGCGATCCTCGAACGCTCGCAGGAGGTGGGCGGCCTACCGCTTGTTTTCGTGCTCAAGACGTTGATCCCGCTGTTCGCGCTGCTGCTGGCGCTGCAAGGCGTCGCACAGGCGATCCGCGCGGCACACACGCTAGTCGATTTACGCTGATGGCTCTGCCCGATACCCTCAGCCTTCTGATGATCGTCGCCGTCATCGTGACGCTGCTGGTGGGCTATCCGGTGGCGTTGACGCTCGCCGGAGTTTCGCTCGCCTTCGCGGTGCTCGGTCACGCCGCTCGGCGTTATGAATTTCGCCATCCTCGGCGCGCTGCCCGACCGCATTTTCGGCGTGATGACCAACCAGGTGCTGCTGGCGATCCCGCTGTTCATCTTCATGGGCGTGATGCTGGAACAGTCGCGCATCGCCGAATATCTGCTCGAGCGCATGGGGCGATTGTTCGGAACGCTGCGCGGTGGCTTGGGATTTTCCGTCGTCGTTGTCGGCGCGCTGCTCGCGGCTTCCACCGGCATGGTCGGCGCCACCGCGGTGACCATCGGCCTCATCATGCTGCCGGCGATGCTGCGGCATGGCTACGATCCGCGGCTCGCCGCCGGCACCGTCGCCGCCTCGGCCACGCTGGCGCAGATCATCCCGCCCTCGACGGTGCTGGTGCTGCTCGGCGACCAACTCAACAACGCCTATCAGTCGGCGCAGCTCGCCAAGGGCACATTCGCGCCCAATGTGATCTCGGTGAGCGACCTGTTCGCCGGCGCCATCGTCCCCGGCTTGCTGCTGGTCGGACTTTATCTCGCCTTCCTCGCTGCGATGGCGCTGTGGCGGCCGGCAAGCTCGCCCGCAGTTGCCGAAAAATCCGCGCCGGGCAGCCTCGGTGACGCGCTGCTGGCGCCAGTGGTGCTGATCGTCGCCGTGCTCGGCTCGATCCTCTACGGCATCGCCACGCCGACTGAAGCCGCTTCGGTCGGCGCCGTCGGCGCCATCCTGCTCGCCGCGCGCAAGACGAATGTGCGCGCGCTGCTGCGCCCGGTGGCGGAGAAGACAACGCAGATCACCAGCATGATTTTTCTCATCCTCATCGGCGCCACGCTATTCAGTCTTGTGTTTCGCGCGCTCGGCGGCGACGTAATGGTCGACCGCGCGCTGACCAATCTGCCGGGCGGCGTCCGACGGTGCCGTGCTCGTGGTGATGCTGGCGGTGTTCCTGCTCGGCTTCGTCATGGACGCCTTCGAGATCATCTTCGTGGTGGTGCCGATCGTCGGCCCGGCGCTGCTCATCATGCCCGGCGTCGATCCGGTTTGGCTCGGCATCATGATCGCGGTGAATTTGCAGACCTCCTACATGCACCCACCGCTGGGGCCGACGCTGTTCTACCTGCGCGGCGTAGCACCGCCCGAAATCACCACGCGGCACATCTATGTCGGCATCATCCCATTCGTGCTGATCCAGCTTTTCGCGCTCATTGTGCTGTGGTTCGTGCCGGGGCTTGCGACCGCCCTGCCGCATGCGCTTTATGGGCGCTAGGGAGGCGTCGGATGAAGGCCGGGGATATGTTCAGCCTGAAAGGCCGCGTGGCGCTGGTGACCGGCGCTTCGAGCGGGCTGGGCAAGCAGTTCGCCAAGGCGCTGGCCGACAACGGCGCGTCGGTGGCGATGGTCGCGCGGCGAGTGGACCGGCTCAACGCGCTGAAGGACGAAATCGAAGGCAAGGGCGGCAAGGCCGCGGCAATCGAAGCCGACGTCACCGACCGCGCCGCCATGACAAAAGCCTTCGACGCCGCCGAGAAGGCCTTTGGCCTCGTCACCGTGCTGGTCAACAATGCCGGCATCGCGCATGGCGGCCGCGCCGTCGAGATGACACCGGACGAGTGGCGCAAGGTGCTCGCCACCAATCTCGACGCCGTGTTCTTCTGGGCGCAGGAAGGCGCGCACCGCATGCTCGCGGCGAAGGCTAAAGGCTCGATCATCAATATCGCTTCCGTGCTCGGCCTCGCCGTCGCCAAGGGCGCGGTCGCCTATGCCACGGCCAAGGCCGGCGTGGTGCAGGTCACCAAGGCGCTGGCCCTCGAGCTCGCCTTCAAGGGCGTGCGCGTCAACGCCATCGCGCCGGGCTGGTTCGTCACCGAAATCAACGACGAATATCTTTCCGGCGAGCAGGGCATGGCGATCAAGCGCGAGATCCCGATGGGCCGCTTCGGCAACGAGGGCGATCTCGACGGCGCGCTGCTGCTGCTCGCCTCCGACGCCGGCGCCTACATCACTGGCGCAACAATCGTCGTCGATGGCGGGCAGGTGGTGCAGATCAAGGGGTAAATCCGTCATCCTTCGAGGCGCGCCTGCGGCGCGCACCTCAGGATGACGGGCACGAAATCACTGGCCGTCACCCTTCGAGGCTCGCGCTCCGCGCTCGCACCTCAGGGTGACCGAGAAAGAACGAGGATTGACTATGGATTTCACTTTATCACCCGAGATCGAGGACCTGCGCCTGCGCGTGCGCGCCTTCATCGACAAGGAGGTGCTGCCGCTGGAAAATGACCCGGTTAATTTCTCCGAGCACGAGAATATCCCCGAGGAGCGCATCAAGCCGGTGCGTGAGAAGGCGAGGAAGGCGGGGCTGTGGGCGCCGCAGTCGCCGAAGGAATATGGCGGCATGGAGCTGCCGATCGTCGCCTGGGCGGCGATCTACGAGGAGGCCGCGCGCTCGCTCTTCGGTCCGCTGGCGATCAACTGCATGGCGCCCGACGATGGCAACATGAACCTGCTGCGGCTGGTCGGCACGCGCGAACAGAAAGAGAAGTGGCTCGAGACCGATCGTCGATGGCAAGGTGCGCTCGTCCTTCGCCATGACCGAGCCGCATCCGGGCTCCGGCTCCGATCCGTCGATGATGCTGCACCCGCGCCGAGAAGAAGGGAAGCAAATACGTCATCAAGGGCCGCAAATGGTTCATCACCGGCGCCGACGGCGCAGCGCATTTCATTCTCATCGCGCGCACCTCAGACGACAAGCGGCGCGGCCTCACCGCCTTTCTCTTCCACATGGACCAGCCCGGCTGGCGCATCAAGCGCCGCATCGACATCCTCGGGCCGGAAGAGGCACGGCGGCCATTGCGAACTGGAATTCGACGGTCTCGAAGTGCCGGAGGAAAACGTGCTGATGGGCGTGGGCGACGGGCTCAAGGCGACGCAGATCAGGCTGGGTCCTGCGCGGCTCACGCATTGCATGCGCTGGACTGGCTGGGCCAAGCGCTGTCTCGAAATCGCGCAAGCCTATGTCAGCGAGCGTGAAGGCTTCGGCATCAAGCTCGGCGATCGCGAGAGCGTGCAGATCAAATTGGGCGAGGTGGCGCAGCAGATCCAGATCAGCCGGCTGCTCACCATGCACGCCGCCTGGATGCTCGATCAGGGCGGCCGCGCGCGGAAAGAGGTTTCGATGGCCAAGGTGCAGGTCGCCGACACGCTGCACAAGGCGGCCGACGTGGCGATCCAGCTGCAGGGCGCACGCGGCTTCTCCAAGGACACGCCGGTCGAATGGATCTACCGCGCGGCGCGCGCGGCGCGGCTGGTCGATGGCGCCAGCGAAGTGCACATGATGGTGCTGTCGCGCTTCCTGCGCGAGGAAGGCCGCGACTTCTGGCAGTGGGGTCCGGGCGAGGGGCGCAGGAACGCGCCGTAACGACGCCTCTCACTACCCCTTGCAGGTCACGATGATATCCACCCGCCTGTTTGCCTTTTTCGTCGTCTGGTCGGGCGTCCACACCTGCAACTTGCGCTCGCCCCAGGCGGTCTGGCTGATCGGAATGTCCTTTCCCGCCAGCGCCGCTTTCAGCTTCATGGCGACTTCATTCGCCCGCTCGCGCGACAGCTCGACATTGTTTTCAGGATCGCCCAGCGTATCGGTGTGTCCGGCGACGGCGAT
Source organism: uncultured Pseudomonadota bacterium (assembly GCA_963817155.1). Lineage (GTDB taxonomy): Bacteria > Pseudomonadota > Alphaproteobacteria > Rhizobiales > Xanthobacteraceae > Pseudolabrys. The sequence goes on from CAWFNO010000006.1 coordinate 93,508, forward strand.
GGCGCAGCCTTTGCGGCTTTTGACGATGGCCTGAACCTTCCTGGCGACCAACGCCGCCTCGCCATTGTCGTCGATGCTGCCGACGCGCTCATAATACACCGTCAGTGGCGCCATGGCCGCGGCGGCCGGCACGGAGCCTGTCGTGCCGGTTGCTTCGGGGACCGACACATAGACGACCACCAGATCGGTCTTCGGCTTGGTGCTTGCCGGCGTGCTGGCTTGCGGAGCGGGCGCGACGTTGAGCCTGGCGACCGCGTCGGCGACCTTGCCGAGCGAAGCAGAGGCGCTGTTGACGTGGGTTTTCAGGTCCGCGACATCCGCCTGCATCTTCGTCAGCGCGTCACCGTGCGCCCGCTCGCGCTCCATGTCGGACGCCTGCATTGCGGACGCCTTTTGCATTTTCGCTATTGCGCCGTCGATCTGGTCGACCTTGGCGTCGAGGGAGGCAATCTGCGTCTTGATGTCGCCAAGCGCGCCGTTTTTCTGGATGGCATTGAGCGCGGCATTGGCGCTTTCGATGTTCGCTTTGACCGCGTCAATTTCAGATTTCACGTCGCCGAGCGAGGACGATTTCTGGATTTTTGTGAGCGCTTCGATGGCCGTCTTGATGCCGTCGAGGGCGCCGCTCGTTGCGTCGACCTTGTCATTGAGCGCGGCAACGTCGTGCTTGACGCCGATGACGGCGCGGAAGTCGCCGAAACCGGCAACGGCTACGACAACGATGACGCCCACCGCCGCCAGCCAGAGATGCTTTTGTTCCATGGCCATTGTGATCCTCCCCTGAATCGTTTCATTTTTATTGTTTTGCGTTCGAATTTTTCGTTGGTCTTTAAGACTATGCCCCGTCGCGCTTTGCAATCAAGGGCGAATACAGAGCGACGGTGATGCAATGCGGCGAAACGGCGCTCAATGTTCACTATGACTAGCGGCGCTATGGCGCGTCCGCCGGCGCCTGATGCACCTCGACGACGTTGCCGTCGGGATCGTAGAGGAAAATCTGCATCCAGCCGGTCATCGCCCAGTCGCCAAAGTCGGCATATTTGACGCCCTTGGCGTCAAGGCGCTTTTTGAACGCGGCGATGTCATCGGTGCGGAAGGCGATGTGGCCGCGGTCGACGGGATTGACCGCCTTGCCGGTGCGGAAGCCGATGTTCATGTCTTTTTCGGCGATGTGCAGCTGCATGGCGCCGTCGCTAATGAAGGCGACATCGCCGGGATAGCCCTGGTCCTTGATCCGCGTTCGGCCCATGCCGGGGATCGTCTGCATGTCGAGAACATCGCGATAGAACGTGTCCATCGCCGGCACGTTTTTCGTGGCGAAGTTGAGGTGGTGCAATTTGAGCTTCATGGCCGATTTCCTTATGGCGCGATGGTTTTCCTGATCGCCGCGACGTCGGCTTTGGCCGCCTGCATCAGATAGCCGCGATCGAGCCCGGCGATGATGAAGCGTCCGCCGAGTTTCACCAAATCGGCCATCAGCGCGTCGTCGCCGCGCACGCCGCCGATGCCGAGGCATTTGCCGTGTTTCCTGCACGCCGCCGCTGTCGCCTCGTAGGCGGCGCGGATTTTGGCGTGGCGCAGGTCGCCGGGAATGCTGAGTTCGGTCGACAGGTCGTTCGAGCCGATCAGCAGGATATCGACGCCGGGCACCGCGGCGATCGCGTCGGCGTTCTCGATGCCTTTCGGTGTCTCCAGCATGGGGATGCACAGAGTGAGCGCATTACCTTGCGCGTTGACCTCGGCCAGCGGCGTCTGCCGGTAAAATTGCAGCGGCCCGGCGCCGGACACCGAGCGGTGCCCGGCCGGCGCGAACTTGCAGGCATCGACCATCGCCTTGGCCTGCTCCGCCGTGTCCACCTGCGGGCAGACGATGCCGAGCGCGCCGGCATCGAGCAGCCGCGCCGCCATGTCGAAATCGTGGCCGGGAATGCGCGCGAGCGGCGCGATGCCCAGCGGCAGCGCCGCGGCGATCATTTGCGCCGCGATGTCGAGCGGGAATCGCCGAGTGCTCGATGTCGATAAAGATGCTGTCGAAGCCGCAACTGTCGGCGATCATGCCGATGTCGGTGGTGCGGGCGAAACGCACTGCCATGCACAGCGCCACTTCGCCGCGCGCGATGCGGTCCTTGACGCGGTTTGTTACTTTTTCTTCGCGCATAATCTTATCCAAAAACAGGTTTCCACTTTTTGGGATTATGCGCTGGAAGACACTTTAGTTGCGATAACTCGCGTCCATCTTGTCGAGCATGCGCAGATAAGCCGGCCAGTCGGCCGAGCCGCGGCCGATATTATGATGCTCGTATTGCTCGGCTGTCTTGGCGCAGACCGCTTCCGGCACCTCGATCAGTTCGCTGCCGGTCGCTTCCAGCCGCAGCTGGATTTCGGCCGCGTCGATCAGCGCTTTCATCAGCGTGAAGGCGTCGCGCGCTGTGACGCCGACGGTGAGCAGGCCGTGATTGTGCATGATTATCGCCCGGTTCTGCCCGAGATCGCGGTTGATGCGCGCGCGTTCGTCGAAATCCTCGGTGATGCCCTCGTAGCCGTGATAGCCGATGCGCTTGTAGAAGCGCACCGCCTGCTGCGACACCATGCGCAAGCCGTGCTTGAGGCCGGAAATCGCCATGCCGGTATTGGTGTGCACGTGCACGGCGCAGTTCATGTCGGCCCTGGCGTTGAGCACGCCGCCGTGCAGCGTGAAGCCGGGACGGTTGACGCCGGCTTTCTCGTCGAGGTCTTCGTCCATCGACACCTTGACCAGGTTCGAGGCGGTCACCTCGGTGTAGAGCAGCTCGTGCCGCTTCATCAGGAACATGCGCGGCTCGCCGGGCACGCGCATGGACGAGTGATTGTAGATCACGTCGTCCCAGCCGTAATTCGCGATCAGCCGGTAGACGGCGGCGAGGTCGACGCGCGCCTGCCATTCCTCAGCCGATACGCCGGCGCGTTTCATCTCGGTGACTTTGGCCGGTTTGTTCATGGCGTTTTCTCCCTGATTGCGGGGAGCATAGCGCATCGCGCTTGCCGCGGGCTATGGTGCGCGCGCCTCCCGTTTGCCTTCGTTTCAGGACCCGAAAATGGCGCCAATTCCCATCCGCATGGGCGGCTACGGCCCGCCGACCACCGGCTTTTCCAGGGCGATGAAATTCATCCGCGACAAATTACAGGCCGAATTCGGCGACCGCATCGCCATTGAATACGTGTGGAACATCATGGACCACGGCCACAAGGCCGAGGACATTCTGACGCTGGTCGAGAGCGGCGAGATGACGCTCGGCTACCAGTCGTCGAGCTACCTCACCGACCGTGTGCCGGAGCTCGGCTTCGTCGATTTGCCGTTTCTGTTTTCCAGTAACGCACAGGCGCGCACGGCTATGGACGGCGAGCTGGGCGCGTTCCTCGCAGCGAAAACCGAGGAGCGGATCAACTACCGCATCCTTGGCTGGTTCGAGAACGGCTTCCGCCACATTTCCAATCGGCTGCATCCGGTGCATCTCCCCGCCGACCTGAAAGGCATGCGCATCCGCGTGCTGCCGAGCGAGATCCACAAACGCACCTTCGAGCTGCTTGGCGCCGTCGCCCTGCGCATGGACCTCACCGAAGCCATCACCATGATCAAGGCCGGCACGCTCGACGCGCAGGAAAATCCGCTCGCGAATACGGTCACCTATGGCGTGCACAAATTCCACAAGTTCCACACGCTCACTTACCACTTCTATATCTCGCGGCCCGTGTTCCTGCATCGCCCCACATTCGATGCCTGGCCGGACGATTTGAAGCGTGCGATGCGGAAGGCCATTACCGAATCCGTCGCGGTCCAGCGCAAGCTCGCGGTCGAGGAAAACGATGCAGTCGCGAAAGATCATCGAGGACGCCGGCTGCGAGATCGTCGAATTGACGACAAAGGAACACGATGCCTTCGTCGCCGCCGTTCAGCCGCTGACCGCCGATGCACGCAAGACCTACGGCGATGCGATGTTCAGGATGGTCCCAAAGGCTTGAAATCAAGGAGCTTCCCCGGTGACGATCATCGATTCCCAAGTCCACGCTTACGAGGCGGACACGCCGCAGCGGCCTTGGCACATCGTGCCGAATTGGCCGGCCCACGCGACGGGTGACGAGATGGTAGCGGCGATGGAAAAGGTCGGCGTCGACGGCGCGATCTTCATCTCCGCCTTCTCCCTCTACCGCTACGACGCGAGTTACGCGGTGGAGGTGCAGCGCGCCCATCCCGACCGCTTCGCCATCGTCAAGGCCGTCGACCCCGACGATCCGGCCGTCGTCGATGTCATCGCCGAGTGGAAGCGGACGCCGGGCGCGGTCGGCATCCGCATCTTCATGACCAAGGACAGGGAGCGCGCGCCCGACGACCCCGGCCTCGACCGCATCGCGCGCGCGGCAGTCAAGCACGACTTTCCGGTCAACATCCTGTGCTGGGGCAATGTGGATGCGGGCACCGCGGTGATCGACCGCCACCCCGATACGCGTTTCATCATCGACCATATGGCGATCCTTCAGCCGCGCACGCCGCCGGCCCCGCTGAAACCGTGGGCCGAGCTGCCGAAGGTGCTGGCCCTTGCCCAACGCCAAAACGCGGTGATCAAGGTGAGCGGCGCCTGCACGCTGTCGCGGGAGCCGTATCCGTTCCCGGATATCTGGGATCCGCTCGCCCGCATCTTCGACGCCTGGGGTTTCGAGCGCTGCTTGTGGGGCACTGACTGGACGCGCGCCTACGCGGTGGTCAACTACGCGCAGGCCGTCGAGCCCTTCCTCGCGACCGACCGCCTCAGCGCTGGCGAGCGGGCGATGCTGATGGGCGGTGCCTGCGCCAAAGCCTATCGCTGGTCGCCGAACTAGCTGTCATTCCGGGTTCGCTCACTTGCGCTCGCGCCCCGGAATGACGGCGACATGGTTTCCACGCGCTTAACGCAAATCGAGGGTTCGGCTTTACGGCGCCGAAACCCTTCCCCCGCTAGAGAGCAGGGATGCAGCGTCCCGTCGCCCTTGCCGTTCGCGGCCTCAGCAAAAAGTTCGATCGGCCGGCGGTCGATGCGCTCGATCTCACCGTCTTTGGCGGGGAGTTTTATGCGCTGGTCGGTCCCAACGGCGCCGGCAAGACGACAACGCTGCGCATGGTCACCGGATTGCTGCGGCCCGATGCCGGCACGCATCTGCTATCGACCGCATCGACGCGCTGGCCGATCCCGCGGCGGCGAAGCAGATCACAGCCTGGCTCTCCGACGAGCCGATGATCTACGACAAGCTCACGCCCTACGAATATCTCGAATTCGTCGCCGGCCTCTGGCGCATCGACGCCGGCGTCGCCGAAGCGCGCGCGCGCGAGTTGATCGCCTGGCTGGGCTTGACGCCGCACGCGCACGAGCGCTGCGAAGGCTTCTCGCGCGGCATGCGGCAGAAGGTCGCGCTCGCCGGCGCGCTGGTGCACGATCCCAGGCTCATCATCCTCGACGAGCCGCTCACCGGCCTCGACGCCGGCTCTGCCCGCGTCGTCAAGAACGTGCTGCGCGAGCGCGTCGCCGCCGGCGGCACCGTCATCATGACCACGCACATCCTCGAAGTCGCTGAGCGCATGGCCGACCGCATCGGCATCATCGCCGGCGGCCGCCTGATCGCCGAGGGCACGCTCGACGAACTGCGCCACAAGACCGGCAAGATCGGCACCAGCCTGGAGGAAACCTTCCTCACGCTGGTCGAGCAGCCGGTCGCCGCCGAGTGAGCACACCGGCCACCATTACCTGGCTTGCCGGCCACGAGCTTCGTCTCGGCTGGCGCGACTGGCTGGCGATGATGACGGCCGGTCGCCGCAGCCGCGCGCGCACCGTCGCCATCGCGCTCGTCGTCTTTGCCGTCTTCATGCATCTGCTCGCCTGGTCGATGGTCGGCGGCTACGCCGGCACCAGTGCGCATCCGGACAAGGCGACGCTGGTCGGCGTTACCGGCACGATCCTGCTTGTCGTGGTCGCTGCTGTTGTCGCAGGCGATGGAATCGGTGACACGCGCCTTCTATGCGCGCTCCGATCTCGATCTCATTCTCACCTCGCCGGTGTCGGCGCAAAAAGTCTTTGCAGTGCGCATTGCCCGCATCGCCGTCTCGGTCTCGCTGGTCGCCATCTTTCTTGCGTCACCGCTCATCAACGTGCTGGCGCTCATCGGCGGCACGCGCTGGCTCGCCGCCTATGGCGTCGTCGCCAGCATGGGCATGGTGGCGGCGGCGCTGGCGGTGGCGCTCACCGTCGCCTTGTTTCGCCTGATCGGCGCGAAACGCACGCGGCTCATTGCCCAGATCGTCGCGGCGGTGATCGGCGCCGCCTTCGTCATCGGCCTGCAGGTTGCGGCGATCGTGTCCTATGGGAGCCTCTCGCGCTTTGCCCCGCTGCAATCGGAATGGGTGATCGCGCACGCGCCGGATGTGACGAGCGCGTTGTGGTGGCCGGCGCGCGCGGTGCTCGGTGACGTGCCGGCGCTGGCACTTATCGTGGCGCTGAGCGTCGCCATGCTTTTGTTAGCGATTGCCGTCTTCTCGCGCCGCTTCCGCGACCATGTGCTGGCCGCCGCCGGCGTCTCGCAGAGCATCGTGCGCCAGCGCCGCGCGCATGGCTTTCGCGCCGGCTCCGCCGCGCGCGCGTTGCGCCACAAGGAATGGGTGCTGCTGCAGCGCGATCCCTGGCTGGTGTCGCAGACCCTGATGCAGATCCTTTATTTGCTGCCGCCGGCGATTCTGCTCTGGCGCAGCTTTCATGAAGGCTCCGGCGCCGGCATCCTGCTGGTGCCGGTGTTGGTTATGGCGGCAGGCCAGCTCGGCGGCGGCCTGGCCTGGCTGTCGATCTCCGGCGAGGACGCGCCCGATCTTGTCGCCTCGGCGCCGATCACGCCGCGCCGCATCATCTGGGCAAAAATCGAAGCGGTGATGCAGACCATTGCGCTGGTGTTTGCGCCTCTGGTCGCGGCCTTGGCCTTTGCCTCGCCGCGGGCGACACTGGTCGCCGCGCTCGGCGTGTTGATTTCTGCCGGCTCGGCAACGTTGATCCAGCTGTGCTTCCGCGTGCAGGCACGGCGCAGCCAGTTCCGCCGCCGGCAGACTTCATCGCGGATCGCCACCTTCGCCGAAGCATTTTCCTCGATCGCCTGGGCGGGGACCGCGGCGCTCGCCGCTATCGGCAGCGGACTGGCGCTCATTCCGGCGCTGATCGCCCTCGGGATCCTCGGCGGCGTGCGGTTGATCAGACCGCCGCAGGTCTAGCGCTACAGGCCGAACGGATAGGTATCGGGCAACCCTTCCAGTTCTTCCGTTTTCAGCGGCGTCACCGCGCGCGTCTCGTCGAACCAGATGTATTCGTCGAATTGCTTGGGCAGCACCGCTTCGAAATAATGGCTGGCGCGCTCAGTCTCGGGACGATAGATGACGCCGATGGCGCGCTCCAGCCGCGCCTTGAGCAGCACCTTTCCGTGCGGCGCCGCGTGATCGCGCAGCGGCAGCATGAACTGCGGCAGCGCGGTGTCGTGACACAGCTTCTCGTAGCTTTCTTTCAGCGCCGGCCGCACGATCTTGATTTCCAGCGGCCCGTCCCATTCCGATGCCGCCGCAACTGTGCCGCGGTTGGTGCCGAAACCGATTGAATAGCAGCGGCCACCGAATTCGCCGCGGCAAAGCTCGCCGATATTGTGTTCGCCGCGCGCGTGCATCTCGGTCGCAGCCGCGTTGCCGATGTGCGAATTGTGCGCCCAGACGATGCCCTTGCTCTGGGGTCCGTGGTGATCGAGTAACCGCTCCATTGTTTTGAACATATGCTCGTCGCGCAGATTCCACGAGGTGCGCGAGCCGTAATACATGATGCGGTAATAGCGTTCGGCGTTGGCGACGAGCCGCGCGTTCTGCACCGCATCGAGGAAACGCTCGCCATCGTGCCCGGCATAGGCCAGCCGCTGCCCGAGCAGGTCCTTAAGCGTGCGCACCACATCGCTTTCGCAAGTTGGATAGCGGCCGGTGAGCGCAGCGTGGCCATAGGTCGCCGGGTCCGATTGCCATGGCGTCAGGCAGCCGTAGCGTTCACGCGCCACTTTCGCGGACGCGGGATCGACCTCGTCGAGATATTTCAAGACGGCGCGAATTGAATCGTAAAGGCTGTAGAGATCAAGGCCGTGGAACGCCACCCGCGCATTGGCCGCCAGAGAAAGATTATGGTGGTGCAGCCAATCGACGAAGCCGCGAACTTCGTTGTTGCGCCACATCCACGTCGGGAAGCGCGCGAACGCCGTCCATTCGGTCGGTTTTGTTTTGTGGTGGCGGACGTAATGGTCGACGCGCGCCGCATCCGGCCAGTCGCCTTCGATGGCGACGAAATCGAATCCTTTTTTCAGGATCAGCTCGCGCGAGATGCGTTCGCGCATGCGGTAGAATTCCGAGGTGCCGTGCGAGGCTTCGCCGATGAGTACAACCCGCGCGTCGCCGATGCGATCGAGCAAAGGTTTCAGGTTGGCCGATTCGATCGATGCGAACGGTTCCGCGGCCTGCGCGATCGCGCGAACCGCTGCCGCGTCGATGGGAACGCTGACGCGGCGTGGCGGCTGCGCTTCGGCTTCCGTAGCCCAGCCTTCCTGGCCGAGCAGCGGAACGAACCGTACATCGGCGAGATCTTCGCGCCTGTATTCGCTTTGCGAAACCCGCGTGACCCGGACGAGTTCCTGTATGTGGCTCTCGGTGCCGACCGGGATCACGAGGCGGCCGCCGATCTTGAGCTGGGCCCGCAACGAATTGGGAATCTTCGGTCCGCCCGCGGCCACGACAATTGCATCATAGGGGGCATGGTCCGGCCAGCCACGCGTCCCATCGCCGTGCAGCACATGCACGTTGTCATAGCCGTGCTCGGCCAGAGTCGTCGCCGCTTTTTCGGCGAGCTGGCCAATGCGCTCGACCGTATAAACGTCGGCGGCGATCTCGGAGAGAACGGCAGCCGCGTAACCGGAGCCGGTGCCGATTTCGAGCAGCTTTTCCCCGCCCTTGAGCAGCAGCGCCTCGGCCATGAGGGCAACAATGTAGGGTTGCGAAATCGTCTGCCCCTCGGCGATGGGCAACGGGGCGTCCTCGTAGGCGAATTCCTGCAAATCGTGCGGCAGGAACATCTCGCGCGGGACCTTACGCATGGCATTGAGGACCGGCTCCGACCGCACCCCGCGGGCAAAAATATGCTCATCCACCATCTCGGCGCGGAGCTTGGCGAAATTCGTCGCGATTCTTCTTCGGGCGAGGGCCATTTTGATAAACTACCATGGCTAACTCCGACCGCCTTGAGCAGGATCAATTGCCAGAATGCACCGCAATTTCCCGCCGCTTTCGCTGCAGTGCGCCAAAATGCGCGAAAACGCGCCGCTCTGAAGTTTCCTTCCCCAAGCTGCCCACAGAACGAAATTGACCACCGCGCGTTCAGGTGTAGCCTTTTGGCCTTGAGTCCCACCGGTTTTGCGTCCCGCCGCAGCGACCTATATGAGTGGTGCCGGGTCCACTCTTAAGGGTCCAGCGGGGAAAGCTTAAGGCTTCGCATGACACTCCGACCCGTCAGCCTCGATGACAAATACGACCTCACGCAGGACCATGTCCTGGTGACCGGCTTCCAGGCGCTGGTACGCGCGACGCTGATGCAGCGCGAACGCGACAAGCGCGCGGGCCTCAACACCGCGGGCTACGTCACCGGCTATCGCGGCTCGCCGCTCGGCACCCTCGACCAGCAGTTCATGCGCGCCGGCCGCCAGCTTGCGGCCGCCGACGTCAAATTTCAGACCGGGCTGAATGAGGACCTTGCCGCGACCGCTCTGTGGGGCACGCAACAGGCCGAACTGCGCGGAGAGGGTAAATACGACGGCGTCTTCGGCATGTGGTACGGCAAGGGCCCGGGTGTTGACCGCACCGGCGACGTATTCCGCCACGCCAATCTCGCCGGCTCCTCGAAATACGGCGGCATGCTGGCGCTGATGGGCGACGACCACACCGCGGAATCCTCCACCACCGCGCACCAGTCCGAATTCCATTTCGTCGATGTGATGATCCCGATCCTCAATCCGGCCGGTGTGCAGGAGATCATCGACTACGCACTTTACGGCTGGGCGATGTCGCGATACTGCGGCAGCTGGGCCGCCCTCAAATGCATGCATGAGACGGTGGAATCGACCGGGGTGGTCGATGCCGGCCTCGACCGCCTGCAGATTGTCACCCCCACAGACTTCGTCATGCCGGAAGGCGGCCTCAATATTCGGCTTCAGGATACGTTCCTCGGCCAGGAAGCGCGTCTGCACGACTTCAAGCGCGACGCCATGCTCGCCTTCGTGCGCGCTAACAAGCTCAACAAAATCGTCACCTCGGGCGGGCGCAATCCGAAGATCGGCGTCATTACTACCGGCAAAGCCTATCTCGACGTGCGCCAGGCGCTCGACGAGCTCGGCCTCGACGAGGTCAAATGCAATGACGTGGGTCTGCGCATCTACAAGATCGCCTGCCCATGGCCGATCAGCCGGCAGGACCTGGCCGATTTCGCGCAAGGGCTCGATCTCATCATCGTCGTCGAAGAGAAGCGCTCGCTCATCGAAGTGCAGGTGCGCGAGGAACTCTACGGCACTGCCAATCAGCCGGTCTGCATCGGCAAGAAGGACGAGCAGGGCAACTGGCTTTTCCCGGTCAAGGGCGCGCTCGATCCCAACGACGTCGCCATCTGCATCGGCGAGCGGCTGTTGCGCGTCGCCGAGAACGGCGAACTCGCCGCCAATGTGGCGCGGCTGAAAAGTGCGCAAAAGGTGCTGGCCGAAACGTCGGACGTTGCCAACCGCATTCCCTATTTCTGCTCAGGCTGCCCGCACAACACATCGACGCGCGTGCCAGAAGGCAGCCGCGCCTATGCCGGCATCGGCTGTCATTACATGTCGCAGTGGATGGATCGCAAGACGCTCGGCTATACGCAGATGGGCGGCGAAGGCGTCAATTGGGTGGGCGAAGCGCCGTTCTCCAAGACGACGCACGTGTTCCAGAATCTTGGCGACGGCACCTATAACCATTCGGGTTATCTGGCGATCCGCGCGGCGATCGCAGCCGGCACCACCATGACCTACAAGATCCTGTTCAACGACGCCGTGGCGATGACCGGCGGACAGGCAAACGACGGCGGCCTCACCGTCGACCAGATCGCCCGCCAGGTGGCCGCCGAAGGCGCCAAGCGCGTCGTCCTCGTCACCGACGAACCGGATAAATATCCGAAAGACACGGAATGGCCGCGCGGATTGACCATTCATCACCGCGACGAACTCGACACTATCCAGCAGGAGCTGACCCACGTGCCGGGCGTCAGCATTCTCATCTACGATCAGACCTGCGCCGCCGAGAAGCGCCGCCGCCGCAAACGTGGCGCCTTCCCCGATCCGCTCAAGCGCGTGGTCATCAACGACCTCGTCTGCGAGGGTTGCGGCGACTGCGGCGTGAAATCGAACTGCGTTTCGGTGCAGCCGCTGATGACCGAATGGGGCCGCAAGCGCACCATTGATCAATCGAGCTGCAACAAGGACTATTCCTGTATCAAAGGCTTTTGCCCGTCTTTCGTCACCGTACAAGGCGCGAAGCTCAAGAAAGGCGAAAGCGTCGCGCAGCCGGCGCACTGGGCGGCGTTGCCCGAGCCGGCAGCCCCGCTCACCAATCACCCCTACAGTATCATCGTCACCGGCGTCGGCGGCACCGGAATTGTCACCGTTGGCGCCATCCTCGGCATGGCCGCGCATCTGGAAGGCAAAGGTGTCGGCATCATCGACATGGCGGGGCTCGCGCAGAAGGGCGGCGCCGTGTACAGCCACATCCGCATTGCCAATACGCCGGGTGAAATCCACGCCATCCGCGTCGCTGCGGGCGGCGCCGACCTGGTGCTCGGCGGCGACATCGTCGTGGTCGGCACCAAGAAGGTGCTCGGCGCCACCAAGCAGGGGCAGACGCGGATGATCGTGAACACCGCCGAGTTCCTGCCCGGTGATTTCACCCGCAACGCCGACTATTCGTTACCGACCGAACGGCTCAAGCGCGCGATCGTCAGCCATGCCGGCCGCGAGCGCAGCCATTTCGTCGATGCCGGGCGCCTCGCCGTGGCGCTGCTCGGCAATTCGATCGGCGCCAACATGTTCATGCTCGGCTACGCCTATCAGGTCGGCGCGCTGCCGCTCACGGCGGAAGCGATCGAGAAAGCGATCGAGATGAACGGCGAGGCGGTGCCGATGAATCTCGCCGCTTTCTCCTACGGCCGCCGCGCCGCAGTCGATCCGGCGGCGGTTGAGGGGCTGGTCAAGCCGCAGCCGCAGTTGGAAAACGATTCACTCAAGCTCTCGCAGTCGTTCGACGAGACGGTCGAGCGCCGCGTCGCCTTCCTCACCGCCTATCAGAATGCGCGCTACGCGCGGCGCTACCGCAAATGGGTCGACAAGGTGAGCGCCGCCGAAGCGCTCAAGGTACCCGGCCAGTGCGGCCTCTCCGAAGCGGTGGCGCGCTATCTGTTCAAGCTGATGGCCTACAAGGACGAATACGAAGTGGCGCGGCTTTACGCCGACACGTCATTCGTCGAGCGCGTCAAGGCAAGCTTCGACGGCGACCTGCGCCTCGAGTTCAATCTCGCGCCGCCGCTGCTCGCAAGCCGCGACAAGGTGACCGGCGAGCTGAAGAAGATGGTGTTCGGACCGTGGTTGCTGAAGGCATTCGCCGTGCTGGCGAAGTTCAAATTCCTGCGCGGTACGCCACTCGATCCGTTCGGCCACACCGCGGAGCGGAAAATCGAACGCGGCCTGATCAAGGACTACGAGCTTGTTCTCGCCGACATCCTCGATCGCCTGACGCCGGAGAACCACGCTCTCGCCGTTGCGCTGGCGTCGATGCCGGAAAAAATCCGCGGCTTCGGCCACGTCAAGACGCGTCATCTGGCCGCCGCCAAAGCCGAGGAAGCCGCACTTCGCGAGCAGTTCCACGCCGCCCCGGCGCCGTTTCTCAAGGCTGCTGAATAATTTAGCGGCCGATTGCAACCAATTTCCTTGGCCCGCGAGGCTTGACCGGCTACGGCCGGTGTTTTCATATAAAGAGAAGACCGCGATGGGACGCGGCGAGGGGAAATGCCGTTAGCGCTTGACGCGCGGTCGCAAGGGAGGACATGGCTCGTGGCCCAAAACGCCGCCGCCGTCGCGGACACGTTTCCTAAGCTATTGATCCGTAATGCGAATATTTACGGGTCGCGGCCCGCAATGCGGCATAAGGATTACGGCATCTGGCAAACCTGGACCTGGGCCCAGGTGCTCGACATCGTACGCGCCTATGCGGTCGGCCTTCACCGGCTCGGTCTCAAGCGCGGCGAGACCATCGCCATCGTTGGCGGCAACCGGCCAAAGCTCTACTGGTCGGTGATGGCGGCGCAGATGCTCGGCGCCATTCCGGTGCCGGTCTATGCCGACGCGGTGGCCGACGAATTGTCCTTCGTGCTGGCGCACGCCGACGTGCGCTTGGCCGCGGTCGAGGACCAGGAGCAGGTCGACAAGATCCAGTCGGTGCTGGAGCGCCTGCCCAAGCTCGAGTTGATGATCTACGACGAAAAGCGGGGCTTGCGAGACTACGACCACAGCAATTTGAGGTCCATGGATGACGTCATCGCAGAAGGCCGCAAGGCGCTTCACGATGATCCGGCGGTCGGCGCATGGCTTGATGCCGAGATCGCCGCCGGCAAAGGCTCCGCTCCGTCCATTATTCTTTACACCTCGGGCACCACCGGCAAATCCAAGGGCGTGGTGATGATCAGCGAGCGCGCGATCAAGGCGACATCCGATACCGTGGCCTTCGATCATCTGACCGAGAATGACGTAGCGCTCGCCTATCTGCCGCTCGCCTGGGTCGGTGACCATTATCTGAATTATTGTCAAGGCCTGGTGGCTGGCTTCTGCATGGCCTGTCCGGAAAACCCGGACACCACGATGCAGGATTTGCGCGAGATCGGCCCGAGCTTTTATTTCGCGCCGCCGCGTACACTCGAGGTTCTGCTGACGCGCGTGATGATCCGCATGGAAGATACCGGCGTCATCAAGCGCAAGCTGTTCCATTATTTCATCGGCGTTGCGCGCAAATACGGCGAGAAAATTTTGAACGGCAAATCCGTTCCGCTCACCGGCCGGCTGCTTTATGCCATCGGCAATATTCTGGTCTATGGCCCGCTCAAGAATGTGCTCGGCTTTTCGCGTGTGCGCGTGGCCTATACCGCGGGCGAAGCGGTTGGCCCCGACCTGTTCGCCTTCTATCGCTCGATTGGGCTCAACCTGAAGCAGCTTTACGGGCAGACCGAAGCGTTCCTCTATCTCACGGCGCAACCCGATGGCGCGATTTATTCCGATACCGTCGGCATTGCCTGCCCGAATGTGGACCTGCGCATCGCCGATAACGGCGAGGTGCAGTTCAAGTCGCCCGGCATGTTCGCGGGCTATTTCAAAGACGATGAGAAGACCAGGGAGACGATGACGGCGGACGGCTACGTGAAGACCGGCGACGCCGGCTACTTCGATGAGAAGACCGGCCAGCTGAAAATCATCGACCGCTCCAAGGACGTGGGCAAGCTCAACGACGGCACGCTGTTCCCGCCGAAATACATCGAGAACAAGCTCAAGTTCTTTCCCAATATTCGTGAAGTGGTGGCCTACGGCGACAAACACGATTTCGTCGGCGTGATGATCAATATCGATCTCACCGCGGTCGGAAGCTGGGCCGAGCGCAACAACGTCGTTTACGGCTCCTATCAGGAGCTCGCCGGCCATCCGCTGGTCTACGACATGATCGAGAAGCACATCGCCGAAGTGAACCACTCGCTCGCCGAAGATAAGATGCTGGCCGGGGCGCAGATCAAACGCTTCCTCATCCTGCACAAGGAGCTCGACGCCGACGATGGCGAGCTCACGCGCACGCAGAAGGTTCGCCGCAGCTTCATCGCCGATCGTTACGCGCCGCTGATCACGGCGCTGTACGACGGCTCGAAGGAAGCCGATATCTCGACCGAAGTGACCTTCGAGGATGGCCGCAAGGGCACCATCAGCGCGCGGGTAAAGATCCGCGACATGAAGACCGAGCCGGTCGCCGCGACGATGGGGCAGGCTGCATGAGGGCGCCGAGCGGGACGGGAGCCGAAGTCGCCGTCGGCGACGTGCTGCTGTCGTTGCAGAACGTGTCGCTGTCGTTCGGCGGCGTGACCGCGGTGAGCGACGTGTCCTTCGACATCCGCAAGGGGGAAATCCGCGCCATCATCGGTCCGAACGGCGCCGGCAAGACCTCGATGCTCAACGTCATCAACGGCTTCTATCATCCGCAGCAGGGCCGCATCACCTTCAAGGGGGAGACGCGGTCGCAGATGCGCCCCTATGAAGCCGCGCACGGCGGCATCGCCCGTACCTTCCAGAACGTCGCGCTGTTTCGCGGCATGACCGTGCTCGACAACATCATGGCCGGCCGCACGCTGAAAATGCACAGCAACTTCTTCTGGCAATTGCTGCGTTTCGGCCCCGCGATGACGGAAGAGGTCGAACATCGCCTTCGGGTCGAGGAAATCATCGAATTCCTCAAGATCCAGGAAATCCGCCGCACCCCGGTCGGCCGGCTGGCTTATGGCCTGCAGAAACGCGTCGAGCTCGGCCGCGCGCTCGCCATGGAGCCGGAGCTGTTGCTGCTTGACGAGCCGATGGCCGGCATGAACCTCGAGGAAAAAGAGGACATGTCGCGCTTCGTGCTCGACGTGAACGACCATTACGGTACCACCATCGCACTGATCGAGCACGACATGGGCGTGGTCATGGACCTGTCGGATCGCGTGGTCGTGCTCGACCACGGCATCAAGATCGCCGACGGCACGCCGGATGAGATCAAGAAGAATCAGGCGGTGGTCGACGCCTATCTCGGCGTGGCGCATTGAGGGTGATGGGATGCATCTTCTCTATCAAATCTTTATCGACCCCTTCGTGCAGATGGGCTCGGCGCCCGATCTGTTCGTGCAGACATTGTGGGAAGGGCTGGTCGCCGGTGTGCTCTACGCGCTGATTGCGCTCGGCTTCGTGCTGATCTTTAAGGCGTCGGGCGTGTTCAATTTCGCGCAAGGCATCATGGTAGTGTTCGCGGCGCTGACGCTGGTCGGCCTCTACGCGCACGGCGTGCCGGCCTTCCTCGCGGTGGCGATCACCATCGGCGTGATGTTTCTGCTGGCGATGGCGGTCGAGCGTTTCGTGCTGCGGCCCTTGGTCAATCAGCCGGAAATCATCCTGTTCATGGCGACTTTCGGTCTGACCTATATCCTGATCGGCTTCGGCGAGCTGGTTTTCGGCGGCGACCCAAAGCTGATGATCACCGAACAATTGTGGCTGCCGATCGGCTCCTACTCGATCAAGGCACTTGGCGGCTTCGTGCAGTTGCAGAAGATCGACATCGCCGCTGCGATCATCGCCTCGCTGATGGTCGCGAGCCTGGCGGTATTCTTCCAGAAGACGCGGATCGGCCGTGCATTGCGCGCCGTCGCCGACAGCCATCGCGCTGCGCTCTCGGTCGGTATTTCGCTCGAATATATCTGGGTCACGGTGTGGTTTGCCGCCGGCATCGTTGCGCTGGCGACCGGCATCATGTGGGGTGCCCGCTCCAACGTCTCCTTCGCGCTGGAGATCATCTCGCTGAAAGCGCTGCCGGTGTTGATCCTCGGCGGATTTACCTCGATTCCCGGCGCCATCATCGGCGGCATCATCATCGGCGTCGGCGAGAAGATCGGCGAATTCTACTGGGGCCCGCTGTTCGGCAGCGGCATCGAGGAATGGTTCGCCTATGTCATCGCGCTGGTTTTCCTGCTGTTCCGGCCACAAGGCCTGTTCGGCGAACGCCTGATCGAACGGATCTGAGGGCGCTATGTTTTACCGCGAAGCAGGCCAATTCAAGACGACCTACCAGGCCGATCAGGCGATGTTTCCGATTTTGCAGGACAAGATCGGCATCGTTCTGATACTGGCGGTGGCGTTCATCGTGATCCCGCTCACCGCGTCGAATTTCGCCATCGATTCAATTCTTATTCCGGTGCTGATCTCGTCGCTCGCCGCGATTGGACTTAACCTGCTCACTGGCTACACCGGCCTGCTGTCGCTCGGCACCGGCGCCTTCATGGGCGTGGGCGCGTTCGGCTGCTACAAGCTCACGACGTTCTTTCCCCAACGTCAACATCATTGTCCTGATCATCTGTTCGGGCTCCCTGTCGGCGGCGGCCGGCGTCGTATTCGGCCTGCCCAGCCTGCGGATCAAAGGCTTCTACCTCGCGGTCGCGACGCTCGCCGCGCAGTTCTTCATGTCGTGGTGCTTCATCCGTATCCCCTGGCTGTACAATTACAACGTCTCGGCTTCGATCGAAGTGCCAGAACGGTTCCTGTTTGGAATTCCGGTCACCGGTCCGACGGCGACGCCGGTCACGCGCTATATCATCGTGCTCGCGATCGTCACGGTGATGACCTGGCTCGCCTCGAACCTGATCCGCGGGCGCATCGGCCGCACCTGGATGGCGGTGCGCGACATGGATATCGCCGCCGAGCTGATCGGCATCAAACTTTACCAGACCAAGTTGATGGCCTTTGCGGTGTCGTCGTTCTACTGCGGCGTCGCCGGAGCGATGCTGGTCTTTCTGTACCTCGGCAATGCCGAGTTGGAGAGCTTCAACATCAACGAGTTGTTTCTGTGCTGTTCATGGTGATCATCGGCGGCCTCGGCAGTTTGCTGGGCTCGTATTTAGGCGCTGCACTGATCATCGGATTGCCGATTGTGCTGCGCGGGATCAAGGAAACGTTTGGCACTGCCGATCACGTCAGCCAACGTCGAGCACATCACGTTTATGACCGTGGGAACGCTCATTATTTTATTCCTGATCGCGGAGCCGGCCGGTTTGGCGCGGCTTTGGCAGATCGGAAAGCAGAAACTCAGGGTGTGGCCTTTCCCGTACTGAAGGTGCACACTTGAGCCAATGCCCCTTTTCCGACGTATAGCCGGCAAGGGGTCGTCCCCCCGCTTCGAGGGGAAGAGGAAAAAGCCGGCGCATTCAAGCACCGGCGGATAGACATGGGAGAATACGATGCGCCTGAAACACATCATACTCGGCGCGGCGGTTGCGAGCTTGGTCGGCGGTTCCGCCCTAATCTCGCAGGCGAGCGCCGATACCTTCATACCGCTGTTCACCTACCGCACCGGCCCGTTTGCGAATTCGGGGATTCCGATCGCCAACGGCATGCATGACTACCTCAACATGCTGAATGCACGGGACGGCGGGATCGGCGGGTCGAAGCTGGTCATCGAAGAGTGCGAGACCGGCTACAAGAACGAGAAAGGTGTCGAATGCTACGACTCGATGAAGAGCAAGCATCCGGTGGCGATCTCGCCTTATTCGACCGGCATCACGCTGGCCTTGATTCCGAAGGCGGCGGTCGATCACATCCCGGTCCTGTCGATGGCCTACGGCCTCTCGGCCTCGGCGGTCGGCAAGGACTTCCCGTGGATCTTTAATCCGCCGTCCACCTACTGGGACGGCCTGTCGATCATCATCCGCTATATCGCCGGCAAGGAAGGCGGGCTCGACAAGCTCAAGGGCAAGACCATCGGCTTCATCTTCTTTGATGGTGGTTATGGCCGCGAGCCGTTGCCGCTCTTGCACGACCTCGCCAAGGACTACGGCTTCGCCGTGAAAGAGTATCCGGTACCCGCGGCACAGATGCAGAACCAGTCAAGCCTCTGGCTCAGCGTTCGCCGCGACAAGCCGGACTACATGATCATGTGGGGCTGGGGCGCCATGAACCCGACGGCGGTGCAGGAAGCCGCCAAGACCGGCTATCCGGAAGACCACTTCATCGGCATCTGGTGGTCCGGCAGCGAGGACGACGCGCGTCCGGCCGGTGCCGGCGGCAAGGGCTATCTGTCGCTCAACTTCAACGCGGTGGGACCCAACTTCCCCGCGATTCAGGACATCATCAAGGATGTGATCGCCAAGGGCAACAGCCAGACGCCGAAGGACAAGGTCGGTGAGAACTTCTACAATCGCGGCGTGATGAACGCTGCAGTGCTCGCCGAGGCCATCCGCCACGCGCAGAAGGTCACCGGCAAGAAGGACATTACCGGTGACGAAATGCGCCGCGGTCTGGAAACGCTGGACTTCACGGCGGCGCGGTGGAAGGAAATCGGGCTGCCCGGTTTCGCGGCACCGATGCAGGTGACCTGCGAAGATCATAACGGTCACAACTCCGCCTATATGCAGCAGTGGGACGGCACCAAGTGGGTCAAGGTCTCCGATTGGATCGCGCCTATGAAGGACAAGGTCATTCCGCTCATCGACAGCGCGGCCGCCGACTACGTGAAGCAGAACGCCGGTTGGCCGAAGCGCACCGAGGCTTGCGACAAGTCGTCGTAAGTTAGGACGCGCATCCTACAACAAAGCCTCTCCCCGTTCGCGGGGGGAGGCCAGCTATTTCGGAGTGTGAATTATGTCCGCCGTCGAGCACTCGAACGCGACACCCGCCGCGCAACCCGAACACATCCTGCGCGTCAATAATATCGAGGTGATCTACGACCACGTCATCCTGGTGCTCAAGGGCGTCTCGCTCGACGTACCCAAGGGCGGCATCGTGGCGCTGCTCGGCGCCAACGGCGCCGGCAAGACCACGACGCTCAAGGCGATCTCCAACCTGCTGCACGCCGAGCGCGGCGACGTCACCAAGGGCGCCATTTTGTTCGAGGGCGACGAGGTGCAGGATCTGTCGCCGAACGAACTGGTGCGGCGCGGCTGCATCCAGGTCATGGAGGGCCGCCAGTGCTTTGCCCATCTGACCATCGAGGAAAACCTGCTCACCGGCGCCTTCACCCGGCGCGACGGCCGGGCCGCGATCCGGCAGGACATGGACCTCGTCTACAAGTATTTCCCCAAGCTCGCCGAGCGCAAGGATTTGCTCGCCGGCTACACCTCCGGCGGCGAGCAGCAGATGTGCGCCGTCGGCCGCGCGCTGATGTCGCGCCCGAAAATGATTCTGCTCGACGAGCCGTCGATGGGGCTGGCTCCGCAGATCGTCGAGGAGATTTTCGAGATCGTCAAAGACCTGAATGAGCGTGAAGGCGTGTCCTTCCTGCTCGCCGAGCAGAACACGCACATGGCGCTGCGCTTTGCCCGCTACGGCTACATCCTCGAGAATGGCCGCGTGGTGATGGACGGCGACGCCAAGTCGCTCTCCGAGAACGAGGACGTGAAGGAATTCTACCTCGGCATTTCCGAAGGCCGGCGCAAATCCTTCCGCGAAGGCAAGCATTACCGGCGCCGGAAGCGCTGGCTTGCGTAAGAATGCCCGATCACTACGACTCGCTTGAGACGAGGCCCGCCGTCCTGCGCGACAGTGAAGAATGCGCGGTGCTGCCCAAGGTCGTCGCGCATGCGATGCAAGGGCCCGGTTGGGCTAAGCATCTCGCCGGCGTCAACGCGCATGCGGTCAATGCGCGCGCCGCGTTGGCGAAACTTCCGGTGCTGCACAAGTCCGACGTCGCCGCCTTGCAGAAAGCGATGCCGCCGTTCGGCGGGCTCAACGTCACGCCGCCCGGCAAGGCGCGCCGCCTGCTGATGTCGCCGGGGCCGCTGTACGAGCCGGAAGGCGAGGGCAAGGACCACTACGGCACTGCGCGCGCGTTGTTCGCCGCCGGCTTCCGCGCCGGCGACATTGTGCACAATTCGTTTTCCTATCATCTGACGCCCGGCGCCTACATTCTCGAATCGGGCGCGCATGTGCTCGGCTGTGCCGTCATTCCCGGCGGCGTCGGCAATACCGAGCAGCAGCTCGAGGCCATCGCGCATTACAAGCCGGCCGGCTATGTCGGCACGGGCGATTTCCTCAAGATCCTTCTCGACACAGCGGAAAAAACTGGCAAGGATGCCTCCTCGATCAAGCGCGGTCTCGCCTCCGGCGCGGCGCTGCCGGCCTCCTTGCGCGCCGAGTTGAAAGGCCGTGGTGTCGCCGTGCTGCAGTGCTATGCCACCGCCGAGCTCGGCGTCATCGCCTATGAAAGCAAGGCGATGGAGGGGATGATCGTCAACGAAACCGTCATGGTCGAGATCGTGCGGCCCGGCACCGGCGATCCCGTGCCGGAGGGCGAGGTCGGCGAGGTGGTGGTCACCTCCTTTAATCCCGACTATCCGATGATCCGCCTCGGCACCGGCGATCTCTCCGCGATCCTGCCCGGCCTCTCGTCTTGCGGACGCACCAATATGCGCATCAAGGGCTGGATGGGCCGCGCCGATCAAACGGCTAAAGTGAAGGGCATGTTCGTTCACCCGAAGCAGGTCGCTGAAGTCGGCGCGCGCCATGCCGACCTCAAGCGGCTGCGTCTTGTCGTCGGCCGCGACAACGAGCAGGACACCATGACGCTGATGGCCGAATGCGCCGCGCCCGATACCTCGCTGCAGGCCGCCGTCGCCGCGACCCTGCAAGCGGTCACCAAGCTCAAGGGTGCCGTGAAGCTGGTGGCGCCCGGCACGCTGCCCAATGACGGCAAGGTCATCGCCGACGAACGCCCGGTCGGCTGACGGCTTGACCGCGCGCGCGGATTGCCGCTCATTGCCGCCATGAGCGAGGTTTCCCACAAACCGCCGGACCACCCCGCGATCCCGCCGCGCCGCATCGGCGTGCTGTTGGTCAATCTCGGCACGCCGGACGCCACCGACTACTGGTCGATGCGGCGGTATCTAAAGGAATTTCTCTCCGACCGCCGGGTGATCGAGGAGAACCGGCTGAAATGGTGGCTGGTGCTCAACCTCATCATTCTGACCGTGCGCCCCGGCCGCAAGGGCCGCGACTACGACAAGATCTGGAACAAGGAGCGCAACGAGTCGTTCCTCACGACCATCACCCGCGCGCAGGCGGAAAAGTTGGCTGCGATGCTGCCCGACCGCACGCTGCTCATCGACTGGGCGATGCGCTACGGCAATCCCTCGATCGCCTCGCGTCTCGATGCCATGCAGGCGTCCGGCTGCGACCGCATTCTGGTGGTGCCGCTCTATCCGCAATTTGCCGCGGCGACCACGGCGACGGTCTGCGACAAGGTCTTTGAATTTCTCGCCCGCATGCGCTGGCAGCCGGCCCTGCGCGTCGCGCCCGCCTGGTTCGACGAGCCGGTCTATATCGACGCCATCGCCGCTTCGCTCGAGCAAAGTCTAGAAAAACTCGCCTTCAAACCCGACGTCATCCTCGCCTCGTTCCACGGCATGCCGGAGGAATACCTGCGCAAAGGCGATCCCTATTATTGCCAGTGCCACAAGACCGCGCGGCTGTTGCGCGACCGCCTCAAGCTCGACGAGACAAAGCTGATGCTCACCTTCCAGTCGCGCTTCGGCCCGGCCGAATGGCTCAAGCCTTATACCGATGCGACGGTGAGGCGGCTTGCCGAGAAGGGCGTGAAGAACCTCGCCGTCATCACGCCGGGCTTTGCCGCCGATTGCCTGGAGACGCTGGAAGAAATCGCCATGGAGAACGCCGCGATCTTCCGCCACGCCGGCGGCGAAAACTTCGCCGCCATCCCCTGCCTCAACGATAGCCCCGGCGGCATGGCGGTCATCCGCGACGTCGTTCTGCGCGAGCTCAAGGGCTGGATTTAGGGCTGCGGCCAACGGGTTAGCTGCGGCAACGCCCCGTTAACCATGCCTCTTTAACGTCCGTTAACCACTCTCGCCGTTCGCGAGCGTGCGCGCCTGCGCGCGCGCCTTTGGGCGGCCAAGGAAGTTGACGACGGACGTGCAGCGCCCTTGTTTGCCTTACCCGGCCGTGTTGCGCAGCGCCGGCCTGTTGCTGGCTGCCTACGTCACGTTTGCCGGCGCCGCGGTCGTGGCGCAGCAGGCGAGTAACGATCCGCTTGCGCCCTATTTGCAGACCAATCCGAAAAATCCGCCGCGCTTCGAGAAGCGTGCGCAAGCAGGGCAGGGCATAAACCGGCCGCCGCTCAGTCCGCCCATCGGCTTTACGCCGCCGGCATCGGGCGCCGGCGACACTGGCTACGACTCCACCAACAGCCGCAAGCCAAAGGCCGGCAAAGCCAAAGTCAAAGCCAAGACAAGATCGAAAACGCCGCTTGCCGCGCAGGCGATCGCTCCAGGCCTGCCGGCGCCGGTCGCTGTTTCGCGCTATCAGACGCCGCCGCCAAATCCCGCGGTGGCAAACGGCGCCTATGCGCAGGCGCCGGGAGCGCCGCCAGTTGAGTTCGGCCCGATCCGACAACCGAAAAAACACAAGGCGCATACCGAGCCGCAGGATCCCTACGCTCCGCTTGGCGTGCGCTCCGGCGCCTTCACGCTGTTCCCGGCGATCGAACTGATTGGCGGCTACGACACCAATCCGGGCCGCATGCCCGGCGGTAGCGGTGCCTGGCTCTACACAGTCATGCCGGAATTGCAGGGGCAATCAAACTGGTCGCGGCACGAGCTCAAGGCCGATCTGCGCGGCAGCTACACCGGCTACAGCCCCGACACCTCGCCGACGCTCAGCCGCCCTTACTTCGACGGCAAGGTGGACGGCCGCATCGACGTCAGCCAAGACACGCGAGTCAGACTCGGCATTCGCGACCTTGTCTCCACCGACAACCCCGGCAGTCCGAACTTGCAGGCCGGAATTGCCAAGCTCCCGATTTTCAATACCTTCGGCGGTAGCGCCGGCATCGAGCACGCGATCAATCGCTTTGGTTTGGCCGTCATCGGTGACGCTCAACGCACCGTCTATCAGAACTCGACGCTCACGGACGGCTCGACCGCCAGCAATGAAGATCGCAATTACGATCAATATGGCGGCACGCTGCGCGGCAGCTATGAATTAAGCCCCGGCGTCAAGCCCTTCGTCGAATTCGGCGCTAACACCCGCGTGCACGATCTGGAAACCGACTTTTCCGGTTACCAGCGCAACTCGAACGGTGTGACTGGCAAAGCCGGCTCGACGTTCGAGCTGACACGCCTGCTCACCGGCGAGATCGCGGTCGGCTATACGCGGCGGGTCTATGAAGATCCGCGGCTGCAAAATGTCGAGGGTTTGATTGGCGACGCCGCGCTAATTTGGACGGCGAGCGCGTTGACCACGGTGAAACTCTCCGGCGGCTCTACGGTCGGCGAATCGACCCAACCTGGCGTCTCCGGCGTGCTATACCGCGATGTCGGCCTGCAGGTCGATCATGCGTTCCGCCGCTGGCTGATAGGCACGGTGAAGCTCGGCTTCGGGCTCGACGACTATGTCGGCATGGACCGCGAGGACAAGCGTTTTGCGATCGGCGCAGGGCTCACCTACAAGCTCAATCGCACGGTGCAGGTGAAGGGCGAGGTGCGTCAGGAGTGGCTGCGCTCGAACGTCACGGGCAACGACTACAATGCCACTGTGTTCCTGCTCGGCGTGCGGCTGCAACGGTGAGTCGAAAAATTGTTGTAAATTGCGGCAAATTCCCGCTCGCAATCGCTAAATGCCGACTGTAACCTCGCTGTTGTATTGATCGATTGGTGGTGTTGGGGGCAGGTTTTCGTTGCATCGTTGGTATTGGTGTATCGCATGCACTTTGGCCATGCTGGCTGGAGGTGTGCCAGCGCAGGCGCAGTATGCGCTCGACCCGCCGAAATCGCCCGCTGACAAGCGCGGTCTCAAATTCGGGCTGCCTTCGATCGACGCGCATGGCAGCGCCTTCATGCGATTTTTCAGCTAGGGCGAGTGGTATTTTTCATTCGGCCTGAGCAAGCAATTCTACGCACCCACCGACATCCATGTCTCGCAGCCCTCGCTCGGCAACGACTTCATCATCCACGACGTGCACGGCCATGACGAGCCCCATTGGGGCGACATTTTTCGCGGCGACTTGCTGGGTCCGGAATGCAACATCCGCATCGGCCGCTTCATCAACGACAAGCTCGCCGTCGAGTTCAGCCTTGAGCACAGCAAATACACTGTCACCGACGGGCAGGTCGTCAACGTGACCGGGACAGTCGCGGCGCCAAACACTCCCGGACCCAACGTGCTCACCAAGCCTTTCTTTGAATACATGCTGCACAACTGCGCCAACCACGTGATGCTCAACCTGGTCTATCGCGAGCCGCTGTACGGCAAGATCAACGAGCCGCTGAGCGTGGCATTGATCGGCAAGGTCGGCGCCGGCGTCGTGGTGCCGCATGTCGAAGATACCATGCAGGGAAATAGCGTCGACGTCGGCCCGAAGAGCTTTGCCAACGCGCTCGGCCTGCATAACGGCTGGTGGCAGTGCGGCGGCTGGACGGTGGGCACTGGAGGGGGCTTTCGCGTCGTGCTTTAGAAGCCGGTATACCTCGAGGTCACCGACAAGCTCGCTTACGCGAGATTTTGGAACCTGCAGGCCTACCAGGGATTGATCTCGCACGGCCTGCTGATGAATGAAATCGTCTTCAACCTTGGCGTCACCTTCGACGGCACCGGCCGGCACTAGCCGCCCGTCTATTTCCCGCCGAGCATGCGCTTGAGCGCCGCGCGAAATTCCGGAGCGATGTCCTCGCGCTTGAGCCCGTAGGCGACGTTGGCGGTCAGGAAGCCGATCTTGGAGCCGCAGTCGAAGCTGCGCCCCTCAAATTTCAGGCCATAGAATGGTTGCGTCCGTGCCAGCGTCACCATCGCGTCGGTCAACTGGATCTCGCCGCCGGCGCCGGCAGCCTGCTGGCCGAGCACGTCGAAAATCTCCGGCTGCAGGATGTAGCGCCCGGTGATGCTGAGGTTCGAGGGCGCCTCGGCCGGTTTCGGCTTTTCCACCATCTTGGTGATGGCGAAGGCCTTGCCCTTGGGCTCGCCGACGCCGACCACGCCATACATATGCACGCGCTCGGCCGGCACTTCTTCCACAGCGATGATGTTGGCGTTGCCGTCGAGGCTTTTGGCCGCGTCCATCATCTGCGCGAGGCACCCGCGCGGATGCTGCACCAGCACGTCCGGCAACAACAGCGCAAACGGCTCGTGCCCGACGAGTTCGCGCGCGCACCACACCGCATGGCCGAGGCCGAGCGGCGATTGCTGGCGGGTGAAGCTGGCATTGCCGGGCTCCGGCAGGTCTTCCGACAGAAGCGTCAGTTCGGCCTGCTTGCCGCGTTCGGTCAGCGTCAGCTCCAGCTCGAACTGGCGGTCGAAATGGTCCTCGATCACGCTCTTGTTGCGGCCGGTGACGAAGATGAAATGCTCGATGCCGGCCTCGCGCGCCTCATCCACCACGTGCTGGATCAGCGGCCGGTCCACCACCGGGAGCATCTCCTTGGGCATGGCCTTGGTCGCCGGCAGGAACCGGGTTCCAAG
Source organism: uncultured Pseudomonadota bacterium (assembly GCA_963817155.1). Taxonomy (GTDB): domain Bacteria; phylum Pseudomonadota; class Alphaproteobacteria; order Rhizobiales; family Xanthobacteraceae; genus Pseudolabrys. The sequence goes on from CAWFNO010000006.1 coordinate 119,872, forward strand.
CCCGGCCACTGGGAATATGGCTTTGCGGATGCGCGTCATGTGGGGACTGGCGGGTTTCCGGGCTGGCAATATGGGTCCAAAGCAGCAGAAAGCATGGCGAGCGCCTTCGGTCCAGACGCCGGTGGGGACAGTTCGCCGTTAACGTCCTCGCAATAAAATCGGCGCACCCATAGGATAGGGATTATGGCTCGGAGAGTGGATTTGCAGGCTATGTCGGATTGCAGCCGATATCTTATGGTCGCGCTACTCGCGGCCGCGGCAGGCACGGCTGCCTGGGCGCAAGGAAGCGGCGACCGCGATGCGAGCCTGACCGGCGCGATTTCGGCCGCCGTGGTGCCCATGCCCACGCCGGCGCCCGCGCCGGCCTGGAGCGGCCAGTCCGGCGCCTCCGGCGATCCGAGCATGACCGCGGACGCGATCCGCGCCGCGGCGGCGAATTTCGGCAAATGCCTCGAGCGGCTGTGGCCGCTGGCCGCGCGCCACGGCGTCTCGCGCGCCGTCTTCATCAAATACACGCAGTGGCTGAACCCCGACCTGCGCATCATGGATCTGCTCGACAGCCAGCCCGAGTTCACCAAGTCGTTCTGGGATTATCTCGATCTCCTCATCACCAACGATCGCATCGCGCGAGGCCGCGCGCTCATCGACAAATACCGCAAGACCTTTGATGCCGTGGAGCGGGACTACGGCGTCGATCGCTATCTCATCACCGCGATCTGGGGCGTGGAGACGAATTACGGCACCATGGGCGGCAACCAGCCGGTGCTGCGCTCCACCGCCACGCTCGCCTGCGTTGGACGGCGGCAGCGCTATTTCCGCGACGAGTTTATCGCCGCGCTCGATATCCTTCAGCACGGGGACATCCGCCCGGATCGCCTGGTCGGCTCCTGGGCCGGCGCCTTCGGCCCGACGCAATTCATGCCGACCGCGTTCAAGCGCTATGCCGTCGATTTCGACCACGACGGCCGCCGCGATGTGGTCGAACTCGATGCCGGACATCATCGCTTCCACCGCAAACAATCTGAAGAAGGACGGCTGGGCGAGCGGTCAGTCCTGGGGATACGAAGTGGTGGTGCCGGCAAATTTCAATTTTCTGCTCGCAGGCCATGAGCACCAGATGAGCCTGCGCGACTGGGAGCGCCTTGGCCTCAAGCGCCCCGAGGGCAAGCCATTCCCGCGGCTGGACGATAGCGCCTTCCTACTGCTGCCGGCCGGCATGCAGGGACCCGGCTTCCTGATGCTGCACAATTTCCGCGTCATCATGCGCTACAACCCGGCGGAAGCTTACGCGCTGGCCATCGGCCATCTCGCCGATCGCTTGCGCGGCGGCGAGGCGTTTGCACAAGACTGGCCGCGCTACGAGCGCGTGCTCTCGCGCGAGGAGCGGCTGGAATTGCAGCAGCTGCTGGCACTGCGCGGCTACGACGTCGGCGAGCCGGACGGCCACCTCGGCGCCCGCACACGGGCGGCGATCCGCGATTTCCAGGCCAAGACCGGCCAGGTTCCCGACGGCTTTGCCTCGGCGGTTATTCTCGACAAGCTGCGCGCGCGCTAGCGCATGATCCCGAAAAGTGGGAACCGATTTTCGGAGAAAAGATCATGCGCAAGCAAAATGTCAGGGGAGCATATCGCTTCAATTTTAATGGGTCGGACTCTAGGTGTGCTAAGATAACCACCTGGCGACCTTCGAGTTGACATTTTTCTGGCGTCAATTAGCCCAGTGGCCGATCACCTGTTGAGCGCCCGAATGCCCGGAAAAGGCCAGTTTTCGCGTTGGTTTGCCGCCGCGGCCCTCATTGCCGCGCTCGGCGGCGCCGTGGCCACAGGGCCGGCCGAGGCACAGCGCCGCGGAAATTTCTTTGAGCAGTTGTTTGGCGGCGGCGGATCCTTCCATCGCCCATTCGAAGGCGAGCAGCCGGCGCCGCAAGCCGACTATTCGCGCGCGCCGGCCCCGCACAAGCCGGATGCGAAAACCGAGCCGGTTGTCCCCACCACCTCGATCCTGGTGATGGGCGACGCCATGGCCGACTGGCTCGCCTACGGCCTAGAAGACGCGTTTTCCGACACGCCGGAGATCGCCGTCATCCGCAAGAACAAGAGGGGCTCCGGCCTCCTGCGTTACGAATACAAGAGCGATCTCGACTGGTGGCGCGCGGCGCGTGACATCCTCGCCCAGGAAAAAGCCGACTACGTTGTGATGATGATGGGCGTGTCCGATCATCAGAACATCAGCGAAAGGGACCTGGCCAAGGAAGCCGACAAGAACGACGCGGAGCAAAAAGCCGCCGCCGACAACGCCGCGCAGCCTCAGGATCGGCCCGACGAGCCCGGTAGCTCGATCATCGCGCCCAAGCCGAAGGCCAAGACGGCGAACGGCGTTGTCGAATTTCGCAGCGACAAGTGGGCGGAAATTTACAGCCGGCGCATCGACGCCACGGTAGCCGCGCTCAAGAGCAAGGGCGTACCGGTATTCTGGGTCGGCCTGCCGGCCATCCGAGGGACGAAAGCGACGGCCGATGCGGTCTATCTCAACGATCTCTATCGCGCGCGCGTCGAGCGCGCCGGGGCGATCTACATTGATGTGTGGGACGGATTCGTCGACGAAGCCGGCAAGTTCACCACGCAAGGCCCCGACTTTGAAGGCCAGGTGCGCCGGCTGCGCTCCTGGGACGGCGTCTATTTCACCAAGGCCGGTGCGCGCAAGCTGGCGCATTATGTCGAGCGCGAAATCCGCCGCTACATGAGCAATCGCGCCGTGCCGCTGATGTTTCCGACCGGCCCGGTCGGGCCGACGTCAGATCTTAAATCGACGGTGCGGCCGTTGGCTGGCCCGGTGCTGCCGTTGACCGTGACGCCTGGCAACGCCAACGAACTCGCCGGCGGCGGCGATGCGCGCCCCACGCACAGCGACGCGATCGCCGCGGGCGTGCTGGTCAAGGGCGATCCGGTGATCGCACCGTCCGGCCGCGCCGACGATTTCAGCTGGCCGCGCAACGGCGCAGCGCCGGCCGGCGCCGTGTCGGCGGCGGCGACGGCTGCGCCCGAGCCTGAGCCCAAGCCTAAAGCGGACATCAAGACCGAGGCAAAAACGAAGGCGAAAAGCGGCCCTGCGCCCAAGGCCGCGCAAAATACCGAAACCAAGCCCAAGGTCGTGGTGGAAGAGAAAAAGCCGAAGCCGCCGCAGCATACGGCGTCGCCGCGCCCGCAGCGGCCGATTGGGCGCAATCCGTTCGAGACCCTGTTCGGGAGATAGCGCTGCCGTCAGCGCGGCAGCGTCGTCGTTCCCATGAGGAATTTATCGACGGCGTGCGCGGCCTGACGGCCCTCGCGAATCGCCCATACCACCAGCGATTGGCCGCGCCGCATGTCGCCGGCGGAAAACACCTTCGGCAGCGAGGTCTGGTAGGCCGCGGTGTCGGCGGCGACGTTGCCGCGCTGGTCGAGGGCGACGCCGAGCGACTTGAGCATGCCTTCGTGCAGGGGGTGCACAAAGCCCATGGCCAGCAGCACCAGATCCGCCTCGACCTCGAATTCGGTGCCGGGCACCGGCTTGAACTTGGCGTCAAGGCGGGCGCAGTGCAGCTTTTTCACCTGGCCGTTAGCGCCGGAGAATTTCTGCGTGCCGACGGCGAAGTAACGCTCGACACCTTCCTGGTGGCTCGACGAGGTGCGCATCTTCAGCGGCCAGTCCGGCCAGGTGAGCATTTTGTTTTCGTGCTCGGGCGGGGCCGGCATGATCTCGAAATTGGTCACCGACGCCGCGCCCTGGCGGATCGAGGTGCCGATGCAGTCGGAGCCGGTATCGCCGCCGCCGATGACGACGACCTTCTTGCCTTTGGCGAGAATCGGCTCGTCCTTGATCGGTGTTTCGCCGCTGACGCGGCGGTTCTGCTGCGGCAGGAACTCCATGGCGAAATGGATGCCTTTGAGTTCGCGGCCGGGGATCGGCAGATCGCGCGCCTTCTCCGCGCCGCCAGTGAGTACGACTGCATCGTGCTCCTTCACCAATTTGTCGGCCGGTACGTTGACGCCGATGTCGGCGCCGTAATGGAACCGAACGCCTTCGGCCTGCATCTGCTCGACGCGGCGATCGACGTGGATCTTTTCCATCTTGAAGTCGGGGATGCCGTAGCGCAGCAGGCCGCCGGCCTTGGCCCAGCGCTCATAGACGTGCACGTCATGCCCGGCGCGGGCGAGCTGTTGCGCGCAGGCGAGGCCCGCCGGCCCTGAGCCGACCACGGCGACCTTCTTGCCGGTCTTCTGTGAGGCGACTTCCGGCTTCAACCCATGCGCGATGGCGCGGTCGGCGATCTCGCATTCGATGGATTTGATGGTAACCGGGTTCTCGTCGATGTTGAGCGTGCACGAGGCCTCGCACGGCGCAGGACACACGCGGCCGGTCACCTCCGGAAAATTATTGGTCGAGTGCAGGTTGCACGCCGCCTCGTCCCAGTGGCCGCGATAGACGAGATCGTTCCAGTCGGGGATCTGGTTGTTCACCGGGCAGCCGGTCGGCGCGCCAGTGAGAATGTGCGTGCCGTGGCAATAGGGCACGCCGCAATCCATGCAGCGCGCGGCCTGGTCGCGCAGCTCTTTCTCCGGCAGCGGCAGGACGAATTCGTTGTAGTTCTTGATGCGCTCGGCGACCGGCACGTATTTGCGGTCGTGCCGTTCGAACTCGAGGAAACCGGTAACCTTGCCCATACCTATTCCGCGGCCTGCATCGCGGTGGCCTTTTCCTTCGCCAGCTCGGCGAGCGCGCGGCGGTATTCGACCGGCATCACTTTCTTGAACAGCGGGCGATAGCGTTTCCAGTCGGCAAGGATGTCCGTGGCGCGTGTGGAACGGGTGTAGCGCGCATGGTCGGAAATGAGCTTGCGCAGGCGCTCGGCGTCAAGCGTGGTGAGATCGGCCATCACGTCGACGCGGCCGTGCGATTCGAGATCGCCGTAGGCGCCGTATTCGCGCTCGTTGACCAGTTCCTCTTCCGGAACGGGCTCCAGCTCGACCATCGCCATGTTGCAGCGGGACTTGAAGCTGCCGTCCTCGTCGAGCACGTAGGCGATGCCGCCCGACATGCCGGCGGCGAAATTGCGCCCGGTCACGCCCAGCACGACGACGACGCCGCCGGTCATGTATTCGCAGCAATGGTCGCCGGCGCCTTCGATCACGGCGATGGCGCCGGAATTGCGCACGGCGAAGCGTTCGCCGGCGACGCCGCGGAAATAGCATTCGCCGGCGATGGCGCCGTACATCACGGTATTGCCGACGATGATCGATTCCTCCGGCACGATGCCTGAATCGGCCGGCGGGCGGATGACGATGCGTCCGCCGGACAGGCCCTTGCCGACATAGTCATTGCCTTCGCCGTCGAGCTCGAAGGTGATGCCGCGCGCGAGCCAGGCGCCGAAGCTCTGCCCGGCGGTGCCCGTCAGCCGCACATGGACGGTGCTGTCGGGGAGACCCGCATGGCCGTAGCGCTTGGCAACCTCGCCGGAGAGCATGGCGCCGGCGGCGCGGTCGGTGTTCTTGATGGTGGTCTGCAGCCTGACCGGCGCGCCGCGGTCAAGCGCGGCTTGCGACTCCGCAATCAGTTTGCGGTCGAGAATGTCATGGATCTTGTGATCCTGTTCCTCGCAATTGAAGATCGCGGTGCCCTTGGCCGCCGGCGGCTTGGTGAACAGCTTGGAGAAATCGAGGCCCTCGGCCTTCCAGTGCTCGACCAGCCGGTGTTGATCTAGCATCTGCATCTGCCCGATCATTTCGTCGAAGCGGCGGTAGCCGAGCGTAGCCATGATCTCGCGTACTTCCTCGGCGACGAAGAAGAAATAATTGATGACGTGCTCGGGCTGGCCCTTGAAGCGCTTGCGCAGCACCGGGTCCTGCGTGGCGACGCCGACGGGGCAGGTGTTCAAGTGGCACTTGCGCATCATGATGCAGCCGGCAGCGATCAACGGCGCGGTGGCGAAGCCGAATTCGTCAGCCCCTAACATGGCGCCCACTACCACGTCGCGGCCGGTGCGCACGCCGCCGTCGACCTGCACCGCGATGCGCCCGCGCAAGCGATTGATCACCAGCGTCTGGTGCGTTTCGGCGAGGCCGATCTCCCAGGGGCTACCGGCATGCTTGATCGAGGTGAGCGGGGAGGCGCCGGTGCCGCCCTCGTAACCGGCGATGGTGACGTGGTCGGCGCGCGCCTTCGACACGCCGGCGGCGACGGTGCCGACTCCGATTTCGGAAACGAGCTTGACCGAGACGTCGCCCGTCGGGTTGACGTTCTTTAAGTCAAAGATGAGCTGCGCCAGGTCCTCGATCGAATAGATGTCGTGGTGCGGCGGCGGCGAGATCAAGGCGACGCCCGGCGTCGAATGGCGCACCTTGGCGATGATCTTGTCCACCTTGTGCCCGGGCAACTGGCCGCCTTCGCCGGGCTTGGCGCCCTGCGCCATCTTGATCTGCATCATGTCCGAGTTGACGAGGTACTCGGCGGTGACGCCGAAGCGGCCGGAGGCCACCTGCTTGATCGCCGAGCGCATCGAGTCGCCGTTCGGCAGCGGCTTGAAGCGGTCGCTCTCTTCGCCGCCTTCGCCGGTGTTCGATTTTCCGCCGATGCGGTTCATGGCGATGGCCAACGTCGTGTGCGCCTCGCGCGAGATCGAGCCGAACGACATGGCGCCGGTGGAGAAGCGCCGCACGATGTTCTTCGCGGGCTCCACCTCATCGAGTGGAACCGGGCTGCGCCCGTCCTCCTCTGCCGTGCCGATGCGGAACAGGCCGCGGATGGTGAGCAGCCGCTCGGTCTGGTCGTTCACGATTCTGGCGAAGGCGCGATAGTGCTCCTGCGAATTGCCGCGCACCGCGTGCTGTAGGCGCGCCACCGTCTCCGCCGTCCAGACGTGATCCTCGCCGCGCATGCGCACGGCGTAGTCGCCGCCGACGTCGAGCATCGACTTGTAGATCGGCGCGTCGGAGAAGGCGTCGCGGTGGCGGCGCACCGTCTCCTCGGCGATTTCGGCTAGGCCGACGCCTTCGATGCGGGTGTGCGTACCGGTGAAATACTTGTCGACGAAGTTCTGGCGCAGGCCGACCGCGTCGAATATCTGCGCGCCGCAATAGGACTGATAGGTGGAGATGCCCATCTTCGACATCACCTTGAGCAGCCCCTTATCAATCGACTTGATGTAGCGCTTGACGATTTCCTTCTCGTCGAGCTTGCCCGGCAGATCGTCATTCATGGCCACCAGCGTTTCGAAGGCGAGATAGGGATTGATCGCCTCGGCGCCGTAGCCGGCGAGACAGGCAAAATGATGCACCTCGCGCGGCTCGCCCGTCTCCAGCACCAGCCCGACCGAGGTGCGCAACCCCTTGCGGATCAGGTGATGATGCACGGCGGCGCAGGCGAGCAGCGCGGGGATCGGAACGCGGTCGGCGCCGGCGCGGCGGTCGGACAGGATGATGATATTGCAGCCGCCGCGCACTTCCTCCTCGGCCTCGTCGCATAGCTTGTCGAGCGCCCAGCCCATGCCGTCGGCGCCGTGCTCGGCCGGGAAGGTGATGTCGAAGGTTAGCGACTTGAAATGGTCGCCGCTCAACTCGTGGATCGAGCGGATCTTTTCCAAATCGTCATTGGTGAGGATCGGCTGGCGCGCCTCCAGCCGCTTGGTGTGCGATATGCCCTCAAGGTCGAACAGGTTCGGCCGCGGCCCGATGATGGAAACGAGGCTCATCACCAGTTCCTCGCGGATCGGATCGATCGGCGGGTTGGTCACCTGCGCGAAGTTCTGCTTGAAATAGGTGAACAGCGGCTTGGGCTTGTCCGACAGCGCCGAAATCGGCGTGTCGTTGCCCATGGAGCCGACCGCTTCCTCGCCGGTCGAGGCCATCGGAATCATCAAGAATTTCAGGTCTTCCTGGGTGTAGCCGAAGGTCTGCTGGCGATCGAGCAGCGACAGGTTTGATATCGGCGCGACGTTGCCGGCGCCGGGCAGGTCCTCGAGCACGATCTGCGTGCGCTCGAGCCATTCCCTGTAGGGGTGGCTCTTCGCCAGCGTCGCCTTCAATTCCTCGTCGGGAATGAGGCGTTGCTCGTCGAGATCGACCAGCAACATCTTGCCCGGCTGCAGCCGCCACTTCTTGACGATGTCCTTTTCCGGGATCGGCAGCACGCCCATTTCCGACGCCATGACGATGCGGTCGTTACGGGTGAGCAGATAGCGCGCGGGCCGCAGCCCGTTGCGGTCGAGGGTAGCGCCGATCTGGCGTCCGTTGGTAAAGGCGATCGCGGCCGGGCCGTCCCACGGCTCCATCACCGCGGCGTTGTATTCGTAGAAGGCGCGGCGTTCCTCATCCATCAGCGGATTGCCCGCCCAGGCCTCCGGAATCATCATCATCACGGCGTGGGCGAGCGAGTAGCCGCCTTGAGAGAGGAATTCGAGCGCGTTGTCGAAGCAAGCGGTATCGGACTGGCCCTCGTAGGAGATCGGCCACAGCTTGTTGATGTCCTTGCCGAACAGCGGCGACGACACCGACGCCTGCCGCGCCGCCATCCAGTTGACGTTGCCGCGCAGCGTGTTGATCTCGCCGTTGTGCGCGATGTAGCGGTACGGGTGCGCCAGCGACCAGGTCGGGAAGGTGTTGGTGGAGAAGCGCTGGTGCACCAGCGCGATCGCGCTCTCGAAATCCGCATCGTGCAGGTCGGGATAATAGGCGCCGAGCTGGTCGGCGAGGAACATGCCCTTGTAGATCACCGTGCGGCAGGAGATCGACACCGGGTAATAACCGGAGGTGCGCCGCTCGCGCTGCTTGTAGATCGCGTTAGAGATCGACTTGCGCAGCACGTAGAGGCGGCGCTCGAATTCGGCCGCGGAGAATTTCTTCTTGCCGAGCCCGATGAACACCTGCAGATGCACCGGCTCGGTAGGCTTGACCGATTCACCCAGCGTCGAATTGTCTGTCGGCACCTGGCGCCAGCCGAGCAGCGTGAAACCCTCGCGCGCGATCAGCTCGGCGTAGATGTCCTTGATGATCTGCCGCCAGTGCTTGTCGGTCGGCATGAACAACTGGCCAATGGCGTATTGGCCCGGCTTCGGCAGCGTGAAGCCGAGTTCGGCGGTTTTCTTGGCGAAGAACTTGTGCGGGATCTGCGCCAGGATGCCGGCGCCGTCGCCCATGCGCGGATCGGCGCCGACCGCGCCGCGGTGTTCGAGGTTGCAGAGGATGCGCAAGCCGTCTTCGATGATCT